>JBGSWK010000023.1:0-12175 GCA_041752475.1 Pyrinomonadaceae bacterium | reverse complement strand
TTGCCCGAAGCAACGGCAAAGAGCAGGGCAAGGGCTGTCCGGGGTAGGATGACGTTGCGTGTCGGTCAAAGGGTGTGCATGAACGTGGGAGACCCTAACGGTATGGTGAAGCCGCCATAGCCGAGGGAGTCGGATATGCCCATAGTAGTGATGAGACCCGAAAAGGTAAAAGCGGGAGGAGCGAAGGGGCATTACTGTAGATCGAATTTCTTATCGGTATCACGAGACAAAATTGATGAACAATCAGAAAATGTCACAAAGTCGTGTTACTGCAGGAGAAGTTATATTGCAAAGCGAAGCAGGAGCCGGACAATAACCGCCAGAGTGAGGGGCGAAGTCACCTGTAAGGCACACAGGTCTTGAAACACATCGTCAATCACTCACTGTGAAGGCCTGCAACGAAGAATACACGAAAGCCGTATGAGGGAAAACCTCACGTACGGTTTGACGAGGGGGACAGACGGACTGCACAACAGACGTCTGTCTCTACTCTACCGGGAAAGAAATTTCTCTCAAGAAACACATTTTCAAGTGACTGAAACAAAAGGATTTATACAGTTCGTGTTTCTTAGGTGCGCCGTTCGGCATCAGCCCGATTGGACGGCTAATGCGCAATCTGGATCTGGGCTCAATTGGCCGCACCGCAGGAAGATGATTCGACGGACACTGGGTGAAACATCGCCGCCGGCCGCGTCAGCGGCATGGTGAGTTTAGCCGTGGGTTTGAACCCACGGTAAGCTTCGAAAAAGGGCCCGCGTCGTGTCGCGACGATTGAATCAGCCGTCGCTGACGCGACGAAATCCCGACAATGCGAGGTCCGTGGGTTGAAACCCACGGCTAAATTCAAGGCATCGCTACGCGATTCGGATGGACGGATCGTCGAACCCCGGCAATCCAAAATCCAAAATCCAAAATCTAAAATCCAAATGGGTGTTGCCCTGTTTCGAGATGCGCCCGATGCGCGGCGCGTGTCCGCCCGTCTGCTTGATCCCGAAGTAGCAGGCGCGCCTTTCGCTTGGTCAGAAAGCGCGTGATGTCTCCGGCGGCGGCGAGAACGGTCGCGCCGACCGCCCAACTGATTCAGAAAACAAAAAAGCAGTCCGAAGACTGCTTTGATGAAAATCTGAAATTCTCGGACTTTATCGGTTTTCAGGCAACAGTTCGTAATTGCCCATTGAGCGGTTGTAGGCGTCGAGCGCGCCGACGGAATCGGCGGTCGCGTCGAGCATCTGTTTGGTCATCGCGATCGAATCCGACAACTGTTCGAAATCGAGCAGCGAGAACTTTTCGGGCGTCGACATCGTGACGATCTCGTCGTTGAGATACCCGAAGAAGTTTTCGATAGACTGCAGCTGGCCCTCGACGAGTTTGACGCTGTTTTCCAGCTCATCAAACGACGCGACCCGTCGTTTCAGGATCTCGACGTTCGTTTGCTGGATCCGCCGCGTCTTCTCGTCAGGCGAATTTTCCGAAGCGCGAAATGCCTGCGCCAACTGGTTATGAACGGCCTGGCGGTTGATCGATTTCAGATGCTGTTTGCGGCGCCGGTAAACGTCGAGGAGATCGACGAAATCCTCCCAACGCTGCTCGAGCGACGTCAGATTCGTCGGCAGTTCGCGGGCGCCCGTAAATTTTTTGTAATTCTCTTGAATCTTGTTCTTCTGCCAGCGCAGATAATCGACCGCCTCGCGTTCGCGCGGCGAGAATTCGCGGATCATTTTCTCCCGGTAAGCCCGGTTCGCCGCCAGATAACGGGTTTTTTCACGGCGCGCGACCAACTGCCGGTATGACGGGACCATCGGCAGAAATACGAGATAGACCGCTTCGCAGATCAGCGCGACGAACAGTGGAATAATGCTCCCTGTCCACGCGGCAGCGACGGCAAAGCCGGCAAGGCCCCAAAAATTCACGGGCTCCTTGACGGCTTCCTTCACGTACTTCGTGTTGAACCGTTCAACTTCCTTTTGATATTTCGCAAGATCCGCCATATTCCGAATAGATGCAGTCAATTCCGTTTCAGTTTCTCTAGTTCCGCGCGCAATCTGCTGTTCTCCGCTTCGAGTCCGCCGATTTCGGCTTCCATTTCGCCGACGGAAACATCCAACTCATCGTACGTTTTCAGGAAGTCGCCCGATCCTCGATCGAAAAGGCGGAGCGTCTTTCCAGTATCTACCAGCTCCAGCCCGAGCGCCGGACTGAAAATGCGGCCCTCGTGGACATCGCATCTTTCGAAGACTCCGTTTGCCCGCCGAAACGCACGCAACGGCTCGTCGCCCAAATAATCGTATTCCGGATCGAAAACGTAGTATTCCTTCACGCCGATTTGTTGATAAAGCTGAAACTTACGTTTCAGATCGTCTTGCCGCGTTCCCCGCGGAGAGATCTCGAAGACAACGTCCGGCGGCGTCTCGTCCCACAGCTTATAAGTCCGCCGCGTATGATTGCCAACGCCCCGCGCGACGAAAACATCCGGCGAAATGACCTTTCGCGGATCGCCTTCTTCATAATAGAACATCATATTCGCGATCACCGCCACGTCGTCGGATCGGCGAAAGTGATTTGTGAGTATTTGAAACAGGGTGATGATAGTTTCAACGTGAGTACCGGTTTCCCCCATAGGTTTTCCGTCTGAGCACGGATAATAAACCTCCTCGCCGGCAACCGCCGGCGGTATTTTCGCCCCTGATTTTCGATGATCGCGGACCGTTAAATTCACTTGGCCTCGTTCGATTCGTTGAGTATTGCTTGGTCGAGAACGCTTTCGTCGCTTATTTCAGCCTCAGGCGTGCCCGCGGCGATCTGTTTGCCGGCGGCCGGCGAACCCGCTCCGAGAAGTCCCATCTTCGACTTGTATTCGAGCAGCTTGTCTTGCAACTGAATGTCCATCGCCTCGCGCTCGATGTCCTGCATTTGATTGTCGACTGAACTTGTTCCGAGCTGCAGCTTGGCTTCGGCGGCGGCGACGCGGCGGTCGATCTTTTCGCGCATTTCGTTGAACGTCGACGAATCGTCGCCGATGTTGAACGTCTCCATCGTCTGCGCCAGCTGCTCCTGAAGGCGTGCCTGCTTCGACGCGCTGATGAGCTGCATCGCCTCGGCCGAACGCTTCTTCATATTGAGGACGTAGTTGTCGCGCGCCTTGAGTGCCTGCTTTGATGCGGACTGCGCGTTCTCGTGCTGCATATTGGTGCGCTCGAGATCCATCTGCGCCTGCTGCAGCTGGCCGATATAGGCGGTCGCGATGTCGTCGCGGTTCATTTTGACCGACGCCTTGATCTTCGAGTCGAGATCGATGACCTGCTGTTCAAGGTTTTCTTTTTGTTTCGCCAACAAGCGCTCTGTCGCCATCACCTGCGCGACGGAGTTGTTCAGTTCCGGTACGCGGTCGCGCATATCCCGGATCGTCTGTTGAAGAACGAGTTCCGGGTTTTCCATCTTGTCGAGGGCCGCACCCGTACTGGCCCTAAAAATCCGCGTGATTCTCTGCCACAATCCCATTTTGTTCTATCCGCTCCTAAATTTTTGTTAAAAGAACTCAATGCCGGAAATCTTTACGTCACTGAAATTGCCAAAGTTGCAAATTACGGAATCAGTATAACAGGAAACTTTCAATTTTGAAGAGCCGAATCTGTCCCCGCCGGGCGGCCGGCAACGATCCGCCTTTGAGGCCGCAAACCAGTGAGACTGCCGGGTTCGACGGAATGAATCCATCGGGTCGTTGAGGCGCCCGACCGGAAAATTCGTTTTGGAAACGGAATTATCTGACCGGGCCCGGAGCGATTCCGCGCTCGGTCGCGGGGGACGCCAAGACGGCCCGCCGGGCGCGATTCGTGGCGTAAAACGCGACATTGGGTTAAATTATAAATGATGAACTCCAAACTAGACGCACAAATTCGTGAGCTCGACGCCAGGCTTTTTGAAAAGTATCGATACGATTCCGCGCTCTTTGCGGTTCTCGACCGCATCCAGCAGGAAACGGGGATCCTTCACGACGACCGTTCGATCTGCCCGTTCTTGCGGCCGCATTTCTTCCCGCGGTCACGATATGAAAGCGTCAAGTCGGCGGCCGAAACCCTTCACCGCGCGTTTGAGCAAATGACCGAAGCCGCGCTCGCAGATCCGGCGCTGATGCTCGAGATCGGTTTGACCGAAAAGGAAGAACGGATGGCACGGATCGATACGCGGCTGCCTGGACTCTGCGTTTCGAGCCGCTTCGACACTTTTCTCGATGGCGAGGACTTTAAGTTTCTTGAATACAACGCCGAAACTCCCGCCGGCGTCGGCGATCAGTATTCGTTCAACCTCGTTTTTGCCAAGGTTCCCGAAGTTCAGGAGTTCCTCGCGAACAACCCGCATTGGGGGCCGACACCTCACATCGCGCTTCTTGAGGCGCTTGACAGCGCCTATCGCGACATCGGCGGAACGAAAGCAAAGCCGGGAATTGCGATCGTTGACTGGGACGGCGTTTCGACATTCTCGGAGTTTCAGATCCTGCAGCGGCACTGGATCGAGAACGGCTACGAGACCATCATCGCCAATCCCTACGAACTCGAATACGACGGCAAAGTCCTGCGCGTCGGTGACTTCGTCGTTGATATCTTCTACAAGCGCGTCATCATTCACGAATTCCTCGAAAAATTCGACGAAACGCACCCGCTCGTGCGCGCGTACGCCGACGGCAATGTGCTGATGGCGAACAACTTCCGCGTGAAGATTCCGCATAAGAAGACAAGTTTTGCGATCGCCAGCGACGAGCGCTGGGCGCATCTTTTCACCTCCGAGCAGCTTGCCGTCATCGCGAAACACATTCCTTGGACGCGCCGCGTGCGCGACGGTAAGACGACATACGAAGGACGCGAGGTCGATCTCCTGACGACGCTCCGCAAACACCGCGAACGTTTCATTCTCAAGCCGCATGACGATTACGGCGGTCACGGCGTCACCTTCGGCTGGGAGAACTCCGAATCCGAATGGGATGCGCTGATTGAAAACGCGCTGGCGAATGTCTTCATTGTCCAGGAGCGCGTCGCCATTGAAAAGACGGTGATGCCGACCTACAGTTCGGGCGAGGTGACGATGGAAACTCTGAATATCGACTTTGACCCGTTCCTCTTCCGCGGCAAGGTCAACGGCGGACTCGTCCGGTTGTCGTCGAAATCCCTCGTCAACGTCACCGCCGGCGGCGGCGAAACCGCGCTGGTCGTGATGGAAAACCAATAGTTCGGAGCGGACAATGGGTGCAATGGACAATGGACAATGGGTGCAATGGACAATGGACAATGGGTGCAATGGACAATGGACAATGGACAATGGACAGTTCCGAGCCTAAAACTGATCGCCGAACCCCATGCACTCTGCGCATTGCACCGACTACTGTCCGTCGCCTACTGTCAATTGTCCATTGTCCATTGTCCATTGCACCCATTGTCCATTGCACCCATTGTCCATTGTCCATTGTCCACTGACCATTGACGACTGACCACTGCCTTGCAAGTTTCCCTCCCTCCGTTCGTTCACACTTCGGAACTGGGCTTTTCCGAAAGCCTTTTTGAGAGCATAATTTAGAACGAAACTACGCGGCCAACAATAACTCGCCCCGGTCTTGCGGGAGGATATGAAAATGAAAAAAGCGATTGCCTGGATCTTGTTTTACGGAATCTTTCTCAATCTTTTCTCGCCGGTGATTCTGTCGGTAAATGCACAGAAGATCAGCGGAAAAACGACACAGAATATGAATCAAGTGTTGCCGAACGGACTGCAGTTTCGCCTTTCGGAAGGCGTAGAGGGCGCAGAAACGCGTGAAAAACAGACTTTGCCGAACGCCGATCCCCTCGGGGCCGGCGACCGCGACGCGATGCTCAAGCGTCTGCCGGACATAAAGTCCGACCCGGACGACCGCAAGGAATTCAACAAACGGCTCGGAACTCTCCCCGCGCCGAAGACCGGCAACAAGATCGACGTCAAGTTTCCCGCGCCGGAGCAGACCGATCCGAACGTGAACCAGGCAAAACAGCCGCTCGAGGTCGTGCGATTTTCGCCCGAAGGTGAAGTTTCGCTCGCCCCCGACCTTTCCGTGACTTTCTCGCAGCCGATGGTCGCCGTTACCTCGCAGGAAGAGGCGGCGAAAACGGTTCCGGTCGAACTGACGCCGCAGGTCGAAGGCAATTGGCGCTGGCTCGGGACAAAGACGCTGATGTTCGACACGACGAAGCGTTTTCCGATGGCGACGAAGTTTTTCGCGCGCGTCGCGGCCGGAACAACGTCGGCAAACGGCCAAGCGCTTCAAAAGGACGTGACGTGGACATTCACGACGCCGCCGCCGTCGGTCGAGCAGATGATCCCTGAGAACCAGACCACGCGGCGCGATGCGCTGATGTTCCTCAGGTTCGATCAGGAAGTCAATCCGGAAGCGGTGCTCGGAACGATCAAGGTCACCGGCGGCAGCAAGCCGCTCACGATCAGGCTCGCGACGCAGGAAGAGATCGACAAGGACGGATCGATCAAGTACTACGCCGAACAATCGCAGCCGAAACGCTGGGTCGCGTTCCGCGCGGTGACCAATGAAGGATTGGCCGAAGATGCGCTGCCGGCGAACGCCGCGATCAGCGTCACCGTTCAAAAGGGAACGGCGTCCGCGGAAGGCCCGCTGACGTCTGTCAAGGACCGGACCTTCGCGTTCCGAACGTTCGGCGCGATGAAGTTTGTCGGCGGCTATTGCGGCTGGCAGGGAAACAAGAACTGCTCGCCGTTCGAGTCGTGGTACGTTCAGTTTACCAACGCCATCGACGGCTCTTCGTTCAAAAAAGAAGCGATCAAGATCGATCCGCCGGTCGAAGGGCTGAATATCTACCCGGCCGGAAACTACATCTATTTTCAGGGTTACAAAAAGGGCCGAACGAGTTACAAGGTGACGGTCGATACCTCGATCAAGGACATTTACGGGCAGTCGCTCGTCGCGCCGGGGACGGCCACGATGGTTGTCGGTTCGGCCGAGCCGAATCTCTATTCGCAGGGCGGCACGTTCGTCATTCTCGATCCGAACTCGAAAGCGACCTACTCGATCTTTTCGACGAATGTCGCTTCGGTCAAACTGAAGATCTACGCCGTCGGCGTAACCGATTGGGAAGCGTACCGACAGTATATGCGCAATCAGTATTACGACGAACAAAAGCGCCCGAAGATACCGGGGCGGCTGGTCGTCGACAAGGTCCAGACGATCGCGACGAAGCCCGACGAGATGGTTGAAACGCGAATCGATCTGTCGCAGGCGTTGAGCGGAGGATTCGGGAACGCGATCATCGAGGTCGAGCCGACCGTGCGCCGCGACAAATACGACCGGACCAAGATCACCGCCTGGGCGCAATCGACGCAGATCGGACTCGACGCCTTTGTCGACAACGAGGAACTCGTCGGATTCGTGACCGATCTCAAGACCGGCAAACCGCTCAGCGGCGTCGAACTGTCGATCTATCCGAACGGCAAGACGCCCGACGGAACGGCACTGAATAACGAACCGCAGCAATCGACCAAGAGTTGGTGGGAATGGCTTTGGAGCTGGGGCAGCAGCGAGCCGAAGACGGAGGTCGAATCGGTCGATGAAAACGGCGCGGTTCAGGAAACCGAGACCATTCTGCCGGCGACCGGAGCTCAGACCGGCGACAACGGAATTCTGCGGCTTCCGGTTCCGGACGTCCAGTCGCAGAAGGCGCAGAACGTTTTGATCGCGAAGAAGGGCCGGGACGTCGCGTTTCTGCCGGAAAACTCGGATTACTACTGGAACGATTACGGCAACTGGTACAAAAAGGCATACAGCGACACGCTGACGTGGTTCGTTTTTGATGACCGCAAGATGTACCGGCCGAAAGAAGAAGTTTCGATCAAGGGCTACATCCGCCATTACGACGGTAGCAAACTCGGCGATATCGGCGCACTCGGCGACCGCGCCGGAAAAAGCGTGACCTACGTCGTGCGGGACGCGCGCGGAAACGAGATCACTAAAGGCGCCGCCGAACTCAACGCTTTCGGAGCGTTCGATTTCAAATTCAAGCTCACCGACAATATGAACCTCGGGACGGCGAACATTCAGTTCGCCACCGAGGGCGGAGCGTACAGTCATTACCATCAGTTCCAGGTGCAGGAATTCCGCCGACCGGAGTTTGAGGTAAAAGCAAAGGTCGAATCCGAAGCGCCGCACTTCGTCAAAGGCAGCGCGATGCTCGGCGTCGAGGCCAAGTATTTCGCCGGCGGCGGGCTCGGAAACGCCGAAACCAACTGGACGGTCACCGCGACGCCGACGAGTTACACACCGCCGAACCGCGGCGACTACACGTTCGGTACGTGGGTCCCTTGGTGGCGTTCATTTTCGGACTATGACGACTTCAATGGCGGGTACCGCCCGTCGGGCCCGTCATCGACACAGTCTTTCAAGGGCGTCACAGACGCGGCCGGCAAGCACCTTTTGAAGGTCGATTTCGAATCGGTCAATCCGCCGCGCCCGTACACCGTCGCCGCGTCGGTTTCGGTGCAGGACGTCAACCGTCAAACCTGGGCGAGCTCGACCAGTTTGCTCGTCCATCCGGCCGACCTCTACGTCGGCATCAAGACGCCGCGGACGTTTGTTCAGAAGGGCGAGAAGATGGCGATCGAATCGATCGTTTCGGACCTCGAGGGCAATCTCGTCGCCGGACGCGACGTCGAGGTGAAAGCGGTCTTGAAGGACTGGGCGTTTGACAACGGGGCCTGGGGCGAGAAGACGATCGACGAACAGACGTGCAGCGTAAAATCGCTTGCCGACAAGGGACAAAAATGCGAATTCATCGCGAAATCCGGCGGTCGATATACTGTCTCGGCGCGGGTGATGGACGACAAGGAACGCTACAACGAAAGCGAATTCACGATCTGGGTTCCGGGCGGGAAAACTCCGCCGAAACGCAATGTCGAACAGGAAGAGGCTCAGCTGATCCCAAACAAAAAAGACTATCAGGCGGGCGAGGTCGCGGAACTTCTCGTCATCTCGCCGTTCGCGCAGGCCGAAGGCGTTTTGACGCTCCGTCGCGGCGGTTTGATCAAGACCGAACGGTTTTCGATCAAGGATTCGTCGATCACTTTGCGCGTGCCGCTCGAAGAGAAATATCTCCCGAACATCTACGCGCAGGTCGACTTGGTCGGCGCCGCTCCGCGTCCCAACGACAAGGGCGAGATCGACGAGAAACTGGCCAAGCGGCCGGCCTTCGCGAGCGGGCAGATCAATCTTCAGATCTCGACCGAATCGCGCAAACTGAACGTCTCGGCGGAACCCGAATCGGCAACGGTCGAACCGGGCGGATCGACGACGGTCAACGTCGCGGTCACAGATTTCCGCGGCGAACCCGTTGCGGATTCCGAGGTCGCGGTCGTCGTCGTCGATGAAAGCGTACTTGCGCTTTCGGGATACTCGATCGCCGATCCGCTCGGCGTCTTCTATGGACAACGCGGCAACGGCGTCAACGACTTTCACTCGCGGAAAGACATTTTGCTCGGCAATCCGCTCGACGTGAAACAACCGCAACAGCCCGAGTCGGATGGTCTTGTCGGCGGCGCCGCGAATACCGTCGCGGTCTCGAAGGATGACCGCAACGTTCGTAAAATGGCGACGCCGAAGCCTGCGGCACGGATGGAGCGGTCAAACGAAGTGCTCGCCGATATGGCGGTTACCGAGCAGGAGGAAGCGAAACCCGACACGCCGATCAATCTGCGAACGAACTTCGACGCGCTCGCCGTCTTCGCCCCGCGCGTCAAGACCGATTCGAACGGCAAAGCGACGGTCAGCGTCAAATTGCCGGACAATCTGACGCGTTACCGCATCACGGCGATTGCGGTCGATGCAGTCAAACGTTTCGGCAAGGGTGAGTCGAACCTGACCGCGCGGCAGCCACTGATGGTCCGGCCGTCGGCGCCGAGGTTTATGAACTTCGGCGACAAGATAGACTTGCCGGTCGTTGTTCAGAACCAAACCGACAAGGATATGACGGTCGACGTCGCAGTCCGCGCGACGAACGCGACGCTGACGGGTGCCGCCGGCAAGCGTGTGCTCGTGAAAGCCAACGACCGTGCCGAGGTGCGGTTCCCGGTTTCTACCGTTTCGGCTGGCACGGCGCGATTCCAGATCGCCGTGACCTCCGGAAAATGGTCCGACGCGGCGGAGATCAATCTGCCTGTCTGGACGCCGGCGACGACCGAAGCGTTCGCGACCTATGGCACGACCGATCAGAACGGCGCGATATTCCAGCCGGTGCAGACACCGGGCGACGTTTATCCGCAATTCGGCGGGCTGGAAGTGACGACGAGTTCGACGCAGTTGCAGGAACTGACCGACGCGTTCATCTACCTTTACCGTTATCAGTTCGAATGTTCGGAACAGATCTCGTCGCGGATGATCTCGATCGCCGCGCTGCGCGATGTGCTCTCGGCATTCAAGACTAAGGACTTTCCGACGAAGGACGCGCTTGACGCGAGTTTTGCCAAGGATGTCGAGATTCTCAAAGGACGGCAGCGTTCGGACGGCAGTTTCGGGCTTTGGTCGCAGCGTAAAGAGCGCTACGAGTATCCGTTCCTGACGGTCCACGTCGCGCACGCTTTGGGATTGGCGAAGGCCAAGGGTTACAAGGTTCCCGAAGGAATGCTCGACAAGACGAAGCCGTACCTCAAAGACATCGAAAAGCATTTCGACGAATGGTATCGGAATTCGCCGCAGGTTCGCTGGACGATCTCGGCCTACGCTCTCTATGTCCGCGATATGATCGGCGACAAGGACGTCGCGAAAGCGAAGGCGCTGCTCAAGGAAGCGACCATCGAGAAAATGCCGTTCGAAGCTTTGGGCTGGATTCTTTCGGTTCTCGCGAACGACAAGAATTCGACTGTCGAGGTCGAGGCGATCAAGCGTTTCCTGCTCAACCGCACGACCGAAACCGCGGCGACGGCGAACTTCGTCACCGATTACGGCGACGGCGCCTGGCTCATCATGTATTCGAACCGGCGCGCCGACGGCGTGCTGCTCGAAGCGTTGATCAAGACGCGTCAGGACGGCGGTATCAGCGTCGAGGATCTGATCCCGAAACTGGTCCGCGGACTGCTCGATCACCGGAAGAAGGGAGCGTGGTCGAACACACAGGAGAACGTCTTTATTCTTCTCGCGCTCGACAAATACTTCAACGCATATGAAAAAGTGACGCCCGATTTCGTCGCCAAGGTCTGGCTCGGAAACGCATACGCCGGCGAGCAGATCTTTAAGGGACGCTCGATCGATTCGAATCAATTGAACGTGCCGATGTCTTATCTCGTCGATCAGGGCGGAACGTCGAACCTGATCCTCGACAAACAGGGCGCCGGACGGCTCTACTACCGCATCGGGATGAGCTACGCGCCGAAGAACCTAAAACTCGCTCCGGCGGATTACGGGTTCACGGTGCTGCGCAAGTACGAGGCGGTCGATGATCCGGAGGACGTCAAACAGAATCCGGACGGCAGCTGGACGATCAAGGCCGGCGCGCGGGTGCGCGTGCGGCTGACGATGGTTGCGCAGGCCCGCCGATATCACGTCGCGTTGGTCGATAATCTTCCGGCCGGCCTCGAGATCCTGAATCCTGGACTGGCGACGACGGAATCGATCCCGGGCGATAACGGAAACACCTCGGTCGTCGAATACGGCACGCGTAGTTACGGCCGGGGCTGGTACTATTGGCGCCAATACTGGTTCGAACACCAGAACTTCCGCGACGAACGCGCCGAGGCCTTTGCGTCGCTGCTCTGGGAAGGTGTTTACAACTACAGCTACGTCACGAGAGCGACGACGCCCGGCGAATTCGTCGTCCCGCCGGCCAAGGCCGAGGAGATGTATCATCCGGAAACGTTCGGAAGAACCGGAACGGATTTCGTGAAGGTGGAGTAGATGGCGGGGGGCAGTGGTCGGTGGTCGGTGGTCAGTGGTCGGTGGTCGGTGGTCAGTGGTCGGTGGTCGGTGGTCGGTGGTCGGTGGTCGGTGGTCGGTGATCGGTGGTCAGTGATCGGTGGTCGGTGATCGGTGGTCGGTGGTCGGTGGTCAGTGATCGGTGGTCAGTGGTCAGCGGTTGGTTGAAAGTGAAAGGTATTTGGCGAAGTTGCAACGATATTAAATTGCGATAATTCGCCACCGACCACC
>JBGSWK010000022.1:0-41241 GCA_041752475.1 Pyrinomonadaceae bacterium | reverse complement strand
GCAGGCGGGCTCGCACGGCCGGTCGCAGGTGCGCCCCAGCACGCCCGGAAAAACGTTCGAGTCCCAGTTGATCATATAGGCTTCGGAGTATTTCCCCTGCGCGATCAGCCGGATGTATTCGGGAACCGGCGTATGTGCCGGACAGGCATACTGACAGTCGACTACCTTATGAAAGTATTCGGGATCCTTGATATCGGTCGGTTTCAAAAGCTTGTACCCCTTGAAATATGTTTGGAATGTGAATAGTCGTGAACTCGCATTGGGTCGTAAATATATTAGTTTCTTTTCTTAAGCACTTCAATGCGTTGCGGGGGCGTGGGGCGCATTTTCGCAGAAAAGTTGGCGGCGGGCATTTTTACTTTCGGAGGACGCGTTCGATCCGGGTCCGTAGCAGTCGGTCGTTGAC
The DNA here is from genome assembly GCA_041752475.1 of Pyrinomonadaceae bacterium. Classification (GTDB taxonomy): domain Bacteria; phylum Acidobacteriota; class Blastocatellia; order Pyrinomonadales; family Pyrinomonadaceae; genus JAFDVJ01. The sequence goes on along the minus strand of JBGSWK010000022.1, from coordinate 40,835 downwards.
CACGCCGTTCTTCAGATAAACGAGCCGGCCGGCGGAATCGAAGAGCATCGTCACCGGAAACCCTCCGGCAAAACGCGGCGCAATTCGTCGGATCGCGCGGTTGATCAAACGGCGGTCCTCGACGTCGAGCAGATATGAAGGCATCGTCGCATCGTAACTCTTGAGAAAATCGCTGACCGACGTGTCGGCCAGCGACACGGTGTCGATCGAGACCGTCAAAAAAGTGAGTCCTTTCGGGCGAAAATCCTCGTCGATCTTCACGAGATCCGGAAACTCCGCGCGGCACGGACCGCACCAGGTCGCCCAGAAATTGATCAGCAAGGGCTTTTCGGAATCCTTCACAAGCGCGCGCAGACCGTCGGCGTCGAGAACCGTCGTCTTCACGGCGTCCGGCGCAATGTCCTTCTGCGCCGTCGCGGCGGAGACCAGCAGCAGCAAAAGCAAAATGTTCGAAACGACGCGTGTCATCTCGAACATTCTAGGGTTAAAAGCCGCCTTACTCAAGAAACCGGTTGCGCGGTCTCAGTTCGATCTTCCATGCGATTCGCGGGGAAGTTCGGCCAAGCAGGCATCAAGGGTCGCCGGATCCCGCAGGACCAACTGGCGCGAGATCAGAGTGGCACGCCTATTTCTTCATCGTCAATTCGACGCCCGTCGCCTCGAACGATATCTCGGTGACAGTGCCGTCGGCGTTGATGTTGTCAAACTTCGCGCCGTCTTCCTCGATCATATGGTTGACCTGTTCTTTCGAAAGCGTCTTGACCGTGAAAATGCCCTCCGCTTTTGCGAACGCGCCGGCCGAATTGAGCGGGATAAAGAACTTGTGATCCTTCATCTTCACGCGGACCGATTTGGCATCCTTTGACGGGGCGAGCTCAAGCCAGCACCCTTCGGTCTTGCAGGATCGAACTATAACGCCTTCGACGCGGACCATCTTGTCGGAGTATTTCGCCGGTGTCTTCATCACTTTGGCGAGACTGACCTTTTTGGAGGAGCCGAGCGGCGCGCCACGTTTCAAATAGCCGTCGGCCGGAATCGCTTCGGTCTTGTCCTTATCCGTCGGCTTCGTCTCCATTTTGTCCATCTGGGCGAATGCCGAAAACGAGAATGCGAATGTTAAAGCAAGAATTGCAAAGAGTTTCTTCATAATTTTGATCTCCGAAAAATCTACTTAGTGAATTTTGCCACAATCTTCGCGTTTTACGAAAGCCGAAGCGCGATCATAGAATCATCCCGCCCATCGACGTCGTGAATGTCATCGTATACTCCTTTATGGAATCGACCGGTTTGCCGTCGATTCCAACTGCCGGGAGAAAACGCATATCGCGCGCGCCCGCGACATAACCGGCGAGAATCGAACGCTCAGCATCCGAATAAATCGTCATATCGCCAATTGTGCCGTCCGCTTTGAAAACTACTCTGAGCCTGATCAACCCGCCTTTCAGAAAAGGTGAAAAGTTGAACTTCGGCCTTAGCGCCGTCAGTTCGATCGGTTCCCGAACGGATTTTTCGGTCTCGGTCTTGACGTATTCGGCAAGCGGCTTGTAGTTGATCTTTCCGTTCCATTTCGGGCGTTTTGCCTTGAGGGCATCGGTGATCTCGTTGCTTGTCTTTAAGGAACTCAGTTCAGTCGGCGGGCCGTCGTCCTGCGCCGCGCGGTTCTTCGAAATCACAAACGGCTCGCCCTTGATGCGGATCGAACCCAGAACATAGGCGATCGCCGGGTCGTCCTTGCTTTGACCGGTGATCGAAAGGTTGTAGAACTTCGAGTCGCTGGCGGCGGAAATGGTCAATCTGTAAGGATCATCGTTCGTGATGAGCATTCGCAATTCGACATCGGCGATCTTCTGCTCGACAGCGAGAACTTTTTCGCTCTCCGAATAGCTGCGGGCCCGCAAGACCTCTTTCGCCCTCTGATTCTTGGTCCGCGCAAAGCGTATCGAGACGCCGCCGTCAAAACCAAAAAGCGTCGTTCGCGGCAATCGGTCGCTGTCATCCACGTGGACGAGCGAAGATCTCGGCATCCGGAGCGAAAATTCGGACTTTTCGGAGACGACAGTCATCCACGCCGACTCATCGACCTTCGGGGTCTGCGCAGCGGCATCGACTGCAAAAAGCAGGATCGCGATGAGCGACGTAATGAAAAATAGCTTCATAACTCACCTCCCAATCAAACACTTATTTGATGCCGGACGTGCCTCCGCAGGATGTTTTGTCCGACGATTCGAAAACGATGCGGCCGCCGACGATCGTCATCAAGACGCAGTCGCCGCGTGACAGTTCTGCCCCGGACGTCATCACGAGATCGGCGAGTTTCCCGGGTTCGATCGAACCTTTTTCACGCTCGCGGAACTCCGCGAATGCCGCCCCGATCGTATACGCCGCGATCGCCTCGTCGAGCGTCAGCCCGTTTGGCCCGACGGCGTCGAAAACGCCTTCAAGCGGATCGATCGGGATCATCGCCGAATCCGATCCGAACGCGAATCGGATCTTCGAATCCCGCAGCAGCGCGAAACGCGACCGATATTCTGGCGCGGGATCAAAAAAAAGCGCAGGTTGCATCGAAGCGATCGCGTCGATGCGGGCGAAGCGTTTGGCATCCGCCACGCGGAATCCCTGCGCGTGCTCGACGCGCAGCCGCCGATCGCGGCGGCCGTTGATCCGAACGATAATCGCGTAAACGGCGAGCACCGCGTCGTTCGCCTTCGGGCCGATTGCGTGCATTAAAAGCTGGACGCCGGCGCGGTCGGCTGCCGCAAGCCTTCGCGTCAGGTCCGAAATCTCGGCAGGGTCGCCGTCCGAATAATGCTTGAGACATCCGGTCGAGACCATTTCGCCTTCGACGCGCTTCACGGCGGGCAACGGCTTGTCGATTCCGATGCAATCGTAAACCCGTGACTTGAGCTTTCCATCGATCTCAAGCTTTCGAAGATCGTTCGCGATCGCGTCTGAAGAAACATCCTGAATACTCGTGACGCCAAACGCCGCCGCGTAATTGAGAGCGGTCTCAAGAACCGATAATTGGTCCGGCACCGCCGGCGCGGCGCGCCTTATCTTTTCAAGGACCGCGCCGGCGACGATCCTTGCGCCGCGTGTCAACTGGCCTCGCGACAGCGCTTCATCGTTTACGAACGCCCGCGACGCGTCCGCAAAATAAATCAACAGCGGACGCCCTCCGACCGCAGCATCGATCTCGGATCCCGACGGCGCGGCCTCGGGCGAGAGTCCGCTTCCGCGGATCCATTCGGTCGCGGGCAAAAAGCGAGCGGCGAAACGAATCTTCACGAGCGTCTCGGCCGGCGTACGCACGCTGCGGAAATCGATCGAGAAAAACTGAAGTCCGGTATTCGCCAGATGGACGTGGCTGTCGTTGAAGCCGGGAAGTACCGTGCGGCCCGCGGCGTCGATGATCCGCGTTTGTGGACCGAAAAGCTCGCGGACCGAATCGTTCGACCCGACGCGGATCAACCTTCCCGCCCGGATCGCGACCGCCTCGGCGCGCGGTGATCGCAGATCCATCGTCCGGACGCGCGCGTTGATGATCGCGAGCTCGGCGAACTGCGCATGCGCGGCGGACGCGAACGCGATCACGACCAACAGATTCAAAACGATCCGACCGATCTCTTCGAAAATTCGCCGTTTAGTCACTTGAACTCAAAGACCGTCCGGCCGTTCATCACCGTTCGGAGCACTTTCACCTGACGGATCGTGTTCGGATCGATGTCGAAAATATCCTCGGAAAGAACGACGAAGTCCGCCAATTTCCCGACCGAGATCGTCCCTTTTTCATTCTCCTGAAACTCCGCATAGGCCGAACCTTGGGTGTACGCCCGGAGCGCTTCCTCGACGCTGATCTTCTGTTCCGGGATCCAGCCGTTCGGATTCTTGTCGTCGAGCGTGCTCCGCGTTACGGCGGCATAGATCCCGTACATCGGATTGAGCGGAGCGACGAACCAGTCGGTTCCAAACGCGAGCCGCGCGCCCGAATCGAGAAGGGTTCGAAATGCGTAAGTTCCCTTCAAACGCTTTTCATCGAGACGTTTCCAGGCCCAGCGGCCGTCGTCGATCGCGTGAAAAGGCTGCATCGAAGCAATGACCTTTGCCGACGCGAACCGTTTGATCAGACCGTCGTTTAAGTGCTGCGCGTGCTCGATGCGGAAACGCCGGTCGCGTTCGCCGTTTTCCTTTTCGACGCGTTCGTAGATCTTGACGATCTCGTCGTTCGCACGGTCGCCGATGGCGTGGATCATCACTTGAAGCCCGGCCTTGTCGGCCGCCGAAACATTCTGGTAGATCTTCGCCGGATCTTCGAGCGCCAGTCCGTAAGTGTCGGGGCGGTCGAGATACGGTTCGTAGAACCAGGCGGTCGTCGAACCGAGACTGCCGTCGGCGAATCCCTTCAAACCGCCGACGCGAAGCAGCGGATCGCCGAAGGCGCGGGTCACGCCGGTATTCGCCCAACGCTTCCAGTCGCCGAGCGGCGAAACGGCGTAGACGCGCGTCTTGAGTTTGCCGTTTCGCGCCAGATCCTGCAAAACGCCGATGTCGGCGCCCGCGGACATATCCTGAACGCTCGTGACGCCGAGGCTCGCGGCATAATTTGTGGCCGCGGTCAGATAGTCGCTGCGTTCGGCATACGTGAACGGCGGGATGGCGGCGTAGATGTAGTTCATCGCCTCGTCCCTGAAAATGCCGGTCGGATTGCCGTCCTTGTCGCGGACGATCTCGCCGCCGGGAACCTCTTTGGTTTCGTTGTTTACGGCGGCGAGTTTCATCGCGAGCGAGTTGGCGAGCGCCATATGGCCGTCGAGACGATTGATGAAGACCGGATTGTCGGGCGTCACGGCGTCGATCATCGCCGCCGTCGGCAGATCGTTCGGCGACCAATTCTCGTGATCCCAATTGCCATTTTGGATCCAGCGACCTTTCGGAAGCGTGGCTGCGAACTCCTTTATTCGCTTGACGAATTCGGCGGGCGTCTTGGCGTCGCGCAGATCGACGGACGACAACCCGGCGCCGCCGTCGAGAAAATGGACGTGCGCGTCGTTAAAGCCCGGAATGACGAGTTTGCCGCCGGCGTCGATGCGTTCGGTCATCGGACCGGCAAGCGCCTTGATCTCGGCATCGGTCCCGACCGCGACGATGCGGCCGTTGAGAACGGCAAACGCCTGCGCGACCGGCTTGCTCCGGTCCAGCGTCCGGACGTTGGCGTTGAAGACGATCAGATCGGGCTTAAGATCAAAAGCGAAAACACCAACTGCACAGATCACGGTCAAGAATACGGCAACGAAGAAGTGTTTCATGACAGCGATTGTAATCGCGAGCAAAGGAAAAGTGAATCTGACTGGAGCGCAAGCGTCCCCGCTTGCAAACGGCGCGCAGCGCCGTAGCGCCCGCGGCGATTCCGGAAGCGCCTGTTCCCCGGCGTCGTTCGCGCTCCGCGCTCATTGCAAGCGGGGACGCTTGCGCTCCAGTCTCACTGCTCACTGCTCACCGCTTACCGTTCACTGCCTAGATCTCGATCCGCGCCATCCGCGATTCGAACGATTCGACCTGATTTGAGATCAGGAACCACTGAACCGCGCCGACGAAGAGAAGGATGAACGAATTGAAATAGATCCCGCCGGTCGAAAGCGGATTGATGTCGAGGTAATAATTCGCCGCATAGGCGACCGGAATCACGATCAGACTCGCCGGCAATGCTAGCACGAAGGCCAGCAGATTAAGCGCGAGAACGACGTATCGGACTCGTTCGGAGTCATAGCCGAACCAGACCGTCAAAGAAAGGACGACGGCGATAGATGTCACGCCGAGCCACAGATTTCGCAGAATTTTCTTGTTGTACATAATTGTCCTCCCGGAAATTCGATGAATCCGCGGCCGCCGATTCGGGTTTTATTGGTTGCACCGCGAACTTAGACGCGTCGTTGCGGAGTTTTGTTCCCGTCCGCGGTTCGCGTGTTATAATTTCGCCAAATTATGGCGACGAACGATCCTGCAGTCGGAACCGTCAAGGGCCCCGGCGACGAACCGCACGAATATCTCTTCATCACCCGCGACAACCGTCAGACGCGGATCGGCGAGTTTGTCTATTACGAGTCGCGCGACGGCGCGGAAACGATGCGCATCGTCGGCACGATCAAGGGCCGCAAACTCGTCCGCGGTCTTCCCGACGCGTTTCTCGCCGATCCGGACACTCCGCCGGCCTTGGTCTCATCGATGATCGGACTGGATTCGGACGCGACCGAGTTGTACGAAGTGACCGTCGAGACGATCGGCTTCTTCGACCAAACGGTCGGTGATTTCAACAACCCGCGGATTCCTCCGAATCCGGGCGACACGTGCTATCTTGCGGCGTCCGAAACGCTCTCGGAAATGCTGAGTCCGAAACGCGGGTCCGAAAACGGTTCGGCCCACATCGGGAGTTTGCTGACTCGCAAATCGGGCGAGGTTCCGATCGTCCTGTCGGTCAAGGACGTCGTTTCGACCCATCTCGCGATCCTCGCGTCGACAGGCTCGGGCAAGTCTTACACGGCCGGAGTGTTGGTTGAGGAATTGATGCGGCCGTACAACGGCGCGGCGGTGCTGATCGTCGATCCGCACGGCGAATATCACACGTTGAGCTCGATCCAGGGAGACGACCAGTTCGCCGGCCCGAACGGTTACCGGCCCGAGGTCAGGATCTTCACGCCCGAGCGCATCAAGGTCAGGTTCTCGTCGCTGACCGAGTCCGACATCAGGTACCTGCTGCCCGACGGGACGAGCGACAAGATGCTCCATTTCCTGTCGCTGGCGTTCCGGTCGCTCGAACTTCGGCTGCGGGCGGAAGGAAAGCAGCAATATCAGTACGGTTACGACGACCTCGACATCGAGGTAGAAAATCAGAAATTCGGCGAGGAGAAGAAACCCGGCGAGGGCGGAAACATATCGTCGATCGACGGCCTTCTCTGGCGGCTGCGTTCGCGGTTTCAAAAGAAGGACTCGCTTTTTCACGACAGCGAGCACATCGAACTGACCGAACTTTTCAAACCCGGACGCTGCACGATTCTTCAACTCTCCGACATCGAGCAACACGAACAGCAGGTCATCGTCGGAACGCTTCTGCGCCGCATCAACAAGGCGCGAATGACGATGGTCCGCGGCGAAACGCCGAAAGAATCGGGCGACGCGGTCGGTTATCCGGTGTTTACTTTGCTCGAGGAAGCGCACCGTTTCGCGCCGGCGGGCGCGAGCGTCGTTTCGACGAACATTCTGAAGCAGATCCTGTCCGAAGGCCGAAAATTCGGCGTCGGCATCGGCCTTATCACGCAGCGGCCGGGCAAACTCGATCAGGACGTTTTGTCGCAATGCATGACGCAGATCATAATGCGTATCGTCAATCCGATCGATCAGCAGACCGTCGCGCAGTCGGTCGAAGGCACGGGCCGTGCGATGCTCGCCGAACTTCCGGCGCTGACCAAAGGCCAGGCCGTGATCTCGGGCGTCGGCATCAACACGCCGGTGATGTGCCGCATCCGCAAACGTCTGACGAAACACGGCGGCGAAACCTTTGATGCGCCCGCCGAGTGGCAACAATGGCATTCGCCCGAAGCTCAGAACAAACGCGACGAGTCGAATTCGCCATATTTGAAGCCTGAATCCGGAAAGAAGACCGAGAAGATCGGGAACATCAGGATTTAGGTTCCGGTGAAACCGGCAAAGGTCAGCAGAAAAATTCACCAAGAGAGGCGGCGCCCGGTCGAATCCACCTGGAATCCGCTTGGAATCCACGCGAAGCGCCGCCAATGCATCGTGATCTTCGAATCCGAATTCTCCGATTGGAATTCCCCGCGCGTCCGACTTAGAATCTAATCCGAATGGAAATTTACTTTCAGCTTGCAACCGATGCCGACGGCGTCGCCAAGGCGTGCTCCGAACTCGGCGGCGAGGATTATCTCGGTTTCGATACCGAGACTACCGAGCTCGATCCGTTTGACGGAAATATCCGCCTGGTCCAGCTCAGCAACGGCAAAGACACTCACGTTATCGATCTCAAACCGTTCGCCGACCGAGGCGATCTGCGCACACTCCCGGAACTGCAGCCGCTCAGGGATCTGCTCTTCGCTCCACGTCCGATCAAGATCGCGCACAATGCAAAGTTTGACGCGAAATGGGTAAAACATCACCTCGGCACTGACGTCAACGGCATTTTCGACACGATGCTCGCGAGCCAGCTGATCGCCGCCGGCGACCAGGACCGACGCCACGGGCTGGCGGAGGTCGCGTCCTTTTTTCTCGGGATCGAAGTCGACAAGTCCGAACAGGTGTCCGATTGGAGCGCGCCGGTCCTGAGTCAGTCGCAGATCCAGTACGCGGCCAAGGACGCCGCCGTGATGATCGCGCTTCGCGAGCGCATCGTCGAACGATTGAGGCAGGACGATCTGATCGAAGCCGCAAAACTGGAGTTCGATTGCGTGATGCCGATCGCGGCGATGGAACTCAACGGTTTTTATATCGATCAGGGACGTTGGCGCGAGCAGTTGGAGAGCGTCAAGGCCCGCCTCGTGGCGATCTCCGCCGAATTGCAGCAGATGCTCTCGGCCGGAGTGGCTCAGGCGTCGCTGTTCGGAGTCGCCGAGATCAATCTCGATTCTCAGGCGCAGGTTTCGGATGCGTTGCGGAATCTCGGCGTCCCGGTCCCCGAATCGACCCGTCACTGGGTTTTGGAACCGTTGGCGCACGAATATCCGGTCGTCGCCAAGCTTCTCGAATACCGCGGCGCGGCAAAGGCCGTTTCGAGCTTCGGCGAGAACATTCTCGAGTTTATCAACCCGCAAACAGGCCGGATCCATTCGGATTTCCGGCAGATCGGCGCGCCGTCAGGCCGATTTTCGAGCTCCAAACCGAACGTTCAGCAGATTCCGCACGAGCACGAATACCGGCGCTGTTTTCGCGCTCCGGACGGCCGCAGACTTGTGATCGCCGACTATTCGCAGATCGAACTGCGTATCCTGGCGGACTTTTCAAACGACGAGAATTTCATACGCGCGTTCGAATCCGGTGCCGACTTTCATACGATAACCGCGGCGCAGGTCTTCAACGTCGCCGCCGATTCGGTCACGCCCGATCAGCGTTCGTTCGCGAAACGACTGAATTTCGGGGTTGTTTACGGGATCGGCGCTTCGCGTTTCGCGTCGATGACCGGACTTTCGCAGAAACAGGCCGAGGATACCTTGCGGCGATACTTCTCGACCTATCGCGGGCTCGACGCGTATTTGCGGGATGCCGCGAGGAAGGCGGTCGAGGAACGGATCTCGCGAACGGGTTCGGGCCGGATGTATCGATTTCGATTCGATGAAAACGACCGCCAGGCTGTCGCCGGCGCGCAGCGAAACGGCAAGAACTTTCCGATCCAGGGAACATCCGCCGACATCCTCAAGCGTTCGCTGTTCCTGCTTCACGAGCGGATGCGCGGCACCGGCGCGATGCTCGTCAATATCGTTCACGATGAGATCTTGGTTGAATGCGACGCCGCCGAGGCTGAATCGACGGCGGCGATGCTCGAATCGGCAATGCTCGACGCCGGCGCGAAATTCGTCTCCCGCGTCCCGATCAAGGTCGACATCAAGGTCGCCGATGAATGGAGTAAATAAAAGGAAAAGGGGAAAAGCGCAATGCTCGGATTTCCAAGCGGCCTTTTCCCCTTTTAAGCTCTTAGGCTGTCTGTGAATCCTTCGAAACGATATAGAGGATGCGGGTGCAGCTTTCGCAGGTGATGATCTGGTCGCCGCGGCGGACTTCCATTTGAACTTGCGGGCGGAGCGACATAAAACACGCGCTGCACGAACCGTTGACGACTTCGGCGACGGCGATCCCGTCGCGGCTGCGCTGAACCAGCCGGTCGTAAACGGCCGCCAGATTCTTCGGCAAGGTGTCGAAGACGCCGCCGCGCTTTGATTCGACGCCGGCGAGTTCCGACTTTGATTTACCGACCTCCGCGTCGAACTCAGCCAGCGCCGCGACGCGCTTGGATTCGAGGCTGCTGATCTCGTCGGCGCGCTCTTCAAGGATCTTTTCGACTTCTTCCAGTGCCGTCATCTTCTCGATGATCTGAGTTTCAAGAGTCGCGACCTGCTTCGCGAGCGCATCCGTTTCACGCATCGCGGTCTCGTATTCCTTCTGATTCTGGGAATGTTTCAGGTTCCGTTCAGCGCGTTCGAGATACGTCTTGTTCTCAGCGATCTCCTTTTCGATCTCGGCGCGTTCTGTTTTGGTCTGCTCGTGACGATACTGGATCTCGCGAATCGAAGAGGCGTGCTGTTCAAACTCCTGTTCGATTACGGCACGCCTCTCATCTGCGGATTCGATCGCTTTTCTCAAGCGTCTGATGTTGGAATCTGTCAGTTGTAGCTCTACAAGCTTCTCAAGTTCTGCTTTCACTTATGAAAATATCTCCCTGTACGTGTTCAATTGAATATCACATATTATCACGGGTCGCGCAACTTTTCCCCGTCCGAACTCATCCGAGGAAAATCTGAAAATGGCGGATCAGATCCTCGGGTTCGATCGAGATTCGCAGACCGTTGGAATCCGACCGAAACCAAGCGACTCTGTCCTCGAATTTCAGCAACATTATCTCGGCCTGCGCGGACGGAATTCCGAAGTGCGTGATCCGTGCCGCGGCGAGCGAATTCCCGCGCATAAATCCGTCGCCCGGCCTTCGCGTCCAACCTGCTTCGACCGTCAAACATCTCACACCAAGACGAAGTTTCATCGACGGTCCTGAGAGCGACGCCTTTTCGAAGGTGAATTGAGATCTTTCGTTGGATTCGATGACGATCCCGGCGCCGTTCCGGTTCGCCTGCGCGGCCAAAGCTTCAAACGCTTTAAGCAGTTGCCCGACGCCTTCTTCGCGAATCTTGTCGTTCGTCCATTTGAGCGTCAGAAAATCCGCGAAATGACCCGCCGGCGAGCCGTTATTGCGCGCTTCGACAAGGAGTTGTTCCCAAATGTCGTCGAGGTCATCCATCAGCTTGAAGGATACAGCCCGCAACGGCGTAAATGCAATTTTCGTGGTATTATCTTGGAACATTATCGTTCGAACGGGTCGTGACGTGGCGGCAAATCGCGGCGGACCCGAGCGGCGCGCAGTTATGAAAAAGTTCGCAATCATATTTCTCATTGCCGCATTCGCGCTCACTGTTTCCGGGCAAAAGCCGACCCCGAAACCGACTCCCAAACCGACCAAGACGGTTGTTCCGGTTTTGGGAACGGAGACCGAGGAATTCGACAAAGCGAAGGCCGTTGCCGACGCCGGTGAGCGCATCGCGTCACTCGAGCAGTTCATTCAGACTTTTCCCGAATCAATCGAGATTCCCCGGGCTCGCGGACTGATCGTCAGCGCCCGCGCGGTCCTTGCCGAGGAAAAATTCGCTTCCGGCGATCCCGCCGCTGCGACCGCGCTTTTCATTTTGGCCGTAAATGAGGCTCCGACTCCGGTTTCCGACGAGCTTTTCACACAGGTCCTTCTCGGATTCCCTCTCAGTCTCCACTCGCGCGGACAACGCAACGCTGCATTCGATGTCGCAAAGCTGATCGAGGAGAAGATCGGCGACAATGCATCGCAGCTACTCGACCTCGCGAAATTCTTTATCACGATCCAATACGGCACGGAAGCGATCCGGCTTGCCGAAAAGTCGATTGCGATCGATCCTGCGGCGGTCGCGGGGCACCAGACGCTTTCCGTCGCCTATCGTCTGAATTTCCGTATCGAAGACGCGGCCGCGGAGCTGACGAAAGCTTCGGAACTCGATACCGCTTCGATTCCGATAAAACTGAATCTTGCCGAAATGAAACGCGCGCTCGGAAAGAGCGATGAAGCGCTTGGGATCTATCGCGAGGTCCTGTTGCTCGACAATGCCAACATCGCCGCGCAAACCGGAATCGTGCTTTCGCTGTTCGAGTCGGGCAAAAAGACCGAAGCGGAAACCGAGCTCAAGGCCGCGCTCGAGACAACGCCGGACAATTCGGCGCTCCTGACCGGTGCCGCCTACTGGTATGCGGCCGCGGGCGACGGCACGAAGGCGCTGGAATTCGCGCAGAAGGCACTGGCCGCGGACCCGACGAACCTCTGGGCATACATCGCGTCGGCCCGCGGATACCTGCTCGAGAAGAAACCGCTCGACGCGGAGCGGGTACTGCTGTCGGCCCGGCGTTACGGCGACTTGCCGACGCTCGATTATGAACTCGCGTCGGCACGCATTTCGGCGGGCTTTTACCGCGAGGCGGCGGAGACTCTCAAACGCAATTTCGCGATCAACAAGGACGGCTTGATCGAAACATATCTCGGCAACCGCATTCTCGCCGATGCCGGGTCGTTCACGGATCTCCTTTCGCTCGAACGCCGTTCTGTTTTGTTCACGCGCGAAGCGGCCGACAATACCGAATCGGCGGCGACGCTCAAGGCCCTGCTCGACCTGTATGCAAAATTTGAGAATAAGGAATCGTCCGAAGCGGAGCTCGTCAACGCGGTCGACCGGTTCGTCGCAGGAAGCGATAGTTCCCGCCTCCACCGGCAGCTTTATGCCGCGAACCGGTTGCTCGCAAGAAAGATCGCGCCGGAAAAAGTGATTGAGCTGATGCGCGCGGCAATCGGCGGTGTCGATCCGGCGCTCGGTGTGGCGAACCCGTCGGCTGCAGTCCTTGCCGATGAGCTTTACGACAGCAGGCAGTACTTCATTTCGCGTTCGCAGCTCGTCACCGTCAATGAGATCCCGCGGCAAAAGTTGTCGGCGATACTGCGCGGGCGAATCGAGGAAACGGCCGGCAAAGCCTACCTCGAGATGGAAGACCGGGCGCAGGCGATCGTTCGGCTGAAACGCGCGCTGACCGTTTTGCCGGAGAAGAGCACCTGGTGGCGTTCGGCCTTGCGGACGCTCGGCGAAGCGTATCTTGGTGAAAACAACGAGGCCGAAGCGCTCGAAGCGTTTATCAAGGCGTACGATCTGGATCAGCCGGACAAGGAACAGCGGATAGCGCTGTCGGTTTTATGGGTCAAGGTCAAAGGCACGACCGACGGTCTCGAAGCCCGGATCGGTCCCGACCCGTTTACCGAAGCCGTGGCCATCGTCGAACCGACGCCGACACCGACGCCGGAAGTGAAACTCCCGCAAGACCTGCCGCTTGCATCGACTCCGACGCCAATTCCGTCGGCTGTCCCTGCCGCGACGCCGACTCCCGAACCGAGTCCGACCGTTGAAGCGACACCGACGCCCGCAGTTGAAACCGTTCCGACGCCGACTCCCGAACCGAGTCCGACGGTCGAAGCGACACCGACGCCTGCAGTTGAAACGCTTCCGACGCCGACTCCCGAACCGACGCCGACCGTTGAAGCAACGCCGACGCCTGAAGTTGAAACGGTTCCGACTCCCGAACCGAGTCCCACGGTCGAAGCGATGCCGACGCCTGCAGTTGAAACCGCTCCGACGCCGACGGTCGAAGCGACTCCGACGCCTGCAGTTGAAACCGTTCCGACGCCGACTCCCGAACCGAGTCCCACGGTCGAAACTAAGCCAAACCCGACTGTCAGCCCGACGCCGAAGCCGCTGTTTGAACCGATAATCATCACCGTCGGGAAGACGGAAACAAAACCCTCCGAGCCAAAGCCGGAAGCCGCAAAGCCCGAAGCGTCGCCGACTCCGACAGTTGAGCCGACGCCGGAAAGTCTGGAAACAAAAAGCAAAACCGAACCGGATCCGGAGACCGTCGCCGTGAAAACCGAACAGGTGGTCGATCTCACGGGCGAAACGCGTCAGCGAACGGTTTCTACGATGCCGACTGAACCGACATGTTCGATCATCCTGAGTCAAGAATCGTTGTCGATAGTCGCCGGGGGCGGTAGTCTCGGAGTTCTTGCCGGTTTCGACGATGACACCAACGATCCGGCAACTATCTCGGCGGTTTCCGCAAGCCCGGCGAACATTGACGTTACCGTCGACCGCAGCGTCGGTTTCAGTTCACGGCGCACGTTCTTCGTCATTAAATCGATCAGCGAACGGACCGGGACGTTTGCGGTGACATTTCAAGCCCCGTGCGGCAAAAAAGAGATCCAAGTAAAAGTCAGATGATAAATACCGAAACCACCGATGCCGAACCCAACTCAAACCCTGAGTTTCGAAGCGGTTATGTTGCCCTGATCGGCCGTCCGAACGCTGGGAAATCGACGATCTTGAACCGGCTTGTCGGAGAAAAGATCGCGGCTGTCTCGAACAAACCGCAAACGACGCGATATCGCATTCAGGGAATCGTCACGAAAGAAAACGGCCAGGTCGTCTTTGTCGACACGCCCGGCGTCCATAAGCCCGGCTATTTGCTCAACCGGCGGATGATGTCGGCGGTCCATGACGCGATCCTCTCGGTCGACCTTCTCGTACTGATGCGCGACGCAAGCGTTTCGACCGGAAACGGCGACAAGTTCGTCCTAGATCTGGTCAAGGAATCGGGCAAAAAGGCGATCCTGGTACTGAACAAGATAGACAAGATAAAGGACAAGGCCGAGCTTCTGCCGCTGATCGAAAAATACGCCGCTGAGCACGAATTCGCGGCGGTCGTCCCGATATCGGCGCTCAAAGGCGACTCGGCGGAACTCGTCCTCGAGGAGATCATCAAGCAGCTTCCGGTCGGCGATCCGATCTACAACGACGACGAGATGACGGACCAGCCGGTCCGCGCGATCGTCGCCGAAATGGTCCGCGAAAAGATACTCTCATCGACCGGCGAGGAGATTCCGTACGTCACGGCCGTCGTCACCGAAATGTTCGACGAATCGAACCCGAACATCCCGAAGATCTACTGCGCGATCTACGTTGAACGGGGTTCTCAGAAAAGGATAATCATCGGCAAACAGGGAGCGAAGATCCGCGACATCGGTACGCGGGCCCGGATCGATATCGAAAAGCTTCTCGGCAAGCAGGTTTATCTCAAGCTCTTCGTCAAGGTCGTCGAAGATTGGCGCAACCAAGAACGCAGCCTCGACGAGATCGGCATCAGGGAATGAAGAGGGATTTTGAATTGGGGATTGGGGATTGGGGATTGGGGATTGGGGATTGGGGATTGGGGATTTTGGATTAACGGAAAGGCTGTTCCTTTCCGAGAGTAGCTGCTCTTTCCACGCGGCTGCGCCGCCTTGACGATCAAAAACGATTGAATGAACAACGAAACGAAACAATGGTTCGCGCTCGACATCGCGGCGCTGCCCGAGGCCGCCGAGGCGGTCGAATTCGCGCTCAATTCGCTTGACGCGCTCGGCACTGAGATCAACAACCTCGGACCGAACCGCAGCGACATACTGAAGATCGTCGGGTATTTCAACGACAAGCCGGCGGATGGCGTGATCGATTCGGAACTTGCCCAAGCGATCGCGATCTACGCGCTCGATTCCGATTCGGCCCACGTTCACGGCTGGCGCGCGGTCAAGGATCAGGACTGGCTCGCTGAGTGGAAAAAGCACTGGAAACCGACCGAAACCGCGCGTTTCGTCATCGCGCCGACGTGGGAAACGGTTGAAGACTCCGACAAGATCGTCATCCGCATCGAACCGTCGATGGCTTTTGGTACGGGGACGCACGAAACGACACGTCTTTGCCTCAAAGCGCTCGAAGAGAACTATCGCCCCGGCGAGTCGTTCTTCGATGTCGGCACCGGAACCGGCATTCTCGCGATCGCCGTTTCAAAACTCAACGAATCGCCGGTTCGCATCCTCGCCTGCGATACCGACGGGGATTCGATCAGGATCGCGATCGAAAACGCCGAACTCAACGCCGCGCCGGAAGTCGAATCCTATGTCGGTTCGATCACCGAAGAAACGCCGGAATTCGACGTCGTCTGCGCCAACGTCACGCTCGACGTGATTGTTCCGCTGCTCCCGCTGCTTGCGGCGAAAGCCCGCCGTCTACTGATTCTGTCCGGGATACTCGTCGAGCAGGAATCCGAGATCCGCGAAGCGCTGAAATCCGTCGGTTACGAATCACCAAAGATCGAAGCGATGGGCGAATGGATCAGCGCCATCGTTATTGCGGATTTGGGAATTCGGAAGGCGGATTTCGGAATTTGAGTTTTGGAGGCCGTTGCGGCTTGCCGCCCGGATTTGGGAACTTTGAAAAACACTTTGAAACTTGTTATCAAGCCGGGATAAACTGCGGTAACAGTCAGAGCCCGTATTCTGTCTTCATAGATTCTGTCTTGATAATTGCCACTAGCTTCAGCTAGTGGAGAAGGCTGCAAATGTCCCCGGCTTTAGCCGAATCAGACGCGGGTTCGGCTGAAGCCGGGGAATTTCTCGACTGCCTGTCCACTAGCTGAAGCTAGTGGCAATTATGAAGACAGTGGCCAATTCACAATTCCCAATTCCCAAATCCGAACTCCGAATTCCGAAATCCCAAATCCCAAATCCCAAATCCCTATTCCCAACTTGTCATGGTTTTTCCGGCTTCACCGCTGATGGAATGTCGCCGTCGTCGGGAATCGTGACCGACGGCTGGCGCGGTTTTGATTTGCGGCCGGCACTCATCTTAAGAGCCGGGGGGAGTTTCGGCGAACCAACCGTCTTGATCGTTTCGAGCGGCAGCGTCCGCTTCAGGATCGCGCCGCCGCGGCCCGCGACCCAGAGGTCGGTCCCGCCAAGATAAACGACCGCCTGCAAGACATTGGTCGTGACGTTCGACTGCGTTTCCCACGTGCGCCCGCCGTCCTCGCTGCGGAGAACGGTTCCGATCTCACCGACGGCGATCGCCGCGTTCTTGCCGTACGCGCTGACCCCGAACAGGTTGCGTTCGGTCGGCGATTCCTGGTCGATCCAGGTCTCGCCGCCGTCTTCGGTGCGGAGGATCGTCCCGTTCGAGCCGACCGCAAAACCCGTCACGGTGTCATAGAACGATACCGCGTAAAGATTTTCGATAAGGTTCGTCTTGATCTTTCGCCACGTGAATCCGCCGTCGTCGCTGACGACCACCGTCCCCTTGTCGCCGACTGCGACCGCGCGTTTTTCATCCAAAAACTTCACGTCTTCGAGCCAGTTCCGTGTTCCAGATTCGACCGATGTCCAATACGCGCCGGCCTTGTCGGTGCGAATGATCGTCCCGCTGCCGCCGACCGCCAGCCCAAGCGTCTCGTTGACGAAACTCACCCCGTAGAGATCTTCAACCGTCCCCGAAACTCCCGGCCCCCAACTTGCGCCGCCGCTGATCGTGCGAAGAACGGTTCCTTTGTCGCCGACGATCCAACCGCGCTCATCGCTGACGAAGTTCACGGCATTCAAGTTCGCCGCAACGCCCGAATAGACCGGCAGCCAGGCGCGGCCGGAATCGTTTGTGATCAGGATCCGCCCGCGCGCGCCGACGGCGACTCCCAGCTCGTTGTCGAAGAATTGAAGATCGTTCATATCCTCGCGGCCGCCCCCCGTAAGTCGCTGCCATGAAAAGCCGGCGTCGTCGGTCCGCAGGATCAGCCCGTTGTCACCGGCGGCCCAACCGGTATAGCGGTCGCCGAAAAAGATCGAAACGAGTTTCGGGTTTGTGCGGACAGTGAACGGGAGCCAGGTCCTGCCGCCGTCGCCGGTCAGCCAGACAAGTCCTTTCGAATCGGTCATCGAGCCATTCTTCTCATCCGCGAAAAACAGCGTCAAAAACTCGGATTGACTGAAAACGTTCACCCGTTCCCAAGTAAGGCCGGCATCCACGCTGACGACGACGCATCCGGAGCCGCCGACGGCGACGATACGCTTCGGGGAAACATAGCTCGCCGCGTTCAAGACGATTCCGCCGCACGGCATCGACGGCGTCCACGAGGCACCGCCGTCGCCGGTGACGATGACGATCCCGTTTTGACCGGTGATGACCGCGGACTGCGGGTCGAGCGCCGAAATATGATTAAGATGTTCCGAAGTCCCGGCGGTTTGGGCGGTCCAACTCGCGCCGCCGTCGGTTGTTTTGAGGATCCTTCCGTAGGTTCCAACAGCCCAACCGGTCTGCATTCCCCCACCAGCGAAGACGACTCCGCCGAGATGGTCGCGAACTTCGGTGGTGATTTGTTTCCAGTCTTTCCCGCCGTTGTCAGTGGTCAGGATAGTCCCGCGGACGCCGACCGCCACGGCCCGCTTCGCGTCGCGCGCGAAAACGCCTGAAAGCGTCGTATCGACGGGGGCCACGACTCGCGACCAGTCAAAACCGCCATTTTCGGTCCGCAGGATCGTTCCGTCGGAACCAACGACAAACCCGGTCTCTTTATCCGGCGCGAAATGCACCGAAAGCAGCGAATTCCCCTGGGGACGCGGATTCTGCCAAAGCCAGCCGGTCGTTTTTCGCGTTTGAGCTTGTAGGAATGATGCCAGAAACAGCGACGCTATCGCCGCGGCGGCCGCAAAGACGAAGAGGCGCGGAGACAATCCATTGATGGAACATCTCCGCGGCCTTGCGTTTTTGCGGTCGAAAATACGGACCAAATCCTAAATCTCCCTGACCCCGATCCCGGCGACCAATTCGTCGAAAAGTTCATCATCGACGCGGCCGAGTTCGGCGGTCTTCCGTGCAAGGGTATCGACTATCTCCTGCACGTCGTGACCGGCGTGACCCTTGACCCATTCCCATTTGATTGTGTGCTTTGCCGCAGCACGGTCGAGTTTTTCCCACCATTCGTGATTCGTCTTTCGCCGCCACGTTCCGCCCATCGTTTCGACAACGTAGCGCGAGTCCGACAAAAGCCGGACCTTGCACGGTTCGGTCAGCGTCGAAAGCCCGATCGCCGCCGCCGCGATCTCGGCCTGTTGATTCGTCGCGTTCCCGAGATACTCGCCAAACGCGCGCCAGTAACCTTTGTAGCCGAGCGCGGCGACCGCTGCGGCGCGCGTGGTTCCGCGGCCGTTTCCGAGCGACGACCCGTCACATACGATCGTAACTTCCTTCATTGATGCCGTCTCACTCCGTACTCGGTCGTTTGTACCTTCCATATAAAACTGAAAAACAATCCGATAATCATACTATAAACGGCCAGAATGAGAGCGTCGTAAACCGCGCCCGACGGCAAGAAACGTTCGACATATGGATCACCGCCCCATTCGTAGAACGCGTACGGAAAACCGAACTGGTTCATCCGGTTGCGCATCTTCGTTTCTTCGACGGCGAACAGCGTGACCACCAGGAAAAATGAATATGAGACGACTGCCGTCAGTGCGCCAAATGCAAATGCTTTGAGAGAAAAGTATCGTTTCATCCTGTTTTGCGTTTCTCAATTGTTTCGACGCTGCAGTAAATCCGCTGAAGCGCGACGATCAAAAGACGTTCCCTTTGATCCAGTGCCGAACAGTTGACCACATAGGCACAGAGTTCACATACTGGAGTTCAGAAGTTCTGCAATTGCTATGTTCCCGACGATCCTATGTGGTCAACGGTTGGCCGCCGGTTATTTTTGCCACATCGGCACAGAGTTGAACATAGTTGGAGTTCAAAAATCCCGCAATTGCTATGTTCCCTATGATCCTATGTGGTCAACGGTTCGGCATTATTTTTGCCAGGCACAGAGTTCTCAATGGTCTGAAATTCCATTGTTCCCGCCTTCAGGCGGCATCCCCATCAACGTCGAAGGCGATCCGGATCTTCTCGGCGATCGACTCCCAGACGATCGCGCTGCCGTCGGCGATGTAGGCCGTCTTCGTCAGAATCTGCTCGCGCGTGACGCCGTTCTCCTTCCAGCTCTGACGGCCGTTGTTCAGATTCTGCAGGATCGGCATCACGCGGTCGACCGCCCGCGCGTACTTCGCTTCGGCAGAGTCGCCGTTTTCGAATTCGAGCCAGAGTTCGAGCATTTCCGTCCCCGTTCTTTCCGGGAGCGTCGCGAAAAGTCGCTTGACGCCTCTCAATTCGGCCTCTTTGGCGGCCGCGCGCCCCGCTTCGTCGAAAAAGAAAACGTCGTCGGCCTCGATCTCGCCGAGATCGTGGATCAGAAGCATCTTGACGACCCGTTCGATCTCGATCGGTTCTTTCGAAGACGACGCAAGCACGACCGCGAGCAGCGCGATCTGCCAACTGTGTTCAGCGGAATTCTCGTACCGGTCGAGCCCCGGCGGTTTCGTCCGGCGCGTCACCGCTTTCAGCTTTTCGACTTCGACGATGAATTCAAAGCATTTTTCAAGGTCTTCAGCGTTCATTGCTCCGGGATCTCCGTTGGCGGACCTTGGGACGGCCGCTCGTCTCCGACAATCACGACATTGTCGGCGAAACTCTCGAAAGTGTCGTCGTGAGAAATGACGAAAAGCTGATCGAACGTCTTTCGCTGACTGATCAAGCTTATTTGTTCGGCGAGGCGTTCCCGCCGGACGGCGTCCATATTCGTCGTCGGCTCGTCGAAAAAAGCGAGACGGATGTCCGACAACTGCTTGAGCAACGCGAGCCGGACGGACAGTGCGGCGGCCATCTGCTCGCCGCCTGAGAGAACGGTGAACGGGCGCTCGTAGCCGTCTTCCTCAAGCACAACCGCATAATCTTCGGTCCATTTCAGGTTCCGCTCGGAATTTCCGGTGATCTCGCGAAACATCTGTGCGGCCTCGAGCGAAACGTGATAGACGTAGTTCCGGGCGACGAGCGGCGCGCTTTTCTTGAGCGTATCGCGAATGAACTCGGTTGCGTGATAGATCTTCTCGAACCGCTCTTTTTCGAGAACATCGGTTTGCATCTCGCGCCGGACAAGACGCAGTCTTTCGATCTCGTTCTCAAGCTGCGTTGCGCGCGTATGGGCGTTGGCAAGATTCGCGCGCGTTTCCGCAAGCCGTTTTTCGGATTCGAACAACGCGGTCCGTTCGACCTGGTGCCGGTCGCGGTCGTAGTCCTTGCCCGCGAGTTCAAGCGCCGCCAGGACCTTGACCGTCTCCGCCGCCGATTTTTCGACATCCGCCTTCGCTTCGGCGACCATCTTTTCGCGTTCCGCAACCGACTTCGCCATCACTTCGTTCGACAGAAACTCGCGATGCGCCGCCTCGGTGCGGTCACGTTCGGCGACCGACTCGGCCCAATTCGAATCGAGGTCCTTGTAAGACTCGAGTTTTTCGTTCTCGATCCGGAGGTCGTTGTCGAGCCGCTCGAGGTTCTTCTCGATCTCGGTCAGGTTTCGTCGATGGTCCGGCTCGCGTGCGATCTCGGATTCGGCCGCGATCAGTTGCGCCTTCGGATTCCCGAGCGCCTTCAGACGGTTTTCGACCTCCGAAAGCTTCAGCCGCAGGTCGGCAAGGTCGCCGAGGCTTTCACTGATCGCCTTTTTCTCGTTGGCGATCGTCAAGCCTTCGTTCTTGATCTCTTCCAGTCGCGCCTTCTGGAGTTCGAGTTGCGCCGCGCCGGTCTGCGCCGCCCTGGCCTGAACCAGTTTCGCGGTGACGGTTTCGTGTTGGCCTTCGTTCTTGCCGATCGCGGCTTCGATCTCTTCGAACTTGGTGCTGACGAAATCCTCGAGCGTTTGCCCGGGCTTCAGATTCAGGCACTTTTCGGAAAGAATGGGACAAAGGCCGTTCTTGATCTCGTTCTGAAACCGTTTGTCGGCGTCGAGCCGCGCGCGGAGTCCGGCGACCAACGTCGTCAGTTCGGAATTTTGGCGTTCGAGCGAATCGAGTTCCTCGGCGGCGGCCGATCTCGTCTTCAGGTCTTCGACGATAAGCGATTGTTCCCGGTAGCGGTCGCGAAGTTCGTCGATCTTCGCCTGCATACGCCTGACCGCTGCTTCGTTGGGTTCGTTTCGGGCGATCTCCGAGCGCAAGCGGTCGCGTTCCTTGTCGAGTTCGTCCTGTTCGTCGGCCCTCGGCTTGACCGCGGCAACGGTCTCGTGCGCTTTCGCAACGCGCGCGAGGTCTTCGCGGAAACGCTTCTGATCGGCGAGGACGTTTGCCTTCGCGGTCTCGATAGACGCGATTCCGTTTCGGAGTTTGTCGCGTTCGACGCGTTCGCGGTCGAGTTCACGGAGCATCCCGAGAGCCTTCAGATGAGCCGCGTGATCGCCCTCGACGGATTTTATACGTTCTGCAGCCGACCGTGCGGCGGCAAGTTCCGCGTCGCGCTGGCCAAGAATGAACTCGGCACGCGATCTTGCGTTTTCGTGGCGGTCGGATTCGGTCTTGAGTGCAATGACGCGCGCCTCGAAAGCGTCGAGTTCCTTAACGGCGGCGGACCGCGACGCGACTTCCGTCTCGACCTCCGCCACGACGTTCGCGAACCCGATCGTCTGCGCCTGAAATTGGTTCAACTCGGCTTCGACGATATCGAACCGCTGGAGATTGCCCTCGGCACGCGCTATTTTTTCGCGGACGGCGACGATCTGCAATTCGACGAACCGCGACGTTTCGCGAAGCCGATCGGCGCCGGAACGGTACTCATCAACCTTCAGGAGTTTGTCGAACGCTTTTTTCCGCCCCGCCAGCGTATCAAGGAAAACAGCGGTGAAAGTTCCCTGCGGAACGCCGATCGCCGTTCGAAAAAGAACTTCGAGATCGGTCTGCGGTTCGACGCCGAGGTGCTGCCACAAAAATCTCTGAACCTCGTCCTTCTTATCGGCGATGCGTCGCTTAAGTTCAGGATCGTAAACGTAATAACCGGTTCCGGTGTCGCGGTAAACGAGATAACGGCGCTCGTCGAAACTGCTTTCAAAGGTGACGCGCGCGATGCCCCTTTTCGCGCCGCGGCGGACGAAATCTTCCTTTCGATAGCTCATCAGATCGAACAGCGTCCACGCCACGGCCTCGATCAGCGTGGTCTTGCCGGCACCGTTCTCGCCGACGATCGCCGTCGTCCCGCGCTGAAATTCCTGCGAGAATTTGGCGTGAGATTTAATGTCTTCGAGTTCGATCTTGGTGATGTGCACGGCAGCTCGATTTTGGATTTGCGATTTTGGATTTTGGATCGGGCTTCCCGCGGGGCTCAGCCTGCGTCCAGATCGCGAATTTCACCTTTAGCTTCGATTTTAGAGTAATCGTCTTTAATTGAGAAATCGCGACTCGCGGTTCCCGATCTGGCACGATTCTGTGTTAATTTAATCGCGAGTTTCTCCCCAAAACGATAAAACAATGATGAAAACCAAGAACCTTCTGACCGTCGTCCTGACGATCGTTTTGCTGTCTCTTCCGGCGCACGTCGCGGCGCAGAAGAAAAAGCTTTCGATCCTGTACTCCAACGATCTGCACGCGCATCTCGAACCGCACCGCGTGCCGTGGATCAGCGAAACGCGCCTCGTCGGCGGTTTCGCGAACTTCGCGACGCTCGTCAAGCGCGAAAAGGCGAAGAATCCGAACACGCTCTATTTCGACGCCGGCGACTTCTTTACCGGACCGTACATCAGTTCGCTGACGAAAGGCGAAGCGGTCATCGACGCGATGAATTATCTCGGTCTCGATGCCGCGTGCGTCGGCAACCACGAATTCGATCACGGTTGGGAAAACGCGCAGGTCCAGATGGCCAAGGCGAAGTTCCCGATCCTCAACGGCAACGTTTTCATCAAGGGCACCGAACAACTCCATTGGAACAATCCGTATATCATCCTTGAAAAGAACGGTCTGCGGATCGGCGTGATCGGACTCCACGGCCGGTTCGCGTTCTATGACACGACCTCGGACGAGATGATCCAGGGGGTCGAGGCCCGTGACGAAGAGATATATCTCAAAAAGTACATCGACGAACTGAAGCCGAAGACCGATCTGCTCGTGCTGCTGATCCACGAAGGAATTCCGGGCCGGCAGTCGACGAGCGGCGCGGCGGATGTCGCGCGCAACCTGCAGAAGGACGTCGAACTTGCGCGGCGCGTCCCGGGGCTTGACCTGATCGTAACCGGACACGCGCATACGGGTACGCCAGAGCCGCTCGTGTCGAACGGCACGATCATCGTTTCGACCGACGCTTACACGATCGAGCTCGGCAAACTCGACATCACGTACGACGTCAAAAAGGACCGGATCGTAAAATACAAGAACCATTTCGGGCCGGTTTTCGACGATGAGATTCCCGATGATCCCGAAATGTCGGCGGTCATCAAAAAGTGGAAGGACAAACTCAAAGTCATCACCGAAGAGGTCGTGACGACTTCGACGGTCGAGCTGACAAGGTCTTACGGCGAAGAATCAGTGCTCGGCGATATGGTCGCGGACGCGATGCTCGACGCCTTTCCCGATTTCGATTTCGCGATCACCAACAGCGGCGGCCTGCGGCAGGATATCGACGCCGGTCCGGTCACCGTCGGCGAACTGATCTCGGCGTTTCCGTTTCCGAACACCGTTTACCAGATCGAAATGAAAGGCAGCGATTTGAGGAAGATCTTCGAGCACGGCGCGGGACTGACGAACGGCATCCTGCAGGCCTCGCGCGGGGTCGAAATGTCGTACGACGAATCAAAACCGGTCGGGCAGCGCGTGGTGAAATGCCTGATCAAGGGCGAGCCGCTCGCGGATGACAAGAAATACAGACTTTTGACATCGAACTTCCTGGCCGACGGCGGCGACGGGTTCCTCGTCTTCAAAAACGCCTCGTTCCGCAAGAACACCGGCGTCGAGATGCTCCAGTCGATGATCCGCTACCTAAAGAAATTCGAGACATTTGCGCCAAAGATCGAAGGCCGCGTGACAAAGGTGAAGTGATTTGGGAATTGGGATTTGGGATTTGGGATTTCGGGATTTTGGATTTTGGATTTTGGGATATTGGATTTTGGATCCCAAGATTCCAGGTTCCGGAACCTTGAAATCTTGGGCCTTGAACCATAAGTCTTCTCAACCGAATCGTGATCCGTCGCGCCTCCGGCGCCCGGATGTGCGGAAAAGCTCGGCTTTTCCGCTGCGCTCTTCTATGAATCCCAGCGGCTCCGCCGCCTTTTGGCCATTGGCGGCACAGCCGCTGATATTTATCTGGCCGCCACGGAAAAGCACAGCTTTTCCGCACATCCGGGCGGCAAGCCGCAAGACGTTTGCTAATAAGAATTCCAATGTTGGCCCCACGATTTCAAGTTCAACTCAATCCAAAATCTAAAATCCAAAATCCAAAATCGAAATCCCCCGATCGTCTGACCTACGTTCTACGCCTCTTCTTGACAATCGCCGCCAAATCCTAAGACTTGAAGAAATATGAAAATCGAAGCCGGTGAGAGCGTGATCGTGATTCTCCAAAATCCGCGGGAGAAGGTCGTCGGGGTGCTGCATGAGATCGGGGCGGCCGGGATATTTATGCGCGGGATCGATCTCGGTTATTTTGAGGAATGGACGACGGCGATCAAAAATGACGAGCCGTACTTGCCGATGCAGGAATACTTTTTCCCGATGTGGCGGGTCGAACGGGCGACGCGTGACGAGAGCTCTTTTGAAATGCCGTCGCTGACCGAACAGTTCCGGCAGAAAACGGGCTTCGATCTGACGGATTTCTGACGCTACCGGCAGGCAAACGGCGGCTTTCAGCGGCGTCGCGCGGGCGGGCGGTCTTGTCGGACGAGGCGTGTCGCGTGACCGTCGATTCGCGGTTTAAGAAAGATTAATCTCAGTTAAGGACACTACCTCCGATGCCCCGCTAACATCGTCTCAACTCCTTATTGAAGGCACCGGACCTATACGAATCTCCTCGCGTCGTTCCGTACTACTTCAAAGATGAAACACTTTCGTGCAATGTTGTTGCATTTGTGAAACACACCTGCTATATTCGGAAACAGTTCGAAGAGAATCATCAAAGGAGAAAGCAAAACAGATGGCACAAGCAGCTATGAGCATTGATTCCAAAGGCAAGGCGATCGATTCCGCGCTTGCGAATATTGAAAAGAAATTCGGTAAAGGCTCGATCATGCGTCTCGGCGAAAGGCCGCACGAGGACGTCGGAGCAATCTCCACCAACTGTCTCAGTCTTGACGCGGCGATCGGCGTCGGCGGTTTTCCGCGCGGCCGCATCATCGAAGTTTACGGGCCGGAAAGTTCGGGTAAAACGACGCTTGCGCTGCAGGTCGTCGCCCAGGCCCAGAAACTCGGCGGCGTGGCGGCGTTTATAGACGCCGAACACGCACTCGACCCGGAATACGCTGAAAGACTAGGCGTCAACATCAATGATCTGCTGATCTCGCAGCCCGATTCGGGTGAACAGGCGCTCGACATCGCCGAAACGCTCGTCCGCTCGGCTTCGATCGACGTCATCGTCGTCGACTCGGTCGCGGCACTCGTCCCGCGCGCGGAGATCGACGGCGAAATGGGCGATTCGCATATGGGTCTTCAGGCGCGGCTGATGTCGCAGGCGCTGAGGAAACTGACGAGCACGATCTCGACCACGAACACATGTTTCATCTTTATCAACCAGCTGCGCGAGAAGATCGGCGTGTTTTTCGGCTCGCCCGAAACGACGACCGGCGGCAAGGCTTTGAAGTTCTATGCTTCGGTCCGCATCGACATCCGCCGCATCGGCGCGATCAAGGACGGCGATAAGATCGTCGGCAATCGAACGAAGGTCAAGGTCGTCAAAAACAAGGTCGCTCCGCCGTTCCACGAATGCGAGTTCGACATTATGTACGGGGAAGGCATCTCGCGCGAGGGCGATCTGCTCGATCTGGCGGTGAATAACTCAGTCGTCGAAAAGAGCGGCGCGTGGTTTTCTTATTCGGGCGAGCGTCTCGGCCAGGGCCGCGAGAACGTGAAGACGATGCTCAAGGAAAACAGGGAAATGTACGAGCGCATCGAGCACGACGTCAAACTTAAGCTCGGATTGATCAAAGCGGCGGCGGCCTAAAGTTCGGAGTTCCGCCTTCAGGCGGCCCGTAGGCCGCCTCAGGGCGGAACTCCAAACACTAATTTACTTTTTTCTTTACGGTCTTCAAGCCCTGATTTGCCGCGTCGCGCAACTGGCTCGGCGCTTTGTTGACCGCATTCGGATCCTTGATCACGCGGTTCATTTGTTCTTTGAGAGTTTTCTCGTCAGGAATTCCCGGAGTCGGCGTCGCGCCCTTCGGAACGGGAGTTTTGCCGATCGTGTTCGCATCCGGGATGCCCGGCGTCGGCGTCGCGCCGCGCGGCATATTGCTCATATTGGCCTGATTCGCCGGCGGAATTCCCGGCGTTTCCTTGCCGTCGGGAGCGATCGGCGTCCCCGAGAATTCGGGCGGAATGTTCGACATCGTGTTCGAGTTCGGACTGGTTTGGTTCGAATTTCCGGGCGCGGTCGCCGAGGTGCACGCCGCGATGAAACCGACCGTCAGAAGAATTGCAATGTAAAAAATGTTCCTTATCATAAAAGTTCTCTCCTATTTAAAAATAACTGTGCCGGCTTGAATGTTGCGCCTCCGGAGGGCGGCGACGGCGTTCAAACCGGCACGGGCAGGTATCAAACGGAATTCGGAAGGTTTAGCAACCGACATGGGCAGAACGGCTGCTAATCTGCATTATAGACCCATCGACGCCCATGTCAACGCTTTTTTCAGGCTTTTTCGCGCAAATAATCAACTTTCGGGCTTTTTCCCGGCGCGATTTGACATCAAAAACGCCTTTATTTACACTTACAAATTCGCGCCGACGATATTCACGCGGCGTTGACCAAAAGGCCAGGTAGCTCAGTTGGTAGAGCAGCGGACTGAAAATCCGCGTGTCGGCGGTTCGACTCCGTCCCTGGCCACCATTAGAATCAATAACTTAGGGCATCCGCGGGGATGCCCTTTATTGTTTCGTGAGCCAAGCACGTCCAGACCATCGGCGATCAGAGTTATCAGCTCGAATACGGCTACAATCTCGCCGGCCAGCTCACCTCCCAGAAATATCCGTCGGGCCGCGTCGTCACGACCGGCTATGATTCGAAGGGACGGCTTTCGACTGTGGCGGATGCGCAGCGGACTTTCCTCGCTTCGGTCGGGTTCGGCTCAAACACGCTTCCGTCGCAACTGACATACGGAAACACGACGGTTCAGAACTTCGGCTACAATCCCCGTCTGCAGATGACGTCGCAGGAACTCAAGCGGGGTTCCGAGGTGCTTCAGAAATACGCATACACTTTCGGAGAGGTCACTACGCAGGGTTTGCAGAACAACGGCAAGCTCGAGAGTGTTTCGAGCTGGATCGGAACCGCGCAGCAATGGACGCAGAAGTTCACATACGATTCGGCCGGCCGTTTGAAGGAAGCCAAGGAACTGAAGGGCGGTTCGACGAGCACGGTCAGCTACAAGCAGATTTTCGAGTACGATCGGTTCGGAAATCTTTTCCGGAAGGCGACGTCGAACCCGACGAGCGGACAGGAAACGTGGATCGCGTTCACGCCGATCGAACCCGAGGATATCGACCCCGCGACAAATCGCTTCACATCCGCCTCCGGAACGACTTATAATGATGCCGGGCAAGTCGTCGCGGACGGCAAGTTCCGCAATCTCGGGTTCGGATACGACGCGAACGGACGCACTGTCCGGGTGTCGGAGGCAAACAAGCCCGACGCGGTTTCGGTTTACGACGCGCTCGGGAACAGGGTCGCCGAGAAGGTGAATGATGTTTGGCAATTCGTGATCTATGACGCATTCGGAAAGCTCGTCGCCGAATACGGCGGGACCGTTCCGCAGGACGAGGGCGGTATCAAGTTTTATCTGCAGGACTGGCAAGGCTCGGTCCGCGCCGGCGTGAACGCTGGCGGTTATGTCAAATCGAGAACCGATCATCAGGCGTTCGGCGAACCGATCGAATCCGGCATCGGCCTGCGGACGACGGCCCAGGGATTCGGCGCGCCGCAAGCGAACCGGCAAGGCTATGGCCTGACCGAAAAGGACTCGACCGGGCTCAACCACACCTGGTTCCGCAAAAACGAAAACCGCGCCGGGCGCTGGACATCGCCGGATCCCTACAACGGCTCGGCATCGGTCGGCAGTCAGAGATGGAGGCGCTCACGGAAAGGGATCGCCGGGCAAAGGGTACGTTGCCGATATGATAATTCAAGTCATGATGACCAGACGTGCCGGCCGCCCGACGAATTGAGCGATTGTCGGTAAGGTTGCCGCGTCAGCGGCTCGGTGAGTTTAGCCGTGGGTTTCAACCCACGGAAGGCGTCGGAAAAGGATCGTGCGTCGCGTCAGCGACGACTGAATCAGCCGTCGCTGACGCGACGAGATCCCGATGTCCGTGGGTTGAAACCCACGGCTAAGTTCGGGGCATCGCTACGCGATTCGGATCTCGTCGCGACGTCCGGTCACAGTAGGTCGTGACGGACGGCAAGTTCCGCGATCTCGGCTACGGATACGACGCGAACGGGCGAACTGTCCGGGTTTCGGAGGCAAACAGGCCCGATGCCGTGTCGGTTTACGACGCGCTCGGGAACAGGGTCGCCGAGAAGGTGAATGATGTTTGGCAATTCGTGATCTATGACGCGGTGAGTAAGATCGTCGCCGAATACGGCGGGACGGGAGCGACGGCAACTTCTGATCTGGGACTGGCAGTGGTCGATCCACGCCTTGAAAGTCGCCAACGGCGACCAACAACATAGCCCGGAGAGGAGCGCCCCGGAAGGCGCGGATCTCCGGGAACGCTGACCGACGAAACCCGGCTCGCCGAAGGTGAGCGACAACCGTTTCGGTCACTTAAACTGTTGCTCACCTTCGGCGAGCGAAACCTTTGTTGCGGTCCACCCGGGGATCCGCGCCCTGCCGGCCGCTCCTCCCCGGGCTATGTTGTTGGTCGCCGTTGGCGACAAGAAACGGAGAGCGCTGAGCACCGACCACTGACCACCGTTTCGGTCATTCAAACTGTTGCTCACCTTCGGCGAGCGAAACCTTTGTTGCGCCCAACCCGGGGATCCGCGCCCTGCCGGCCGCTCCTCCCCGGGCTATGTTGTTGGTCGCCGTTGGCGACAAGAGACGGAGAGCGCTGACCACCGACCACCGACCACTGACCACCGACCACTGACCACCGACCACCGACCACCGACCACTGACCACCGACCACTGACCACCGACCACCGACCACTGACCACTGACCACTGACCACCGACCACTGACCACCGTTTCGGTCATTCAAACTGTGGCTCACCTTCGGCGAGCGAAACCTTTGTTGCGGTCCACCCGGGGATCCGCGCCCTGCCGGCCGCTCCTCCCCGGGCTATGTTGTTAGTCGCCGTTGGCGACGGGAGACGGAGAACGCTGAGCACCGACCACCGACCACTGACCACTGACCACTGACCACCGACCACTGACCACCGACCACTGACCACTGACCACCGACCACTGACCACCGACCACTGACCACCGCTCACCGACAACCGTTTCGGTCACTTAAACTGTTGCTCACCTTCGGCGAGCGAAACCTTTGTTGCGGTCCACCCGGAGATCCGCGACCTGCCGGCCGCTCCTCCCCGGGCTATGTTGTTCGTCGCCGTTGGCGACAAGAAACGAAGTCGGCAGTTACGTTCCGGACCGACCATCAGGTGTTCGGCAAACCGATTGCCTCGGGAATCGGTCTCAGAACCGAAACCCAAGGCTTCGGCGCGCCGGCAATACGGCAGGGATACGGCCTGACCGAGAACGACCCGGCGACCGATCTCAACCACACCTGGTTCCGCAAAAACGAAAACCGCGCCGGACGCTGGACATCCCGACCCGTACAACGGATCGGCCTCGGTCGGCAATCCGCAAAGCTGGAACCGGTATTCGTATGTCGAAAGCCAGCCGACGAATTATGTCGATCCGAGTGGGTTGCAGCAACAGGCGCAAGAGGCGTGTTCATATAGTGGGAGACCGGATTCAGATGGCAATCTTATTTACGATGGTCACATCGTCAATGGTCGTTGCGTTTCGAACGCTGGTATAATGGACCCCAATTTTCGGACAACTGAATAAGGTGTAAATCGCTATCCATTGGCTCCAAACAATACGTTCTTTGCGGTTGCAAATGCGCCAAATCAGTTCGAATCGGTCACCATTCCAGGGAAGACCGCCAAGTTCGCGAGTTCTGCACCGGGAAATTATCAGAACCTCTCTGTCGGTGGTGGCCTGCAGATCGCGGCTTCGATGGCCGGTCCGTTTTAAGAAATATGGGCAAAAAGGTGAATTGGGGAGTTCTAGGCGCGGCGAATATCGCCGTCAAGAAGGTAATTCCGGCGATGCAGGCGGCCGGCAACTGCGCAATCGCGGCGATTGCCTCGCGCGACACGGCGAGGGCCGAAAGGGCGGCAGGCGATCTGCATATTCCAAAATACTACGGCTCGTACGAGGAACTACTCGCCGATCCGGACATCGACGCGATCTACATTCCGCTGCCGAACGATCTGCATCTCGAATGGACGGTAAAGTCCGCAAACGCGGGCAAACACGTCCTGTGCGAAAAACCGGCCGGGATGAACGCGGCCGAGGTCCGACGGATGATCGAGGTCCGGAACCTGACAGGCGT
The DNA here is from genome assembly GCA_041752475.1 of Pyrinomonadaceae bacterium. Taxonomy (GTDB): domain Bacteria; phylum Acidobacteriota; class Blastocatellia; order Pyrinomonadales; family Pyrinomonadaceae; genus JAFDVJ01. The sequence continues at coordinate 9,472 of JBGSWK010000022.1, read as the reverse complement.
CAAGATTCAGGAGGCGTTTATGGTCCGCACGCACCCGACGTGGCTCGCGGTCCGCGAACTGATCAGCGGCGGCCGGATCGGAACCGTGCGCGCCGTGTCGATGTTCTTCAGTTATGCGAATTTCGATAAGTCCAACATCCGCAACAAGATCGAGAACGGCGGCGGTGGCTTGATGGACATCGGTTGCTATGCGATCAACCTTTCGAGGTTCGTTTTCGATGACGAGCCGGCCCGCGTTTCGGGCCTGATCGACCGCGACCCCGAAACCGGTGTCGACCGCCTGACGTCGGCGATGCTCGATTTCTCGGAAGGACAAGCGACGTTCACCTGTTCGACCCAGGTGACGCCGTATCAGAGAATGCAGATCGTCGGGACCGGCGGACGCATCGAGGTCGAGATCCCCGTCAACATTCCGACCGACTCGCCGACACGGCTTTTCATCGACGACGGTTCGGATCTTTACGGGAAAAACATCGAAACTATCGAATTCGGGACGGCGAACCAGTTCACGATCCAGGGCGAACTCTTTTCAAAGGCGATCCTCGAAAACTCGGCCCAAGCCGTTCCGCTGGAAGATTCGTTCAAGAATTTGGCGGTGATCGACGCTGTTTTTCGATCGGCCGCCTCAGGCCGCTGGGAAATCCCCGAAGAGCTCTGATCGACTGGGCGGCTTGCGGCTTTCCGCCGCGCGTTTTAGATTGTAGAATTGGTGCGAATGACGCGACTCAAACTGCTTGTATCGACTCTTTTCATAATCGCGGCGCTCGGCTATTTCGGCCAGCGCCACGGCGAGGCCTCGCCGGCCGTCTATCTTCCCTCTCCACGCGGAGTCGCCGCGACCGACGGCGATCACATCGATAAAGTCAATATCAGCTGGGGCGCGGTTCGCAACGCGACCAGGTATCGAATCTTCCGTTCGACGTCGAACGATCCGGCCGGAGCGACGGATGTCGGAAACACCGCGGCCAACTACTTTTTCGACTTTTCGGCTGTCGTCGGGCAGAACTACTTCTACTGGGTTCGCGCCGAAAACGGCACAGCGAACAGTGAACTGAGCGCCGGCGATCACGGAGTACGCGCCAGCGGCTCGTTCAGCTCGCAGTTTTTTTCACCGCTTTCCGCGCCGCCGACGCCGCTCGCGAATCCCGTTACCGCCGCGAAGGCCGCGCTCGGCAAAACCCTTTTCTGGGACGAACAGCTTTCATCGACGCGGACCGTATCCTGCGGCACTTGCCACCGACCGGCTTCGGGCGGTTCCGATCCGCGTTCGGTCGTAAACAGCGATCGTGCCCGAAACCCCGGATTCGACAGTGTCTTCAATACGGCCGACGATGTTTTCGGATCGCCCGGCGTGGTCGGCAACAGCGCCGACGGAACCTATTCGCCATCGCCCGTGTTCGGGTTCGCCGAACAGGTGACGAACCGCAAGGCGCCGTCGTACCTGAACGTCGGTATCACGACGAACGGAACGTTCTGGGACGGACGCGCGACGAACACGTTTCGCGATCCGCTAACGAACACGATCCTAATCGACGACTGGGGCGGGCTCGAGAATCAGATCCTGGGACCACCGGTCAGCTCGGCCGAGATGGCTCACGCAAACCGCAACTGGTCGGATGTCGCCCAACGGATAGCGAATTCGAAACCGCTCGCGCTCGCGTCCGGCATCCCGCAATCGCTGCTCAACTGGATCGACGGCCGGACCTATCCCCAGCTTTTCGAAGACGCGTTCGGCACGCCCGAGGTGACGCCTGCGCGGATCGCGATGGCGATCGCGACTCACGAACGGACGCTATTTTCCGATCGTACGCCGCTTGACCGCTGGGCATCTCAGAACGGCACCCTGACACCGGCGGAGGACCGCGGGCAGGCCGTCTTCGTCAACGTCAACTGCGTTTTTTGTCACAGCGGCCCGGTTTTGGCGGACCAAAACTTCCACAACATCGGCGTTCGGCCGCAAAACGAGGACACCGGACGGTTCGTCGTCACCGGAAACACGAACGATCGCGGCCGGTTCAAGACGCCGACGCTCAGGAATGTCGAACTGCGCGGCTCGCTGATGCACAACGGACGTTTCGCGACGCTCGAAGAGGTCGTGGAATTTTACAATCGCGGCGGCGACTTTGACGCGTCGAACATCAACCGCGGACTGGTTCGGCCGCTCAATCTGACGGCGCAGCAGAAGGCCGACCTCGTCGCATTCCTCAAGCGTCCGCTGACGGATGTTCGCGTCCGCGACGAACTTCCGCCGTTCGACCGTCCGCGGCTCTACACCGAATCGAACCGCGTCCCGTCGTTCGACGGAACCGGCCGCGCCGGCACCAGCGGGATCACGCCCCAATTGACGGCAAACGAACCGGCGCTGGCCGGCAACCCGAGTTTCACGGTCGGCGTTTCGAACGCATTCGGCAATACGCAAAGTGTTTTGGTGATCGATTCAAACGACCCCGGCGTCGGGACATCCATTCCGGCGTCCGGCTCGTTCGCCCGGGTCGAGATCGGAACCTCGGCCAACGGATTCGCGTCCGCGAGCCTGCCGATCCCGAACGACGAATCATTGATCGGTCGGACCTTCTACGGACGCTGGTACGTTTCGGATCCTGCGGCGGCAAACGGTTTTTCGGCGACTCGCGTTTTTCGGTTTACGGTTTTTGCACCGTCATCGACGGTCCCCCGCCGCGCAAACGCGGACTTCGACGGCGACGGGCGGACGGACATATCTATCTTCAGACCGTCAAACGGCGAATGGTGGCTGTCGCGCTCGTCGAGCGGCGGCAACTACGCGGCGCAGTTCGGGAATTCGTCTGACAGAATCGTGCCGGCCGATTTCACCGGCGACGGACGTGCGGACATCGCCGTCTGGCGACCGTCGAGCGGCGAATGGTTCGTTTTGCGCTCGGAGGATTCAAGCTACTACTCGTTCCCGTTCGGCTCGCCCGGAGATATCCCCGTACCGGGCGATTTTGATGCCGACGGCAAGGCCGATGCCGCCGTCTTCCGGCCGGCGAGCTCGACCTGGTTCATCAGTCTGTCGTCCGGCGGGACGGTCGTGAAGCAGTTCGGCGCGGCCGGCGATGTGCCGTTTGCAGCGGATTTCGACGGCGACGGCCGAAGCGACATCGCGATCTACAGACCTGCCGTCGGCGAATGGTGGATCGATCGAAGCTCCGGAGGGGTCGTCGCCTTTCAGTTCGGAATTTCGACCGACACACCGGTCCCGGCCGATTTTACCGGCGACGGAAAGACGGACGCGGCAGTCTTCAGGCCGTCGACCGGCGAGTGGTTCGTTCTGAGAAGCGAGGATTCGAGCTATTATTCGTTTTCGTTCGGCGTCGTCGGCGACGTACCGGCTCCGGGCGACTACGACGGTGACGGAAAGGCGGACGCCGCGGTCTTCAGGCCGTCAAGCGGAACCTGGTACGCGAACCGATCATCCAACGGCGTCCTTATCCAACAATTCGGACTGTCGGATGATCGCCCGGTTCCGGCGGCATTCGTTCGGTGAAAACCATAACGTGGTATTGACAGAGAGAAGTTCATTTCGGAGAGAAGGAGCAAAAACCAATGAAAAATTACAAGAATCTGACCATCGTGCTGGTCGTTCTCGCGTTCCTCGTACTGGCCTGCGGCGGCGGCAAACCCGCGCCGTCGGAGTTTCAGGGGAACTGGGTCGGATCGGACGGTTCGACGATTTATATGAACAGCGACGGTGGCGCCGGTTTCAAGATCGGCGGCAAAGAAGTTACGGGCGGCGGCGCGGAGTTTGACGAGTCCGGCAAGTCGTTCACGATCTCGCTGTTCGGCATCAGCCAGAAATTCGATATCGACGAGAAACCGAACGAAGTCGGCGAGATGAAGCTCAACGGGGTCGTTTACCGAAAGAGGTAGCGGAGTTCGTCGGTGTCTGCGTCCAAAAGGTATTCGCCCGCGAAAGACGCGAAATACACGAAAATGGTTTGCCCGCGAATCGCCGCGGATGAACGCGAATTTGGGGAAGAAGATCCGCTCCCGCGGGTAAATCGAAGGAACTGCACCCATCTTTTTTCGCGTAAATTCGCTTGATTCGCGGGCAAAATCTTCCGGTTTACCGCGGTAAAAAGTTGTAAATGATCATACCCGTCACCTTAACGGGCTGTCCGCCAAGCGTTGTCGGGGTGAACTTGCTGATCCGCGCCGCATCGAGCGAGGCCTGACGAAGCAGCGGATGACCCGAGACGAATGCCGCCGAAACAACGTTTCCTGCTTCGTCGATCGTTACCTGGATCTGCACCTGTCCCGCCGCACGGATCGCCTGCGCGGCCGCCGAATAAACCGGCTTCGGAAGGTATTTTGCACGGCCGTTGACGGGGCCGAGCGAGATCGTGCGGACCGGCTTCTGAGCCGGTTCCGGAGTCGCTTTCGGTTTCACGACGCCTTCGAACTTGTCTTCATTGACGGTGTTCTTGTCGGGCCGTTCGTTGCACAGTCCGCAGCCCGTCTCAGTGTTTCCGCCCGAACGGCCCGCGCCTTCGGGAATCTGGTTTTTGAGTCCGCGAACGACGTTGTCGAGCCCGTACTGGCGGGCGGTGACGACGTTCTTCTTCCCGAGCGACTTGTCCGGCACGCCGGAGCGGTCGAGATCTTCATAGAGATGCTCGAGAACGACCTTGCTCGACGACTTTGACACGTTGCGCTCCGGGCGAATCGGTTTCGGGACCGGCGCCTCGTCTTCGACCATTACCGGCGAAACGAGGCTCGATATTTCAAAATCGCCGCCGACCCCGTAGCTTTTGGCGAACAGACTATAGGTCCAACTGCCAAGCAAGACCACGGTCAGGACGGTCAGCGTGCCGAGCAGAAACGTGTTCTTGCGGGCGTTTTCGCGATGGTTGTCGCGCGATTCGATAAGTTGGTTAAGCATTTTCAATTCCTCCTTTTTTTGCCGGTGCCGTTGGTCAAAATTCGCGGAGACTCCTACAATTGGTTCGGCGTGAAAAAATCGCGCCATCGACCACTTAGACACCCGATCTCAGGAATTGTTCCGGCAATGGAAGGAAAAAACAGAATCAGCATTAAACCCGGCCTGCGCGTAGCGATCGTTTTGAAAGAAGACCAGCGAACCGGTCGATTGACGGAAGGAACGGTGAAGGACGTTTTGACGAAGTCAGGTTTTCATCCGCACGGCATTAAGGTCCGCTTGACGGACGGACAGGTAGGAAGGGTCAAGTCGATTCTGAGCGATGCCGTTTGATGGATCCGTGAATTCGGCTCTTTAACGTTTCCAGTAGTGCTTGATCTTCAGGTCGAGCATCGGGAAGGCGCAGTATTCGCAGGTTCGCCCGGATTCGCGTATCTTTTCCACCATACGGATCGCCGCGTCGGCGTTGCGCGTGTGGACGACGATCGTCGCCGCACGCTGTATCTTGGGATTCTCACAAAGGAACAGGGCGATCGCATAGCCGGTGCGGGCGTAATCGTCGTGTTCGTTCGTTTCGTAATGCTCCGGAAGCAGGTCGTGGTCGAGAAAGATCGCATCGTACGCGGACTGGGTCAAGAATTCGCGCGCCTCTTCTACGGTTTCCGCGATGTCGAGATCGTCGCCGGCGAATCGCTTCTGAAACCAACGATGACGGCGGCGGTCGTCATCGAGAAGAAAAACACTGATCGGTGAACGCTCAGCCTTGACTTCTGCAAGCCCGAATCTAACCAACAAACGACGAATATAATCCATAAAAACTACGCGTTGCGAATCCAATAATATAACAGACTCAGGACAGTTGGGGAAGTTAATGGAAGTTGAGGCAAACAGGTCAGTACCGTCCGCGGTAGCGGATGGCTGAAGATGGCCCTGAAGTCAATGAGCTGGCCGAATGACGACGTCCAACCAACTACTACCGCAGTCGGTACTGACCTCTCAAGAAACACATTTTCAAGTGACTGAAAAAAGACGATTTATACAGTTCGTGTTTCTTCGGCGCGCCGTTCGGCGGACACTGGGTGAAACATCGCCGCCGGCCGCGTCAGCGGCATGGTGAGTTTAGCCGTGGGTTTGAACCCACGGTAAGCTTCGAAAAAGGGCCCGCGTCGCGTCGCGACGATTGAATCAGCCGTCGCTGACGCGACGAGATCCCGACAATGCGAGGTCCGTGGGTTGAAACCCACGGCTAAATTCAAGGCATCGCTACGCGATTCGGATTTGGCCGGCGACTCACGGTATCGCTACGCGATTCGGATGGACGGATCGTCGAACCCCGGCAATCCGAAATCCGAAATCTAAAGTCCAAATGGGCGTTGCCCTGTTTCGAGATGCGCCGGGTGTCCGCCCGTCTGCTTGATCCGCTGCGTGATCCCGAAGTAGCAGGCGAACTTTCGCTTGGTCGGAAAGCGCGTGATTCGGAACAGAAACGCATGTGATGGTCCGCTTGGAACATCTGCGAATCTCGCGTACTATCCGGACACCGTTAATTTTTATTCCGGGAGGGAAAATATGACAAACAAGTTCGGGTCGCTAACTGTTGTTATTCTCGGTCTTGCCGTGATGCTGGGGTGCAGGCAATTGACTCAAACGCAAACCGATGAGCCCAAAAATGGTCCCGAAACTTCGTCAACATTCACGCTGGCCGGAAAGGAATGGACCACCCAAAATCTGAAAGACACCGACCTGACTGTCAGTTTACCTGGCAACGCCAGCGACAAATCCCCGCAGATGCCGCCGAGCTACAAGGAGATCTTTTCGGCGATGCATATTTACTCGTTCGACGACAAGGACTTTGCCTCGTCTTATACGGAATTGGTGCCGACCGGCAAACGTTCTTGGCAGATCAAAGATCTCGCCGAAACAAGTTTGGCCGCCCTCAAACGACAGATCCCGACCCTGACCTACACCATCGACATCAAATCCGAATCAAATGCCAAATACAACGGCTCGTTCACCCGAAACGGAAAGGCCTTTGACCTCCGCGGCTGCTGCATCTACAAAAAGTCGGCCCCGGCGCGCGTCTGGGCGGTCCTGACGCTCTATCCGAAAGACAACGCCGACGCCCAAACAGCCGGACAAAAGATCATCGATTCGGTTGTCTTAAAGGATTCGACCGAGTCGTGTAAATAAATCCGCGTGATTCGCGACACGATCCTTCCGCGATTGATGCGAGCAAACGCGAAACAGCTTTTCGATTTCGTTGACTACCGGCTTTACCATCATCCGGCTAAAGAACTGTTCATCCTATCCCAAACGCCCACCTGAAACAGAGATCAAATCCATTAAAGCTCAATGAGTTCCATGTCTTTTTCTAGAAGCTGATTGACTAACTGGCTTCGGTCGATATGCTTCTTGACCGACAGTTTTTGAACGAATTCTGCTACCTCAGGTTCAAGGTAAATCGGTAAACTGAACTCGCCGTTCGGGTTGTGGAATTTACCCCTTTTTCCTTTCGAAAAATCATATTCCTTTTTCATATTGTTCTGCTTCTTTCTTCGTTGCCGTTCTGGCCGAGATGATCCTGATTCGCGAAATCGCTTTTTGCCCACGCTTTCGAATTTGTGTGCCAGTAGAACCCCCGTGTCATCCAAACCCATTGTAATCCAACGCTCTTCAGTTTCGCTATGCTCTTCATCCGGGATCGAAAGCAGATTGCGGTCGCGAAAAATCGTCCCCGCCCGCTCGAAACCAACCTTGTGCTTGCGGACGTTGCTCGTTGCCTTAACTGGATCCCATTCGAAATCGTAGCGCATAAGATTCATGGGCCCGCCCACTTTCGCCCGAAAAATCATCCGCCCCGGTCTGCTTCGCTCGGTAGTTTAGATCCGCGACGAGTTTCCGGGGCGACAATCCCAATACCCTCACTTCAAATACTTCTTGAACCACCCCAAGGTCCTTTCCCAGGCCAGTTTCGCGGCTTCGGCGTCGTAGCGCGGCGTCGTGTCGTTGTGAAAGCCGTGCTGCTTGCCCTCGTACGTGTAGCTTTCGAACGTCTTTTTGTTCTCTTTGAGCGCCTTTTCGTAGGCCTCGATCCCGGCGTTCACGCCCTGGTCGTTGCCGGCGTAGTTGAACATCAGCGGGGCCTCGATCTTCGGGACGTCCGCAACGCCCGCCTGGCGGCCGTAGAAGGCGACGCCGGCATTGAGGTCTTTGCCGAGGCGGACCGCCAACTGATTGACCATTCCGCCGCCGAAGCAGAATCCGACGACGCCGAGTTTCTTTTTGCTGTCCGGCCGCATCTTGAGCCAAAGCGCCGCCGCGACAAAATCCTCGGTCATTTTCTTGCCGTCGACCGTGCGGAAGGCCGCGACGCCTTTCTGTTCGTCGCCCGGATAGCCGCCGACCGACGTCAGACCGTCCGGAGCGAACGCCATATAACCGGCCTTGGCGAGCCGCCGCGCGACATCCTCGATATACGGATTCAGCCCGCGGTTCTCGTGGACGACGAGCACCGCGCGGAACTTCTTCCCTTTCGCCGGTTTCGCAAGATAGCCCTTGATCGAACCGTTGCCGTTGGGCGAATCGACGGTCTCGTAGCCGACCTTGATGTCCTTATCATCTTTCGGAACCGTCTGCGCCCACGCGAAATTCGGCGTCAGGCTCTCAAGTATCGCCGCGGCGGTGAGTCCGCCGACGGCGAACCTGGTCAAATTGCTCAGAAACGACCGCCGGTCCATATCGCCGTGCTGGTACTCGTGAAAAAGATCCAATAACTCCTGCGGATACTCGTCCGCCGTCTTGCGTTCCATATTTTTTCTCCTTTGGTTGAAACAGGATACTCGATTCCGCATTCGTCAGCCAAACGACATCCGGCACGGAGAATGGCCCGGGCCGCGACGAACCTCCCGACCGGGCGTCCGCTCACCCTTTTGCGCGATAAGCGCGAATTGCGAAATAGGAAAATTTTGCCCACGAATCTTCACGAATCCGCGCACATGGAAATCTGCTTCAAAGCGCTGCGAAAGAAACGGGGTTTTGAAATCGGGCCGCCGGACGGGCCAAAGTGTTGAAAAGCGGTTTGTTCGTGCGGGTTCGGATAGAATCTTATTCGCGCGGATTCGCGAAGATTCGCGGGCAAAACTTTCCTTTGTGTAATCCGGGATAAGTGGAGTTTGCCCGCGACTCAGGCGAAAAACGCGAAAAGATATATTTTTCCGGCACGTTTTCGTGTGTTTCGTGTCTTTCGCGGGAAAGAACTTCTCTGATTCGTAATCCGGGTTAGAGTTCAGCGATCTCAATCCGGCCGAGATAACGATTCAGATCTCCCACATGCTACGCCTTTCCGGGAGACGGGAATGTTCAAGCGGCTGCGCTGCCAATCGCCGATCTGCGGCACAGCCGCAGGATCGCGGGAACGGCGAACGGAAAGGCCGAGGAGGACGTCTCAAAAGTCCCTAATGTCGCCGAAGGTGACGGACAACATAGCGTAGCGAGAATCGCTACGTGTGGATCGGAATTCGTCTTCGGTCTCCGAAGGAGACGAACATAAATCGATGATTGTTGGTCACTTACAGC
>JBGSWK010000021.1:0-22750 GCA_041752475.1 Pyrinomonadaceae bacterium | reverse complement strand
CGGGCCCTGTGCCCGGCGCCGCCTGAAGGCGGAACTCCAAACCTAAACCTTGATCCAGATCTGCTTCCGGTAAAGCAGCCACATCAGAAACAGCCAAAACAGGATATAGCTGACAGCGAACGCGAGCGAAGCGTTGATCGGCGACGCGAATGGCAGGAACATGGAACTGAAGATCCATCCCTGAACGTCCGTCGCCGCTCCGTCCGGTCCCGTCACTTTGAGAATCCCCATTACCCGCGACAGCAGCCCGGAGAAGACGAAAAGCGCAAGCGCGTTCATCCCGAAGATAACAAACGGTTTTGCCCATCTTGTATAGCCTTTGATGTCGATCAGCCAGTAGCAGAAACCGAGGAAACACAGCGCCAGTCCCGACGTGTAAACCACATACGAACTTGTCCAGAGTGCCTTATTGTAGGGGAAAAAGAAGTTCCAGCAGTAGCCGAGCGCGCACAGCACGACGCCGAAAAAGAAAATCCCGCCGACCTTTTCCGTCTCGCTCTTATCCGACTTGAGCCACATTCCGGTGAGCACGCCCGAGATCGTCGTCACACATGCCGGGATCGTCGACAGGATCCCTTCGGGATCGAAAACCTTCGCCTGCCGCCAGACGTGGTTCTCCGTAAGAATGCGAATGTCGAGCCAGGCGGCGAGATTGCACGCCTTGTCGTCGATCGAGGTTACGGCGCAGCCCGGAACCGGAATCCACGTCATCATTATCCAGTAAACGATCAGGGCGCCGCCGCCGATGGCCGCCAGCTGCTTCCAATTGAAATGCAGAAAGAGGATCGAAACGACAGCGTAGCAGACCGCGATCCTCTGCAGAACACCCGGAATCCGGAGCGTGCCGGGATCGATGAACGGAACATTAGAGCCGGTAAGATAGAAGCCGACATACGCGATGACGAGAAAAAGAAGCGCCGCGACCGCTTCCTTGTTGCGGTCGATGAGCCAGAAGAACGCGACCAGCATCGTCACCGTCATCAGGATCAGTTTAGAAAAATTCGAAATGTCGCTCGCGCTCAGTTTGATGATCGGAAAGGCCGGCAAGAAAAGTCCGAGCCCGAAAATTATCGCGGCGCGGCTCAGTATCTTCCAATAGATCTTCCCCGTCACGCCCTCGGCGATCCGTTTGCCGAGCGCGATCGGAATGGCGACGCCGACGATAAACAAAAAGAACGGAAAAATATAGTCCGTCGGCGTGATTCCGTGCCACGGTGCGTGCTCCAACGGCGAGTAGATCGCCGACCAAGTTCCCGGATTGTTGACGAGCACCATCCCGGCGATCGTCATCCCGCGAAAGACGTCCAATGCCACGAGTCTGTTCTGAACCGCTTCAGCCGCCATAGCTTCCTCCCGTGAAACCGATAAACTGTTTCTGATTTTGTGGTAATATCCTGAAAACTTTAGAGACTATAAAACAATTCCTGCAGTCAGTAAATCAAAGCCCGTCCAAATGAAAAGGACCGAACGTTCATCAACAATTCTCGGCGCTGCATTTCTGATGGCAACCTCCGCCGTCGGTCCCGGATTCCTGACCCAGACGACAGTTTTTACAACGCAATTGCTGGCAAGTTTCGGGTTCGTGATCCTCGTTTCGGTGGTTCTCGACATCTTCGCGCAGCTCAATATTTGGCGCGTGCTGACGGTCAGCGGAAAACGCGGCCAAGACGTCGCGAACGAAACATTGTCCGGCAGCGGTTACGTTCTCGCCGCGCTGATCGCCTTTGGCGGTCTGGTTTTCAACATCGGCAACATCGCCGGCTGCGGCCTCGGACTCAACGTTCTTTTCGGCATCCCCGTCGTCTGGGGCGCCGTTTTCAGCGCCATCGTCGCGATCGTTATTTTTTCGGTAAAAGAAGCCGGAAAGACGATGGATTTCATCGTCAAGATCCTCGGTATCGCGATGATCGGGCTGATCTGCTACGTCGTCTTCGCATCAGCGCCGCCGATCGGCGAAGCCGCGCTCCGGACCGTGATCCCCGAGAAGATCGACCCGAAAGCGATCGTCACTCTTGTCGGCGGAACTGTCGGCGGCTATATAACCTTTGCCGGCGCCCATCGTTTGATCGATGCCGGGGTAACCGGCGTCGGACGGCTCCGCGAGGTGAACCGCGGCGCGACGACGGGAATCCTTCTGACCGCGATCATCCGTTTTATGCTGTTCCTTGCGGCGTTCGGCGTGATCGCCGCGGGGATGACCATCGACCCGCAAAATCCACCGGCATCGGTATTTCAAAACGCCGCCGGCGAATTCGGCTACCGCGTCTTCGGCATCGTGATGTGGTCGGCGGCGATCACGTCGGTGATCGGCGCCGCGTTTACGTCGAGTTCGTTCCTGAAAACGTTTCACAGGTCGATCGGCGAACGGAACAACCTTGTCATCATTGGTTTCATCGTCGTTTCGACCGCAGTTTTTCTGTTCAATCCAAAGCCCGTACAGTTGCTCGTCTGGGCCGGAACGGTCAATGGATTCATTCTTCCGGTCGGGCTCGCGCTGGTACTGCTCGGTTCGAGAAAAGCGGCGATCGTCGGCGAATACAAACATCCCGCGTGGCTTCAGATCTCGGGATGGATGGTCGTTCTGATAATGCTCGGATTCACCGTCTGGACGGTTTACAATTCCTTGACCTAAAAAAGATTCAACCTTTTGGCGCGAACCGCATCAAAAAGAAAAACGCTTTTTCGGAGACTTTATCAATGAGAAAACTCCTGCTTCTGCCGGTGATCGGAATCGTCCTTTCATTTTCGGCGTTCGCGCAATCCGGCCGAAGGGTTCAGGCGACGCCAAAGCCAACGCCGATTCCCGTTACCGAGGATCAGTATTCCGATTCGAAGCCGTTGCCGGCGCGGACGATGCTGCGTCCGAGCCTGCGGAATGTTGAGCAGAAAGAGGCCAAAGAACAGAAGTCCGAACCGGAGATCGTTTCGGATTCCGACGAGGACACGATCAAGGTGGATACGAACCTCGTCACCGTTCCGGTGTCGGTCTTCGATCGCAACGGGCTTTACATCGCCGATCTCGACAAGGAGAATTTCAAGATCTTCGAAGACGGAAAGGAACAGCAGATCGAGTTCTTTGCGACCTCGGATATGCCGGTCACGGTCGCGCTGCTGATCGACATCAGTCCGTCGACATCGTTCAAGATCGACGAAATTCAGAATGCGGCGATCGCATTCGTCGATCAGCTGAATCCGCAGGACAAGGTGATGGTCATCGAATTCGACCGCAGCTACCGCATCCTGACGGACCCGACGACCGATCGACAGCGCATCTACAAAGCCATCCGAAAGGCGAACTTTGGCGACGGCACGTCGCTTTACGACACGGTCGATTACACTCTGCGCAAGGCGATGCGCCGCGTTGAGGGGCGCAAGGCGATAGTTTTGTTTACCGACGGCGTCGACACGACCTCGTCGAGATCGAACTATGACAGGAGCGTCAACGAGGCGGAAGAATCCGAGTCGATCATTTTTCCGATCTATTACAACACTTTCCTCGATCAGCGGATGACGTCGTCGACGATCCTGATGAAGCCGAACACCCGCGGCGAATATGCGCTTGCCAAGCAGTATCTGAAGGATCTGGCGGATTATACCGGAGGCAGGGTCTTCGATGCGGCGGCGACCGGCGCCGGATTGATCCGCACTTTCGAGAGCATCGCCGAGGAGCTGCGCCGGCAATATACGATCGGTTTCATCCCGCAGGAAACCGGAACTCCGGGGCAGCGAAAGACGCTCAAGGTCCGCGTCAACCGCGCCAGCCTTATCATCCGCGCCCGCGACAGCTACATCGTCGGTCAACAACAAAAAGCGCCGGCCAAGTAATTTTGGATTGGGGATTGGGGATTGGCCACCGGCTTCATAATCGCCATCGGCTTCATAATTGCCACTAGCTTCAGCTAGTGGACAAGGCTGCAAATGATCCCGGCTTTAGCCGAATCCGCGCGCGTGTTCGGCTAAAGCCGGGGAAATTCCCGACTGCGGGTCCACTAGCTGAAGCTAGTGGCAACGATGAAGGCACAATTCAGGCACGGTCCTTCCGCGTGCTACACACACTGAAAATCCCGACCTTGATCTCTAACCAATAAAGTCACTGACTTTTCAGCCGGCCATGTTTCTATTCGTAAATTTTCTTACGGCACGGACACCGCAATTGTAAAATTGGCTTCCGGTACGACCGTTTTCAGATCGTAACTGTCGATCGACGAATCGGAGACGCGTTGCCCGCCAAGCATCGTGACGATACGAAACGGCAACATCATACAATTGGCTTTTCGATAATCGCTTCTGTCTTCCTCAACCAAAACCTTTCCGTTGAAATAGGTTACCACCTTGTTGATCAGAAACGATTTCTTGTCGAGATAATAGCGCAACGAATCGGACGAATTGAACTTAACCTCGACCACATAGTTACCGCCATTGTCCTTGAGCCGGTCGGTCTTGAACTGTCCGTCAATTGCACGGTTGAGCGTCCCAAAACCCATAAAACCCCAATGTCGCGAGGCAGACGCTTCGCTCACGCGAAATTCGTTGCCCATATACATTCCGCCGCCCGAATTTCCCGTATAGACCAAAAATGTTTCGCCGATCGACGGGCCGGTCGGTTTGACGTCAAGACGACGGCGTGAATCCTTGTCTTGAAAATCGGTCATACCGAACTTGACCTCGACGGTCGACGCCGCGCCGCCGGTGCCAAGACCGGCGCCGACGATCGGCGCGACATTCACAAATCCCTTGGATTTAGCCGTCAAAAACTGTAATCCGGCATAGTCTTCGCCACCCATCGCAACGCGCGAGACGCTCAATAATTCGCGTCCGGTAAAATCCTGTTGCGCGTCAGCGGTCGACGGGACGAGCGAAATAATTCCGATCGATATCAAAAAACACAGCGAATTCAAGATACGAGTTCTATTCATATGGAATCGTGAAAACCTCCTAAGTATTTGTTCAAAACAACTTAACACCAAACTGCAAGTTGAGCAACGATAATAGATAGAAGCTTCAAAAGCAAGCAGAAACAACCTTTGACTGTCGAAGACGCCGCAGCCACTCTCATCACGCGCGGCTCTTAGCGAACCGCGCTTTTGCAATTGGGCGGGAACACGAGCGTCTGAAAACGCGATCGCCGGTGTTCCGGCCAAGGCGCAAACTTCGAGCTTCCGAGCCTTTTTCAAAACTCACTTTTGGCGGCGGCTCGGCGGTTGTGAAGGCCTTTCGCAGCCACCGAAGATGGCGGAAGCAAAAAGCCCGCACACGGTTGCTCCTGACTGCCCGCGGAATTCCCGGTCGCTACAACTCCCGGTTATGACAGATCACCCGATCGCTCCGGTTCAGCTTCGTTCATGGCGCCGCGAGAAAGTTCCCCCGACGCAGGTATTCGTCGACCGCGACCTCGAGCGCGCCGCCGATCGCTGCTCCTGCGGGTTCTCCCGCCTCGATCGTCCAGCCCTCCATCGATCCGACGATGCTCCGGTTGATCGCGTCGCGCAGCGGCTTTTCAATGAATTTCCAACCGTAAACAAGACGTCCGCTGACGACCACGTGCGGAATGCCGACCCCCATGACGACGTTCGCGATGCCGATCCCAAGGTAGTCGCCGATCTTCTCCAGCGATCGCTGAGCCCGAATCTCCCCGTTTTGCGCCTTCGCGACGATCTCGGCGAACCTCGGCAGGGATTCGTTCGGACGCAGCGGCCGGTCGCCGAGATACAGCGTAGCGGCCGACGCCGCCGACGCGTATTTTTCCCAGCATCCGCGATTGCCGCAAATACAGCTCTTTCCTCCGGCAACGATCGTCATATGGCCGAACTCACCCGCCAACCCGCGCCCGATACCCGTCCCGCGATAGATCTCGCCGCCGATCACGAGGCCGACGCCGATCCCCGTCCCCGAGCGAACGAGCACGAAGTCGGTGAGTTCGCCGGCTCTTGGATGCCGCGCCTTGATCCGCGCTTCGAACATCGCCGCGGCCGTTGAGTCGTTTTCGACGACGACCTCGACTCCGTTTTCAAATCTCAACTCGCCGGCGATATCGACGTCGCGCCAGCGGAGGTTCGGTGCATAGACCAGTTTGCGCCGGTCGATGTCGGCCATTCCGGGAACGCAGACGCCGATCATCAGGCAACGCGCGGCTCTCGATTCAAAAATCTCTTCGATCAATTCGCGCACTCGGGCCATCGTTTCCTGCGGCCCCGACGGCGTCGAGAAATCCTCAAACTCCTCGACTTGTCCGCTGAAGTCCGTGATTCCGATCTGCGTCGTCCGCACTCCGAGGTTGACGCCGATGAAATACGAACCATCGTCGGCAAAAGAAATGGAACGGACCCGTCGACCCGAGTCCGGATCATCCACCGACTCCTCGGTGAGGACGCCGGATTTCAACAACGGCTTGACGTATTCAGTCACCGTGCTCTTGTCAACTCCGAGCCGCGACGCGATTTCGGTGCGGCCGATCGGCTGCGCGGCGCGAATCAACCGGAGCAGCGAATCGAACTTGGTTACGTTCGAACCGGCCGCACTCTGGAGCTTTTTGTGAAAAACTGATCTGTCGGTCATAAGATTGAAAAATCAAATCTTACAACGAAACTGTCTGTTCTGCCCAAAACTGAAACTCACGATGTTTATTTTCTTCGGCGCGAGCCTGAATCTCGCCGCCGGCAACCCGCCGCAAATGCTCGAAAAGGCGCGTTCCGACGGACTCGATCAACTTGGTTACATTGATAATCCCGGGTCCCGCAATCGAAGTTTTGCCCGCGAATCTTCGCGAATCCGCGCGAATAGATTCTATCCGAACCCGCACGAGCAAACCGCTTTTGAGCACTTTGGCCCAGTTTCAAAAACCCGCTGGTTCTTCGCTGCGTCGTGGACCAGATTTCCATTCGCGCGGATTCGCGGAAATTCGCGGGCAAAATTTCCCTATTGCGCAACTCGGGATAAAATCTCTCAAACATCTATGTGTTCTCTGTGTCTATGTGGTGAATAAATTCCCGCACGGTTGAACGGCGAACTCGGTTTCGGTGATGATAACGAAGACCCGCGCAACTTCCAACCGGTGAAGTTAGTTGTATGAATCGTACGCGTTTTTCAAAGAATCCGATATTATCAAATGAACATCGGGGCGTCCGCGGGCGTAATTGATGTTCGGGTTGTCGCGGGAAACTGAAGATGCGTGAATTGGCTCTCAAAAACAGCCGGCTCGACCGGCGTTACGACGTGCTCGATCTGCTCGGGCGCGGGAGCTATGCCGAGATCTTCCTTGCGCGCGACACCATTGCGTCGCCGCAGTCGCCGCATACACAGGTGGTCATCAAGGCACTCAACGTGCAGATGCAGAACGACCTCGACCCGGATCTCGAGCGGACGCTCGTCGAGAACTTTCAGAACGAAGCGATCGCGCTCGACCGTGTCCGTCATCCGAACGTCGTCAGCCGCCTTGGCCACGGCACGGCAAAGGATCTGCACGGCGCCGTTTTTCATTATCTGGTCCTTGAATATCTGTCCGGCGGCGATCTCGCGAAGCACTGTCGCGAAAAGACGCTGACGCTGGAAACGTCGCTCGATTACATCGAACAGGTCTGCGCCGGTCTCGCGCACGCCCACCGCCACGGCGTCATACATCGCGACATCAAGCCGCAAAACGTACTTTTGACGGAAGACCGGAAAACGGCGAAGATCGCCGACTTCGGCGTCGCGCGCTTTTCGGCTTCCGAGACCCCGATCACCCGCGTTGGAACGAACATTTACGCGCCGCCCGAGCACAGTCCATTGCTCGCCGACGGCGCCGATACGCATTTCGAGGCCGAAGTGACACCGGCCGCCGACGTCTATTCGCTCGCGAAGACGGCTTATGTGATGATCACCGGCGAATCGCCGCGTTTTTTCGCCGGCCGCCAGATCCACGAACTTCCCTACGCCGTCCGGCAGGAGCCCTGGGCCGGCGCTTTCCTCGATGTCGTCAGCCGCGCGACTCGTCAGGACCCGTCGCAGCGTCATCAAACCGTCGAGGAGTTCTGGCAGGACCTGGCGCGGCTCAAGCATTTGCAGCAGCCTCATACCGGCGAGATCGAAACGCAGGTTTCGGCGCGGCGCGAACAAACGCCGCGCGCGCACGTGGCCCGCGGCTACACGCCGTTCGCGCCGCAGAAACCGGCATTCAGCACGTCGCAGGAACTGAAATACAGGGACGGCCGGATCTCCGCAAAAGGGCCGACCCCGGTCGTCAGCCTCGACGCGAACCGGCCGCAGTCGGTCCATCGGCCGGTCGTCGAACCGCAGCGTTTCCCGGCGATACCGTCGCCGAAACCCGCGTCAGACGTCACGGCGCAAACACCCGAATATCGTCCGCCTGACGTTTTGCCCGCGCCGCCGCCGCGCAAGAAACGCAAGTTCTTCAAGCGCTTCGCCGTAACCGTCGTTCTGCTCTCGATATTCGGCGGGATTCTTTACGGCACGCGCCTCATCATCGGCTCGCTCGGCAGCCTTTCGATCGGCAGTCTGCTCGCGGCCAAGACCGGGACGACCGTCCGCGACGTGCCCCTGCGCTCGGAGGCGAACGCCCGCTCGACGCAGATCGGCTGGACTCCCACCGGTTCACGGGTCAAAATCGTCGGCGAGACCGACTCGTGGTTCGAGGTCGACATCGTCCAGTTCGGGCGCGCGCGCGAGGACGACTGGTTAACGCACGGATGGATTGCCAAAAAAGCAAAATCGGGCGAAGATAATGTTGATTTTGCGAGGTAAGAAGACTTGAGTGTTCTGGACAAAGTTAGAAAGTGGATCGACGGCGAAACGTCGGAGCTGGTTTTGGAAGAAGCCGCGCGCGACGCGCAGGTCAAACCGCGCAGCCTTGCCGAGGAATTCATCGTCAAGATCGCCCGCGAGGTCGAGGGCGTGATGCAGCGCGAGATCGTGCCGCTTCCTCAGGGGACGGCGATCATCCCGACCGAATACACGATCTTTCTCAGCGAAGACGACGACAAGGACTGGCAGGGCGTGAAGCGCCGCGGACTGGAACAGGGCCTGTATCACATCCTGGCGGAACGGGCGAAAGAGATCGCCGGCAAGAAGAAGCTCGAGACCAAGAGTTTCGCGGTCCAGCTGCGGGTCGACGGCACGCTTGCAAAGGGCGAGGTCCGCGTCCAGCACAGCTGGGAAGATTCGAACGCCAACAAGACGAGCATTCTCTCGCGGCCGAAACCGCCGCAGGAAGCGAAGCCGAAGCCCGCGCCGATCCAGCCGCCGCCGACCGCATTCCAAACGCCAAACTTTCAGACCCCGCCGAGGTCGAACTTCCCTGCTCCGGTCGTTCCCGCACCGTCGGACGAACCGCCGCCGACCGCGTTCCCTGGCTCGTTTCAGGTTCCGTCGAAATATCAGAACCAGCCGGCACCGACGCCGCCCGTCTCCGATGATTACGAGGAGTCGACCCGCGTTCAAAAACGCAGCCGCGAGATGTACAGGATCGAGGTCTGGCGCAACGGCGTCCGCCAGAACGTTGTTCCGGTCTATCAAAAAGAGGTCGTCATCGGCCGCGGCTCGAAGTCGAAACCCGTCGACGTCCCGCTCAGCGGCGACCCGGAGATCAGCCGCCGCCATCTCGTCATCTACACCGACGGCAACGGCCATTTCTCGATGGTCAACGAAGGCCGCAACCCGGCGATCATCAACAACTACGAACTCCCGCTCGGCCAGCAGATCTCGATCGCTCCCGGCGTTCCGATCTCGATCTGCACCTATATGCTCAGAATTCAGGTTTGAGCGCTGCCAGCTATCCCCGAAGACGTCCGCAGCAGTTTATTGTCGGGCAGGGTCGAGTAACCGCGGTTGTACGGCCGGCGGATACTTCGCATTCGATTTGTCGCAGGTCCGGACAAAGAATACAAACTCCCGACGATGCACGGCTTTACGCCGGGGAGTGGAAACCGCAACCGAGCGCGGCAAGACGGAATGCTCTTTCGATCAGGGAACAAAAGCACCCGGCGCCGGAATATCGGTGGAGATCCCAAACTGCGATGCCCGGAATCCGTTGGCCGATTGCAGCAGATACCAAATCCCGGTCGATGGCCGGTACACCGCAAAGTCCGCCTTGCCGTCGCCGTCGTAGTCGGTCGGAACCGGTTTGTCCGCGGCAAGTCCGAACCTCAAGATCGAAAATGTACCGTTGCTGCTGTTGACGACATACCAGATTCCCTCAGCCGGACGATAAACCGCGAGATCCGTTTTGCCGTCGCCGTCGAAATCGGCCGGGGCCGGAATGTCTGTCGAAAGTCCCCAGCGCGATGCGAGTTGGACGTTCGTGACCGACGACTGATACCACCAAGTTCCGGTCGACGGACGATAGATCGCCAAATCGGATCTTCCGTCTCCGTCAAAATCGCCCGTCAGCGGTTTATCTCCAGCCAGCCCGAAACTTTTGATCGAGACCGCTCCGGTGCTTCCGAACCGATACCATTTGTTTTCCGACGGCCGGAACACGATCCAATCGGCCTTGCCGTCGCCGTCAAAATCCGATGGCCGCGGAACGTCGCCCGCCGCGCCCCAATGGACCGACTTCTGGCCGCCGTCGACAGAAGAGAGATACCACCAATCTCCGCTTGAAGGTCGGAAGATCGCCGGGTCGGTTCGTCCGTCGCCATCAAAATCGGCCGGGGACGGGATGTCGCCGGCAAGCCCGAAGACCAACTGGACAACCGCCGAGTCGGAACTCCGAAGGATGTACCATTTGTTCTCTGCCGGCCGAAAAACCGAGATATCGCTCCTTCCGTCGCCGTCAAAATCAAACAAAAATCTCCGGTTGACGTTTCCCGGAGGGACCATCGGCTGCCAATCGGGCCAGTCGTCGAGTGCTTCGGTCGTGAGATTCAGCGACGAAGTTCCATCCGCGTTGACGGAGCGGACGCCGTCCTGCAACTGCCCGCTTCCAAAGCAGCAGACATAAACGACTTTTCTGCCGTCGGGCGCGTATGTGGGACTGGATCGACCGACCGGATACTGGACACGATTCGTGCCGTCCGCGTTCATCGTGTAGATCGTCTGCGCCGTGACGTCCGCACCGTAAACGAAGATGATCTTCGTGCCGTCCGGCGAATAGGACGGGCGATTGTAAAAGCCCGCGATATCCGAGATCACCGCCTGATTAGTGCCGTCCGCATTCATCGTAAAGATGCGTCCGGCGCCGCTGCGAGCGGTGACGAAGATGATCTTCGCGCCGTCGGGCGAGAACGACGGAACCGTGTCGCCGGCCGGGTCCGTCGTCAAACGAACCGGAGTGGTGCCGTTGGAATTCATTTTGTAGATCTCGCTGTTGCCGTCGCGGTCGCTCACAAAAACGATCTTCGAACCGTCCGGCGAAAAAGACGGCGAGGTATCCGATGCGGGGTTGTTCGTCAAACGCACGGGACTTCCGCCGTCGCCGTTCATTTGATAGATCTCGTTATTGCCGTCGCGGTTGGTCGAAAAGACGATCTTCGAGCCATCGGGCGAATAATTCGGCTGACTATTGTTCGCGCCGTTGTTGGTGATGTTCGTCTGATTCGTGCCGTCCGGGTTCATCGTGTAAATGTCCGCGCTGCGGACGAACGCGATCTTGCCGTTTGTCCGGCAATTCGCGCCGGAGCAGGTTTCAGTCGCGATGAAATCGGCGATCGCGTTGCTGCTCAGACCATTGAACGTGCGGGTCGCGGGCGCAAACACGTGATTTGCGAGCGACGGCACAACCAAGTAGTTCCCTCCGCCGGGAAGACCCGAAAACTTGTAATTTCCGAGCGCGTCGGTAGCCGTCAGCGCCTCGGCCGCACCGATGAGGTTGACGTTGACGCCGCCCAAACTCGCGCCGACCCGCACGATGCGGCCGCTGACCGAAAACGTATTTGGCGCATGGACGATGGGTTCCCAGACCGGATCATCGTTTTCAGTTCCCCTCGAGGTTTGCACATCGGCGATTGCCCGAACCTGATTAGCACCGACAGCATCCATGATATAGATCCCGTTGGCAGTCGTTCCGCGTCTGACGAACGCGATTCGCGTCGCGTCGCTTGACCAGCTTGGTTTGCGGTCGTCCGGCCCGTCGGTCAAATTTGCCTGGTTTGTTCCGTTAAGATTGATAACGGCGATCCGCGTGCCGGTCGAAAAGACGATCTTCGTTCCGTCCGGAGACCATGCGGGATCCTTATCGGCGGTTGCGTTGATCGTGACGCGCCTTTCATTTGTGCCGTTGGAGTTGATCACCCAGATTTCCCCGCCGCTTACAAAAGCAAGCTTCGAACCGTCAAAGGACCAGGACGGCGCGGTCGGCGATGGTTGCGTAATACTCGAAAACACGGCTTGACCGGTTCCGTCCGCATTCATCGTCCAGACCTGGGAATCGCGCTCGTAAGCGATCTTTCCGGTCGCCGACCATGAAGGATTCGTCTCGGCGGACGCGGAGTTTGCCAACTGTCGCTGGTTGCTTCCGTTGTTGTTCATCGCCCAGATGTCGCCGATGAATGAGAACGCGATCTCGGTTCCGCCCGGTGACCATGTCGGTTCGACAGCCGCCGCGGCGGGAACATTCGTAAGATTGGTCTGCCCGGCCCCGTCGGGCAAAGCGGTGAAAACGTCGGCAAAGGATCCGGAGAAAGTAAAGACTCTCTTGGAAAACGCGAGTCTCCCGTTGTCCGTCAAGACTGAGGCATCGGTCTTCGCGACAGTCATCGGGACATCCGGCAAGGCGCCTCCGTCGTCGCCCCGGCCGTCGACTGCGTACTCCCGATCGCCAATCTCCCGCGCCGCGGAAAACCCTCCGGCGGCGAAAAGCGCAATGAGCGTGGCCCCAAAAACCATCAAACACAAGTAAATGTTTTTCAATTGAAGACCCTTCGAATCGCGGATTCCCTTGGTCAAGATGTCATTCGAACAAATGCATCACCCCCCTTCAATAACATGACTCCCCGCGGGAATCAAGCCCAAAAGGCCGCCCCGCCACTCGGGTCCTTTGGCTCGACGACGGGCGGAAGAATATCGAAGCATTGAACCCCGATTACGCGATTGTTAGCGTTGCCCGCGAATCACGCGAAAAACGCTAAAAGATACTATTTTCCGGCACGTTTTCGTATATTTCGCGTGTTTTGCGGGAAAGAGACTCTCCAATGCGTTACCTGTTCGCCCCGCGGCTCCGCCGCCCGGATGTGCGGAAAGGCTCGGCCTTTCCGAGAGTCAAATTGTTGGCCTTGGAATTTTGGAATCCTGGAATCGCAAATCACCAATCGCCATTCCGCATTCCCCTAGTCCCATTTGCCGGTTTTTTGGAGTTTCTTGATCTTGCGTTTGGCGAGTTCGCGTTTGAGGCTGGTCATCCGGTCGAGGAAGACGATGCCGTCGCAATGATCGGTTTCGTGAAGAACGCATCGCGCGGCGAGATCGTAAAGATCGAGTTCCTGCAGGTCGCCCTTGAGGTCCTGAAAACGAACGACGGTGCGGACCTCGCGGCGGACTTTGGTGTAGATGCCGGGAAATGAAAGACAGCCTTCGTCGCCGATCTGCTCGCCTTCGCGGGCGACGATCTCGGGATTGATCAGCGCAATCGGGTTCGGAGTTCCCTCTTCGTCGGCGACGTCCATCACGAAAAGTCTTTTTGAAACAGCAACCTGCGGCGCCGCGAGCCCGACGCCTCGCGCGTCATACATCGTTTCGAACATTTCATCGATCAACTCTTTCAGGTGATCGTTGAACTCTTCGCCGACGACGGGCTTAGCGACCTGAAGCAAAACGGGTTCCGGATAATGGACGATTCTGAGCAATCCCATAAACGAAAAGTTTAGCGTATCGCCCGCGCGCGCCGCAACAATCGACCGTGCCTTCTGTATTGATGTTGCCACCGGCTGAAGCTGGCGGACCGTCAGCAAATTGAAACCCGGCTTTAGCCGAACCACGGCGCGGGGTCGGCTAAAGCCGGGATCATTCATTTCCGCGGTCCACTAGCTGAAGCTAGTGGCAATTCCAAGGCAGAAAGCAAAGCCGAGCGTTTTGACACAGCCTCTGAAGCTAGTGGCAATTCTAAGCCAGAAAGCAAAGCATCGCGTTTGACACAGCCTCTGAAGCTAGTGACACAAAAGGTTAATCGTCAAAAAGTGATTTCGCGACGGCCGATCCTGAGAAAGAGCCACGGACGGCCGCCGGTCGGCTTAAATACAAACGCGCGGCGATATCCGTAAAACGCGAGGTTCACGCGTTCGCGGCGGACCGCGTTGCGGATCGAATCGTCGGTCAGGTTCGCCAATAGAAACCCCGTGAATTCGAACGCGTCATCGAGATGTTTTTTGACCGAGTTTGGAACAAAGCCGCGTGAAAACTCCCTGAAATGGTTCGTAAATTCGTCGCCCAATACTTCGCGAGACTGCGGCAGGATCCGCTCGACCTCGTGAAGGCGCTTCCGGAAAAGGCTGTTTGAGAAGTAATTAAGTTCTTCCGCCGAGACCGCAGCGAGTTCGTTCGATTCGGCGTTGGTCAAGCCTGAGGACGCGCCGACCCGTTGCGGATCTTCCAAAAAGCGCGCCCGGAGTTCGGGGTCGGTATAGAGCCGCGCGAGCAGATCCTGTTGGCTGCGAAGCGTCATCGCGCCGCCTCCGAACGGTTCAGAAGCTGCCGCGCCGTATCGAGTTCTTCGAGGATCTCAGCGAACGGCGGAAAGTTCCCGTCGCGCTCGAGGATCGCGCCGTTGATGTCGCAACGGCCGGCGACGTCGGCGAACAGTTTCCAGATCTCGTCCTCGGTCCGGTCCGAGTGCGCGTCGATGAGCCGTTTTCCCTGCCGGCGCGAACCGACAAAATGAAGCTGGACAACGCGCTCGATCGGGATCTCGTCGAGAAACGTCTGCGGACAAAAACCGAAATTCTGCGAATTTACATAAAGGTTGGTGACGTCGAGCAGGATACCGCAGTCGGTTTCCTCGACGACCCGCGTCAGGAACTCCGCTTCCGACATTTCGGATGACGGGAAACGCATCAGGTATGAGATGTTCTCCAAGACGAGCGGCTTGTTGATCGCCCGCTTCACGCGTTCGATGTTCCGTTTGAAGACGTCCAGCGCCTCGCGCGTATACGGCACCGGCGCGAGATGGCCGATCGCGATCCCGCCCGAACGGGTGAAACAGATATGATCGGAGAACCACGGCGGATCGACGCTTTCGACGAGCGCCGCGACCTTTTCGAGATAGGCTTCGTCGATGCCCTCGGCGCTCCCGAGCGAGAGGTCGAGCGAATGCGGAACGAGCGTGAAATGCTCTTTCAGCAGTCTCAGTTCTTCGAGCTTGGTCTCGTGCGCGTCAAGGTAATGATCGGCCGTGATCTCGAGAAAATCGATCGACGCGCGGTTGAGGATGACCTCGGCGCGAAACCGTTCGCGAAATCCGAGCCCGACGCCGAGTTTTGTGAGATCGGGAACCATCTAGTCCCCGCCGCCGCAACCGCCGCAGCCGCTGCCGCAGGAACTTCCGCCACAAGAACTTCCGCTATCCGACGAACAGCTTGACGACGAGCAGTCGCCGCAACCTGAACCGCACGAACTGGAGGTTTGCGCCTTTCGAAACGCGTCGTTGTAATCGCTGAACATCGTCCCCGCGAGAATCCCCGTTCCGAAAACCCCGACCGTGAGCAGCAGAGGATCGACGCCCGCGAACCCGGCCTGCGCCGTTGCGGGCAACGGTTCGGCGCCCGCGATGTAAGGTCGCTGCGACTCGTATTTGAGCGTATCGAAGGCAAGCTGGAGCCGTTCGAGATATGACTTTCCGAGCTTTGTCAGGCGCGGGAGATTTCCCGCAGCGAAGACCGCGACCACTCCGATGACCCCGATAATGACCAAAAATAATATGTTCGATCGCCCGTGAAGCAGCGCCGCGGCGGCTTTGTATCCGCCGAAACCGAGCACCGCCAGCGCGGCGGCCCATTTGACAGGCGCGAAGCCCGCCTTTTGAGCGCGGCCGTTTATCATCTGCTGCCGTTCAAGTCTGGACTGATAGGCCTCGGCGTGGCGCGCCAAGTCGCCGACAAGCCCGCCACCGGAAAAGAATTCGCCGGGCTCGCGTCCCGTGCCGATCCAGTTCAGAACGTCGGTTTCGACCTGATTTAAGTTGGACGGCTTGACGTCGGTACGGCTGATCGTCGCCTTCTTTCCTT
Organism: Pyrinomonadaceae bacterium; assembly: GCA_041752475.1. Lineage (GTDB taxonomy): Bacteria > Acidobacteriota > Blastocatellia > Pyrinomonadales > Pyrinomonadaceae > JAFDVJ01. The sequence goes on along the minus strand of JBGSWK010000021.1, from coordinate 6,602 downwards.
CCGAAACGATCTGAACCAACCCGCGCTGCCGCAGGCTGAAAACCGCCGCACGGGCCAGTTCGTTCGCTCCGCCGCGAAGATAGGCGATCTCGAAGGGATCGATGTTCGCCGGGATCGACGGCGGCGAGATGCGGTCGGAACTGTCGGCGAACCGCTTGGCGATCCAAACGGCGGCCGCGACAACGATGATAAAAAGGCCGTACATCAATAGAAAGTACGGTCCGTATAGATTTGCGAGCGGGTTATCGAACAGAATCTCCATTCAAAGTCTTCCTCCCTGATTGGAATATAACGAAATCTCGGAAGCGAGAGTTTAGAAGTTAACACAGATTTAAGGGCGAAAACCAATCCGTCGCAGAGGCGCGAACGGAAGATGTTGCAGGCCAAACCGGAATTGCGCAAGAAAGCTGTTTGACCGCGAAATACGCGAAATACGCTAAAAAGATACAGTCTTCCCGGTTCGGTTTTGTGTGTTTCGCGTGTTTCGCGGGACAATTCACCACATAGACACAGAGAATACATAGTTGTTTCAGAGATTTTATCCCGAATTGCGCAATCGAAAGCTGTTTTCCCGCGAAATGCGCGAAAAACGCTAAAAAGATTCAATTTTCCGGCAGGTTTTTGTGTATTTCGCGGGTCGCGCGTGTTTCGCGGGAATGCTCACCACATAGACACATAGAACACATAGAACACATAGATGTTTAAGACAATGGCGGTCAATTCGGCGGATTGCCGCACGGCGTGCAGAAGAAACCCGGGCCAAGTTAAATCCCTTGCATCGGGCAGTTGAAATTGTCGTTTCTTGAGAGAACGATTTGTGACTCTTCGCAATGAACTCCAGGTACTTAAAGCTGAACTTTGCGCCTTGGCGTCTTTGCGGGAAAACCGGCGCTTGCGTTTACAGACGCTTGTTTTCCCGCAAAGGCGCGAAGGCGCAAAGTGCGGAACTTCGATTCAACTCAGATTGCGCGTTAGAACTTTCTTTCCCGCGAAACACGCAAAATACACGAAAACTGGCGGAAAAATAATATCTTTAGCCTTTTTTCGCGTATTTCGCGGGCAAACAGCTTTCCAATTCGTAATTCGGGTTCAAATGAGTACCCCGTCGGTGATTGGCTGGATACCAGTGCGCAATTTGGGTTTGTTTCGCCTATTTCGCGCGCTTGGGCCGCCGTTTGTTACGGCGTCAGAAAGACCTGCGTCACGTAAAACCCGCCGCCGCGCGCTTCGGCGACGCCGATACCCGTGTTGGTGTAGACGCGGTCGAGCATATTGCGGCGGTGACCGGAGGACCGTAGCCAGCCTTTGACGGCCGCCCCCCCGACATCGTCAAAACCGTCGCAAAAGAACAGATTCTCGCCGATCTTTCGCCAACCGATGATATTCTCGTCCGTCACGCGCTCGACGACCGAGTTGCCGTCGCGGTCGTAATGCCCGAAAAAACCACCGCGCGCCATCTGCCGCGAGTATTTCCTGGCGACGCGGGAGAGTTGGCTGTCCAAAACGAATTCGGGCAATCTCGCCTTTCTCCGCTCGCGGTTGACGAGGTCGAATATCTCGTCCTCAATATCGTCCGAATTGCCAACGGAAACAAATCTGAATTGCGCGTCAAGGGATCTCCTTACCGTCGAAACATCGCATTGTTCATCCCGTTTTTCGCGTGTTTCGCGTGTTTCGCGGGAATTTCCCGATGATGCGCAATTTTCTGAAGTTCCGTAAAACCAATGTGTCGCCGAAACACGGACGCTTCCCGAAGCGACCCCAAGTAGCGCCGCACAGAAAAACAACCGTCCCCAAAACGCTGCCGTTTTTGAAATCATATGACCTTCCTGAATTTTTGGATTCCGGGGGAAAACGTCCGGCGCAACGTGTTGGGGATTCGCGCCGTACTTCGTCGGTTATAGAACTATCGTAAATTTCGGCGGTTCTGTCCAGTAAGAATCGTGTTTCGTGGTGGCTTTTGCGCTGCGCGCTCGTTGCAAGCGGGACGCTTGCGCTCCAGTCGGCGGGCGCTCCGGTCGGGGACTTATTCAGCAATCTTGGCTTTTTCGGATTCGGTCCAGTCGCAGAGAGTTTTGATCTGAGCGTCGCTGAGTTTCGAGTCCCGATGCATCCAGAGATATGACGGCAGGGGCATTTCAGCGGATTTCACTTGCTCGCAGACCTCGTCGAGTTTCTTGCGTTTGCGCCGATTCTCGTAAGTGTTCCACTTCGAGAAATTGAGTTTTTGGCGGCCTTCCGTGATATGATCGGCGAGAAACCACGCCGCCGGTTGGATCTTCGAATACCAAGGATAAACCGTCTCGTGCGTATGGCAATCCTTGCACGAAGTCTGAAAGATCTTCGCCACTTCATCGGGAATCTGCGTCCCTGACTCGATCGCCTCCGAAGCGACGACCGGCGGATTCGTAATATCGGGACGAACGAACTGGATCGCGACGAACGCCGCGACCAAAATAGAAAGAACGATCAGGATTGCTTTCTTCATAATTTGTTGTCCGGAGAATGCTGCCCGCGAAATACGCGAAACACGCTAAATCGGTTCGGTCCGCATTCGCGCCCATTCGCGAAATTCGCGGGCAAACCGCCCGGAAGTATTTGACCCGCGAAATACGCGAAACACGCTAAAACCGTTCTTTTCCCGGAATTGTTTTCGTAATCCGATCGGTGTTCGGGAAGGTTTCGCTTTTCGCGTCCATTCGCGTAACTCGCGGGCAAACCGCCCGGAAATATTTGACCCGCTAAATGCGCGAAACACGCTAAATCGGTCCGCATTCGCGCAATTCGCGCAATTCGCGGGCAAACGTAGTCTGTCATTTCCCTGTTTTCGCGACCTTTCGCGTATTTCGCGGGCAAAAACCAAGCTATGAACGAACTCACTCAACTCGGCCTCAACCTAAAACCGGAAAAGAACGCGACCCGCATTCTTGGCGAAACAGGCGAACGCCTCGCCGCCGAGTATCTCGTTAGACGCGGACTTCGCATCGTTTGTTGCAATTTCACCGTTCCGATCGGACGCAATCTGCGCGGGGCATCGGTGACGGGCGAGATCGACATCGTCGCGCTTGAAGGCGAAACGCTCTGTTTCGTCGAGGTCAAAACACGCGCATCGGACGAATTCGCGTCTCCGGTATCTGCCGTCGATCTCAAAAAACAGCGCCAGATCATTCGCACGGCGCGTGTCTACCGGAACATCTTCGGCGTGGCGCGGATGCCGTACCGATACGACGCAGTCGCGGTCGTTGCCGGCGATCGGTCGTTGATCGAGCATTTCAAGAACTATTGGAACGAAGCCAGGTTCAAACGCAAGAACTGGGACCGTCATTTCTGACCGCCGAATTCTGCCCGGTCGAGCTCGCCGAGTTCCCGGATCTTCAGCATCAGATGATCGGCGAGTTCCTTGTGCGTCCGCAGGCGATCGGTCTTCTCGTAAAACTCCGTCAGATCGACCTCATTTCCGAACCAGATGCGGACCTTCTCGCCGCCGGTCCAGTTGCCGAGGACCTGTTTCGGCAGGTCGTTGCCGAGTCCGGCGATGAAGACGGGTATGACGTTCGGCCGCGCTTTGCGGACGACCGCGCCGACGCCGGGCTGCGCCGGAAGAAAGCTGTACGGATCGCGGTCGAGATTGCGCTTGCCTTCGGGATGAAAGCCGATCAGCGTGCCCGGACCGTCGGTCGCGATGCGGATGAGCTCCGCCAGGCTGAACTTGTCGAATTCGCGTTTCTCGGCCTCTTTCGCCTCACGGAAAAACGGCGGGTACATCGCCCACCAGCCCATCACGAGGTTGACGAACCAACCGACCGGCGACGTGTAGAAAAACTTCGCGCGCACCGGAAAATAGAGCGTCACGGGCCGCTTTGTCTGGCGGAAGATGACGCTCGAGACGACGTACATATCGAAGAACGAGCGGTGGTTCGCGACGAGCAGCAACGGCCTGTCGAGCGGCGCGTCGGCGACGTTTTCGATGCCGAAAACGTTCATCAGATTGTAGGTGCAGATCTTGATCCAAAGCGAACCGATATGCCGCTGGCAAAACCCCCAGAAACGCTTCCAGGCGCCGCGGTTCATCGCGTAGGTTAGCCGAAAACCGACGCGCTCGGTCGCGTTCAATACCGACATCTCCTTTGCGGACGGGTAAAGATCAAGGGCGTTCGTTTGATTTGAAACCAGTTCTTCGTCGGCCATATCTGAAAAAACAAAGTCTAGCACAATTGGTTCCGACGAAAAATTCGGTGGACACCTCCCGCAAAAATGTGCAAAATTGTTTAACTAACCCTCGTTTTTTCGATTCCGAAAACTGAAAACTGGAGAACTGAATGAAAAAGAGTATTTTGCGGCTCGTCGTCGCGGCGTCGATTTTTATGGTTTTTTCTTTGAACGCGATGGCTGCGGGCGAGACTTCGCCGGACGGCGTTTGGTCGCCGGTCGACGATACGTCATTCCGCGCGAACGGGTCCGAACGGCTGATCGTTCCGAGCGATTACCGGGCGTTCAGGCTCGGCAAAAACTCGCTCGGAGCGATTCTGAGAAGCGCGCCGCTTGAATTTTCAAACGATGCCGCCGTCCGCGAGGTCATTCTGACGCTCCCGATGCCGGACGGAACGTTCGAACGGTTTAGGATCGAAAATTCGGCGATCATCGAGAAGGGCCTCGCCGAAAAATATCCGCAACTGGCTCAGACGTTTCGCGGCCAGGGCATCGACGATCCGACGGCGACGGTCCGTTTCGACTTTCTTCCGACGGGTTTTCATTCAATGATCCTGTCGTCGCGCGGCACGGTGCTGGTCGATCCTTATTTCAAGACCGGCGACACCGAAACCTACATCAGCTACCGCAAATCCGACGCGCCGCGGCTCAATCCGTTTATCTGCGAGTTTGACGACGCAGACAAGGCCGAGTTTCTTTCCGATGATTTCAGCGAGTATTTCAACGGGAATCCGGAAGAGGTGACCTCGGGCACGCAGTTGCGCCAGTACCGCCTCGCGCTGGCCGCGACCGGTGAATACACGACCGTTTTCCGTCAGATGGGTGACACCGACGAACAGGCCAAAATGCGGGCGCAGGAGCAGCAGGTCCTGATCATGAACCGCGTCAACGGCGTTTACGAACGCGACCTCGCGATCCGTATGAACATCGTCGCCAACAATGATCTGGTGATCTATACCGACGGCGCGACCGACCCGTACACGAACAACAGCGGCGGCACGATGCTCACGGAGAACACGACGAACCTCAACACGGTAATCCAAACCGCAAACTACGACATCGGCCACGTCTTCTCGACCGGCGGCGGCGGCGTCGCGACGCTCAACGGTCCGTGCGGGGCAAGCAAGGCCCGCGGCGTGACCGGCCTGACAAATCCGGTCGGCGACCCGTTCGCGATCGATTATGTCGCGCACGAGATGGGCCATCAATGGGGTTCGAACCACACTTTCAACGGCGCCGTCAGCAATTGCAGCGGCGGCAACCGCAGCGGCACCAACGCATACGAACCCGGCAGCGGGATCACGATCATGGCCTACGCCGGGATCTGCGGCAATCAGGATCTCGACCGGCACAGCATCGACACGTTCCACGTCCGAAGCCTTGAGGTCATCGTCGCCTTCAGCCAGACGGGCAACGGCAACACCTGCGCCGCGACGACGGCCAGCAACAACACGCCGCCGAGCGTTTCGGTCGTCGGCGGTCCGTCGTTCAACATTCCCAAGCAAACTCCGTTTACGCTGACGGCGAGCGGATCGGACGTCAACAACGATTCGATCACCTATGATTGGCAGGAATACGATCTCGGTGCTTCGACGACGGCGGTTCCGAACACCGATGCGGACGGCGCGAGGCCGATCTTTCGGCCCTACCTGCCGACCGTTGACGGCAGCCGCACGTTCCCGTCGTTGCAGTACATCCTGAACAACGCCAACGTTCCGCCGTCGACGTTCGATTGCGGCCGCGCTTCCCCGTGTCTGACCGGCGAACTGCTGCCCGCGATCTCGCGGACGATGTCGTTCCAGGTCGTCGCCCGCGACAACCGGGCGAACGCCGGCGGGATCAACACCGCGACGGCGACCGTCGTGGTGGACGGCAACTCCGGACCTTTCGCCGTGACCGCGCCGAACACCGGCGTGACGGTCGCCGGAAACTCGGTTCAGAATGTGACGTGGGCGGTAGCCAACACCACCGCCGCTCCGGTCAGCGCCGCGAACGTCAAGATCTCGCTTTCGACCGACGGCGGCCAGACGTTTCCGACGGTGATCGCGGCGAGCACACCAAACGACGGTTCGGAAGGTGTCACGGTCCCGAACGTCGCGACGACGACGGCGCGAATCAAGATCGAGGCGGTCGGCGGCATCTTTTTCGACATCAGCGACGCGAATTTCACGATCACCGCGGCTTCCTCCCCGGGCCGCCGTTTCGTCGATTTCGATGGTGACGGCAAGACCGACGTTTCGGTCTTCCGGCCAGCGGTCGGCGAGTGGTGGTATCTGCGTTCGAGCGACGGCGGCAACCGCGCGTTCCAGTTCGGCAGCCAAACGGACACGCTGACTCCGGGAGACTTCACCGGCGACGGCAAGACCGACCTCGCGTTCTTCCGCCCGTCCGCG
>JBGSWK010000020.1:0-15099 GCA_041752475.1 Pyrinomonadaceae bacterium | reverse complement strand
GCGCGGCTCGGTCAAATGAAGCGCGGCCCGGTCATTTCGGTCGCGACCTTCATCCTCACGCCGCCGGTGCGCGGCGCCGCGCCGACGATCAGGATTCCGGCCGGAACCGTCACCGCCGCCTTTCGGCTCGAGCTCGAATCGTCGGATTACCGGAAATATGCGGCCGAGGTGCGCGATCTCGGCGACGGCCGCAGAGTTTTCACGCCGGGCTCGGTCAAAAACTCGGCGGCAGGGCTCGTTCTTGAAATCCGCGTTCCCGCGGCCCGCCTCAAGCCCGGAACATATGCGATATCCGTTGATGGCATCACGGAAAGCGGCGAGCGGGAAATTATCGGTGACTATTCGTTCAGGGTTGTGCGATAATCGACTCCCAAATTCGATTCGAACGGAGAAGCTTAAATGATCCCGGACAATTGTCCGTTTCGGCCCGCATTGGCGTCGGTTCTGTTCCTGCTCGTCTTCGCCGCGGTCAGCCGCCCGCAGACGCCGCAGGAGCCGACCCCTTTGGTGGTCGGGACGCCGCTCGAGCGTGAGATCGAGGGTGGTCAGAAGCATCTTTACATAATGACGCTGGCTGCCGGCCGGTTTGTCAGAATCAAGGTGTTGCAGTTGGGAGCGGACGTCGTCGTCAAAGTTCTCGACACCGCCGGCGCCGACGCCGAGTACGATATCGATCCGCGCGAGGTGGGCGAAGAACCGGTCGAAACGACGTCGGGCGCCGGGGGCGAATATCGCCTTTCGGTCGAAACGCGTCAGCGGAACACAAAGGGCAAATACCGGATACTACTGACCGAGATTCGCGCGGCGTCGCGATCCGAAATGGCGGTCGACGAATCGCGGCGGCTCCTCACGGAAGCCAACCGGCTCTGGCGCGCGGGAGACTACTCGGCGGCGCAGCCTTACGCGGAACGCGCGCTCGCGATTCGCGAGAAGGAACTCGGCCCGGACCATTTCGCTGTCAGCCAGGCGCTTGTGATACTCGCCAATATCCGCAGCGACAACGGGGAGTTTGAGGCTTCCGAAGGTCTCTATCTGCGGTCGATCTCGATTCGCGAGAAACTTCGCGGCCGCGACGATTTCACTCTGACGCCGCTGCTGAACAATCTCGGGGCGCTCTACAAGGACCGCGGCGAATACCGCAAGGCGAGGGAGCTGTTCGAACGGACACTAAAGATCCGTGAAGCGTCGCTCGGCCCGGATCACTTGCTGATCGCCAGCGTTCTGGTAAACCTGGGCAGCGTGATCAAGGACCTGGGCGACACGGATGGCGCCGCGCGGGCCTACACGCGGGCACTGGAGATCCGCGAAAAGGCCCTTGGGCCGGAATCGGCCGAAGCAGCTCTTGTGCTGAGCAATCTGGGCAACCTCTACCGAGATCCCGAGCGGGCGGAAAAATACTATCTGAGGGTGCTGGCGATTCGCGAGAAACTGCTCGGTGCGGACCACGCGGAGGTTGGCCAGACTCTCTACAATCTGGCGGTTACTTACAGCGGAGCCGGCGATTTTGCAAAGGCGCTGCCGCTGGCGGAGCGCTCCCTCGCCATATTCGAGAAAAGGCTGGGACCGTCGCATCCGCTCACTTCGTTCCCGCTTAACCTGCTCGGCATCATCTACAAGAACACCGGCGAGTATCAAAGGGCCGAAAACGTCTATCTTCGCTCGATCGATATCAAGGAGAGGTCGCAAGGACGTTTTCATCCTTACCTCGGCGGCGTGTTCGCGAATCTTGCGGGTCTATACATCCTGACGGGCGACATTCCGAAAGCTCTTGCCGCACAATCGAAAGCGAACACGATATTTGAATACAACGTCGCGCTCAACCTCGTCGTCGGGTCAGAGAGCGAGAAGTTTTCGTACCTGCGGACGCTTGCCGATTACGAAAGCCGGACGCTTTCGCTGCATACCCAAAACGCGCCCGATTCCGAGGCCGCGGCCGAACTCGCCGCGACGACGATACTTCAGCGCAAAGGCCGCGTGCTCGATGCGCTCTCGGACGATCTGGCCTCTCTCCGGCGGCGCTTCGGCGACGAGGATCGTTTGTTGCTGGACCGGTTCAACAAGACGACCGCGTCGCTCGTCGGCCTCGTAATCGGTGGGTCCGGAGGAGACTCCGCGGATTTTGAATCGAAAGTGCGGGAGCTCGAGATCGAGCGCGAACGGCTCGAATCCGAGATAAGCCGCCGGAGCGCCGGATTCTACGAACAAAGCAGGCCGGTGACGATCGATGCCGTCCGCGCCGCGATCCCAGCCGACGCCGCCCTCGTCGAGATTGCCGTTTATCGGACGATCTCGCCGAAGGCCTCGGAATTCTCACTCGAGAATCCGGACTCGTCCGACTTCGGCCCTCCCCGGTACGCCGCGTACGTCATTCGAAGGGACGGTAAGATCGGATGGGCCGACCTCGGCGACGCCGGCCCGATCGATGCCGCGACAAACGCTTTCCGGCGCGCCCTGCGCGATCCGAAAAGCACCGATTTCCGCGCCCGCGGACGCGACCTCTACCGCCTGGTGATGCAGCCGGTCCGGCAGTTTGCCGGAAAATCCGCTCACCTTCTGATTTCGCCGGACGGATTGCTGAACCTGGTACCGTTTGAAGCGATGGTCGACGAAAATGACCGCTTTCTGGTCGAATCGTTCGTGATCTCATACCTGACGAGCGGTCGTGACCTGTTGCGGCTCGGGATCGACCGAAAAGAAAGATCGTCGCCGATAGTATTCGCGAATCCTACCTTCGGACCGTCGAAACCCTCGAAAACGGGCAATCGCAAGGTCAGGTCGGGACTCGGCAGGGCCTTAGACGAGACGTTCTTCGCGCCGCTCGCCGCGACCGACCTCGAGGCGCGGTCGATCGCCTCGATTTTCAGCGATGCGCGGGTGTTGTCCGGGTCGGGAGCGACCGAATCGGCTCTGAAACAGATCGCGGCGCCTTCGGTCTTGCATATCGCGACGCACGGGTTCTTCCTTGGGGACGATTCGGTGGCCGGAGCCGACCGCCGGACCTCGAATCCGCTGCTGCGCGCCGGACTCGCATTCGCCGGAGCCAATCGCCGCGCGGACGGCAGCGACGACGGTATTCTGACCGGGCTCGAAGCGTCGGGTCTCAACCTGTGGGGCACGAAACTCGTCGTGCTTTCGGCGTGCGATACCGGCGTCGGCGAGGTCCGGAACGGTGAAGGCGTCTACGGTCTTCGGCGGGCTTTCATTCTGGCCGGCACCGAGACTCTGGTAATGAGCCTCTGGCCGATCAGCGATCTCGTCACGCGCGATCTGATGTCCGGCTATTACCGGAGGCTAAAAAGCGGATCGGGACGAATTGCGGCCCTCAGGGCCGTACAGCTCGAAATGCTCGCGAATCCGAAGCGGGCGCATCCTTTCTATTGGGCGGCGTTCATCGGGACCGGTGAATGGGGGAATCTTGCCGGCGAGAGGTGAACGGTCGGTTAATATCGGTTGAAATGTTTTTTCCAAACTGTCTTATACCAATGACAGCCGGCGCTTGCCAGGTTGAGAAATTTTGGAGAAGAGGAGAAAACATATGCCGATGGATACGAATACTGCTAATTACCTGAAGTCGTTGAACGGGGTCGGGGGTCTATACACCCTCGCCGTCATGTCGCGAGCCGGACTGCTCAACGCTTATTACTCAAGCATTATCAGCCTGTATGAAGCGACTCAGGGGGGACTGATGTTCACCGGTGCCGCCGCGGGGTCTTTCGCGCTGACCGCCGGTTTGCCGCTCGTGACGATGGTCGGCGTCGGCGTCGCGCTCGGGTCGGGCTATTATCAGGCCCGCGAGGAAGCGAAGAACGAGAATTTCGCATCGGGGTTCTCGCAAGGATTCGTAATGGCGATCCTCGGCTGGAAATGGAGCCACGTCGTCAACCGATTCGGCCGAAACCTGCTGAGCATAAACAAGATGGACGAGGCGATGAATTCGATTCGCGTCAAGTCGTATCACGAAGGGCTGAAAAAGGGGTTCCTCGCCGGGACTGCGCTTCCGGTCGAAGCGCGCAAGGAATACTCTAAAAAGATGCGCCGGGCCGGCAACGTACACGGGCCGAAGGAATGGTCGGACGACGAAGACGCCGCGAGAAATCAGCAGATCTCCTACGTTATAGATATGGCCGCCAGCGCTCGCAGGTTCCATATCATCAAGCCGGAATAACAAGAATGTCGGCCGAGACTTTGGCTCCGGCCGGCCCGACCGTCTTCCGCGGAGAACGAGAAAACAGACCCGATCCCGCGACGGGAGACTGGCTACCCCTGAAATTTGGTGCGCATACAACTTTCCATGACGCAATTCGGGTTCATATCGAAACGGAGACGATTCTTCAGCGAACTGAAGCGGGCCCGCGAAACGACTCTGTTCCGGCGGGCCCGTTGGCTGGATGTGAGGCAGTAGCTCTTTAGTAAACAAAAGAACTGGCCGTCGGCGTGTCGCCGACGAGCCCGAAATTGTTGTAGATCGTCGAACCTGATGACGTACTGACGTAAAACACTCCCGCTCGCCAAACCGCGAAATCCGAACGACCGTCTCCGTCGTAATCACCTGGCACGACGCTATCGCCCGGCAGTCCGTGATTCGCCAGAACGACCGCAGCGTTCGAACTTTGTTTGATCCACCAAACGCCATCGCGGTAAGACGCCAGATCGGTCTTCCCGTCGCCGTCGTAGTCGGCGTTCACGAAGATATCGGTTGCGAGACCGAAGTAATCGTAAGCAGCGTTGCCGGTCGTACTCTGTCGGACGTACCACGTGCCGTTGGACGGACGAAATACCCCCGCGTCAAGTTTGCCGTCGCCATCATAATCACCGCGAACCGGTCGATCTCCGTTCTGACCCCAGACAAGATAGGTCGTGTCGCCGCCCGGATTGTTATTTGACCCGCGGTAATAAAAAGTCCCGGTCGAGCCGCGAAAGACCGCCGGATCCGATTTGCCGTCGCCGTCCCAGTCGCCGGCAACCGTCGGGACGTCGTTGGCCTGACCGAACGTTTCGAGGCGAAACGTATTGTTCGCACTCTGAAGGATGTAGAAGGCGGCCACGGCCGGGCCTCCGGTCCGCCAGATCGCCAGATCGTCATTCCCGTCGCCGTCAAAATCTTCGGCGACGGCGACATCGCCGGCGACGCCCCACTGGCTGAATCGGACCAGGTCCGACCCATTAAGCGCCGTATACCAGTTCAGCATTCCGCCTTGGTTTCTCGTCACCGAAAAATCCGTGCGCCCGTCACAGTTAAAATCGGCAAAGGCCTTTCCCTGACCCGTATTCGGGGCTCCCGGCGTCAGTGCGCCGGCAACGGGGAAATTCAGGTTCCGCGGCAATCCCGAATAGACGGTCGTTTCGGCCGGCGAGGAAGCAAGTTCCCCGAAATACCAGGCCGCGCCGTCTCTCGGTGTCGCGTTGCAGGCGAAACGAGAGTAGGCGTCCGGCAGCAGGATCGATCCCGGGGCCCCCTGAACGGCCGCATCGAATACGTTTGGAGCGTAAACCGCTTGAAACAGCGCATTGGTCGTCATACCAATTCCGTCGATCAGACTGACGCCATTGGACGGATCGATGACACGGTCGTTATTCGTATCGAGATCGTCGCCCGGCTGCGGCGCGGTCGGCGCGGAAATTACGGCGAACGTTCGGGCCCCGGCGTCGATCAGCCCGAGACCGTCGAAGTCCTGTACCGAAACAATCGTCGTCCCTGAGGGGAAAACGCGGTTCGGGCACGTTCCTTTAAGCTCGTTGATGATCGTGATCGTTCCGTTTGAGCCGAACACACGGCCTCCAAGGCCGACGATGAAACTGACATCGCCGAAACTGCCGGAAGCACCGTTGATCGAAACAAAGTAAGTCCCGGCGGCGACCGTCGCGCCGACGGTCCCGCGCAACTCGACATACTGACATGAAAACTGCGTTCCGGCGTCGGGCGCATCGGCTTCGACCTCATTGAGAATTACCGATTGTCCGTTGACGGTGATCGCGAAAAAACCTGCGATGACCAGTGAAATAATGCTTAGACAGTTTTCGATTCGTGTTCTGTTTTTGTTGATTGACATTTTTTTCTGATTCTCCTTTGTTCTAATTCGACGCGGGGCCGCGAATCCATTCGGGACGGCCGTCGCCGTCGCTATTTGGATACCTCGTCCGCCTCGGTATTCGAGTCGATCCTTTTTTCGATCCGGAAACCGCCGTTTCGAAGTTCGTCCGTTATCTCGTACGGAAAGTCCTCAGGCAGTGAAATCGGTTGCGCGGCCACGATTTGATCGACGAGAGCCTGCCGTTTCAAAATGCGAATCGCAGATTCCGCGATTTCGCGAGGTGTAAGAAACGGCGGCGGGATTTCCGGCTTTGGGGAGCCCGGTTCTTCAAAGCGGCGCTGGATCAGGATATGGCGAACGCTGATTACTGGAACGTTACCGCCATCGGCGCCCTTCCGAATTATCTTGGAAACCAGTCGGACGATATGGAATCCGTCCTTGGTTTCGATCAATTCGGGCGCGGTTTTGCCGTTTTCAAGCGACAATGCGGCGGCCTGAACTTCGTTCCAGAGAAACCCCGGCTCGACGTTTTCGTAAAGCCCGCCCTTGCTTTTCGTGGTCCGGTCCTCGCTGAATTCTTTAGCCAGCGCATCAAAGTCTTCCCCCGCCTTCACTCGGTCAAGGACCTTCTGGGCTATTCCGCGCTTGACGCTGACGTCGTACTCCGGATGAAGGGCCAGGTAATCGTTGATCTCGCCGTCGGTCGGCCTGACTTTCGCCGCCCAGTATTTGTTCAGGAAGTTGGTCGCGAGAACGCCCGCCTCGGCAATCTTCAGACGCAGTTGGACTGCGGGCTGATCGATGAAGGCGGCGTCCCCTTGGGCCATAGCGCTGATGATCTTGGTTTTCGCCCAAGCTTCGCGGTTCCGGACCTTGGCCTCGCCTTCGGCGGCCGACGGCGCCGACAACGGGTTTCCGGTGCTGACCGCCGCGCGTCTTTGAATCTCGCGGATCGCGCGCATATCTGCTTCGAAATCGGAGTTGTTTGCCGGGTCGGCAAGAAACGAATCGACCTGATCCTTCGGAACCTCAAAAAAACGGCCAATATCGTTGTCGAGTTTGTTCTGGTAAAGACTGAACAGGATCGACTCGCGGCGATACGCGAGAATCCGACGAATACTCGGGTCGTCGGTCAATCCCTCGTAGCGCGCCGCCGCCGCAAGCGCGAGATATTCCCGCAGACCCTTCAAAAATACCTTTCGCGTCTCCTCCGACTGGACAACCGAAAAGGTCTTTCCGGGTTCGACCAGCTGTTGGTTCTGCAGAACCATGACGACTTGTTCCTCACTCAGATTCCGCAGGACCTCGGATTCGATCTTGAGCGCCTTGACACGTTGTTCGTTGAGTCTCCAGACGCCGAGGCCGCCGGCGCATACGGCGAGCGCCGCAACAATAAAAATGATCTTCCTTTTCATAAAGTTTCTCCTTCAGCGTTCCCAAGTCCGGAGCGCAACCCGGTGCGGCGGAGACGGGGAAACCGCCCCGCCCCTTCCTAAAACTTGAACCTGACGCCGAACTGCATAACCCTCGGCGCCCCGACCGTGCGGGTGATCTGGCCGAAATCGGTTTCGTCCGTCAGATCGGCATTCGGATTTGCGAAATTAACGAGATTGAAGATATTGAAAATATCCCATTTGAGCTCCATTGAAATGCGCTCGGTGAGCGCCGTCGTTTTCGAAATGCGCAGGTCGACTCGTCGTTGCGACGGGCCACGCAGCGTGTTGCGGCCGAGATTACCGAAGCGGCCGTAGGGCGCAAACAGTGCCGCGTCGCCGCCGCGCTGCGCAGTGTTGAAGTAGCACTGAGTGAAGTCGCTGCAGTTCCTCTGGCGGAGCAGTTCAAGGCTCGAAACGTTTGGCCGTCCGAACGCCGCGTCAAACAATAGTCCGCTCGCGCGACCGACGTTGTAGATCGTTCGCGTGGTGACGATACGCTGCCCCGTCGTCGGATTGATCAAGACGATTCCGGGCAAAAGAAACTGTCCGAGGAAAACCGCTTGTTGGGCCGTCGAACTGTCGCTGAGTGCGACCGACTCGACATCAGTGGCGATGATCGTGAACGGCGATCCGGTCTGATACTGTGCGAAGCTTGACAACTGCCATCCATTAAGGAATTTGTTCTTCGACTTGTAAAACGGGAGTTCCCAAATGAAAGTGCCGACTACGCGGTGTGTCCGGTCGAAGTCGGAAACGGCGCGATTCGAATTCAAATTGCGCTGATCGCCTTGGACGACGAGGCCGAGATTCGGCGTGTCCGGCCGTCCCGATGCAGAGGTGCTGCCCGGATCGGTCGAACCGATATCGATCGACTTTGAGAAAGTGTACGAGACGTTAAGCGCGTAGCCGTTCGAAAGCCTTCGACCGAGGCTGAACTGCCCGGCGTGATACTGCGAATAGCCCCGCGACTGGAGCATCACGGCGTCGGTCGGATCAAAACCGAGGTACGGAACACGAAGTTCGGCGTTTATGATGTCGCGCGCGTCACCGATCGCCGGTCCGCGATCAAGGTTGTAATCGAAGCCGCCCTGAATGTTCGCGCATTGCGGTCCGAACGGATATGGAAAACTAGGATTCGGGTTGATGACGACAATGTTTCCGAAAGCGATTCCGCAGCCTCGCTGTCGCTCGCTCGTCGTTCCGTCACGTAACGGACCCTGCGGACTCCCCGCCGCGACGTAGGCTTCATTAAGCCGCCGGAAAATATAGTCCGGGGCGTTCGGGTCGTTCAGGTCGTACGGCTGGTTGAACCCGACCGAAAGCAGCAGACTCTGACCCTTCGTGCCGACGTATCTCGCCTCGACGGTCCAGTCTTTACCGATCTTCTGTTGGATTCCGAAGTTCCATTGTTGAACAAGAGGTGTCTTCAGGTTCGGATCGATCGCCCGGAATTCAAGCGGTTCGGCGAACGCGCCGAGTCCGATCGTTTGGGTCGCATCATACAAGGCGAACTGGGTACCGTTACCTGAAGTGTTCGGATTCAGTCCGACCCTGAACGGGAGATAGTCGCTGATCGGCCGCGTCGGCGACTGATTACGAAAGACGAGATTGTACTGGATCGAGTACGGGATCTGTTCCGACTTTTCCTCGATCTCGCGAAGATACGGGTAATTGCTGTAGACGGTATTGATGAACGACGCCGACGGACGGTCGTAGAAAATCCCGTATCCTCCCGAAATGACGGTCGCCCCGCTGTTGAAGGGACTGTAGCGGAACCCGACCCGGGGGGCAAAGTTGTTGAGGTCTTGCCCGCTCAGCGTATTGTTGTTCTTTGACCGAGTGATTCCGGGGAGACTCTCGTCGATCGCGGTAAAGCCCGTCGGGCCGGCGTTCGAAGGTAGGACGAATCCCGGTCCCGGGAGGTCCGGATTCACCAGCAGAGTCGGGTCGAAATTGGTGAATTGCCCGTTTTTCTCATACGGCCGGCCGAACCAATCCCAGCGGACACCGAAACTGACCGAAAGTTTCTCGCTGACGCGCCAATCGTTGGTCGCGTAAAACGAGAGATCGTTGAAACGGAACCGCTTGTCGGTGATCCCGAAGGCCGTGTCCGCTTCGGTAACGTAGCCGACCAAAGCGAGTCCGAAGTTGTCATACTTTTCGAACTCGACGCCCTGCTCTTCGGGCAAGCTCGTGTCGAACGCGTTCCGTTTGTACTCGGTGCCAAAACGAAAGGTCTGGTTTCTGCGAACATATGTCATATTGTTCGCGAACGTCAGCGTAATCTGTTCGCGCCGGTTGAAAATGTCGTTTGGCGCGCAGGCCGAAAAGTCTTGAAGGTTACCCCTGCCGACCTGATGGGCGCAGCGTTCGGTCGGGGCACCGGGCGCAAAAAGGATCGCCGGGTTCGGGATTCCGAACGAATCGTTCGTGAAATCGCTGGTTAGGAGCCGCGGGTCGAGCTGGCGCGAGTTGTTCAGCGAAAAGAATCCAAAGCGAACCTCATTGGTAAGAAACGCGTTGAAAATGTGGGTGTCGGTGATCGCCAGCGTGTAGTTCCTATTTGCCTTAAGTAGCGGGAAGGGCGATGCGAGCGTGCTTTCGGAATAGGGTTCGGTCGACGGGTAGTCGGCAAAGAAAAACGTCCCGGAAAGCGAATTCAAATTCTTGCCCTCGGCATCGCCTTTGAGCAGCTGATAGTCAAGGCGAGTATTGAACTGGTTTTGCTTGAACGTCGCCGGCGAAGCATTTCGCTGGCGAACGAGGGGATTCAAAGCCCCAAACCCGCTTTCACGGCCACTGTCGGTGATCGGTACCCCGTTCGGGAAAAACTGCGAAACATCGGTCCCGAAAACCGTATTCACGGGGTCGGCGATGAGTCTTTGATAGCCGGCTCGGAGTGTCGGTATCACGTAATCGCCGGTCACTGGGTTTCGGAGTTGCATCAGCCTGTAGAACGGACTGAAAGTGTTGATGCAGATTCCGGGAATGTTGAGGGCGTTGCGGATCTGCGCCGGCCCTATACCGAGTTCAGCGGGCGTGTAGCCGCGGCTGATGACGCAGCCGGGTTGAAAGAAACCTGTGCCCGGGCTGTTCGGATTCGGCAGCCCCGGCGGATTGTCGCCGCGGGCTCTACCGAAGGCATTCGCGACCGACTGGGCATTGTTGCGATCGGAAATAAACGCCAACGCTTCGGGAAGTACCACGAAACTCGATCCCGTCGGCACATATGCCGTCGAGGCGTCCGTGCGCTGGAAACCGCCAAAGTAAAAGAGCCGCTCCCTAATGATCGGACCGCCGATCGAGAATCCGCCTTCAAAGCGGCTGGCCTTCTGACGATCGATCCCGTCTCGGTTAAAAAAGAAATCGTTGGCGTTGAACGCCTCGTTTTGTGTAAAGGCCCAGACCGTGCCGTTGACCTTGATTCCACCGCTCCGGGTCACGATCTGGACGTTGCCTCCGCCGGAGCGGCCGAGCGATGCGTCGTAATTCCCGGTCAGAACCTTGACCTCGGTGACGAAATCGGTGGCCGGCGCGAGATTGTCGGTCAGCGAACCGGTGCCGACGAGGTTTGTCGCATCGATTCCGTTAACGACCAGACCGACGCTGGTAGTACGATTTCCTGAGATCGAGACCTCGGGGTTTCCGTTCCCGGACGTATTCGGGTCCGAGATGTCCCCGGACGCCGCGGTGTTCGTCTGAATGATCGTCAGGGCATTGTTGACGGGTAACGGAATCTTTTCGATCGTCTGGCTCGAGAACGTCGAACTGATCTGACCGCCCGTCGTGTCGCCGATGACCGTGTCCTGATCGCCGCTCGTCACGTTGACGATGTTCGGGTCGATAGGCCCGACGCCAAGAACGATGTCGATCGTTGCCGTTACACTCGCAGTGACCGAAGTGGTCGACTTTTGTTCTTGGAAGTTGCTCGCCGTAACCGTCACCTCGTAATTGCCGGGACGAAGGTTCGTCAATGTCCAGCGGCCTTCCGCATTCGAGGTCGATTGACGTTTCAGTCCGGTTTCCAGACTCGCCACGCTCACGTTCGCCCCCGGCACGATCGCGCCCGCGGCGTCGGTAACCGTTCCGGTCAGCGAACCGTTGTCGGTTTGTTGCGAGAAGGCTCCCGCCGCCAGCAACAACCCGATCGCGACGGCGTGAATCGCAACGGTCAAAACTCTAAAATTGTTGTTCATTTTTCCCTCGCTCTCTCTTAATTTAGTTAAATCCACGGCCGTTGGCCCCGAAATAAGCTGATAAAAACTATTGTCAAAAGTCAGTTTTGTTCCCCGGACCGCCCCCGGACAAACGGTCCGTATTTACCGCAAATGCACCGGAGCAGTTTTCCCGCTCCGGTGCCTTTCCGAAATTCCGTGCTCCGTTAATCCCTAGTTGAACGACGGGACCGGAATGTCGAATCCTTCGAAGTCGCGACATCCGCCGACGCTCGGCGTGATACCCTCTTCGAACTCGGGATTAGCGACGACCGCGCCGCGGCACCCTTCGATACGAAGCCCCGCCGCCCCGCCACCGGCACCGCTGGTCGCGCCGGTTGTGCGCATCGCCGTACCCGCGGAAACCGGTGTGGTCGGCGAAGTTGTCGTCTGGTAAATAATGCCTCGCTCGTTGAGGATGAACAGTGTGTTCGTTCCGCGGCTAGCGAGCCCGGTATCCACGTTCAGGTCCGTCGGGAACAGGTACTTGATGAAGTCGGAATCACCGTTCGTCAGGTTAATTCGATAGAGGCCGCCCCAGTCTCGGGTATCGGGGTCGCCGCCGTTCGGGTCCTGGCTGAAACGCGCTTCGGTACCGTAGGCTTCGCCGTTGGGGAAGACCGTGAAACCGTCGAGATACGGGAACGCATCGCCGCCGTCCGTCGAAAAGTCCGGGTTCGTAACATCGGCCACAAAGGTCGCAAGACCGGTGCTCGGGCTAATGCGGTAAAGGCGCGAACGCGTGCCGGTCGCCGGGAAGAGATCGTCGCTCGAGATCGAATAAAAGAAGCCGTCGAGTGCGTTGTAGCCCATTCCCGCTTCGGTTCCGGCGTCCGAGGCGTTAATGCATGTTTCGCCGATCTGCGGTCCGAAGATCGTGTTCAGGCCATTGGTTCCCGAAACGAGCGGCGGATTCGGGTTGGCGGCCGTCGGAACAGTTTGAACGGGTCCGCGGCGAAGGACGCGAAGGTCGCTTGAAAGTCCGGTGATCGGATCGTCGCCGGTGTTGCAGTCGACGCCGCCGCCGGTAAGTCCGGCGTATTCGGCGACGCCGTAAACCGTGCTCCCGATCGACGCGATTCCTTCATACTCGCGGATAACGCGTTGTCCGCTGCTGCTGACAAGGTCGCCAAGGTATGTCGTTTCTCCGTTGCTGACATTAATCTGATAAAACTGCTGTTTCCGTCCAGACGCGTCCTGGTTGTTGTCGGTGACCGAGTAGGCGAGATTTTGCCCCAAGATCGCCAGTGACATACTGAACATGACGAGCATCGTCGTAAATATCTTGATCGTGTTTTTCATTTTGTTTCCTCTTTGTTTGGTTTCTGGTGTTCGTTTGGTTCAAGAC
This sequence comes from Pyrinomonadaceae bacterium, assembly GCA_041752475.1. Classification (GTDB taxonomy): domain Bacteria; phylum Acidobacteriota; class Blastocatellia; order Pyrinomonadales; family Pyrinomonadaceae; genus JAFDVJ01. The sequence goes on along the minus strand of JBGSWK010000020.1, from coordinate 2,069 downwards.
CGCGAAAGGTCCGGAAGTCTGTTTACTTCAAAATTCCGGTCGCGGCGTGGCCCGGAAAGGCCCGCCGCCGACCGGTCGTAATTTACGGTATGTTCGGAGAGCCGGGAGTCAGGGCTCCGCCTGTCGGGAAGTTCGCGGTCCGCGGATTTCCCGAGTAACTGGTCGTTTCCGCCGGGCTCGCCGCGAGTTCGCCGGCATACCACGCGCCGCCGCTCAGCGGTGTCGTGTCTCCGACAAAGCGCGTCGCCGCATCCGGCAGCGCGATCCCCGCTCCCTGGGTAAGGGCCTCGAAGATCACCGGAGCGTACGCCGCCTGGAAGGCGTTGTTGACCGTGAACGCAAAGCCGTCGATGACCGTGATGCCGTTGGCCGGATCGATGATCCGGTCATTGTTGACGTCGATGTCGTCCCCGGCACTCGGTGCACTCGGCGCCGTGATGATCGCGAAGGTCCGCGCCGTTGCCGTCGAGTCGCTGCCCGCGAGACCGAGACCGTCGAAGTCAAAGACCGAAATGACCGTCGTATCGACCGGCAGCGTCCGGTTCGGACACGGCCCTTCGAGCTGATCGTTGATGATCGTTATCGTTCCGTTGGCCCCGACCACCTGACCGCCGAGGTCGACGATGAACTGCAGGTCGCCGAAGCTTCCGCTCGCCCCATTGATCGAGACGAAGTACGTTCCCGCCGGAACGGTGTAGCCCGGAGCCCCGCGCAGTTCGACATACTGGCACGGTACCTGGAAGCCCGAATCCGGAGCATCCCCCTCAACCTCGTTCACGAGGAGCTCTACCGAAGGAGTTTCCGGCACGTCATTCACGGTTACGGTCACCGTGCCGACCGCAGTATCGGTACCGTCGCTAACTGTGTAAGTGAAAGTGTCGGTACCGAAGAAGTTCGCGTTCGGCGTGTACGAGACGTCCGTGCCGTTGTTGACTACCGTGCCATAACCCGGTTGCGTCACGGAAACAACACTCAGCGGACCGCCATCGCCGCCGTCAGTGTCATTGGCGAGAACACTGATGACGTTGTTCAAAGTGTCCTCGTCAACAGCCACCGCGTCGTCGACCGCCACCGGCGGATCGTTGACCGCGGTTACCGTCACCGTCACGGTCGCCGTGTCCGTGCCGCCGTTGCCGTCGCTGATCGTGTAGGTGAATGTGTCGCCTCCGAAAAAGTTCGGAGCCGGCGTATAGCTGACATCGATACCGTTGTTGACCACTGATCCGGTCGTTCCCTGCGTCACTCCCGTGATCGTCAATGTATCGCCGTTGGTGTCGGTATCGTTCGACAGCACGTTGATCGTGTTTGAACCGCTGTCCTCAAAAACCGTGGCCGAATCATCCACGGCGTTGGGCGGCGAGTTGGGAATCGTGCAAACGTTGATCCCGTCCGGGGTCGGAAGACGTAGCGCATACGTGTCCGTGTTGCGCTGGCCGCCCGAACCGTTGGGGCATCGCTGCATCGAAACCGTATCGCCGTTCGACGCTCCGTTCTCGTCAACTTGGGGCTGTCCCGCGTTCAGGAGGACGAGCAGACCCGGATCGTCCGGATCCGCGGTGTCGTAAACGAGAGCATCCTGAACTCCTGCCGTGGTGACGGGGGTGTTGTTCGGGAAATTGCTCGCGTTTCCGATGTAAAGCGCGACCGCATCCTGCCCGTTTTGCAGCGTATTTCCCGGGAAGACCAAGTCAACGCCGGCAACCGCCGTGTTGCCGAGTGTGAAATAGCCGTTGGCATTCGTCGATAACCCGTCAAGATCGAATGCGGCATACGACAGGTCGTTGCTACCGTTAAAGAAGACGACGACCAGTCCGTCAAGCGGTGTATTGCCCGCTCCGCCATCGTAAAGCTCGACGAACTCGAGCGCGTCAGTGCCGACAGTATCGGCGTCGACTTCGTTGATGATAACGTTGGTCGCCGGGCCGCGAGTCACCGTCACCGTCACCGTCGCCGTGTCGCTGCCGCCCTGGCCGTCGCTGATGGTGTACGTGAACGCGTCCGTCCCGAAGAAGTTGGCGTTCGGCGTGTAGCTGAGGTTGGTGCCGTTGTTCACCACCGTACCGTTCGAC
>JBGSWK010000019.1:0-6125 GCA_041752475.1 Pyrinomonadaceae bacterium | reverse complement strand
GCGGCGGTCGCGGCGGCTACGGCGGCGGCGGCGGCGGCGGCGGACGCTGGTAGTTCAAAAGTCGAGGGGCGAAGATGAAAATCTTCGCCCCTTTTCTTATTGAGCGGGATTCTGAATTTCGGATCTGCGATTTCTGACTTGGGATTTAGAACTTACAGTTTCAGCTGCTTTTGTGTTGTTTGCCTTCTGTCTTAACGATACCGGCTTTCGCCGAATCATCCGAGGGTTCGGCTAAAGCCGGTTTTCTATTTGCTGCCGGTCCGCTAGCTGAAGCTAGTGGCAATTATGAAGGCAAAAGCAAAGCCGCGTGCAAGGCCCGCAAAGAAATGGCAATCCCAATCCCCAATCCGAAATCCCAACTCCCCAATCCCCAATCAGTTGAGGTTTCCGGAATAGTCGGCCAAATGCCCGACGATTTCGTCGATCACGCTTACCCGCAATCGGCCGTCGTTGACTCCATTGACGATTATCGAGAAGACTGCCTTTTCACCCGCTGACGTCGTCACGTATCCCGAAAGCGCTGACACCTGATCGATCGTACCCGTTTTGCCGCGGACGTTGCCGATCGTTCTCGTTCCCTTGAACCGGTTCCGGAGCGTCCCGTCGACCCCGCCGATCGTCAGCGAGCCGAGCCAGACCGCCGAATACTTGCTCTGCTTCGCCATATACGTGTAAAGCGCGACGACCGCCGCCGGAGTGACCAGATTATGGCGCGAAAGTCCGCTGCCGTCCCACTGGATGATGCCGTCCGGAGCAACGCCGATCTCGCTTAGAAAATTTCTGACAACGAACAGCCCGCGATCGGAACTGGTCGATCCGGGATCAAAAAACGGATTCGACTTAGCGTCCGGCGCGACCGGGAAGGATCGCCCCTGTTCGCCGAGCGTCCAGAGGATCGTTTCGGTGTACATATTCTGGCTCGGCTTTAGCGTTTTCGCCGCGATGACCGAAAACGGCGGCGATTCTTGACGCGCGATCTCGACCGGCGGAACCGACGACGCAACGGCAGGCATCGACTTGTCCTTCGCGTTGATCAAGATTCGTTGGCCCGTAACGACGACACCCTTTTTCTCGAGCCGGTCCTTGAGCAAAGCGATGAAAATTTCCGCCGGGCGCGTGACCGTGATCCGGTTGTTGTACTGGGAACCCGATGGCATCGTGCCCCCGATCTCGAGCAGATTCTGATCCAGCGACTTGTGGACCGAAAGGTCCTGCCTCGTTCCCGCGGCGGTCGTTTTGCACGTATTGACGAACCGCATGACCGGATTGAACGGCAAGATGTTGACGACGCACGGCCCTCCCGGAGAACTTCCCCTGACGGAGAGATCGACCGCGTTGTCATTGAACGGCAGAGCCGAAACCTCAGCGCCGTAATACCATTGAAGATCATCCCATTCCCAGCCGGCCGGTATGGCAAATCCCGAGAAATAGCTCTCGTCGCCGACAAGATTACCTTCGACCCGCTTTACGCCGGCGCGCAGGATCGCGTCGGCCAGTTCGTCGAGCGCCTTGAAGTAATCCTTCTCCGAGAAAGATGTCGAAAAAGACATATCGCCGCGGCCGAAGATCGTCAGGTCCCCCTTGAGCGTGCCGTCGGAGTCCGGCCGTGAATTCGCAAAGACACTCGTCACAAAACGGAAGTTCGGTGTGAGTCGTTCAAGCGCGGTCGCGACCGTGAAGTTTTTCATGTTCGACGCCGGCATAAAATACTTTTCGGCGTTGTCTTCATAGATCACCTTGCCGGAATCGAGGGCGACGATCTTGATCCCGATCTGCCCGCGACGCGTTTCATAACGCGAGGTGCTCAGACGTATCTTCGACTGAAGTTCGGCGAGCGACGCCATCTGCGGCATCGGAACCGGCGTCGGAGTCGGTTCCGTTCGCGGAGTCGGAACGACCGTCGGCTTCGGCGTCGGCTTGCCGACAACGATCACCGGACGGTCGTTTTGGGCGACGAGCGGGACAGCAGTCGCGAAAAGTGACGCAAGCGTCAGAAATGAAATGCGAAGCAGGTTTCTGGGATTCATCATCAGTGCCATCTTAACGACAATCGCCGCAAAAGTGAAAAGGCGAAAAAGTTCCGCGCGGAGCTTTTTCGCCTTCGATGAGTCGAATTGGAAAACGAACTACTTTAGTTGACCGACCAAAACATCCATGTCCGCTTGCGGGACCTTGAGATCAAGCGAGACCTCAGTGCCGTTCTGGGCGATCTTCGCGTTTTCCACCATCCTGGTATAAACGCGTTTGTCGGCGCCCTTCGAACTTCCGAGCAGTATTTTTCCAACCTGCTGCAGATCGTCGAGCGTCATCTTGAGTTCCTTCGCCTGCGCTGCGTCGACCGTTTTTGCCGAAACCCAGACCGAAGTATTGCCGCCCGCAACGTCCATCGATGCGGCGACCTTGCGGATTGAGTCGAGATTCTTCCCAAGGGCATCGTTATCGAGATCGATCAGGCCCGAGAGACCTTCCGGCACAACGGCGCCGAAACTGATGATCGACCCAGCTTTACGCGAAACGAGGTAACTGATCTCAGGGCCGAGTTTGGTCTTTGCCTCGAGCATCGAGCGCATTTGCGGTATCGATCCGAGCGCCATCGTTTCGTTGTCGAGCGCGGTGATCGCGAGCTCGCGGCTGAGGCCGTCAAGAACGGTATCGAGCACCCCCGAAAGCATCGAATTTCCGGATTTTGTCTTCGCTTCCCGGGCCATCTTTTCAGCCGAGAAGACATAGACCGTGCGGTCGCCGATCTTCTCTTCGCGATATGTGTCACCAGCCGCGAGTTTCGCGATCGAAACGAGCGACTCGACGCTGAATCTGCCGCGCGCGATGACCATCGGTTCAAACGCGTAAGTCTTCTCGCCGGTCTTTTTGGCGGAAATTCCGACCGCAACCTGATGAAACTGACGGACGTCGATGCCGGTCTTCTCGCGAATCTCCTCGAGTTTCGCGAAGACCTGCGCGAGCATCGGCTGATTCGATGCGAGCAACTGCGGCAGACCTTCGTCGAAAAGACGTTTCGCGTCGAGCGTCATCGCCATGTCGGACGCCGGCAGCAACGTCAGAAGATCCGTCGAATTCGGAGCCGGCTTTTTGTCCGGCCTCGCGGCGACGGCGCCGATCGCCGCCATCATTGAGAAAACAACCAAAACTGCAAAAGACTTTAATTTCATTGGTACCTCATTCCTGTTGGGCAAGTAATAGATGACGCAACCCCCCGAAAAAGTTCGCTTCAATCCTTTTTGATGACCTCAAATTCGAACCTAAGCTCCTTTCCGCGAAAAATATAACTCAAATAGAATTCCCAGAACTTTCGGGTAAAGCGCATCGCGGCCCATTTTTGGTCCAGATTCACGAGAAGCTCGATGCCGAGCGCGCGCCAGAGATTGGCGAGCGACACATAGGTTTTCAGGGTTCGCAAACGGACATCGGTGTAAAAATCGAATACCCGGCGATCGGGCGAAAATGTGTTGAACGAATACGAATTGAAATGGTTGCGATGCGTCGGATCGGTCGGCCAGTCTGGATTCGTGTAATGCGGCGTAACCAGTTTGATCATTCCGCCGGGCCGGGTAATGCGGTGCAGTTCGGTGACGAAAGCCATCACGTCCGGCACGTGCTCGACGATGTGACGCGAAATGATGAGGTCGAATTCGTCGTCGGCAAAAGGATAAGGAACCGCGCCGAGATCGTGGATCACATCGGCGGCAGTTTGCGGATTGCTGTCGAGTCCGACCGCTCCTTCGTATTTGTTAGCGCCGCAACCGACGTCGAGTATCTTCATTTGTCGATATTCTCAGTGGTCCCGCAAATCGGGCATCCCAGGACCGTTCGTTCGGCGTTCATCCATCGCGCCAGAGCCGAACTAGAGAGCGCAGGCGACTTGCCTTCATCTTCGCCCTCACGCATCAGTCGCGAGCGACCCGGCAAGTGCGCCGGTTCGACCGGCTCACAGCCTTTGCATATCCAACCGAAACCGCGGTTGTGGAATTTTTCGGGTCCGGCCATAAAAACAATGGACAGCGAAATGACACTTTCACTGTCCATCTATCTCAGAATTGTCCGCTATTATTCTTCCCGCGGACGGCCCTGGACCGATGCCGGAAGCGCAAGCAACTTGACCGAAAGGCTCGTCTTCTTATCGCCGCGGTAGATCTCGACCTGGACCGTATCGCCGATCGACTTCTTGTCGAGCACTTTGTAAAGGCTGTCCATATCGGTGACCGCATCGCCGTCGACCGCGGTTATGATGTCGCCGAAAATCATATCGCCGGACTGATCGCGCGTGAATCCGCGAAGACCGGCGCGCTCCGCCGAGCCGCCGTTGACGACGCTGCGTATCAAGAGTCCGCTGGCGACGGGCGTCGAAATTCCCTGCTCGCGCAGTTGTTCGACGCTGAAAAGGGTTGCTCCGAGTTTCGGACGACGCACTTCACCGAACTGTATCAGTTGCGGAATTACCCGCTTGGCGATGCTTGCCGGGATCGCGAACCCGACGCCGACCGAACCTCCGGAGCGCGATAAGATCTGCGAATTGATACCGATCATCCGGCCATATTTGTCGAGCAGCGGACCACCCGAATTTCCGGGATTGATCGACGCGTCGGTCTGGATCGCGCCCTCGATCGGCCGGCCGTTGCGTGCGCGAATCGGTCGCTGAAGCCCCGAGATCACGCCCGTGGTCAGAGTCCGGTCGAGTCCGAACGGATTTCCGATCGCGAGAACCTTTTGACCGACCTGCAACGCATCCGAATCGCCGAGTTGAACAACGGTCAATTTATCGCTACCCGGTTCGATCTTGATAACGGCCAAATCGGTATCGGGGTCCCCGCCGATGACCTTGGCCGAATAGGTTTTCTCTCCGCCGAAACTGACGGTCAGCTTCGTCGAACCCTCGATGACGTGAAAGTTTGTCAGGATATGGCCTTGATTGTCGATCACGGAACCCGAACCATTGCCGCGCTCCGTCTCCTGTTCCTCGCCGGAATAGTTGAACTGCGTGCTCGTCGTAATGAATGCGACGCCCGGCGAGATGGATTTGTAAACTTCGATGCTGTTCTGCTCGTCGCTGACTGTTTCCGGGTTAGAGATTCCCACCGGCGTCGGCGCGTTTTCGGCTAGTGCGATATTCGCTGAGTTCTTCAAACTCATAAATCCGCCGAGATTGCTGAAACACGCCGCCGTTCCGACGGCAATCAAAGCCGATGCGAATCCGAGCATCAGGATCTGCCGTCCGGTGAGCTGATATACTGCTTTTGTCTTATTCATAATGCCTTGCTTCCAACGAAAAAATTCAACAACTTTGATGCCGTTACGAGAGTTAACCGTTGCGCGACGAGTTACGAAAAAAAATCACCCGCTGTTTCAATATAGAACAACGGGCGTCGAAACTGAAAGACTTGTTTTGCGCGCTCAGATCATCAGCGCCAAAAATGCGCCGCCCAAATCGGCGAGACGATGGAAAAAATTGTCGGAAACCAGCCCGAACGCTGAAAGTCCCGTGAAGAAGTGGACGCCCATCAATCCGACATAGATCAGAAGCGTGAGCCCGAGGCCGTATTTGGCGAGCCGCAAGTCGCGCCAGCGCCAAAGGACGATGGCCGTAACGGCGCCGATCGAGACTTTCACCGCGAGAAACGGCAGATCGCCGATGTCGAGTAGTGTCGCCATCAAATGATTGCCTTCCGTAGCAAATCCGTTCCGGACCCAATAAAGCGTCAGAACGGCATCGATAACATTGAGCGCGAAAAGCAGTAATGTTTGGCCGTATAGGGGCATAATCAAAGACACGTTCCCTTGCAAAAACTTGTTAAACCGTCTCTTTTGAGTGATTAAACCCTTGGATTTTCACCAAGGGTTAACCAAGACCAAGAGAAAGTAATTGTTCAATTGCCTTCACTAGCGTTGCGTTAAGCAACAATACTGTTCTTTGAAATTATTGTAAATAAGTAGCTTACGGCCATTTCTGAGTTAAACGATTTGAAATTGTTCGAGATTTGTCGGATTCCTTACTATCAGGGAGATCGATATGAACGAAGGCAAATACGTTTTTTCACAGATCATGGCATTTATCGACCATAACGAGTTCAACCGTTGTGTCGATCGGTACGGCGGAACCCGTCGCGTCA
>JBGSWK010000018.1:0-1529 GCA_041752475.1 Pyrinomonadaceae bacterium | reverse complement strand
GCCGACCGCCGCCCCGACAGGCCCGCCGACGACCGCGCCGACAACCGCTCCGGTACCGGTAGCGGCACCGACCTTGATCGAATCGTTCTTCAGCGAACTCTTGCCTTCAACCGTCCCTTCCGTATCGACGCGCTTCACGTTGTCGCCTTTCACGGGCAGAACTTCGGTCAGGATCGCGTTGAAATTCGACCAGCGCGCTTCGGTCAAGATTATGCGGTCAAATGTCAGAAGGATCTCGCCCCGACGCTTGATCCGCCCCGGTTTCTGGACCTTCGAAACGCGGCCTTCAACGATCGCGCCGCCGATCTCCATCGGCGAGACGACCTTCGCGGTAAACCTGTCACCCTCACGGCTGCGCTCGGTCGTGATCTCGTCATTAAGTTCGAGAATCAGCTCGGTATCCGACGGAATCAAGATGATCGCGTCCGCGTCGGAGTTCGAATATTGAAAGGGCTCGGATTTTGTCTTCAAGACCGGTGCCTGTTCGACAGGGTCGCTTTGCGTGGAATTTGAGTTGATATCCGGAACGGGATTCGTCGGAATTCGATTGTCGTTTCGCCGGATCAGTTCGGTCGGCAAAGTGGCGTCAAACGAACGCTTTTCGTAGCCGGTGTTGTAGCCGCTCTCAAATCCCTGCTGGTAGCCGTCGCGGTAATCCTCGATGGCGCCGTAATCGGAATTGTACGCGCGGTCGGCTTTTGAATACTCGTTATGCCGTGCGTAATTCTTGGCCGCGTTGTCGATCACATCACGATAGCCCGCCATATAGCCGTCCGAATAGCCGGTCCGGAAACCTCTTTGCAGAGCGATCTTGGCGTCTTGTGCGTGAATTGTCTGAAGGGGCAGCGTCAGAAAAGAAATCAGGCTCAGGGAGAGTATCAGGGCGAAACTCGCGAAACTTCTGGTCAGTTTCATTTTACCTCCTATCTTCAAAAAACAAGAAATGATTTATCCTCTATGGTTTATACACGAAACCTTAAGAGATTACAAGAACATTTTTTCGGGGACCGGGGGCTGACTGGCAGAACGGCCTTGGAAAAACTTGTGAGCGGTTCGATGCGGGATCGAACTGCGCGGGATGCTCGCAAAATAGAACCCGCTCGAATCGGGTATTTTCACTTAACCCGAATTACGCAATAGCCGTCCAATCGGTTTGACGCCGAACGGCGCGCCGAAGAAACACGAACTGTATAAATCCTTTTGTTTCAGTTACTTGAAAATGTGTTTCTTGAGAGCGTGTGTAACACGCGCAAGGACGATAGCACCACGTGAGCCGAATCGAAACGTGGTGGGCCGCACGCCGGAACGGAGCGTGTATAACACGCGTAACATTATGCAAAAGGAACAGTTACGCGTGTTACACACGGAAATTCGCGGGCGAAACATTCCTCTCAAGAAACACATTTTCAAGTGACTGAAAAAAGACGATTTATACAGTGCGTGTTTCTTCGGCGCGCCGTTCGACGGACACTGGGTGAAACATCGCCGCCGGCCGCGTCAGCGGCATGGTGAGTTTAGCCGTGGGTTTG
>JBGSWK010000017.1:0-6943 GCA_041752475.1 Pyrinomonadaceae bacterium | reverse complement strand
GCGGTGGCGGCGGTGGCGGCGGACGAGGCGGTTTTGGCGGAGGGATGTTCGGCGGCGGCGGCGGAAGCAGCCCGTACAACCTGACGATCGGCGTGCAGTTCTCGAATCTGTTCAACGTCGTCAACTTCAATTCGCCGATCGGCACGCTGAATTCGCCGCGTTTCGGTCAATCGACCTCGACGGCCGGAGGATTCGGACCGTTTGGCGGCGGCGGATCGGGCAGTCGAAGAATTGAACTGCAGGCGCGGTTCAGCTGGTAGGTTGTCGAAAAGAAAGCGAATCGAGGGACAGAAGTGTAACTTTTGTCCCTCGATTTGCGTAGTAATCACCTGATCTTGACCGAAGGAGTTTTAGCCCAAATGAAGACAATCCGGTTGACGGTTTTGGTGCTCGGCCTCGCGCTGAGCGCTTTTCCGCAGAAAGACGAAAAGGTCCCTGAAAAGCCCGTGGAATCTCCGAAGGCAGCGGTTGATACGAAGCCGTCAGAGGCGCTCGAGCTGGCGCGCAAGGCGCTTGCGGCGCACGGCGGCGACAAGCTCAAGAATATGAAGACGCTGATCGTCCGCGGATCGGCCGACGTTTCGGGCTCGCCGACGCAGACCTTTCCGGCGACATTCGTGACGATCTATTCGGGCGACAAGTACCGCTTCGAACTGACCAATCCGTTTCAGCCGTTCAAACAGGTTTACGACGGCCAGCAAACGGTTTCGTCTGTCCCGAATTTCACGCTTCCGCCGATCAATCGGCTCGGACTTCCGCTGCTTCAGAAATTGGACGAAAAAGGTTACATCGTCACGGCCCTTGCCGATACCAAGAAAAAGAAGAACGGATTCCGGATCACATCGCCCGAAGGCTATTACACGGATTTCTTTTTGGACGACAAGACTTCGGAGGTCAAGAGCTACGAGGCGAGCTACACCTTCGGCGAGCGCACGGTCAACACGGCGGTCGAGATCGACAAACTACGCGACATTGACGGCTTGAAGATTCCCGAAAAATACTCGCAGCGGTTCGAACTCGGCTTCGCGACCATTTATTCGAACTTCAAAGCGAAGGACATCCTCGTCAACAACGAGGTCCTCGACGACGTCTTCTCGTTGGAGAAATAGGAACGGCAAAGCGCGAATGCCGGCGCCGGATCATCCGTAATCAACTAGGTATCGGCAATCCGTCGGTTCCGTATTCAAGGATGATTTCCCAGGCGAGATCGCCAAAGTCTTCATTGCGGGTCATGTTTGCGTGTTCCCCTTTTTGGTTTCGTCACCAAAAACGCGCGAAAGCTGTTTGCCCGCGAAATACGCGAAAAACGCAAAAGATGTTATTTTTCGGGCAGTTTTCGTCTATTTTGCGTGTTTCGCGGGAAAGAAATTTCTAACGCGCATCTGGGTGTGCGCCGTACTCGGTGCGATTGACTAGTGGCGGCGGGAGCCACACAGATAAATGTTGGTGAAGTCTGTTAGCTGACGAGCGGCGGGTTTGGGTAACCGGTTCGATGAGCGGAGACTGGAAACGGAGTTCAAACCACCGCGCCAGTCTTCGACTCTACTGAATCGAGGTTTCGCGCTTCGCGGCTTTGCGGGAACAGAGAAAGCGCCGTTTTCCCGCCAGGTCGGCGAAGTTCGGCTTCAAGGGCCGGGAATTCGTCACCTTTCGGGCCGCGTTCAACCGATCCGTTTTATTCTCCGAGTTGCAGACGAACGATCGGAGCGCTCAAAGATCCGAAATGATCGCCAGCAGATCCGCGTTGGAGAACTTCGCGACCGCATCCATTCCTTCGAGTAGCCGATCCGCGAGATCTCGCTTTGTCTCGTGGAGCCGTAAGATCTTTTCTTCGACGGTGTTCGACGCGATCAGCCGGTAGACCGTTACCGGGCGCTGCTGTCCGATTCGGTGCGCGCGATCGCTGGCCTGATCTTCGACCGCCGGGTTCCACCAAGGATCGAGGTGAATAACGTAATCCGCCGCCGTCAAATTCAGACCGCTGCCGCCCGCCTTTAGGCTGATCAGAAACACCTCTGCTTCACCGCGCTGAAACGATTCGACACGTCGTTGTCGTTCGTCCCCCGCCGTTCCGCCGTCGAGGTACAAATAGCGGATTCCATTTTCCCGCAGATGCTTTTCAACCAGTTTCAAGTGTTTCACAAATTGACTGAACACCAGAGTCCGGTGATTTCCTTCGAGCAGTTCCCTGATCGTTTCGCCGAAAAGACCGAGTTTGCTTGACGGAATCTTGGCATCGATATCGGCGAGGCTCGGGTGGCAGCACGCCAACCGAAGGCGCGTCAATTCTGCAAGGATCAGAAACCGTTTGTCGATCGGGTCGCCTTCCGCCGCGTCGATTCGTTCGATCGCTTCGCGCCGGATCGTCTCGTACGCGGCGCGTTCAAGTTCCGTAAGTTCGACGCTGAGCATTATTTCGGTCTTTTCGGGGAGATCGTTCAGAACCTCGTTCTTTCGCCGGCGGAGCAAAAATGGGCGAATGAGACCGCGAAGCGCACGGCGCGCGTCGGCATCACCATCACGCTCAATCGGCACGGCGAACCGCTCGTTGAAAGAATCTTCCGATCCCAGAAGTCCCGGATTTATGAAGTTAAAAAGACTCCACAGTTCACCAAGGCGGTTCTCGACGGGCGTTCCGGTCATTATGATCCGGAAATCCGAATCAAGCGCCATCGCGGATTGCGCCCGTTTGGTGTTACGGTTTTTGATCGCTTGCGCTTCGTCGAGAATAACCGTAGAGAATCGTTTCTTCTTGAACCAATCGGCTTCGATCTGAAGCAGGCTGTAACTCGTCACGACGACGTCATACGCCGACGCTTCATCAATCTGTTGGCGACGGTCGCCCAGTCCGAGAACCGCAACCCGCAGAGTCGGAGCGAAGCGCTTTGCCTCGTTGACCCAATTCCGCGTGACGCTGACGGGCGCGACGACAAGTGCCGGACCAAGTTCCGCGCGTTGAACCAAAACCGCGAGAGCCATTACGGTCTTTCCGAGGCCCATATCGTCAGCCAGGCAAGCACCCGCGCCGATCTTGGAGAGCCGGGAAAGCCACTTGTATCCCTCGATCTGATACGGTCTGAGGTCGCCCTCGAACGTGGCCGGGACAACCGGTTCGGACACCATCGCCAGTCTCGCCGTTTCGATCGACTCTTTCCAGCCTTTGTCGGCGCGGAATGATTCGGCAGAATCGGCAAGATCGCCGATGAGCCCGGCGCGCAAGCGGTGGATGCGGCCCTTGCTGTCCGAAACCCGCTCCAATGCGTCGAGTTTCTGACGCAACGACTCGGTGATCGCCAAATACTGACCATCGGATAGCTCGATGAAACCGCTGTGTTCGCACTTCAACTTTCTTGAAATCTCGCGCAGGGAAACGACGAGGCCCTCGTTTACCCGAACCTCGCCGTCGAGCGTGAACCAATCATTGCCGGTTTTAACGGTGATTCCCAGACTTCGGTTTGTAATCGAACCGATGACGCGGATCCTTTCTCCTTGGGGCCATTCAACAGCAAGAATGTTTTCGTTTCGCAATTGTTCGAATTCATCCAGCAGCCTGAGAAGCGAAGCAGTGCCGTCGATAAGCCAATCGAAGGTGTCGCTTTCGGCCACTGCGATCGACGAACATCTCGAGATGATCGATCTTGCCAGCGCAACTTCGCCGTCGCGATCGCGGCGGACCCGTTTTCGTTCGCCCTCAACAGTCGCGACGGCAATTGTGCTTCCGGATCCAGGGACAAAATATGGCGGGACGCTTCCGAAAGGCTTGACTTGAAATCTGACGCCGTACGAATCGCCCGCGGGAGTGATCAACGCGTGTATCCGCGGGTCGGGTTCTGCCTCGGGCAGATCCTCGAAATGTTCCTCGACATCGCTTTGAATCGGAATCGAGCGTCCCAAAATTCGCATCGCCTCACGGAGTTTCTCGCGTCCGGCCGCCGGAACAACAAGCCGTCCGTGGTTAAGCGACCTTTCGATCTCGATGTGCTTCTTCGAAACCTCGATCAGCCGGTATTTGTTGTCGGAATCCTTTACGAGCCGAGCGCCCTGGTCGAGATTCTGAATGTCGAAACGCATCTCCAGCGTTCCGTTCTTTTCCTCGATCAGAAGCGAGGGCTCTGCGGCTATGATCTCCACCGGAGAACGGTCGATCCAGTTAACAATACGCGGGTGACCAGCCATGGCGTGGATCGCTTTTTCCCATTCGAAATCGTACGAATAGCCGCTGTAGTAATAATCCCGTTGGCGCTTCAGCGCGCTCCCGACGATTCGCCGATCAAATTCGTCGAGGTTTTCGGCCTTGCCCTCGTGCATCTTTTTCAGCGATACGTTTCGACCCGATGTCCAACCCGCGGCGGTACGGCGCTGCTCGATAGGCTGGAGTTGATGGTATTCGAAATCAACAAGCCAGACGATTCTTGATCGCACGCCGGCGGACTGACTCGTCTTTTGCGGAGCGGAAAGATCGTTGCCGATCACGATCAGCGAATCGAGTGCCCGTTCCCAGTCCTCTAATTTCGGGATCAGATTCCCGATCGAATCCGGGGAGTCGTCGCCCCAATCACCGTGAAGCAGCGCGGTCGCCTGTTTTGCCGCCCATTCAAAGCCAAGCGACCGGGCTTTGTCTTCGAAAGCTTTAGTAAACGGTGGTATTGCAATATCGTGAACGACGCGGGCGGTGATGATCGCGACCATCTCATCGACGAAATCTTTGATCCTTATTTGCCCGAAGGCCTCGCGCGCGCCGGCCACATCGTTTTTCACAAATGATTCGACGGACCGCAATGCCGTCGCGATCGCCGAAATCGGCTGATTTTTTGAAAACGATCCGCAATAATCGTTGACGAACTTGCCAAATTTCGCCGGCCGGGCCTTGCAGATCGCAAGTCCGTAAACGAGGGTAATCCAATGGTGCGGATACGACTTGCGTTTGCCTTTTGAGGGGTTTCGATCGTTCCAGAACGCCTCGTAAGCTTCGACGCAGCGTTCAAATTCGCCCTTAATGAAGAAAAAACCGGCTGGAAAAATCGAACCATTTCCCGCCGGCCACTGCGCGAGAAGCTCTTCGAACAATCCAAGTTCCCCTCGGACAAGCAATTCGTCGGCCCGGATCGCGTTGACGACCGCCGGCGGCGCAACGGCCAGATCGTCAATATACTTCCAAATATCGTCGTTTGATAAGACTCCAAAGTTGTTGGCGAGAATCAACGCCAACACGCGATGCTGGAAATCGACCGGAAACATCCTCAATTTTTCGGGTTGAAAGGGCAGGCCGAAGATCTCGGAAAGCAATCCGTCGGCTCGCGGGAGGTTTAGTCCTGCTCCGATCGCCTGTTCATCGAACTCGGACAGGCCATTTGCTGCAAGGTAGATCGCGATCCGGAAATCCCGAAGAACAACGGTGTCCCGTCGATTGTACGAGTAATAGTAGTTCAAACTGCGCGCGAACTTTACCTTTGATGCGAGTTCCGCAAAGCCGGACTCCGACGCCGCGTGGCGCATTACGTCTTCGCGAAGTTCGGCGCTCGGGAAAAAGTAGCCGACGCCTGAAAAAATGTAGTCCTTCTGCAAGAGTCCTTTGCTGACGAGCGAACGCCGTACTTCCGGAACCGAGGACGCCGTGAACTTGCGTCCGTTCTGCGCTCGAACGTCGCACTTGTTCAGGAGATCAACCATGTCTCCCGCTCCAAGCGGCTCAAACGCAATCGAAAGCAGGGTAATCAGTTTCCATTCGTCGTCCGACAGGGAAACGAAAGCCGAATCGCTCGAATTCTTGCTCATAAACGATAAAATTATACATTCGGCGGCGAAGAAATCGAATCTGCGCGCGCACGATCTCTCGTGGATCAAAGAAATAGGCGGGGAAACTGCTTAGGTGTTCCTACGGCCGGTCGAGCGAACCAGACCTGCTTGCTCGTTTTCCGCTGACGATAAAGTCTTGCAATGAGAAGGATCGTCACCGAAGAAGAACCCGCAATCGTAAATATCGCAAATCGCAACAATTCCGAACTGCCGGATGCGGCTTGCCGCGCGGATGTTCGGAAAGGCTGCCTTTCCCGGAGCGTCTACTGTCCACGCGGCTGCGCCGCCAATCGCCGATGTGCGGCATAGCGGCAGGATCGCGGCAACGGTGAACGAAAAGGCCGACGCGAACTCTCACGAACCCTTCGGCGAGCACTTCGACGAACAGGCTGAACGGCCATACTTATTGATGAAAAGGTCAACACGTCAACGTGGGATACGACAAAAAAGAAACGCTGGTTTTCGGGCGTTTTTTTCTCTTGAGGCTGTCAAAGACCTTCTTTCGAGTAGAGTTCAACTGCGGGTGGCGCGGTCAACATGACCATTCGTCCCTTAGTAAATCGGTTTTATACCCCTTGGCCGTTCGAACCGCCGGATCAACCGGGAGCCGCCGGCATCTGCTTCGGCGCTTCGAAACTGCCGGATGTTGCCGCAAGCCGTCACGCTGAGCCCTTTGCCGTTCAGGCCGCTTTGGCCAGGGCGAGTTCGCGGACGTATTCGGTCGCGACGAGTTCGAGCACCCTGTGCCAGTCGGCGTGGTTCGGCCGGCGCGGATTGAATCCGGTCGGCGACGCCTCCCGCGATTTTGGATTTGGGATTTTGGATTTTGGATTTGAATGCACCGTGCGGATCGGTCGGCCCGTGAAACACTCCGAAATCGCAAATCCGAAGTCGCAAATCGCAAATGGAATGATTCGCCTTCTGTTGGCGGCCTTCGAGACGCGCGGCGGGTCGGCGCCCGTCTGTTCAATTGGCCGCACCGCAGGAAGATGATTCGACGGACACGGGGTGAAACATCGCCGCCGGCCGCGTCAGCGGCATGGTGAGTTTAGCCGTGGGTTTGAACCCACGGTAAGCTTCGAAAAAGGACCCGCGTCGCGTCGCGACGTTTGAATCAGCCGTCGCTGACGCGACGAAATCCCGACAA
>JBGSWK010000016.1:0-2337 GCA_041752475.1 Pyrinomonadaceae bacterium | reverse complement strand
GAAGTCCAGGTTGTCCACGGCGTCATTCAGCGTGAACGAGACCGTGTTGTCGGGGAATGTGTACTTCCGGTTCGATACCGTCACGACGTAGAAATCGCCGACCGCCAGATCATCGAATCGATAATGGCCCAGCTGGTTGGTAATCGACCGTCGGGTCTCCCCAGTCGCGGTATTGAAGATCGTCACCGTCGAACGGCCGAGCGGGTTGCCGGAAGGATCGGTCACGCGTCCGCCGACCGAGGTATTCGCGGCCGTCACAACGTTGTTCGTGAAGGTGCAGGTGACGGTGTCGCCGTAATTCAGACCGATCTTTACGGCCCGCGCCGGTAACGAAGGGAATGCTTGACTCGATCCGCCCAGACTGGTCGAGCATGTCAGAGACTGCAGCTCGTAGTAGTCTCCGGCCGGATCCTCGATAATATCGAAATAAACCAGATTGCCCGGCGCGATCGGCTGCGTAAAGGTTCGGTTGTTGGGTGTCGCGTCATTATCTACACCGTCGTCCCACAGCGTGAACGGAACGATCGAGTTCGCGTCATAAAAATTAAAACCAAATGGAAGCGTCGTTTCCGGATTCGCCTGCTTGATGATAACGATCTTGGACGCGAGCCGGACCGCCGTGCACGAAAGCGCCCGGTCCTGATTCGGGCAAGCACCGTTGAATTCCGTCAGCCGGGTGCGATATGGCGAACCGCTGAGGCTGGACGCCGACCCTCCCATCGCCGCCCACTCGTTGCGGTCGGCAATGTGTGCCCCCCACGCCAAAACGGGATTCGCGGCATTCGAGGTAAAAGTCAGCCTTATTCGAGTCGAACTGTTTCCGGTGTAAGATCCGGTGCGCGTATAGCCCGTGACCGACGTAATCGTGCCGCCCCACATTTTGAACGCCTGGCCGCCCATCTGCGTGATTGCGGCACCGGAAACGTTCGGGTCCAGGGGAATCGGAAAAACGGTCGGGGGGTTCGCGCAATGCGATCCGGCAATACCGGAACATGGATTGTTGCCCGGGGTGACATCAGTTCGATCATAGCTGGTCAAGTAGTCGAGCGCGTGCTTGCCGCCTTGAGTCGTGTCCCATTCGATGGTCACCGTGTTCGAGCCTCCGACAGTCAGATTGGCGAATTTGATACGGTATGCGATCGAGTCGCCTTCGTAGTAATGACCGTTGATTTGGGTCACGTTTCCGCTTCGCCAGTTCGCACCGGAACAATTTACCGGGGCCGACATGGATCCGTTGGCGCACTGATCGAGATTGGCCGACGGACCCGTCAGCGAACTGATCTCGACCTCGGTGTCGGACTTCGTGTCGTTCCCCAAAGCCCGGATGACGAGCCGTCCGTCAGGCGAAACGAAAGAATCTATCGCAAGACTCGTTTCGAAACCGCCGCTCGAATCGGCGTAGATCTGTGTTGACCAGAGCGCGATTCTGGCATTCAGTTCGGAATCCGCCGATTCAAGCGAGAGATCGACCAATTCACCCTTGGCAAAGCCGTTGCCCGTGACGACGACGCTTCCGCCGTAACGCGCTGTCGTGATCGACGGGCCAAACCCGTATTGGCCGGTCATCGATAGCAAGGACGGGCCCGCGTATGATGTCCCCGCCGAAAAAAACAGCGAGGCTGCGAAAAACGCGGCTGTGAGCGCCGGCTTCAAGATTGATAAAAATATGTTTCGATTCATTTGACCTCCAAGGGCCGCGGCGTCACCAACGGACCACGTCTGAACTTTCCAAAAACTGCCAAAAGGTCAGTCGATGCCTGCGGCATCAAGCACGAACAGCTTGGAACGATTGCACTTCGTTCTCGTCCTCCGCCAGGGATCTCAACGGACGGAGCTGCATAAGGGACGTCCCGTATTGCCGCGTTCCCGCCTTTAAGACTACTTGGCGGCGGCAAGACCGCAAGGCTTTTACGCCTTTTACCGATCCGAACCGGAGGCCCCGCGATCCAAGCAAAAAAGTTTCGTGCCCAACTAAACTCCTAATCGACCAGAAGTTTCATTTTTCAGTTGCGAATGAAAAATGAATCCGGCCGCCGGTCTCAGTGCGAAGCTGTTTGAGTTGTAGATGTCGTGAGACATTTTCCGGATTATCCGGAGGGTGGCAAAAGAAAGCGCCGCGCTCCCGGGAGGGGAACGCGGCGCTTCGGTTTTGGCGAGTCCGCTTCTAAGCGATGCCCTTTTGAAGCGCTTACTGGACGTTCGAAACGAAGTCCAGGTTGTCCACGGCGTCATTCAGCGTGAACGAGACCGTGTTGTCGGGGAATGTGTACTTCCGGTTCGATACCGTCACGACGTAGAAATCGCCGACCGCCAGATCATCGAATCGATAATGGCCCA
>JBGSWK010000015.1:0-132058 GCA_041752475.1 Pyrinomonadaceae bacterium | reverse complement strand
CGGCTCAGCCATCCCGAAAAGATGAAGGACGTCAGGATACCCGGCAAACCGCCGCAAACGGCCTGACCCAGCCAACCGGTTTTGAAAACGGGATGATACAGGGATGCGATATCATTTCCACAACTTTTGACACGGGCTCCCGGTGTTGCGTGGAACGGGTAACTGCGCCGAGACTAATGCGGATCACGCGTTCCTGTCCATTGGTGCCGAGAAACCGAATACGATGGCATAAACCGTAAGGGGCGCTGTCGTTGACATCGTAATCGATATTGATCTCCCTGTTGATCGAGTCCACTATTCGGATCGGTCGGGGAGTGTAGTTCGGAAATTCTCGATTGGGGTCGTAGTAATAGAGCGTCTTGTTTCCGTTTGTATCCAGGACCCAAGCCGTCTTCCCGTTGTCGAAACGAAATCGCGTGCCATCCTTGAGTGTCAACAGGCCGCTCACGCCGATGCGGGCATCCATCCCGCCATACCCGATAACGTCGCTGTCGGCGACAAACGAAGCGAATGTTCCGTCGACTGACTGGAAATTGCGCCCGTAGTTGATTCCCGTGTACAGGCCGCACCACTGTGCTTCTCGTCCGCGCGTCTCAGGGTCGACAAGAGTGTGTTCGGTTCCGTTCGGTTCGACGAGAGTGAGTGAAAGCTGGTGAATGGTCCAGTAGATTGGTTGGCTGTCCAGGCAGCCTTGGGAAGTTTGAACTATCTTTGCTTTCGAGAACAGAAACCCGGCAGCGTGCAATGTGTTGACAAGATGATTTTCGATCGTTACGCCCGTCTGGCCCAGCGGTCCTGACGCAGACTCCGCGATTGTCCATTGATTTTCAAATGTGAGCCCGACACCAATGCCCGTCTTCCCTCGACCGTTTTGTGAGATCAATGGCAGGTCGAAATTGAGGTTCCCTGAGAACAGGTTGACGTTGTCAAAATCGCCCAACTGATATGACCCGGCCGGTGCCCCCGGCGTTGCTGCAAGTTGCGAGCTATTCTGTCCAAGCGCATGAATGGAATTGAAGACTACAAGATTTATTCCGATGATGACACAAATCGCGGTGTTCTTAATACTTATGTTCATTGTTTCCCCCAAACAATCGGTGATTGTTATTTGAAGTTCGATCATTGTCGTTAACGACGATAAAGAGCCGGGACCGGGATGTCCAGGTTCATGCCCCAATGCTCCTGTCTGGTCGTTCCGGTCGCCGACTGGAGGATGTACCAGTCGCCGGTCGAGGGCCGCCAGACGGCGATGTCGGTTTTGCCGTCGCCGTCGTAGTCGTTCTGGACGAGATTGTCCGAGGCGAGGCCGTACGGTGTTTGCGTCACGTTTCCGGTCGTGCTCTGGCGGATGTACCACTTGGTGTCCGAGGACCTGAAGAGGGCGTAGTCGGCGCGTCCGTCGCCGTCGTAATCGGACGGGACGGGTTTGTCGCCTGTAATCCCGATCGTGATCTGCTGGAGCTGTGAGTCGCTGCTGTTCGAGGAATAGAAGGTAGTGTTCGAATCGCGCCAGACGGCGATGTCAGCGCGTCCGTCACCGTCGTAGTCGGCCGGAGCCGGAGTGTCGTTGTACAGTCCGAACTGCGACTGCTGGAGCTGCGAGTCGCTGCTTTTCAGGATCTTCCAGTAACCGAGGGTTCCGTCCGGATGAAAGACGGCTGCATCGGTCCTGCCGTCGCCGTCGAAGTCCGCCGCGGCGGGCGTGTCTCCCGACTCCCCGAGCGTGAACGTGTAGTAGGTGTTGTCGGAACTCTTGGTGATCCACCATGCGCCGGTTGACGAACGCCATACGGCGAAATCGGTCTTGCCGTCGCCGTCGTAATCGCCGGGAACCGCCTTGTCGGTTTCGATGCCCCAGGTGAAGAACGTCTGCGCCGAGCCTTCGCCCCCGAGGACGTACCATGTTCCGTTCGAGGGTCGCCAGACGGCGAGGTCCGCCGGAGCCGCCGCGTTGGCATTTGCGTCCTCTACGGCCAGAAGCCGCGAGCCTGCGTAAATTAGTTCCTTGCTGAGCTGGGGAGTTGGATCGGGTGAGGGAGCGGACAGAAACGGATTGACGCGTCCGATGAGCGACTGTTTGTAGTCAGGCCTCTTACGCGCGACCAGTTCGTCTTTGGCTGACTGTTCGAGCCAGCTCATTCCGGTGCCGAATACGCCGAGTGCAACGACGCCGATAATGAGTATGACGACCCAGTTCAGTTTGGGTCTAGCGGTTTCCGAGGTGTTTTCTGCGATCTTCCGTTTCATGGTTTCTTTCCTCTCTGGACGGTTCGGGCCGCCCGAATCCCGGGGATCTTGGTCCGCGGAGTCCGGGAGGGTTATCCAACCCTTTGTTTGCTTAATTCGGTGAAACGGATTGATCTAATATGCGGATTGGATAGGTTCGCAATCTCGGAACGTTCCGTTTCGTGCTGCAACCGCCGCCCGGGTGACAATTGGCGTTGTCGTCCGGGCCTTTTCCTGCGGTTCAGCGACTCAAAAGATCCCTTTTCAAAAACAAAAAACGACCGACCACGCTGAAGGTGATCCGTCGTCATTACATCAAATTTGTTTGCCGGTCTTGTGCCGGCTGAGCGTTCGAGGCTTGTCATCGCCTTCCCCTGCGAGTATCCGGTTTCCCATTCCGAAGCGTCTTTCCAATTCAGACGCCAATCATACGGACCTGAGTGATCCGTCCCCCTTTGTTCTCCCCCTTGTTCGTGTCCGATTCCCCGATCGGACAAATGAGTATGTCGGAATTGTCACAAACGTAGCACCGCTTCCCGACGCCGGTCAAGCTTTTTCTCCTAATGATGGTTATTAGTCCGCCTTACCTGCGCTTGACCCGGTATCGGTTTCCGCGGGTTCCCGTTGGACCGATTCCTGCCAGATGCTCATCGGGACCGGACCGTCCTTGGTGTTGATGAGCGGCTCGTCCGCGAAAGGGAATTTCGCGGGATCGAGCGGCTTTTCGCCGGTTCTTACCCTTGCTTCGTTAATGGATGCCCAGGGCTGGTTTCCGGTTTGATGGCGGGCGATCGACGCCTGCTGGCGCTCATCCTTGCGGTGCATGATCGGGTAGCTGAACGTGAGGTTCACTTCGCCGAGATAGCGGTATCGGTCGATGAAGACCGAGTTCTCGAGTTCGATGATCCGGGTCAGGTCGCCTTCGATCGCCTCGAGGTCGTCGGCCATCATCGATTCGGTGTTCGCCCGCGAGGTGTCGACGGTCAACTTGAGTTTCGCCGTCGAGATGTTGAAGACCGCCGCGACCTGACGGACGAACCACTCCCAGCCGTCGAGGATCTTCAGCTCGTCGACGGTGCCGCTGAGATTCAGGACGCGCGGATCCTTCGAGCCTCCGACGACGGCGATCTTGTCGCGAACCTGGTTGATCTGGTAATTGAATTCGGTGATTTGTTGTGCGGTCACGCCCTCGCCGAGCGAGATCAGCTAACTCGCGAATCGGCTGTTCTTCCACCAGTCGATCGTTTTGATCAAACCTTCCTCTAGTCCGACGAGTTTTTCGTATCCGAGACATTCGACGATCCGGTTGTTGTCAGCCTGGGAATGTTTGACGTCACCGGCGCGTTCCGGTTGATAGTCGGCCATCACATCCGGATTTCCCGTGATCTTTTTCAAGACTTCGAGAAGTTCATTGAGAGTGATCCGGTCGCCGTTCGCGCAGTTCATCAC
This sequence comes from Pyrinomonadaceae bacterium, assembly GCA_041752475.1. Classification (GTDB taxonomy): domain Bacteria; phylum Acidobacteriota; class Blastocatellia; order Pyrinomonadales; family Pyrinomonadaceae; genus JAFDVJ01. Next base: position 128,383 of record JBGSWK010000015.1, on the reverse strand, counting down.
CTCACCGATCCCTTTTACGGTCTGCGCGGCTTTGATGTTCGCATCGACGACGTTCGCGACGAACGTGAAGTCGCGCGACGTCTCGCCGTCGCCGTAAATGACCGGAGTTTTGCCGCCCATCAGCGCGTCGACGAAGCGAGAGATAACGCCGGAATACATCGATGACGGGTTTTGGCGCGGACCAAAGACGTTGAAGTAGCGGAGCGAGATGGTCTCGAGACCGTAAACACGGCTGAAGATCTGGCAGTAATACTCACCCATCAGTTTCGCGCCGGCATATGGCGAGAGCGGTTCGGGGCGCATCGTCTCGACTTTCGGGAGCGTTGGCTGATTGCCGTACGCCGAACTCGAGGCGGCGTAAACCAACCGTCGCACCCCGGCATCCCGCGCCGCGCAGAGCAGATTGAATGTACCGTTGACGCAAGCGTCATGAGTTTCTACGGGGTTTTCGACCGATCTCGGGACGCTCGGAAGCGCCGCTTCGTGAAAAACGACCTCGACGCCTTCGAGCGCTCGCTTAAGCGCGCCGGCGTCGTTGATATCGCCTTCGATGAATTCGACATCGCCTTTGATCTCTTCGACGTTCTCGCGAAATCCCGTCACCAGATTGTCTATGATGACGACCTTTGCGCCTTGCGCGAGCAACCCGTCAGCAAGATTCGAACCAATGAAACCGGCGCCGCCGGTGACCAGACATTTTGTTGTAAGTGCCATAATCCGTATGTTTTAGAATAGTCAGATTAACACAAGTCTTCCGCGTCAAAAAAAATGAGGGATTCGAAAATCCCTCATTCGATGACATTTGTGTGGTGTCCTACCGTCCGACGCCGACGTATTCGAAGCCCAAGGCGCGCATATCCGCCGGTTCATAGATGTTGCGAAGGTCAGCAACCTTCGGCGTTTTCAAGAGGCTCTTGACCTTCGCCATATCGAGCGCCCGGAACTGATTCCACTCGGTGACGATAACGAGGGCGTCCGCGTCGCGGATAGCGTCGTATTCGTCCGAAGCGTATTCGATGTCGGGAAGCGAGTGCTTTGCTTCATCCATCGCGACGGGATCGTACGCCCGAACCGTCGCTCCGCGCTTCTGCATCTCGCGAATGATGTCGGTCGCGGGCGATTCGCGCATGTCGTCGGTCTCGGGCTTGAACGACAGTCCCAGAACGCCGATGCGCTTGCCGTTAAGATCGCCGACCAGTTTTTCGATCTTCGGCAACATCATTTCGCGCTGGCGCTCGTTCGCCGCGATGACGGCATCGACGACCGTTGTTTCGACGTCGTATTTGTCGCCGACCTTGGTGAATGCGCGCGTGTCCTTCGGAAAGCACGAACCTCCGTAGCCCGGTCCCGGATGAAGGAACTTGCGTCCGATGCGGTTGTCCATTCCCATTCCGCGGGCGACATCGTGAACGTCGCAGCCGATGGCGTCGCAAAGGTTCGCGATCTCGTTGATGAACGTGATCTTCGTGGCGAGAAAAGCGTTTGCCGCGTACTTGATGAGTTCGGCGGCTTCAAGGGAAGTGATGACGATCGGAGTCTCGATCAGGTAGAGCGGACGATAAAGGTCTTTCATGATCGCGATCGCGTCCGGCTCGTTGCTCCCGACAACGACCCGGTCCGGCCGCATAAAGTCGTCGATCGCCGCGCCTTCACGCAGAAATTCCGGATTCGACGCGACGCCGAAGTTGGTCTTGGTCTTTTGATTTTCGCTGACGAATTCGCGAAGCCATTTTCCGGTTCCGACGGGGACGGTAGATTTCGTTACGAGCACCTTGTAGCCGTTCATCGCCTCGGCGATGTCTTTCGCAGCCTGCTGATAGTAACTCATATCCGGCGACCCATCCGCTTTCGGCGGAGTGCCGACTGCAAGAAAGACTACGAGCGCCTGTTCGACGGCGGTTTTGATGTCCGTCGTGAAATGAAGTCGCCCAGCCTTGAAGTTCTTTTCGACGATCGTATCGAGACCGGGCTCGTAGATCGGCATGATGTTGTTTTTGAGCCCTTCGATCTTCTTTTCGTCAACGTCGACGCAGGTCACTTCCACACCGAATTCGGCGAAACACGCGCCCGTGACCAATCCCACATAACCTGTTCCAATTACTGCGATATGCATATCCTTATCTTATATATCCTGCCTGATTATATTGTTCAATTATTCACAAACACGAATAAAGGAATGCGGGCCACGTTGGTTTCAACTTGACCCGCATCTCTTTGAAATTACTGTACCTTCGGACTAGCGAACAGTACTGACAACGGTGGTGCCGCCGCCGGTCGTCGTGTCGTTTCCGCCGCCGAGAATAATGGCAGTTCCGACGCCGCCGGCTGCTGCCAACAGGATCGCGATGAGCGGAAGCGTTCCGATCGAAGCGGTCGGAACTCCCGGGCCCGGACGAACACAGGGCTGGCAACCTTGCTGCGACAAGTTTCCTTCAACCGCATCCGTTCCCGCCGCGACCTGCCGATCGTTCGATCCGCTGCGCAGGGTTACAAGACCGCTGAACGTGTCCACATGTGTGTGCGAACATTCAACTTGCACCTCAAAATTGTTTGCCTGACCCGTATCCGCAATGACGGCCGCGTTCTTGGTTGAGATCGACGCCGCAACGCCGATCGAATTAGCAACCCGCACTTTGCCTTCGTTAAGGACACCGGTGATACCGGTTTCGCTGAAGCGAAGCGTCAGGCTCGATTTCGGCGAGAGTTCGACGCGGCCCGTTTTGCCAAGGCTTACGGTTGCCGTGCCACCTTCGCCGGTGGTGATGATGCTGCCGGAGACAACGGTCGATCCGGAAACAACTTTCTGCCCGTTAACACTGACATCACCGGTTGCGGTGATTTCTCCATTGAGATCTTTCGGCGCGGCCAAAACGACCATCGAACTTACGCACCAGAAGGCAACGGCGGTTAGCAGGGTCACTGACTTGTTAACCAAATTCTTGCTGAGCATCTAAAAAAATCCTCCTAATTCAATCTTTCAAAAGATAAGGCCCGCGGTAATACCGGCAGGCTTGCAATGCCGCTTAGCGGCTCGGGCTCACGACCGTCGTACCGCCACCCAGCGCAACGCGGTTGTTATCTGACGTCGCCGCGATCACGATGCCGGCGACAGCGCCGCCGAAAATCGCCGCCCAGATCCACCAGGCCGCTCCGCCGTCTTTGTCGTCATCGTCGTCGTCTTGCGACTTGCCCGTTGATACCGATTTTCCTGCAGGAACGTTCTTCGTGCCTTCCGGGGTGTTGAAGCTCACTGATTCCTTTGCGCCCAGAACCGTAACCGTGCCGCTTGCGAGGTCGCCGGAAATTCCTTTCTCATCGAACGTCAGGGTAACCGTCGTGTTCGGTGCGATCTGGAGTTTGCCGATCGTTCCTACGCTGATGACAGCAGTCGAGGACTCCGGGGTCGAAATTGTGCTGGCGGAAAAGATCGTCCGGCCGCTTTGCGCTTCCTGTCCGTTGATAATAACACTCGAAGATTTACCGGAAACCAAAAGTTCCCCGGTAACCTTTCCGGTCGCCGCCAGAGCGACCATTGAGTAAGTTGCGTAAACCGCAATAATCAAGCACGTCGAAAGTGCTTTGCGAATCAGTGTTTTGCTGTTCATAATTTTCCTCTGTATCCCGTTAAGTCAATAATTTCAAAACAATCAAACCTTTAGCTTTTTAACACGAATCAATTTTCGATGTCAATAAATAATGGTCGGAAACGGAAAAAACCAAGGCAATGTTCCTGCGATCGCGGACCAAGTAATAAAGCTAAATTTTCAATTGTTTATACCATATAACTTGCCGTATTGGAAATGGTTGTCTTAAAAAAAACCGGCCGGACCGAATGAAATCACCGCCGCCGCCGCGAATTGCGGGCATTAGATTTGAACCTGATTGTCGCGTGCCGGGTCAGACTCATTATTTCCGCACGGAATGCGTATGTGCTTGAAGTGCAAAGTCGAATCGGTTAGATTTATTTTTCGATCAATTTCTGCAGTAAAAATCGACTAAAAATCGCTATGATCACGGGGGTTAGACGGCAATGAGTAAAATCGGTAGTTTTTTTGCATCGTCAACAAAGTGGCTGAAGGTCTTGCTGGTCGGAACGTTCGGATTGACCGCAGCCCTGATTTTCGTTGGCGGCGCGGCGAGTACCCGCGCGCTTGATGACGAGGACTATCAGCGCTGGATCGCTGAAACTTACGATTTCCGTTTCGGTACGGACAAGCCGTTCAGCCCGAGCAACGCGACGTCGTTTAGCGGCGGTTTCATCAAAGGCGACGATTTCATCTCATCTTCTCGCTGCGCCGTCTGCCACACCGACGTCCATCCCCAATGGTCGCAGTCGGCGCACCGAAACTCGTTCCGGGAACCTTTTTATCAAAAGAACGTCACGGACCTGATCAAGCAGAAGAACATCGCTTTCACCCGTCACTGCGAGTCGTGCCATAACCCGGCCGCGCTGTTTTCCGGTGCCTTGACCGATAAGCCGCAGTTCAAGAAGCGGCCGTTCGACGAGGAAGGCGTGTCGTGCATCGTCTGTCATTCGATCGACTCGGTGAACGGCAAAGGGATCGGCGGCTACGTAATGGGCCAGCCGGCGCTAATGCAGCGCCCGGATGGAACGAAGATCAAAGATGCGACCGACCAGGACATTCTCAATAACGTTGCGGATCACCGAAGGGCGATGATGCGCGACTTGCTGAAGAAACCCGAATTTTGCGGGGCCTGCCACAAATCCCAGGTGCCGAAGGAACTCAACGACTATAAGTTCCTGCGGGCCTTCGCCGTTGCCGACGAATTGCAGATGTCTTCGTTTTCGAAGGAATCGCCGCATCCTTTTTATGTGCGCAACAAGGAGACCTGCAACACATGCCACATGAAGGATGTTCCGACGAAGAACTTCGATGTTTCGGCCAAGGACGGAACGATCGTCTCGCACCGCTTCGCGGCGGCGAACACCGCGATCCCGACGTTTTATGGCTATCAGGAGCAGTTGGACGAGGTCGTGAGGTTCCTTCAGGACGACAAGATGGGGATCGACATATTCGCCCTTCAAGTCCGTCCGGTCGGAAAGTCGCGCGACCGTCTGATCGCCCCGGTCGACCGCCGCAACTTTAAGATCAATGCCGGCGATACACTGACGGCGGACGTGATCGTGACGAACAAGAACATCGGTCACAGTTTTCCGCCGGAGCTTCGCGATTTCTATGAGGCGTACGTCGAGTTCACCGTGACGGACGCCTCCGAAAACATCTTGTATAAATCGGGCTACATCAAGCCATCCGGGGAACTTGACGAAACATCGCACGCTTACAAGACCTATCTCGTTTTCCCGGACGGCTCGTTGAACGATCTTCATCACATCTGGCGAACGAAAGTCGTCGCGCACAATCAGGCGATCCAGTCCGGGCGTTCGGACCTGGCGCGGTACAAGTTTACGGTTCCGTCCGAACTGTCGGGTCCGATCAAGTTGTCGGCCAAACTGCAGTACCGTCGTTTCACGCGGGTTTTCAGCGATTATGTCCTCGGGCGCTCGGTGGACTATCCGGTGGTTATGATGGCCAGGTCCGAACGGATTCTGCAGGTCGGGACCGAGAATAAGGGAACCGCGCCGGATGCCAAGTCGGCCGATTGGCGGCGGTGGAATAATTACGGCATCTCGCTTCTCGATCAACGGCAGTTTCCGCAGGCGGCCGATGCTTTCGACGAAGTGATCGACTCGAATGTCAAGGAATATCAAGCCTTTGCGTTGACCAACAAGGCGCTTGCGTTGATGGAGATGGGGGGATGGAAAGAGGCCGAGAAGCTGGTCGACAAATCGATCGCCCTCGATGCCGCAAACCTTCGTTCGGTCTTTCAGGCGGGCCGGATCGACCGCGTCCTGAGCCGCCTCGACGAGGCCGAAGCGAATTTCCAGCGGGTTCTCGAAAAGTTCCCGCGCGACCGGCAGACACTGCAGCAACTCGGCGAACTGGCAAAGATCAAAGCGGACACGGTCGCGCCCGAACAGCGCAAAGATCAGCTTGCGGTCGCCCGTGCGTATTACCAGCAGATTCTCGCGATCGACCCGGAGGACGTCGGCGCGCATTACAATATGATGATCATTTATCAAAAGCTGGGGATGCGCGAAGAGGCCAAAAATGAGGCGAAGATCTTCCAGGATCTCAAAGAAGATCCGCAGGTCACATCATTAGCAAGCAACTTTTTGCAAACAAATTGGCACATAGGTAACGAATCATTGCCGTACCATTCACACGAGTTGTCGCCGTTTCAGGCCGCTTGGCAAAAAATGGATTATTTGGCAATGTTGAAGTGAACATAGGTGCGGGCTTTATCAACGTATGCAGAGTGTCCTTAAACTTGCCAGTGTGATCGTGTTTGTCGGAATCGTCGGGTCGGTGTTGCTCGTTTCCGCATCCGACAGCAAATTATCAACGTCGTTCTCCGCGTCGGCGTCGAGGACCCTTTTTCTGAGCAACTGCGCCCGGTGCCACGGCGCCGACGGGCTGGGCGATACTGAAAGCGGCCGGTTGTACGACGTTCCCGACATCTCCGGCGGCAAGCTTCGCCGGAAAAGCAGCCGGCGCCTGACGAATTCCATAGTCAAAGGCGGCCGTTCGATGCCCGCCTTCGGCAAGAAACTTACGAAGCAGCAGATCGCGTCGCTCGTCAGTTATGTCCGCGGATTGTAGTTAACGCACTGCCCGCATTCCAGACCTCGGTTTCCGGCGTTCTGTTTGAGTCGGAATTGCGCCGGAGTTGAGTCGCCATTGTTTTTGCCCGCTTTGAACATTCGGACCAAATTTATTTCCCGGACGATTTTTCTTCTGCTTTTGGGCGGACAGGCGTTGCTTGCTCAAACGCCGACGCCAACGCCGGAAAGCGCGGGCATGTCGTACGATATGTCGGCGATCAAACGCCCGGCATCGACCGCGCCGCAGTTTCCCTCGCCGGTCACGTTCACGGACGTGACGGCGTTGACGAAGATCGACTTTCGTCACGTCGCTTCGCCGACCGATCTGAAGTACTTGCCGGAAACGATGGGCGGCGGCGTTGCGCTGATAGATTTCGACAACGACGGATTGCTCGACGTCTTTTTCACCAACGGTGCACTGATCGAAGAGAAGATGCCGGCGGGGAAGCAGCCGGAAAAAGTCGATCCGAAATTCTGGAACCGTCTTTACCGTCAACTTCCGGACGGGACGTTCGAGGACGTCACCGAGCGGAGCGGGCTCAAAGGCGAGGGCTATTCGTTCGGCGCGGCCGTCGGAGACTACGACCGTGACGGCTTTCGGGACCTGTTCGTGACCAGATACGGCGGCGCAACGCTCTACCGCAACAAGGGAAACGGGACGTTCGAGGATGCGACCAAAAAAGCGGGGCTTGAGATCGACGGCTGGACGACGTCCGCGGGCTTCTTTGACGCCGATCACGACGGCCGTTTGGATCTTTTCGTCGCGCGGTATGTTCAGTGGAACTTTGAACTTGGCAAGATCTTCTGCGGCGACACTCGTCCGGGCTACCGGGCTTATTGTCATCCCGATAATTTCCGCCCGTCGACCAATTTCCTGTTCCGGCAAAAAACCGACGGCACGTTTGAAGACGTCTCGGCGCGTTCGAAGATAGCCGATTCGAAAGGGAAGGCGCTCGGCGTCGCGTTCGCGGATTTCGACGACGACGGCTGGACCGACATATTCGTCGCGAACGATAACTACGAACAGCAGTTGTTTCGAAACAATGCCGACGGCACCTTCGAAAATGTCGCCTTGCCCGCCGGTATCGCTTACGACGAGCGCGGCAAGAGATTCGCCGGAATGGGAATCGACATCGCCGATTACGACCTCGATGGCCGGCAGGACGTGATCATCACCGCGCTTTCAAATGAGACGTATCCGCTCTACCGAAACGTCGGCGAACTCGCTTTTGATTATGTTACGCAGACCAGCGGAGTCGCGCAGATCACAATTCTCGGTGCGGGTTGGGGCATCAAGTGGATCGATGCGGATAACGACGGCAGGCGCGATGTTTTTGTCGCGCAAAGCCACGTTCTCGACACGATCGAGAAAACGACCACGTTTCTCAAGTACAGGCAGACGCCCCTATTGATGCGAAACACCGAAAAGGGATTTCAAAACGTTTCGTTCGCTGCGGGTGAGATCTTCCAAAAGGACCTGTCGGCGCGGGGTTTGGCGGCCGGTGACATCGATAATGACGGCGATACCGACATCGTCCTTGCGCAGACGGACGGCCCGCCGGTGATCCTCAGGAATAACGGCACCAAGAATCATTGGCTCGGGCTCGAACTGCGGGGCGACAAAAGCGCCCCGAACGGCGAGGGCGCGCACGTGATCCTGACCGACGCGTCTTCCCGCCGGCAAATAATCGACGTCTCGAACTCCGGCAGTTATCTGTCTGCCAACGACTCGCGGGTATTGTTCGGGATCGGCGCGGCAACGTCGATCAAGTCGATCGAGATCCGCTGGCCGAGCGGAAAGGTCCAGAAACTTGAGAATCCCGGGATCGATAAGTACCACTTGGTAAAGGAAAAATGATGATGAGAGCTGTTCTTTATTTTGTTTTTGCGATGACGTTGCTCGCCGTTGCGGGGCTCGCCCAGGACGAGACTGTGGGCGGCGTTTCTACCGGAGACGCGAAGATCTACACGTCGCGCCGGACGACGGGCATCACTGATGCAAAGGCGCCGCGGATCTTCGACAACGTGACGGCCGAGACCGCGCTCAAGGATTTCAAATGCGTTTCGGGCGGCAAAGACAAGGAGTATATCGTCGAAACAACGGCCTGCACCGTCGCCGTCTTTGATTTCGACAACGACTCGAAACCGGACATCTTTCTTTTGAACGGATCGACGATCAACGCCGAACTCAGCAAGGAGGCCGCGCCGAAATCCGCGCTTTACCGGAATCTCGGAAACTGGAAGTTCGAGGATGTCACGGCGCGGGCGGGACTTGCCAACGAACGTTGGGGAATGGGCGTCGCGGTCGGCGACTTTAACAACGACGGTTTCGCGGACCTTTTCGTCGGCAATTACGGCGTTTCAAGGCTTTACCGGAACAACGGCGACGGGACGTTCACGGATGTCGCCGAAAAGGTCGGAGTCGCGATCACGGGCTGGCATACCGGCGCGACGTTCGGTGATTACGATAACGACGGGCGTCTCGACCTCTTCGTGCCGGCATACATCGAATTCGACCTCAAGAATATGCCGCCCTCGCCGCTGGATGTCGGGAAGGCCAAGAATTCAGGACGGAATTTCTGTCAGTTTCGCGGCCAGCCCGTGATGTGCGGACCGCGTGGTTTGAAAGGAGCAAAAGACAGTTTGTTTCATCAAAAAGCTGACGGGACGTTCGAAGAGGTGGGCGACAAGGCCGGTGTCATCGACGACGGGAAATACTACGGCTTTTCATCTGCGTTCGTCGACGTCGATGACGACCACGACCTTGATCTCCTGGTCGTCAACGATTCGACGGCGAAACAGCTCTACATCAACAACGGCGACGGGACGTTCGAAGAGGTCGGCTATCCGGCCGGCATCGCGCTCAACGAAAATGGCCGCGAGCAGGCAGGAATGGGACTCGGCGTCGGTGATTACGACAACGACGGTCGGGTAGACTTTCATATCACAAACTTTTCCGACGACTCGAACACGCTGTACCGTAACGACGGTGACGCCAATTTTACCGATATCACCTTTCAGGCCGGTTTGGGGGAGACGTCGATCCCGTTTCTCGGCTGGGGGACATCCTTTCTCGATTTCGACAACGACGGCTGGAAAGATGTGATGGTCGCGAACGGCCACGTCTATCCGGTGGTCGACAATTTCCAATGGGGTACGAGTTGGGCCCAGCAGGTGCTCCTGTTTCAAAACAGGATGCCGGATCCGAAGACAAGGCAGATTCGTTTTGAACGGGTTCCGGCCGCGCCGAAGAGCGGCCTCGGTGACCCGATCTGTTCACGCGGGATGGCGACCGCCGATTTTGACGGTGACGGCAAACTCGACGTGGTCATCAACAGTATGGACGGCACGCCGGCGCTTTTGCGCAATGTCAGTCCGCAGACGAACAATTGGCTCGAGATAAAACTGATCGGTGATCCGGCGAAGAAGACCCCGAAGGACGCGATCGGCACGAAGGTCTTCGCGACGGTCGGAAAACTTCGGCAACGGTACGACCTGATCAGCGGTGCCGGTTACGCTTCGCAGAACGAGCAGATCGTCCACTTCGGTATCGGAGCGGCCGAGAAAATCGACGCGCTTGAGGTTGTCTGGCCGAACGGGCAGATCGATAAAATCGAGATTTCGAAGCTGAACACTCGCCTCGTTGTAAAGCAAAAGTGACCCCTTAAACATCCTTTGGTTATATCGTTGATTGTCCGACCGGATTGAAAAATCCGGCGAAACGGTATATCAATTAGAATCGTTTGAGCCCGATTGCGCTCACACATTCGTCACGGACAAATGAAAAGAATCTATCTTCAACAGGCAAAAACCCAGATCGCCCGACCAAACACGATCCGCGACATCAACAAGCAGATCGTGCTCAATTACGTTCGCGACCGGTCGCCGATCTCCCGGGCCGACATCGCGCGCGAGACGGCCCTTCAGCGTTCGACCGTCTCGGCGATCGTCGAGGATCTTCAAAAAGCGGGGCTGATCGAAGAGATCGGAACCGGCGACTCTACCGGCGGCAGGAAACCTACGCTTCTCAGGCTCCGGTCGAAGATGGCGGTAGCGATCGGCGTCGATGTCGCGCCCCGGATCACGACCGTAGCGGTCGCCGATCTCGCCGGCAACGTTCTTGAAATGGAGCAGTTTCCGTCCAATCCCGAGATGGATCAGATGACCGCCGCGATCATCAAAAGCGTGAGCGCGCTGGCGACGAAGTACAAGAACGCTGAGCTCGAGGTCGGGATCAGCGTGCCCGGCATCGCTGATCAGTCGACGGGAAATGTGGTTTACATCCCGTTCTTCGGTTGGAGCGACTGGAAGATCGCGGATGAGATCACGCGCGAAACAGGCCTCCCGGTGACGGTTGAGAACGACGCGAATGCGATCGCGCTGGCGGAACTTTGGTTCGGTGAAGAAAAGATCCGCCGAACGTCGAATTTCATCACGATCCTTGTTTCGGACGGTGTCGGTACCGGAATCATCTTCGACGGTCAGATCTATCGAGGCGAACGCGGGGCGGCCGGGGAATTCGGTCACATGATCGTCGGCAAGAACGCGCCGGTTCCGTGTTCCTGCGGAAGCCGCGAATGCTGGGAAGCACACGCCTCGGAACGCGCGGTGATCGGGCGTTATCTCGGTCAAAACGGCAACGGGAGATCGGGCGGCATCGACTTTGACCGCATCATCGAACTTGCGAACGGCAACAATGAATTCGCCGTCAACGCGTTTCAGGAATCGGCCGGCTATCTCGGGATCGGGATCTCAAATCTCATTGTCGGATTGAGTCCGCAGGCGATCGTCGTCGCCGGCAAGGTGACGAAGGCGTGGAAGTTGATCGAGCCGGTGCTTCTCGGGATCGCCGACCGCAGCGTCCGGCGCGGGCTTCCGAAAACCACGATCTCGGCGTCGACTCTCGGCGACCTGCCGACTTTGATCGGAGCGCTGACATTGGTGCTTGCCAGAAAGTTCGCTTCAGCCAGCTAATTTCGAAATATTCGTCATAAAAGCAGAATTAATCTTGACACATTATTAACTTTGGGTTAAAACTTTGTTTGTTCTCTCAACAAACTGCACTTTTCGTCGTACATCGTTCGAAGAAATTGGTTTGGAAAACCTTTGAAATCTTCAAGAGGTTCGAGAGAAGCTAACGGCCGTCAAACGAAGCGCCCGGTAACGCGGGTTCAGCGTATTTGGCTGTAAATCATACAAACTACCAATCTGGATTTGAGGACAGCGTTTGATTCATTGGAATCATGTGCGCTTCTTGCTCTCATTTAGGTTGGAATTGTTCAAATTGACACAGAAAGAACGAGGTTTGGTTCTTAGTAAAAAAGCGAAATCCAAAAAAAGGAACGGGCGCGACGAGTGTCGAACCCAACGAGGTCTAACCAAATATGACTGATTCTGCAAACATCGCAAAATTATTAAGAACGCTGGCCGGATCTGCGCTTTTGGTTCTGACGGTTGCCGCCTTGGCAATTGGTCAGACCAATAAAGCAACAGTTTCCGGCACAGTTACCGATTCTCAAGGTGCGGTGGTCGGCGGAGCGAAGGTGACGGTAAGAAACACCGCTACCAGCGCGACCCGTGAAGTCACTACGAGCGTGGACGGCAACTTTGAAGTCCCGCTGCTTGAGATCGGTAACTACAGCGTTACGGTTTCGAAACAAGGCTTTTCAACCGTTAAACGCGACGGCATCACTTTGCAAACCAGTACTGAAACCAGAGTGGACGTGCAACTTCAGGTCGGCGAGATCACGAATGAAGTCATCATCACGTCGGAAGCTCCATTGGTGCAAACTGAAACGAGTGAGCGCAGTAGCGTTATTTCGGGACGTGAAATTACGGAACTCCCGTTGTCGGGACGTAACTTCACGCAATTGGCGACGTTGACTCCGGGTGTTGTCCGGTCGAGCAACGTCGGCGTCGGCGGCGGGCCGGAAGCGCGCTCGTTCAACAACGGCGACACACGCGCCGGAAACGGCGGACCGGGCGGCAGCAACGAGAACGGAAGCACCGAGTCTTCGCGCTTCAGCCGGTCAGGCGGTGCGAACATCTCGGCTAACGGACAGCGTGCGACGAACAACAACTTCTCGCTTGACGGTGTCGACAACAACGAGCCGCAATTCGGCACGATCGGGGTTTTCACGAACCCGGACTCGATCGCTGAATTCAAGGTTTCGACGAGCGTTCCGCAGGCCGAGGTTGGCCGCGCGGGCGGCGCGATTGTCACGGTCACGACAAAGTCGGGCGGCAATTCGTTCAGCGGATCGCTCTACTACTACGGTCAGAATTCGGCGCTCAACGCTTACAGCCCGGTCCTCAAAACCAAGTTGGCTGAGCTTTTGGCGACGACAAATCCGAATCCGTTGGCGGTTGATTCGCTTCAGAAGGCGACCCAGCAGATCAACGAGTTCGGCGGAACGTTCGGCGGACCGATCATCAAGGACCGCACGTTCTTCTTTTTCGACTATCTCGGACAGCGCAACAATCTTCCGTTCCCGACCGATACTGCCGTTCCGACGGCCGGCGCGCGCAACGGCGACTTCTCGCAATATCCGACGATCTTCAATCCGCTAACCGGAGCTGCCTTTACGGGAAATCAAATTCCGTCGGGGTTGATCTCATCGGTCGGTCAGAAGTATCTCCAGGCATTTCCGCTGCCGAACCGCAACGTTTTCAGCCCGGGCAATTTCTGCCCCTGCAACGGTTCGAACTACTACACGCAGCGCTCGAACACCGAAGAGATCAACAACTACCGCATCAGGATCGACCATCGGTTCAACGACAACAACACGATCTCCGGAAGCTTCAACGATCAGCGTTTGACGACGCTTCGTGCGAACATCCTGCCGGGCAACATCCCGACCGCCGGATTCGGCGCCGGTGAAGAGCGCGGCAATACCCGCCTGATCACGCTCAGTGACGTTCATACGTTCAAACCGAACCTTCTGAACGAATTCCGCTTCGGTCTGTCCGAGATCCAGATCGCGATCTTCAATTGCGGCGTCGGCGGCGCGTGCGGCGTCAGCCCGACCTTCTCGCGCGATATCGGCATTCCGAATGCAAATGACGGATCGCTCGAAGCTTCGGGCGGTATCCTGATGGGGGCGTTCGGTGTCGGGTTTCAGGAGTTCACCGGCGACGGCGGCCTCTTCCAGGTTAAAAGCAAGAATCCGTATTTCGCCGACACGCTGACCTTCATCAAGGGCAACCACACGATGAAGGGCGGGGTCGAGCTTCGTATGCGTTTCCTGAACACGATCGACGGCGGTCGCTCGGGCGCTCTCAAGGGACAACTCCAATACGGCGACAACGGACCGGCGACCGGCCCGAACGCGGCCTGCCCGGCCGGTTCCGGCACGACGACGAACTGCTACGTCCGTCCCGACGGTATTCCGTACGGCGGCACCGGCAACGCAACCGCGAACATTCTTATGGGCCTTCCGGCTCTGAACGTTTCGAAGGGTTCGGTAACGGGTGGCCCGTTCAATCTGCGTTCGCAGGAATGGGGATTCTTTGTTCAGGACGACTGGAAGGTCAATGATCGCCTGAACCTTAACCTCGGACTCCGGTATGACCTGTTCACTCCGTGGTCTGAAAAAGACGGGCGATACAGTCTCTATGACGCGTCGCAGTCGAAGATCCTGACGTCAAGCGGCGGCGGCGACGGAATCGTCAATGCGGATGTTAACAACTTCGGCCCGCGTCTCGGTTTTGCTCTCGCTTTGAATGATTCGAAGACGATGGTGGTCCGCGGCGGCTACGGCCTGCTTTACACGCTCGACGGAACCGATTATCCGCCGGGAGTCAGAAACGCCCCGAATTCGAGCAAAGTCGGGTTCGATCAGATCGACTGGGGTTCGGGACGCATCGGCGGTCCGGCATACGGGATCACGCTTGGTCCGCCGCCGGTTCCGGCCGCGGCCGATCCGAACAACATCCCGAACGGTCTTTCGGTCTATTCGCTCGACCTCGACCAACGCAACGGTATGGTCAATCAGTTCCAGGTTGAATTCCAGTATCAGTTTATGAAGGATTATTCGTTCAGCGTCGCGTATGTCGGCAACCGTTCGAACAATCTCCTTTATTCGACGAATATGGGTTCAGGCGGAACGGCTGCTGCCCGCAACGCGGCCGGAAACTTCCTGGGTGAAGCGATTCTGTACACGAACGGCGCCAAGTCGCAGTATGACGGGCTTCAGTTCCAGGTGCAGAAACGTCTTTCGAACAACTTCCAGGGACAGATCAACTACACCTACAGCCATACGAAGGACAACTCGACCGGTGTTTTCACCAGTCTTGGCGACCAGCGTACGAGCCGTTCGGGACCGATCAATCCGTTCGATCTGAACGCCGATTGGGGCAATTCGGGACTCGACACACGGCAACTGATCAACGGCAGCGTGATCATCGACCTTCCGTTCGGAAAGGGCCAGCCCTATGCGAACCAGGGCGGCGCGGTGAACGCGATCCTTGGCGGTTGGCAGATGAGCTGGAATGTGACGGCGAGAACGGGGCTTCCGTTCAGCGTCGTCAGCGACTTCAACGGTCTCGGCCGCCCGTCGCTCATTGGCGATCCGTACAGCAACGTTCCGGCCGGCCGGTATCTGAATCCGGCAGCCTTCAGCACGACGACGGGACTCACGACTGTGACAAACGCCGCAGGCAACACAATTCGTTACGGAGATCTTCCGCGCAACTCGTTCCGCGGACCGAAACAGTTCTTTGCCGATATGTCGCTGTTGAAGAACACGCAGATCACCGAGAAATTCCGGATGCAATTCGGTCTTGAGTTTTACAATCTGTTCAACCGTGCCAACTACACGGTCCCGAACAACAACATTGGAAACGCTTCGAGTCCGAACGGAGATTTCGGCCAGATCAAGTACAACGCGTATTCGGGTCGCGTACTCCAATACCGCTTTAAGCTTCTCTTCTAAACAGAAGTCAGGCTCATTGGAAAAAAGGCTTTGGGTGCGGTTTACCTGAAGCCTTTTTGCTTAAACTCAAATTGTGCGATAGGGAAATTTTGCCCGCGAATTTCCGCGAATACGCGCGAATGGAAATCTGCCCCAAGGCACTGGGAAAGAAGCGGGTTTTTGAAATTGGGCTGCCGTACGGGCCAAAGTACTGAAAAAGCGGTTTGCTCGTGCTGATTACAATAGAATCTTTTTCGCGGAGATTCGCGGAGATTCGCGGGCAATCTTTCCGTTGCGAAATCCGGGTTAGATCGACGGGGCGGGTAGTTTGAGGCAAAATAAACCTATGAGGAAGTATGTTTTTCTGTCGGTATTGCTGATCGCGGTCCAAGCCGTGTCGGCGCAAACGCCTGAAACTACTCCCGCGCCCGTCAAACGTTCCCATGTCGATCGCTTCCGGACACCCGAAGCGCGGGCGCTCAAAATCGAGGCCGAGGCGACCGAAAAACTTAAACTCAATCCCAACTCCGCCGAAACCGTCAACGACCGCGCGCTCGCGCGGATGCGGCTTCAGAATTACGGCGGTGCCAATGAAGATCTAAAACGCGCGGTCGAACTCGATCCGGTAAACGCCGAGTACCGCGCGAACCTCGGATATGTGCTCTGGAAACTCGGACGGGGCGCGGAAGCCATCGCGGCCGAGCGCGAGGCACTGAAACTCGACGAGAAGAACTACACCGCAAATTATCAACTCGGCAGGTTCCTTCTTCGGACCGGCGACAGAAAACTATTGCCGGAAGCGGTTCAGAAACTCCGCCGGGCACTCGAACTCGACGCCCGTCTGTACGAGGTCCGGTTCGAGCTGATCGCCGCCTACCGCGAACTCGGCGATATGGCCTCGGCGATCAATCAACTCTCCCTTCTTCAAGACGCAAAGCCTTCCGAACCCCGGGTCATTTACGTCGATGCGCTGCTGAATGCGGACCGCGGCGATCTGAAGACGGCGATCGAACGCTTTCGCGCGGCGCTCGACAAAGACCCCGAACTCTACGGGGCATGGCAGGACCTCGGGCTCGTGTATGTGAAACTGGGCCGTTGGGAAGAGGCGTCCGCGACCTTCGGCGAGCTATCCAAGCGGCAGGCGAATTCAGTCGAAGCCGCATATTTTGAAGCGCTCTCGCTATACAATCTCAAAAAGAACAATGAAGCGGAGGCCGAGGTCCGTCGCGCACTGCGATTGAACGCCGGTTTTGCCGAAGCGCGAACGCTCCTCGGAGTCATTCTTGCCTCGAAACCCGACGGGCTCCAGGAAGCAATCGAATCGTTGACGCAGGCGATCGAACTGCAGCCGAACAGTTACGACGCGAATTTTTATCTTGGCCGGCTTCAGTACACCGACGGCCGATACAATTTGGCTTTGAAAAGTCTCGAAGCGGCCGTCAAGATCAAACCCACGGATGTCGAGGCGAGGTTTTTTCTTGGGTCAGTTTTCGAGTCGCTGAACGAAAGCGACAAAGCGTTGGCGGAATACCAGGAGATCGCCCGGCTCGACAGCGGATCTTTCTTCGGCCAGGTCGGACTCGGTGCTCTTTATGTCAAACAGGGCAAAATCGACGAGGCCGTGGCCGCGCTCGAGAGCGCGCGAAAACTCCAGCCGGATAGTTTTGAAGCAAACTGGACGCTTGGCCGAGCTTATGTCCTCAAGGAGATGTTTGCCGTCGCGGAACCGCTTCTCAAGCGCGCGGTTTCGCTTCAGCCGAAACGCACGGACGCCCGCTATCAATGGGCGATATCGCTCCGCCGCCTCGGCCGCGCGGAAGAAGCGCGGAAAGAATTTGAAACGGTCGAACGGCTCAACAAGGAATTCCGGGAGGGCAGAGAGAATTGATGTCTTTCCGGTTCCGATATCATCTAAAGGTCCTTTTTCTGATCGTGTCGATGTTCACGGCATTCGCGACGTCGGCCGCGGCGCAGCGGAAACCGATCGTCCAGAAACCGGTGGCGCAGACCGACGACACGTCGCCGGCCGCGAAAGAGGCGATTGACAACGCCGTCAAACTGCTCGAACAACGTGATCTTCCCGGCGCCGAAGCTCAAGCGCGGAAAGCCGTCAAGCTCTCGCCGCGGTCGGCGATTGCGTTTAACGTTCTCGGGATCATTCTCGACGAGGAAAAGAAGGAAGCCGAAGCGTTTGCCGCGTTTTCGACCGCGATCAAGCTTGCTCCGGCATTCATCAGTCCGAAGAACAATCTCGGGCGGATCCTGGCGAATCAAGGGAAGTTGGCCGAGGCGCTCGCACAGTTTGAGGCCGTACTGAAGATCGATCCAACCCATCTTCAGGCACGCTACAATGCCGCGGCGATCTATGCCGAAACGTCGAAATTCGACAAGTCGGCCGAGTATTTCTCGGTTCTCGTTAAAAGCAACCCGGACGATCTCCGGCTCGCGACAGCATTCCTGAACGTCGCCTACAAGGCAAATCGCGAGGCTGAGGCCAACACCCTTGCCGACTCCTTGGAATCACGTTTTGCGAGCGATCTGCGGGGACTGTTCTCGCTCGGCGTCATCCTCGCGCAGGGCGAACAATACGAGCGTGCGCTACGGATCTTCCGGCGCGCCAACGACATTCAGCCGAATACCTTCGAGATCCTTTACAACCTCGGGCTGGTTCTCGACAATCTCAAGCGTCAGGACGAGGCAGTCGAGTTTCTCGCCCAGGCGGCCGATATGCGCCCGGAAGCGGTCGAGGTCCATTTCCGGCTTGGGGTCATCGCGAGCGAGCGCAACGATCACGTCAACGCCGCCGAGGAGTTCCGTCACTGCATCGAACTCGATCCGAAGAACCCGCAGCTTCAATCGCTGCTCGGACGCGAGTTTTTGCGCTCCGGCTTCTGGGAAGGCGCGATAAAGTACTATACCGAAGCGATCAGGTTGAACCCGAAGGACGTTTCGTCGGTCGTCGGACGCGCGAACGCGAACTTTCGCAAGGGTGAATGGATCGGGGCGGCGGCCGACTACGATCTCGTTGCGCAGCTCGATCCGAACTATCCGCGGATCGATTACCTGCGCGGGTTCGTGCATAGCTCGGCGGGAAATTTCGATGTCGCGCGCCAGCTTTTGGAAAAATACGTCGCGAAGAATCCGGACAGCGTCGAGGCGCTTGCCGCGCTCGGATACGTGTCGCTCGAGCAGGGACGTTTTGAAGACGCCGAGTCGGCTCTGAAAAAAGCGATGGCGCTTGATACTGCCGACGCCTCGTCGCTGTTCGATTACGCCCGGCTTTCGATCAAGCAAAAGAATTACAGCGAGGCGGTGACCCGGCTTGAAAAGCTGGTGACCATAAATAGCGTCAATCCGCAGGCATTTTATCAGTTGTTTCTGGCGTATTCGCGGCTCAAGCAAACTGAGAAAGCGAATGCCGCGCTGGCTGAGTTCAAGCGGCTCGACGCGCTTGAGAAGGCGGCCCAGCAAGAGCGTATCTTCGACGAGAAACTGCGGACGCAAAAGCTTTCCGCACCGCAGTAGGAGGAGGCAGTATGCGTTTTATACGATTCTTTTTATCGGGAATGATCCTTTTGGCGGCCGCCGTCGGGGTGCTCGGGCAAACCGACTGGAAGTCCAAGAATTTCGACCAGTGGGATAAGAAGGATGTCGAGAAGATCCTCAACGATTCGGAATTCGCCAAGAGCCACGAGGTCCGTCTGCAATATGAGGCGACGCAGGTGGCTGCGGCCGGCTCTGTGACACCCGGAGTTCTTGCCGGCGGGATCTCGGGAACCGGGGCAGGGCGCGGAGTTGCGAACACGATCAGCCAGGGAGCGATCGCCCCGCCGATCAGTTTCATATTCACGCTTCGGATGCGTTCGTCGCTGGCGATTCGGCTGGCGATGATTCGCAAGAACGAACTCGAAACGGACGTCGAAAAGATGTCGCCGGAGGAGTTCGAAGCGTTCAAGAAACGGCAGATCGGACTCTTTGACTGCCCGGCGTGCGCTGACAATTATGTCCTGACGATGACAAGCTATTCGCGTGAAAACAAGAATTTCGACGCCGTTTACTCGGCGTTTTCAAACGCCCGCATCGACGACCTGAAGGGTTATATTTTTCTCGTCAACGATAAGGGCGAAAAGCGTGAGTTGGCGAACTTCGTCCCGCCGAAACGGGCCGGCGAGGAAGCGATCTTCTTCTTTCCGAGGCTCGATGAGAATAAACAACCGCTGTTTACGACCGCGAGCAAGTATTTGATCTTTAACGTGACGAAAAACGACGTCAATGCAGTGACCAATTTCAAGGTCGATATCCAGCCGATGATCGTCGGCGATCATGTTGAATTCTAAGAGGTGATGATGAAACGGTTTCTATTTTTCGGGATAATACTAATCGTTTGCGCGCAGGCGGCGCTGGCTCAGGACTTTTGGATGCAGAAGTCTTACAAGCGTTGGACCAAGGATGAAATTCTCAAACTGATATCGGATTCGCCGTGGGCGCAGGTCGTCGGGGACACCGACAACGCGCAGGTGCTGAACGCGGCGTATGTGACGGTGCGTTTGCGCTCGTCGATCTTGATCCGCCAGGCGCTGGTTCGTCTGAAACAGATCGAGACGGGTTACGATAAACTTGACGCCGACAAAAAGGCCGAGTTCGATACGACGATGAAGGGCACGCTCGACTGCCCGGCGTGCCAGGATAATTTCGTCGTGACGATCTCGCCGCCGATCGCCGAGCGGCAGCTCAAAAGCGCGGTGTTCAGCTTGGTCAACATCAAGTTTGAGCAGCTCAAAGACTCGGTCTATCTTATCAACGACAAGGGCGAGAAACGTCCGCTCGTATTCTTTCAGCCGGCAAAATCGAACGACGGCGAGGCGTCCTTCTTTTTTGCGCGACTCGACGAAAGCGGGGCGAAGTTCTTCACATCCGAAAGCAAGACCGTGACCCTTGTATTTGAGACAAAGGGGATCGCGAACTTCCAGATTCCGCGAAGCACAAAGTTTGATGTCACGAAAGCGATGATCGACGGAAACGTCGAGTTTTGATTCTGATGAAAGGCAAGAGAGAACAAGGCGCAGAAAATCGACGACCGCGGTATCGATCGGGCACCGGACCGTTTGCCGGTCTTCCGACGCTGTCGTTTCTTCTTGCATTTTTCGTTGTGTTCTTTGCGATCGCGGTCTCCGGGCAGACTCCGTCGGTTTCAAAGGTCGAACCGCCGTCGTGGTGGGCAGGACATACGATCGATCCGGTGCGTCTGATGGTCCGTGGCGAGAATTTTTCAGGGGCGAAGGTCGTTTCGAAAAAACCGGCGCTCGGGGTGTCGAGCGTCCGCGTCAACGATCGCGGCGATTATTTGTTTTTCGACGTGACGATTCCGAAGACCGCGAGAGCCGGTAAATACGAGTTTGAGGTCGTGACTTCAAAAGGCAGCGCGGTCGTGCCGTTCGAGATACTCGCCCCGCTCGATCCGAAGTCCAACTTCCGCGGTGTCGGCGGCCGCGACGTGATCTACCTGATAATGACCGATCGCTTCGCCGACGGCGATCCCGCGAACAACAAGAATGTCGACCGGACCAATCCGCGAATGTGGCACGGCGGCGATTTCAAGGGGATCACGGCGAAAATGCCGTATCTCAAGGAACTCGGCGTCACGGCCCTTTGGCTGACGCCGTGGTACGACAATACCGACGAGATCACGAACTGCGACAAGCCATGGTGCCCGATGGCGAGTTATCACGGTTACGGCGCGATCGATTACTACGGCGTCGAAAATCATTTCGGATCGATGGCCGACTTGCGAGAGATGATCGCGGCTGCAAAGTCGAACGGCATCAAGATCATTCAGGATCAGGTCGCCAATCACTTTGGATTCCGCCACCCTTGGGCGAAAGATCCGCCGCTCCCGAATTGGATGCCGCCGTTCGTCCAAAACCGTTTCAACAACTCGGCATTGCTTTCGCCGAACTCGTCGCCGGCGGAACGCGACAATACGCTCCGGGGCTGGTTTGATTTTTCGCTCCCCGATTTGAACCAGGACGAGCCTGAGGTTCGTAAATATCTGATCCAAAACGCTTTATGGTGGATCGGAACGACCGGGATCGACGGCATCAGGCAGGATACGATCCAGTATATGCCGCGGGATTTCATTCGCGACTGGTCGGCCGCGATCAAGAAACAATACCCGAAGTTCTGGATGGTCGGCGAGGTTTTTGAAGAGGATTCGGCCCACACGGCGTTCTTTCAGGGCGGCAAAACAGGTTGGGACGGGATCGACACAAACCTCCCTTCGGTTTTCGATTTCAAGCTCTGGCGGACGTCGCAGGAAGTTTTCACTGGCAAGAAGCCGATGCGCGCACTGCGCGACGTGCTCAAATACGACGGTCTTTACCCGAACGTCAACAATCTGACGGTGATGGCGAACAATCACGATACGGACCGGTTTATGAGCCTTTCCGGCGCGACGAAGGAAGGCGCGAAACTGCACGTCGCTTTCACCCTCGCAACGCGCGGGATCCCGCAGCTTTACACCGGCGAGGAGATACTGATGGAGGGCGGTCACGACCCGGACAATCGGCGTGATTTCGCCGGAGGATTTTTGGGAGACTCGACGGACAAATTCTTGAGTGCGGGTCGAACCCCGGACGAACAGGAGATGTTCGATTGGACGAAGATGTGGATCGGGTTGCGACGGAAAAGCGTCGCGATCGACGGCGGCAAAACGACCGATCTTTATTATGATTCGGACGCCTACGTGTTCGAACGTTCGAGACCCCTTGTCGACTGGGTTTCGGTTGCAATCGTGGCGTTTAACAACAGCGACGCGACCAAAGAGGTCGAGCTAAAATATCAGATCCCGAAGTCGATTGCGGGCACGCCGGTAAGTTTACGGCCGCTAGTCTCGGACCGGGAAAAAGTGACGTTCACGAACGGGACTTTGAAACTTGTTCTCGCGCCCAAATCGGCAATTGCTTACGGTTACTGATCTTGTAAGACGTTCCTTCGCCCTTTCGCAGAAGGGCGACTGACTACTGACGACTGACGACTGACGACTGACAAACATGACATTTCCAAGAGCAGCAGGGGTTCTTCTTCATCCGACGAGTTTGCCGTCTGATTTCGGCATCGGCGATCTCGGGCGCAACGCCTACGAATTCGTCGATTTTCTCGTCAAATCCAAACAAACATATTGGCAGGTTTTGCCGCTCGGACCGACGGGGTTCGGCGACTCGCCGTACCAGTGTTTTTCGGCATTTGCCGGAAACACGAATCTTATTTCTCCTGAAACTCTCGTCGAAGAAGAACTGTTGACGCAGGAAGAAATCGACGACCGCCCGAACTTTCCCGACGGCCGCGTCGATTTCGGCAGCGTCATCGAATGGAAGAACACGCTTCTCGAAAAGGCCTATCAGCGGTTTCGTCTGACGACCAGCGTCAATTTGCGCGGCTCGTTCGAATCGTTCACGCAGGTCGTCGCCGAATGGCTCGACGACTATGCGCTGTTCCGCGCGATCAAGAAGACTCAGGATCAAAAATCGTGGCAGCAGTGGGACGGACCGCTCAAACTTCGTGAGCAGGGAGCGATCCTGAGCGCGCACGAAGAACTGCTCGATGAGGTCCAGGCGCAGAAGTTTTACCAGTTCCTTTTTTTCAAGCAATGGACGCGGCTCAAGAACTATGCCAACGGCAAGGGAATTCGCATTATCGGCGATGTCCCGATCTTCATTTCGCTCGATTCGGCCGATGTCTGGTGCAATCCGCAGGAGTTCAAACTCAATCCCGACGGCTCACCGAAAACAGTTGCGGGCGTACCGCCGGACTATTTCTCGAAGACCGGACAGCTTTGGGGAAATCCGATCTACAATTGGGATGCGATGCGCAAGGACGGCTTCAAATGGTGGGTTTCGCGCGTCAAGTTCACGCTCAAAACCGTCGATATTTTGCGGATCGATCACTTCCGCGGTTTTGCCGCGAGTTGGGAGGTTCCGGGCGGCGACAAGACCGCGGAGAACGGCCGCTGGGTCAACGTTCCGGGAAAGGAACTTTTCCTGACGCTCAGAAAGGTCCTCGGCAAACTGCCGATTCTCGCCGAAGATCTCGGTGTGATCACCCCTGACGTCGAAGAACTGCGCGACGGCTTCGGATTTCCCGGTATGCGGATCCTGCAGTTTGCCTTTGGCGGCGATACCGCGAACCACGATCTGCCGCACAATTACATAAAGAACTGCGTCGTTTATACCGGCACGCACGACAACGACACAACGGTCGGCTGGTTCCACTCGGTAGCCGGCGAGGGCTCGACACGCGATGAGGCCGAGATCTCGCGGGAACACGATTTTTGCCTGAAATATCTGAATTCCGACGGTTCCGAAATTCATTGGGATTTCATTCGAACGGTTCTCGCGAGCGTCGCGAACACGGCGATCGTCCCGATGCAGGATCTGCTCGGGCTCGGAACCGAGGCGCGGATGAATTTGCCCGCATCGGAATCCGGAAACTGGTACTGGCAATGCAGGGACGGCGATGTCTCGGACGAAATCGCCGATCGCTTGGGTGAATTGACCGAAACATACGGACGCAAGTAGAAATCCAGCTATCAGTTATCAGCTATCAGCTAATCCGAAAAACAGTTACTGGTTACAACGAAGAAGATCGGTTAAAGAATATGATGAAGATCCTTGGTCGCATTTCCGCGTTATTGCTTCTTTTGCCTGCCATCGCTTTCGGGCAGAGCGTTGAAAAGGTTGAGCCGCCGAGTTGGTGGGCCGGGTCGACGATCAATCCGGTCCGTGTTTTGCTCACCGGCAGCGATCTTAACGGCGCCGCGGTCGTGGCTCCCCGAGGAAGCGCGCTGCGTGTTTCGAACGCGAAGCCCTCGGCAAACGGACACTATCTTTTTGTGGACATCGCGATCCCGCCGGCGTCGAAAGCCGGGAAGTATCGGTTCTCGGTAAAAAAGGGCGGACAATCGGCGAACTTCGAATTTGAGATCGTTCCGAAAAGCCGCTCGGCTTCGACCCATCGCGGCTACTCGCCGGACGACGTTATCTATTTTGTGATTCCGGACCGATTCGCCGACGGTGATATGTCGAACAACGATCCGGCTAAGTCGAAGGGACTTTACGACCGCAATCTCGGCCGACACTATCACGGCGGCGATCTCGAAGGTCTCATCTCCAAGTTGCCGTATCTGAAATCGCTCGGCGTGACGGCAATCTGGACGACGCCCGTTTACGACAACAACGACAAGCCTGACTACAAGGAAATGTACGAGGGCCTTCCGTTTACGACCGGGTATCACGGCTACGGAGCGGTCGATATGTACGCGGTCGACGAGCATCTCGGCGACATGGCGAAGCTCAAGGAGTTCATTGCCAAGGCGCAGGCGATGGGCTTTAAGGTGATCCAGGACCAGGTCGCGAATCACACCGGCCCGTATCATCGATGGGCGGCCGATCCGCCGACGCCGACCTGGTGGAACGGGACGCTCGAGAATCATCTCTCGAACAACTGGCAGAAATGGACCGCGATGAATCCGCGGGCGACCTATCAAACTCAAAAACGCAATATCGAGGGTTGGTTCGTCGACATTCTTCCGGATTTCAATCAGGGCGACCCGGAAGTTGAGAAGTACTTGATCCAGAACAGTTTATGGTGGCTCGAGGCGGGCGGTTTCGACGCCATCAGGATGGACACGCTCCCGCATGTGCCGCGTTCGTTCTGGGCGAAATGGGGCGCGGCGGTCAAACGCGAATATCCGAAGGTCAACATTCTCGGCGAACTGTTTGACGGCGATCCCGCGCTGGTCGCGTATTTCCAGACCGGCCGAAAAGGACACGACGGGATCGATCCGCAGATCGACACGCTCTACGATTTCGCGCTCTTTTACCAGATTCGCGGCGCGTTTGCGCGCGGCGAATCGATCCGCGGAATTTCGCAGATGCTCTCGCGCGACTGGCTCTATCCGAATCCGAACGTTCTGACGACGTTTCTCGGCGTTCACGATATGGAACGCTTCATGCACGAGCGCGGAGCGACGACGGACGGACTGAAACTGGCTCAGACGTTCATTATGACGACCCGCGGTACGCCGTTGCTGTACTACGGCGACGAGATTGCGATGCCGGGCGGGGGCGATCCCGACAATCGCCGCGATTTTCCAGGCGGATTTCCCGGCGACGGCATAAACGCGTTCGAGTCAACGGGACGGACGAAATCGCAGAACGATGTCTGGAATCACCTTGCGCGCCTCGGACAGTTGAGGCAGGAACTCGAACCGCTGCGCCGCGGCAAGTCGTTGGATCTGCTGGACGAGGACCAGCAGATGGCATATGCGCGAGTGACGGAAAAAGAGGCGGTTTTAGTGGTCTTCAACAACGATGCGAAACCTGTGGAAGTATCCTTCGACGTTTCGATGATCAAACCGTTTGGGGCGAAGGCGGCATTGGCCGACCGCCTCGGCAATCTCGGCGAAGTGACGGTAACAGGCGGAAAAGTAAGTCTCACGATGCCGGCCCGCTCGGGCGGCGTATTCGCCGTGAAGAAGTAGCTTTTTTGGGCTCTTTGATAATTAGTCAAGTTTCGGGAGCGTTCAAATTGGGCCTCCCGGCCGATCGAGCCGTTCACATTACAAGATCGTACTCTCGTTCAGGATCGGCCTCCCGGCCGATCGAAAAACTCACAATCAAAAATCCGGGCTACTGCCCGCAAACACTCAAAAAAAGGAGAAAGTATGTACCACTACATCACCGCGGTTACTCACGACCGCGTGCCGGTTTTCAAAAGCGAAACCGCGTGCAAGATCTTCATCAATCAGTTAAAGGAAATTAAGTAGAAATTTCCTTTTAAGCTAATCGGATACGTTCTGATGCCCGATCATTTCCATATTCTTGTTAAACTCGACGACAATGATCCGGAAAAGTTCATGCTTCGCTTGCGTGGCCTGAGTGCGCGCAAGATCATCGACTGGCTCAAAGAAAAAGAATACCGGGAATCGTTGCTAAAGCTAAAGTTGTCGGTTATGGGTCGCCGCCGATATCAATACGCGGTCTGAAAGAAGAATCCGACAATAATCGAAATCTGGAGCCCGGAGTTCTTGCGGCAGAAACTTGACTATATCCACATGAATCCTGTTCGTGCGGGATTGTGTACGAAACCCGGCGATTGGAAATGGTCGAGTTACACCGCATATCAGCCGCACGAACCGGGAACGGTTCCGATCGAGGTCGATGTCGGGCAGTAGCCCGACAATTTAACAATGCGGTTTATGGCCGGCCGGGAGGCCGACCCTGAACGCGTGGATCGCAGGATTGAATTGAGATCGCGACCGGCCGGGAGGCCGATCCTGAACGCGTGGATCGCGGAATCGAATTGAGATCCCGCCGGCCGGGAGGCCTATCCTGAACGCGTGGATCGCGGAATCGAATTGAGATCGCGACCGGCCGGGAGGCCGGCCCTGACCGGAGGACACGTTGCTGAGGGCGACTCTGAACGCGAAGCTCAAATTACAAAGGCGCTGAACGCGAAGCCGAAAAAGAGTGGCACTGAACGCCGATCACGCTTGGAGAATTATGAAACCTTTATCAGTCATAGCGATCGTCATCGCGGCGTTTTTGATATTTCTCGGCATTTCGTCGAGAAGCGGCGCCGGCGCGACGTTGAGCAATGCGGTCATCGTTGGCGGAGTGTTTATCGCCGCGGTTGTCGCCGGCAGTTGGATCGCGATGTACTTCAAGAACAGGCAACAGTAATCAGCGAGTTTCGATCTGTGATCGCAATTTGAGCCAAGGGCGCTGCTTTTCCCTTTGCCAAAGATCCGGATCGAGGAGAAACAAAATATGGAAAACAAACCGCGTCTTTCATTTTGGCAGATCTGGAACATGAGTTTCGGATTTCTGGGCATTCAGTTCGGCTGGGGGCTGCAGATGGCGAATATGTCGCCGATCTACAAGTACCTCGGAGCCGACGAGGGCAGTATCGGGTATCTTTGGCTCGCCGGTCCCTTAACGGGGCTGCTCGTTCAGCCGATCGTCGGAGCGATGTCCGACCGGACCTGGAACCGCCTTGGACGCCGCCGGCCGTATTTTCTCGTCGGCGCGGTGTTGGCAAGCATCTGTCTTATCCTGATGCCGAATTCTTCCGCGGTTTGGATGGCGGCCGGGCTCCTGTGGATCATGGACGCCTCGATCAATATCACGATGGAACCGTTCCGGGCGTTCGTCGGAGACAAACTGCCCGAAGAACAACGCACGCTCGGATTCGTGATGCAGTCATTCTTTATCGGCATCGGATCAACGCTCGCCAACGCGCTTCCGTACATTTTGACGTTTCTCGGCGTGGTCGGCGTGATGAAAAGCGGAATTCCTTATTCGACGCTGATCGCCTTCGTCGTCGGCGCGGCTGCTTTCTTGATCGCGGTTCTGTGGACGGTCTTTACGACCGGCGAATATCCGCCCGACGATATGGAAGAGTTCGAACGCGAGAGGAAGGAAGGGAACATTGTCGGGACGATCGTCAAAGAGATCGGAGAAGCCATCGTTGAAATGCCGACAACGATGAAACAACTCGCGGTTGTTCAGTTCTTTACCTGGTTCGCGCTCCCGTTTATGTGGCAATACTACGGGATCGCCGTCGCGCGCCACGTTTTCGGGGCTACCGACGACAAGTCGGACCTTTTCCGGCAGGGAACCGAATGGGGCGGCGTCTGTTTTGCCGTATACAACTTTGTCTGTTTCCTCGTCGCCTTCGCGATTCCGCCGCTGGCGGCGAAGATCGGCCGCAAAGGCGTCCATGTCTTTTGCTTGATCTGCGGCGGATTGGGCCTCATTTCGACCTATTTTGCGGTGAATCCGTACTTTCTTTGGCTCGGAATGGCGGGCGTCGGCATTGCGTGGGCATCCATCCTTTCGATGCCGTATGTGATTCTCGCGGGCTCGATCAAACCCGAACGGATGGGCGTCTATATGGGCGTATTCAACCTGTTTATCGTAATTCCGCAGGTGACCCAGAATTTGCTGACCCCTCAGATCTACAAGTCCGTCCTCGGCGGCGACGCGCTGAATGCGGTTCTTCTCGGCGGATTTTCGATGCTCGTCGCGGCCGTCTCGGTCTTCATCGTACGGGATGTCGGAGCCGACAGGATCGAGGGAAATGTCGGCGTCTCGGCGGGGCACTGATTCGATTCGAGAGACTATCAAGAACCGATGGGTAAAACTGATATGCTTATGAAAAAGATGATTTCCAAGATTGCCGGAATCGCGCTGGTTCCGATCCTGTTCGTTTCGGCGTTCGCGCAAACCGCGCCGCGGGATTTTTCAAAAGAGAACGCGCGAAGTTCGCGGGAATGGGTAAAAGACGCGGTGATCTATGAGATCTTTCCGCGAAACTACTCGCAGAAGGGCGATTTCAACGCGATCGCGAGCGATCTCGACCGGTTGCAAAAACTCGGCGTGACCGTCTTGTGGCTGATGCCGATCCATCCGATCGGACAGTTGAAAAAGAAAGGCACGATCGGATCGCCGTACGCCGTGCGCGACTATTACGCGATCAATCCCGACTACGGAACCGCGGACGACCTCAAGCGTCTTGTCGTCGAATCGCACCGGCGCGGGATGAAGGTCATCATCGACATCGTCGCGAATCACACGAGCTGGGATTCGGTGATGATGAAAACGAAGGGGTTTTACACGACAAATGAGAAGGGCGAGATCGTCCCGCCCGTCCCTGATTGGGCCGATGTCGCCGATCTGAATTACGATAACCCGGAACTCCGAAAGTATATGATCGAGATGCTCAAGTACTGGGTCCGCGACTTCGATCTCGACGGGTTCCGCTGCGACGTCGCGGGCTTCGTGCCGACCGATTTCTGGGAAAGGGCGCGCGAAGAGGTCGACAAGATCAAGTCTGACACCATTTGGCTCGCCGAATGGGAATCGCCCGATCTGCTCGTGAAGGCGTTCGATCTCGATTATTCGTGGGAGAATCATGCGGCTCTGACGCAGGTTCTGCAGAACGGCGCACCGGCGTGGATGATCAGAAAGACGTGGGAAGAGCAGCACGCGAAGTTTCCGAAAGGCGCGCTTCGGATGAGATTCTCGGATAATCACGACGAAAAACGCGCGATCGCCCGATTCGGTGAAAAAGGCGCGATGGCGGTACAGGCGCTCGCCTTCACGCTCGACGGCGTGCCGATGCTCTACAACGGCATGGAAGCCGGCGACACGACGGAATCCGGATTCCCCGCGCTTTTTGAAAAGATGCCGATCTTCTGGGACGCGTCGGTCAGGCGGCCGGAATTTCCGAAGTTCTACGGGTCGATGATCGATCTTCGCAAAAATTCGGCCGCAATCAGGCGCGGCGAATTGACATGGGTCCGCAATTCCGATGAAAATCGGGTGCTGACCTTTTCACGCAAATCCGGCAACGAAGACGTTCTGGTGGCGATCAATATGACGAACGCGCCGTTCTTTGGCTCGGTCGAAGTTTCGGGAAATTACGATGAAATAACTCCGAATGCCGAAAGACGGGAAGCGGGATTGCCCGCCATCGCCTTGGACGGATTCGGTTTCAGGATATTTCGCAAAAGATAGATCGCAATCGCCGCGAGGTCGGCAAAGCGGCCGCAGCCGAACGGTCACGGCCATTGGGACCTGCGGTTCAAGTCATTGCCAAATTAGCGCTTTGTGGTTATCTTAGGTTCGTCCACTAATTAAAAATTTGTTCAAGGAGTAAATCAGTATGCGAAGACTTCAGAGTCTGGTTTTTGTGATCTTTATCCTGACGGCGGTGGCGCTGACCGGATGCGTTCAGGGGCCGCCGTCGAGCGGCGGCAATGGCGGCGGCGGAAACGGCGGCGGAAAGAAGATCAAGATCGGTTTTGCGATGGCAACCGTCAAAGAGGAGCGCTGGCAGCGTGACCGCGATGCTTTCAAGGCGCACTGCGAAAAGCTTCAGGTCGACTGCGAGCTTACCTTTGCCGACAACAAGGCCGAAAAACAGCTCAGCGACGTCGAGCAGCTTTTGACGAAGGGCATCGACGTTCTCGTCATCGCGCCGCACGAAGCGACGCAGGCGGCGCAGATGGTCGATATGGCCAAGGCGAAAGGCGTTCCGGTCATCAGTTACGACCGACTGATCAACTCCGACAAACTCGATCTCTATATCTCGCACCAAGTGCCCGTGATCGGGCGTAAGATCGCTGAATTCGCGCTCGCGAAGGCTCCGAAAGGAAATTACGTCATGGTTTACGGCGGCTCGACCGACAACAACGCCGTGATTATGAAGCGGGAACAACTCGCCGTTCTTCAGTCGGCGATCGACAAAGGCGACATCAAGATCGTTGCCGACCAGTTCATCACCGATTGGAAGTCCGAAGAAGCCCTCAAATTCGCCGAAAACGCGCTGACGCAAAACAGCGACAAGATCGATGCCTTTGTTGTTTCCAACGACGGAATGGCGGGCGGCGTGATCGCGGCGCTTGAAAAGAAAGGCCTCGCCGGCAAGATCATCGTCACGGGACAGGACGCGGAAAAAGCCGCCCTGCAGCGGATCGCCGAAGGCAAGCAGTCGATGACCGTTTACAAGCCGATCATTCCCCTTGCGAACGCAGCCGTCGAAGCCGCGATCAAACTCGCGAAAAAAGAACCTCTTGCCGACGCGAAGCCGTTTATGAACGACAATCTCAAGAAAGAGGTTCCGTCCTTGCTGCTGGAAGTCACGGTGGTCGATATCAACAATTTGATGGAGACGGTCATCAAGGACGGCTTTGCGAGCTACGAGGACGTGTATGCGAATGTGCCCGCCGATAAACGACCGGCCAAGAAGTAATTCGGTTTTTTGATTAGTGATTTTGGAACGGATCGTCCGGGATTGAGTTCCCGGACGACCGGAAAGATGGAATCTTAATGAAGTTGGGAACGACGAAAATTTGTTTGGCAATCGCCGGAACTTTTTGTTGCCTACTTTTGACGTGTGTCCAGACAAAAGCCGCTTGGCGGACGCTGGGCGACGTGACGCGCGTGGCGCAGATAAAGACCAACGGCGTGATGCTCGAGACATCGAGCCGGGCGCGGGTCTCGGTCGAGTTCTTCGATATCGACGTCGTTCGCGTCCGCGTCGCCGCATCTGGAAAGTTCGAGCGCGAATTCTCGTATGCGTTCGACCATTCGCGGGACCGCAAAACGCCGATCGTCAAGGTCAGCCAGACGGCTCGCGAGATCATCGTCACCAATGCATTCGGCACGAAAGTCTCGATTGCCCGGTCCGGTTCGGTGCTGCGCATCTTCGACAACGATGGCGAGATGGTCGTCGGCGACGATGCGCGTCGGCCGACGGTCTTCGATCCGGCGACCGGCGAATTCAGTACCACGAAACTGCGTCGGAGCGAGGTCGAGACGTACTACGGATTCGGCGAGAAGGCGTTTGCCGGAATGTCGCGAAACGGCGAGTACATTGTCAACTGGAACACCGACACCTTTGCGTATCCGCCCGGGACGGATCCGATTTACCAGTCGATCCCGTTTTTTTACGCGCTCTATCGGGGCAAGGCCTACGGCGTCTTCTTCAACAACACGTTCCGCTCGTTTTTCGATATGGGGAAAACCTCTCCGGACCGCTACTCGTTCGGCGCCAACGGCGGGGAACTCGACTATTTCGTTTTCACCGGCGGTAAGGACCGGACGCCGAAAAAGGTGCTCGAAGACTATGCGAATCTGACTGGCAAAACGCCGTTGCCGCCGATCTGGGCGCTCGGGAATCAGCAGTCGCGTTGGTCTTACCAACCGGAAAAACGGGTTCGCGAGATCGCCGCGGGGTTTCGCCAAAACAAGATTCCGGCCGACGTGATCTATCTGGACATCGACTATATGGACGGATTCCGGGTATTTACCTGGGATCGAACGAAGTTCCCGGACCCTAAAAAACTCATTTCGGACCTACGCGGCGAAGGCTTTCAAACCGTCCTGATCATCGATCCCGGGATCAAAACCGATGAAAATTACGCGACATACGCCGACGGCAAAAGGGCCGGGGTTTTCGTCAAGAATCCGAACGGCTCGGAACTGAACCAGCGGGTTTGGCCCGGAAACTCGGCGTTTCCCGACTTTACCGACCCGAAGGCACGCGCTTGGTGGGGCGAACAATACCGTGGGAACATTGACGAGGGAATTGCCGGATTCTGGAACGATATGAACGAGCCGGGCGTGTTCATCACTGAGAATGACGAACGGCCCGAGATCTATCATCACCCGCAAAAGACTTTTCCCTACGAGACGCCGCACGCCGGCGACGGCCTCCGCGACACGCACCGCCGTTATCACAACGTTTTCGGAATGCAGATGGCGCGCGCAAGTTTTGAAGGCGTTTCGAAACTTGCTCCCGACAAACGTCCGTTCATTCTGACGCGGGCAGGTTTTTCCGGGATTCAGCGTTACTCTGCTGTTTGGACGGGCGACAACTACGCCGGCTGGGATCATCTCGCGATGTCGATTCCGATGCTCGCGAATCTGAGCGTTTCGGGTGTCCCGTTCGTCGGTTCGGACGTCGGCGGTTTTGCCGGTATGCCGTCGGGTGAACTCTACGCCCGCTGGATGCAGGCCGCCGCGCTGACGCCTTTCTTTCGTTCGCATTCGGTTCCGGAAGCGGGCAACAAGGAACCTTGGGAATTCGGCGATGAATTCACGAAGATCAACCGCGCAACGGTCGAACTCCGATACCGGCTCTTGCCGTACCTTTACACGCTCTTCCACGAACATGAACGGACCGGCGCGCCGGTGATGCGGCCGCTTTGGTACGAGTTTCCGCGGGACGCCGGAACATATCTGGTGAACGACGAGTATCTGGTCGGCGGCGATATTCTGGTCGCGCCGGTCGTTCGCGACGGCGCACGGTCTCGGGGCGTTTATCTTCCGGGCGGGACGGATTGGATCGATTGGTGGACCGGCACGCGCTACGAGGGCGGGAGGTCGCACAACATCGAAGCGCCGCTCGAGAAACTGCCGTTGTTCGTGCGCGTCGGCGCGGTCGTGCCGACGCAGTCAGTTATTCAGCACACCGGCGAGATGCCGTCGGCGGAGATCACCCTGATCGTCGCTGCCGGGATCGCGCCCGCGGTGACCGAAACGGCAAATCTGTTCCAGGATTCGGGTGACGGCTACGGTTATCGCAAATCGGACTGGCGCGAGATTCGGATGACTCATCGTCAGGGAAGCCTCTCGATCGACCGCTTCGGTGATTTTCGGGGGCAGCCGGTGAAGTTTGTCGAGGCGCTCGGGATCGGCGTCGAACCAAAAGAGGTCCGTGCGGACGGGCAACGGGTCCAATTCAATTTCGACGCCGACAGGAAACGTCTGCGAGTCGAAATCGGAGAAAGCACAAAGGAAGTAGTACTGGTCAGGTAACGAAAACCGCGATTTGCGCAGTTTGCGATCTTTAATTCCGACTCGCTGCAAATTTATTGCGATCGGACATTGCCGGCGCAAATCGCAAATCGCAAATCAAAAATCGAAATTCGAGAATTGCTTATGTACTTACTAGAAATGCGGCGGATCACCAAGGAGTTTCCCGGCGTGAAGGCGCTTGACGGTGTCACGTTCGATCTTTCGGCCGGGGAATTCCACGCGCTTGTCGGCGAGAACGGCGCCGGCAAATCGACTTTGATGAAGGTGCTTTCGGGCGTTTATCCCTTTGGAACGTACGGCGGCGACATTGTCGTCGAAGGTTCCGTCAGGCGTTTTGCGACTATCCGCGAAGCCGAAAACGCCGGAATCGCGATCATCTTTCAGGAGCTTTCGCTGGTCAAGGAACTGACCGTCGGCGAGAACATTTTTCTCGGACAGGAACCGGCGCGGTTCGGGGTCATCAACTGGTCCGAGCTTTATCATAAAGCGACCAAACTGCTGAAGGACCTGAATCTCGACATCGATCCGCGAACGCCGGTCGGCAATCTCGGAATCGGCCAGCAGCAATTGGTCGAGATCGCAAAGGCGCTTTCGAAAGACGCGAAGATCCTCGTGCTCGACGAGCCCACCGCGGCGCTCACTGAGTCGGAGGTTGAAACCCTGTTCACGATCCTTCGCGATTTGAAGGCGCGCGGCGTCGGGATGATCTACATCTCGCACAAACTCGATGAAGTTTTCGAAATGTCTGACCGGATCACCGTCCTTCGCGACGGCCGGACCGTCGGCACAAGCAACGCTGCCGATCTGGACAAGGACAAGGTCATCTCGCTGATGGTCGGTCGCGATGTCGGGGAGATCTTCCCGGTTTCGACGCACGAATTTGGCGAAACGGCGCTCGAAGTTCGAAGTCTGACGGCTTACGACATCGACAATCCTTCGAAGAAACTGGTCGACGACGTTTCCTTTTCTGTGCGGAAGGGCGAGGTGGTCGGGATCGCCGGGTTGATGGGGGCCGGGCGCAGCGAATCTTTGATGTCCGTGTTCGGAGCTTGGAACGGCCGCAGTTCGGGCGATGTGTTCGTCGAAGGGCGCGCGGTGACGATCCGCACGCCGGCCGACGCGATCGCGAACGGAATCGGCTTTGTCACCGAGGACCGCAAGCGTTACGGCCTGTTGCTCGAGCAAACGATTCTGGACAATATGACGCTCGCGGGTTTGAAGCGCATCTCGGGCGCATTCATCACGCACCGCTCGCGCGAGACCAAGGCCGTGAACGGCGCGATGGAGTCGTTGCACGTCAAGGCCAATTCGCCGCTCACGATCGCCGGTACGCTATCGGGAGGAAATCAGCAAAAGGTCGTGCTCGGCAAATGGCTGCTGACCAACCCGAAGGTGCTGTTTCTCGACGAACCGACACGCGGGATCGACGTCGGCGCGAAACAGGAAATATACGCCGAGATCAACCGGCTTGCCGAGGAAGGACTCGCGATCATCCTCGTTTCGTCGGAATTGCCCGAAGTTCTCGGGCTCGCCGACCGGATCCTGGTGCTTCACGAGGGCAAAATGACGGGTGAGTTTACAAAGTCCGAGGCGACGCCGGAAAAAGTTATGGCCGCGGCGACGGGGCATCGTTAGATCGCAGAGGCGATAAAGAAGATTAATTTGGAGGCCTAAGTTTTGATCGGGTCACTTTCCAAGAGGAGAATATGAACGAAAAAGTAGAAAAGACTGGTTTCAAAATTGAAACTTCGGCGCTTCGCGCGTACACGATGCTGGGCGCGCTGATCTTGATCTGGTTGTTCTTTTATTGGCAGACGACGGGAATCTTTCTGTCGCCGCTCAACCTTTCGAATCTGATGACGCAGACCTCGGTCACGGGTATCCTCGCCGTCGGTATGCTGATGGTCATCATTTCGGGAAACATCGATCTGTCGGTCGGTTCGGTGCTCGCGTTGGCCGGCGGCATCGCGGCGATCGTTCTGTCGGGCTACGGTCTGGCGGCGTCGATCGCGGCCGCGATCGCGGTTTGCGTCGCGGTCGGACTTTTTCAAGGTGCGCTCATTGCCTATGGCAAGATCCCGGCTTTTATCGTCACGCTCGGCGGTTTGCTCGCCTGGCGAGGTGCGGTCAAAGGGATCACCCAGAGTGAGACCATTCCGATCGCAGACCCGGTTTTCAAGAGCATCGGTCAGAGCTACATCGCGCCGGATATCGGATGGGGTTTGGCGATCGCCGCGATTGTCTCTTTGCTCATTTTGACGGTCAGGCAGATCAAACAGGAAAGAGAATACGGAGTCTCGTCACAGGCATCAGGACATGAGATTTCACTTTCGTCAGTGGCGTTGATCGCTGGAATCCTCGGCGCGGCCGGCTATTTTTTGCCGTGGGTCGGCGTCGCTTCCGGATCCGTCGACTTAGTCAGTTTTAGCGGTTATCGCATTTCATCCGGTTTCGAAGTCGTTTCGGGTGTTGCGGTAGGCGGAAATTCTATACTTTTCTTGTTCCCAGTTTGTATGGCACTCGCGGTTGCGGCTGGTGCGCTGGCGATGGCGCAAAAGAACCTCAGTTCGTTTACATCGGGCGTATTGGTTCTTACAGGCATCATCGGCGGATTTCAGGTAATCAGTTTCCTGACTTCTTACAAGATCCCGGCAACAACGTTTCATTACGGATCCTACATCTCGCTTTTCGCGGCAGTGTACGTCGGTCTTGCCGGAGTATACGGGTTGGTTCAGAGTTATTATCTCAAAGGTGCCGGCGGGATAACGCCGGATAATTTGATTGGACTCTTTGTTCCGACCAGTTCGATTTTGGTTTTCATACTTGTTATGAACTCGTATGCCGGCGTGCCGATCCCGGTGATGATCCTTCTCGCGGTCGCTTTGCTCGGCGCGTTCATCACGAATTCGACGACGTTCGGCCGTTACCTGTACGCGATCGGCGGCAACGCGGACGCCGCGCGGCTCTCCGGAATCAACAACAAGGTCAACATTCTCAAAGTATATATGGTCCTTGGCGCCCTCACGGGCGTCGCGGCAGTCATCTTCACGGCGCGGCTCGGAAGCGCGACCCCCGATGCCGGCGTCTTAAAGGAACTCGACGCGATCGCCGCCTGCGTCATCGGCGGCGCGAGCCTGATGGGCGGCCGCGGAACGGTTTTCGGCGCCTGCCTCGGCGCGCTGATCATGGCCAGTCTCGACAACGGAATGTCGCTGCTCAATGTCCGCGACTTTATGCAGGAATTGATCAAGGGCGGTATCCTCGTCGCCGCGGTCGGGCTCGATATGATGGGCCGGAAAGATTAGCAGTTTTGGATGTTTTGGATTTCCGATTTTGGAGTGGCGGTTCGCTATGAAGTCTTGTCTTTTGGTCTGTTTTGCGTTTCTTGTAATTTCGTGCGGCGGTCCGAAGACGGCAGACCGCGACCCCGCGGTCTCGGCGTCTTCGGTTCCGGTCGAGGGCGGCGCGCCGGCGGTCGCGATTTCGAACGCGAACGCCGCGGCTTCGAAAACCGCGGAGACCGTGACCGGGCCGCGGACTGTCCGCGAATTCTTCGAACTGCTTCCGCCGAAGTACTTCACGCTCGAGGGTTGCGAGCCATCGACAGACGCGAATTGCGTCAAAGCCCGGTCCGAATACGTGAAGACATTCCTCGAAGTGGAAGACGCCAAGAACGGATACTGGAAGAGCGGCTGCGACGGCGGTCAGAGCTGTCTCGAGATGGCGATCTTCAAGAGGCCGGACGGTAACTATATCGTTCTCGTGAAAACCGAATCGGAGATGAACGAGGACAGTTGGTTCCTCGAATACTCGAACGGAAAATGGACGGACATCGGATCGCGGATCGTTCCTGAATTCAGTGCAAAGAACACTTACGTCCCGCCGCGCTTGGGAACCTCGGTTGAAGTCTATGCCAAGAAGTTTCCCGAACCGGATTTTAGCGAACGGGGCAAAAGAATTTACAATTTAGAATGGAAAGACGGAAAATTCAGCATCAAGCGATAATACCGAAACGGGATATCGCGACCTGGTCACCGCACCCCGTATCGCTGCCCAGGCGACGGGTATTTTCCGCTCCCAATTTTCCGGGAAGTTGTAAATGTTCGAAATATACCTCAACTCGCTAAAATCCGAATCGGCCGTGATGGCGATGATGACCACTCTCGTTCTGGTAATGGTCATCGGCACATCGGCCCAGATCCTCGCGGAGCGTTTGCGGATCCCGGCAACCGGACCGCTGCTGATCGCCGGCCTGATCTTCGGTCCGGGCGTCATCGGTCTCATCCAGCCCGCCGTCCTCGACGAAGGCGTCAGGCTGATCGTCAAGATGGCGGTTGCGGTCATCATCTTTGAAGGCGGGTTGCTGCTCAACGTCTACGAACTTCGCCACACGACGCGCGCGGTCACCGGACTGATCACCGTTGGTCTGGTGATCACGACCGTGCTCGCCGGAACTCTGGCGCATTATCTGACCGGTCTTTCGTGGGAAATAGCATTCCTGTTCGGCGCCATCGTCTCGGTCACGGGACCAACGGTGATCACGCCGATCCTGAAAAAGATCAACGTTACGCGGCGCGTCCGCTCGACGCTCGAAAGCGAGTCGATCATCGCAGACCCGATGGGAGTGATTCTGGCGGCGCTGATATTCACCGCGATCGTCGACAAAGGAAGTTGGGATTACGTCGCTGTGCACGCGATCGAAACCGTCGGCGCGGGGGCTCTGACCGGTGTCCTGGTAGCGGTATTCATCTGGCTGATCTCGAACCGGTTTCATCTTTTGCCGGCGAAGTATGCGCGCATCATCATTCTCAGCGCGGCATTGGTCTCGTACACACTGGCCGAGCTTTTCGCGCACGAGGCGGGAGTTTTGGCGGCGGC
Organism: Pyrinomonadaceae bacterium; assembly: GCA_041752475.1. Taxonomy (GTDB): domain Bacteria; phylum Acidobacteriota; class Blastocatellia; order Pyrinomonadales; family Pyrinomonadaceae; genus JAFDVJ01. The sequence goes on along the minus strand of JBGSWK010000015.1, from coordinate 89,525 downwards.
GATCAGCGGGATCGCGGTCGGTTCGCTCGACATACCGCACAAGGAAGAGGTCGAAGAATTCAAAGGTGATCTGGTATCGATCGCGATCTCGGCGGTGTTCATACTCTTGGCGGCGAGTTTGAAACTCGAAGACCTCGCGGCGCTCGGTTGGGGCGGCGTCGCGGTCGTGCTGCTTCTGATGGTCCTGGTGCGCCCGGTCCGCGTGTTTCTGTCGACCTTTGGTTCCGAGCTGAATACCCGCGAGAAGCTCTTTATTTCTTTCCTCGGTCCGCGCGGGATCGTCGCCGCTTCGGTCGCGACGTTCTTTTCGATCGAGCTGATCGATCACGGCTACGTGCATGACGGCAAGGTGCTGGTTTCACTCGTTTTTGCCGTTATTCTCGGAACCGTTCTTCTGGAGGGAACATTCGCCGGTCGAATGGCGAAGTTTTTCGGAGTTATGCCAAAACTGACGGTAATCATCGGTGCGGAAGAGACGGGACGGCTTCTCGGCGAGAAACTGACGACAGCCGGGGAAACGGTCTCGATGATCGACAACAACGCGGATAATTGCGCCGAGGCGCGCAAGTTGAAGGGCGTCAACATCTACTGCGCCGATGCGACGAACATCGACGTTTTGAAGAAAGCGGGCGTTCCGACGGCGAAATGCGTCATCGTCGCGACCTCGAGCGACAAGGTGAATATCCTGATTTCGCAGGTCATCCGCTCGAACTTCGGGGACAAGCGGATCGTCGCGCGGGCGAACACGACGTCGAACGTATCGGCATTTACCGAGGCCGGGATCGAAACGATGAGTCCGGTTCAGGCATCGGTCACGATCCTCGAAAATATGGTCCTGCGGCCGAGTCTTTTCAAGCTTTTGGCGATGCGCAATGCCGAAGACGAAAAGATCGACGAGGTCCGCGTCAAAGCGGCGCGAAGCATCGGCAAAACGCTCGCGAATCTCAGTTTGCGGGGCTGTCTCGTGGTCGCGCTCAGGCGCGACGGGAAAATGATCCCGCCGAACGGAGCGACGGTTTTGCGTAACAACGATATCCTGACGCTTCTCGGCGACGAAAAATCACTCGACCGGGCCAAGCGCATTCTGCAGGTCGCGGACTGATGAATCACCACTTTTTGATTATGAGGAAAGTTTTTCACTTATCGCTATCGGTTCTTTTCGCTGCTTCACTGGCCTTCGGTCAGACGATGCAACCGGAAGCGCCCGGCGCTCCGGGAAAGGACGCGCAATGGGCAACGGCCGGCAAACAGGGTGTCGGAACTGCGGCAAATGTCGAGTCCAAGATCTGGTTCACGCTCGCGCAGGGCGCGATGACCGAGGTCTATTATCCGGACGTAACTGTTGCGAATGTTCATCTTCTGCAGTTCGTCGTTGTCGACCCGAAAACGAACAAGGTCGAAACGGAGCAGGACGACGCAATCCATCAGGTGCGGGTCCTGAGGCCTGACGCGCCGACGTATCAGCAGATCAACACGGCGAAATCCGGCGCGTGGACGATCACGAAGACCTACACTGCCGACGTCGAACGTGAGTCTGTCCTGATCGACGTTCGTTTTGAAACCAGGAACAAGAATCTCGCGCTCTATGTTTATTTCGACCCGTCGCTGGCCAACAGCGGAATGCACGACGAGGGCCGTATTCTTGAACCGTCGCGCTTCTCGGCGCGAGACGATGTCAGGAGCGACAACGTCGCCTCGGTTCTTTCGTTTTCAGTTCCGGTGGAAGAGATGACCAATGGCTTTCTCGGCGCGAACGACGGCCTCGAGCAGCTTAGGCGTAACGGGAAAATCGTCGAAAGATACGCGCGTGCGGCAAGCGGAAATCTCGTCCAGGTCGCCAAGGTGTCGAACCCGCGAAGTTTCACAACGGTGCTGTCGTTTGCGCGGAACATTCTGACGGCGGGCGAGATCAACCGTCTGAGCCTTAAGAAAGGCTTCGTCGCGGCTCGGGCCGGGTATGAAAAAGGCTGGAGCGATTACGTCAAGACGATCCGCAAGGTCGATCCGCAGTATCAGGCGCAGTTCAATATGGCGGCGATGATGCTCAAGGCGCACGAGGACAAAACGGTCCGCGGCGCCAACATCGCCTCGCTCACGGTCCCCTGGGGCGGCGGCGAGAATGCCAACGAGAACAACATCGGCGGCTATCACCTGATCTGGTCGCGCGATCTCTATCAGGTGGCGACGGCGTTTATGGCGCTCGGTGACCGCGACGCCGCCGTCCGGGCGGTCAATTTTCTGTTTCGGGTTCAGCAAAAACCCGATGGCAGTTTTCCGCAAAACTCATATCTGGACGGCAAGCCGTTTTGGGGGTCGCTCCAACTCGACGAGGTCGCATACCCGCTGATCCTCGCGCACGAGCTCGGAATCAACGATAAAGAAACTTACGAACGTCACGTCAAAAAGGCCGCCGATTTTATCGTGAAAAACGGTCCGTCAACGCCGCAGGAGCGTTGGGAAGAGGAATCGGGCTACTCGCCCTCGACAATCGCCGCCGAGATCGCGGGGCTCGTTTGCGCGGCTGAGATCGCGCGCAAGAACGGCGACGTGGCGTCGGCGACGATCTACCTGGCGACCGCCGATGATTGGGCGCGCAAGATCGAGATGTGGACGGCGACGACCAACGGCAAATACGGCGACGGCAATTATTATCTGCGGATCACGCAGGGCAAGCCCGATTCGGGCAACAAACTCGAACTCAACAACGGCGCCGGATTTTTCGATGAAAGGGATATCGTCGACGCCGGATTTCTGGAACTTGTCCGGCTTGGCATCAAACCGGCCAACGATCCGCTGATCGCCAAATCCGTGAAAGTGATCGACGACGTAATCCGCGTCAAGACGCCGAACGGCGACGGATTTTATCGTTACAACAACGACGGTTACGGCGAAATGGACGACGGCCGCCGCTGGAACTGGGACGGAAAATACACCGGAAAAGGACGTCTGTGGGCGCTTCTCTCGGGCGAGCGCGGCCAGTATGAGCTTGCGCTTTCAGCACAACTAAATCCGAAATCCGTAATCCCGGATCCGAAATTGCGCCTGGGTGCAATGGCTCGCTTCGCCAATGACGGGCTGATGATCCCGGAACAGATCTGGGACAAGGACGAGACCCCGGCGAAGATCGACAAACAATTCGTCCCCGAACTGAAATTCGGCGAGGGAACCGGGTCCGCGACGCCGCTCGCGTGGTCGATGGCGCAGTTTATCCGTCTGGCGGTCAATCTCAAAGAAGGCCGGAATCTCGACACGCCGCAAGTCGTTTACGACCGCTACGTCAAGAACGGCATACCCGGACAGGCGAGCGATTTCGGAGGCACGGATGAAGACTTCGTTTTGCCGGTCAAAGCCGGCGAAAGGTTTGGATTTACGCGCCAGGCGCCGACGGGGACGAAGATCGGGTACGTTTACGGCGGGACGACGCATTTCGTCGAAGCCGGAGAAGACGGGAAGTTTTCGGTCGAGGTTATCGCGCCTGAAGCCGAGGAAACGGTCGTTGTCGGGATCGAATTCCCGAACGGCGCGACCGCATTTGAGCGGGTCAAGATCAAATCTGCCGACAAGTCAACGCCGCAGGAGTTTTCGGCGGATCTGATCGAAAGGATCAAGATCTCAGAGCAGTCGCCGGTGATCGAAAACGGCAAGGCGGTCTTCTTCTACCGCGGAAAGGCCGAAAGCGTTATGGTCGCCGGCGATTTTTCGGACTGGAGTCCAAGGACCCGGATGCAGCAACTCGGCGAAGACCTTTTCGCGATAAAGATGGACCTGGCCGAGACGGCCCGCGTCGAGTACAAACTGGTCGTTGACGGGAATTGGGACCCGGATCCGCTCAATCCGGATAAGCTCGACAACGGCGTTGGTGGTGAGAATTCGTTTTTTGCTATGCCGGGCTACAAACCGACCCAATGGGCAAACTCGGAAGGGATGACGAAGTATCCGATCGTGGTCGAGCGGATCCAAAGCAAGACCTACGGTGAACGCGAGATCGAGGTCTATGTTCCCGAGGGACTTAACGGGCAGGCGTTGCCCGTTCTCTATGTTCAGGACGGCAGCGATTATCAGAAGCGTGCGAAAGCGGTCATCGTCCAACGCAATCTCGTTAAATCCGGCAAGGTCAAGCCGTTCATCATGGTATTCATCGATCCGAAGGAGCGGATGAAAGAATACTGGGCGAGCGATGAGTACGCGAAATTCCTGGCCGAGGAAGTTGTTCCGGCGGTCGATGCGAGATTCAAAACGATCAGATCGAGGGACGGACGAGCGGTTTTGGGAGCCTCGTTGGGAGGCATCACGAGTTTTTGGGCCGGCCTGAAATATCCCGGAACGTTCGCGCGCATCGGCGGGCAGTCGAGTTCCTTCTGGGTCGACGACGAACGCGTCGTCAAAGCCCTTGAGAAACTCGATCCGGCTGTCAACGACTTTGTCTTTTATCTCGATGACGGCGTTCTCGAAGGCACGGAGGACAGCCGGCGGGTCAACGTGCTGCTGCGGGGGCGGGGATTTCGGACGACGTATGTCGAGCGGGAAACGGGACACAATTGGACGGCCTGGCGCGATCGGCTCGCTGAGGGCTTTGTTGCTTTAATGAATTAAGTTAAAATCATTCGCGTCAAGAATTGCAGATTCTCCATGCTTCGCTTCTCAACTCTTGAAACCCTGAATAATACGGAACGATGAAAAAGGTTGTACTGGCCTGCGATCTGGGCGGAACAAATCTGAGAATGGCGGCCGTCGAACCTGACGGACGGATACTCTGCCGCACCAAGCACGAAACGCCCAAATCCGACCGTGCCGATGCCATCGTTCGGACGCTGGTCGAATCGGCGAACGAATGCCGTGCGGCGGTCGGCGATGATGTCGAGGTCGTCGCGCTTGCCGCCGCGGTCCCGGCGACGATCAATACTTCGAAGGGCGTTCTGCTAAAGGCGCCGAATCTCCCGAGTCTCGATGGTTTCCGTTTCGTCGCCGCGGTCGAGAGCGAGCTGAACATTCGAACGATCATCGAGAACGACGCGACGTCCGCCGCGCTTGGCGAGGCTTGGTTGGGCGCGTCGAGGGGGTTCGAGAATTCGATCATGGTCACGCTCGGAACCGGCGTCGGCGGCGGGATCTTGCTCAACGGAAAGCCGCTCCGCGGGCCCGACGGGACGGCGGGCGAGATCGGCCACATTTGCGTTGAACCGTTCGGCGCCCCATGCGGCTGTGGCGCACGCGGATGCGTCGAGCAGTATTCTTCGGCGACCGCCGTCGTTCGGATCATTCGCGAACTTGAGAATCAGTATCCGAAGTCGCTTCTGCAGAACAAGTCGCGACTGACTTCGCTCGACGTTTTCGAAGCAGGAAAGGCCGGCGACGAACTCGCGCTCGAGGTTTTCCGGCAGATGGGATTCTATCTCGGAATTGCGCTTGCCGACCTGATCAACGTCCTCAATCCGGAGATCATCGTCATTGGCGGCGGTGCGAGCGCCGGCTGGGAACTCTTTATCGACCACGTCCGCGATCAGATCTCCGACCGCGCTTTCCGTGAACCGGCGCTGCGCGCCAAGGTCGTGCGTGCGGCCCTCGGTGACGACGCCGGAATCCTCGGCGCGGCGAGTCTTGCGTTTGGCTGTCACTGACGAGATATCGGACGTTTCAGGCTTTTATTTACAATTTTGCAAATAAGACATAAAATCTAGCCGTAGTTTCCTGAGTAAGCCCGATAAATACAATCACTATGGACGTTTACCACAAAGTACTGGCGAAGCTTTTAGATGCGAGCGGCGGACGCGAAACGGAGGCCGTCGACCTCAAGGAACTGGTCAAGAAAGAAGGATTTTTGTCGAGTTATCCCGACATTTTCCAGCATTTGAGCAGGCAAAGCTGGATTGCCGAAACTCCGCGGGCCGACGTCGTAAAGATCACCCACTGGGGTATTACCGAGGCGAAGAAGTCCGGCGCACCCGGCGGGGATTCGGGGCAAGCGGTCAAAAGGGACACCAATCGCGTAATTTCCGAAGCGAGGGAATTGATCAAGATTCTCGAAGAGTTCTCAAACGAATCGTCGCGCGAAACGATTGCCAAAGCCGAGAAGTCGGCGGAGACGATCGTTGCCGCCGTTCTTAAGCTCAAAGAAAGCGTTTAGTTCCGTTCCTCTCAAGGCTTGCCAATCTCCGGACATATTGTGTATGATTAACGTTTCCTGCGATGCGTGGGAGCGTGTCAAGTGGGTTTCGCGCCCACTTTTTATTTTGCTTAAAAGTCTCTATGGGCAAACTGTCGATCGAGGAAAGGCTGCGCGAGGCCGCAGAAACGGTTGCCGCGAAGAACGGTGTCGAACTGGTTCACGCCGAAAAGCTCGGTGCCGGAAAGGCGCTGACCGTGCGGGTATTCATCGACAAACCTGACGGAGTGTCGCACGAAGACTGCGCTCTTTACAGCCGCGAGTTTGGCGACCTTCTCGATCAGGAGGACCTGATTCCGACGGAGTATTTGCTCGAGGTTTCGTCGCCCGGCCTTGAGCGCGAGTTGTACAGCCTTCGGGATTTTGAAAGATTCGCCGGACATTTGGCGAAGGTGAAGACAAGGTCGCCGATCGATGGCCAAAAGAATTTTCGCGGTCGCATCGCCGCTGTTGAAGAAGGAACGATCCGCTTCGACGACAAAACGCGCGGTGCGGTCAGTTTTTCACACGAAATGGTCGCCAAGGCAAATCTCGAGATCGACCTGGACGAGGAATTGAAAAGAACTTAAGGGTAAGGAGTTGATCGTAATTGGTTAGTTGAGGACTTTTTTGATTTTCTGGCAATTAACAATTAGCTATTGACTATCAACAGGGAAAATATGACATCTACTATTGGACAGAACATCGACATCCTTTGCAGCGAGCACGGACTCGATCGCGACCTGATCATCGAAGCGATGAAGGACGCCGTCAAGGCGGCGGCGCGCAAACAGTTCAAGAACCTCGACCGGAACGGCGACAATATACAGGTCGAATGGAACAACGAGGAAGGCGACGTCGAAATTTCCGTAACCAAGACCGTTGTTGAAAGATCTGAAGATCCGCTCGAGCTGTCGCTCGACGAGGCGATCGAGATGACCGGCGACGACGAGATCGAGATCGGCGACATGCTGCTCATTCCGCTTTCCCGCGACGAACTGGGACGCATCGCGGCTCAGACCGCGAAACAGATTCTGGTCCAAAAGGTCCGCGAGGCGGTCCGCGAAAAGGTCTATGACGAATATGTCGACCGCAAGGGCGAATTGATCAACGGAACCGTCAAGCGTTTCGAGCGCGGCGATATGATCATCGACCTCGGCAACAATCTCGAGGCGAGTTTGCCCAAGAAAGAACAGGTTCGGAACGAGAACTGGAATCAGGGCGAACGAATTCGCATCGTCATCGTCGACGTTACGAAAGAGAACAAAGGACAGCAGATCATCGTGTCGCGCACGTCGGCCGATCTGCTCAAGCGGCTGTTTGAAATGGAGGTTCCGGAGATATACGACGACACGGTTGTCATCAAATCTGCCGTTCGCGAACCCGGAGACCGTGCCAAGATCGCGGTTACGTCAAATGAAAAGGACGTCGATCCGGTCGGCGCCTGCGTCGGGATGAAGGGATCGCGCGTGCAGTCGATCATTAAGGAACTCCGGGGCGAGAAGATCGACATCATCGAATGGTCGGAAGAGCCGTCGGTCTTTGCGGCGAACGCACTGTCGCCGGCGAAGGTCAGCCAGGTGCGCATTATCGACATCAACCGCCGCATAATGGAAGTCATCGTCACCGAAGATCAGCTGTCGTTGGCGATCGGCAAAAAGGGCCAGAATGTACGCCTCGCGACCCGTCTCGTCGGCTGGGATATCAATATCATCAGCGAAGACGTGATCAAGAAGGAGATCGCGAAACAAATGGGTCGGATGATGGCGTCGGGCGAAGCCGTTCCGATCACGGCGCTTGAGGGCGTTTCGAATGCGCAGGCCGAAGATCTGAAGGAAAAGGGAATCACCGACGTTGAGTCGTTGGCCGCAACGACGGTGGACGACCTCGTTGATTTTCTCGACATAAGTCTGGATGAAGCCGAAGGCATCCTGAAGGCTGCGAACTCGATCGTCGAAGCGAAGAATCAGGAAGCCGGAGAGCCTGCGGAAGACACTGAAGCTGCCGAAACCATCGAGGAGAACGAATCGGTTGCGGAGGTCGATGCCCCCGACGTTGAATCGGAAGCAACTGAGTCGGCCGACGAGGCCGATGGCGAGGCCGCCGAGGCTGCCGAAACCGAGAGCGAAGCGGTTGAAGCTGAAACGAGTGAAACCGATGAGTAAGTATTATTGACCGCCGACCGTATCGGCGTTGTTGTGGGTTGAGTTTGCGGGTTTTGTATCATACGGCGAATCCGCGGGTTGGTAAAAAAGGAAATTATGTCCGTTGTTGGCAACAAGATTCGGGTCTACGACCTCGCCAGAGAAGTTAAGCAAGATACGAAGCGCATCATCGAGGATCTTCGGCGTGAAGGCGCAGACGTCGATGTGCCCTCGAACTCCGTTTCTAAGGAACTTGCCGAAAAGATCCGGAACAAATACATCCCGAAGGTGGATGCGGCGCCGAAACGGGCGATCAAGGTAATCAAAAAGCGTCACGACGCGGACGCGGCTCCCGAACATGAAGAATCGGGCGCGGCGGCCTCGGTCGTGGAGACTCCCGCCGAGCCGGAGGAAATCACCGTTGTGGCTCCGGTCGCGGAGACGCCGGCCGAGACGCCGAAGGAAGTCGCGGAGCCGAAGTCCGACGCCCGCAAGATCAAGGTCCTGACACCGAAAGCGGTCAAGACAAAACCGGTGGAGACGATCACTGAGCCGGAACCGGTTCGCGCCGAAGAGGTCGCGAAGGCTGAAACCGCTGTTGCGGAAGCCCCGGTCACCGTCGAAACCCAAGCGCCGCAGGCCGAACCCGAGGTGGTCGAGGCTGCAGCGCCCGAAACCGCGGCCGAACCGGCAGCGGCACCGGTCGGAACTCAGGTCAAACAACTCAAACTCAAGAAAGCCGCCGTCGACAAAGGGATCACGATCGGCGACCTGCCGATCTCGACGGCCCCTACGAAAACCGGCAAGCTCAGTCCGGACGCCATCGCCGACGCGGCCAAAACAGCGCGCGAACGCAAGGGGCGCAAAGGCGAGCTCCGCGGGACTCCGGGCGAGACATCGACCCCGATCACGGTTTACACGCCGACGCATGACCGCCACAAGAAATTCGGAAGATCGAGCGGCAAGAAGGGCGACAAGAGATTCGGGGACAAGGACGACCGTTTCAATGACCGCGATTTCGGCGGACAGCGCCCACGTTCGATTGAAGAGCGGATACTTGACCAGGCCGGAAAGGGCGGATCCGAGAGCGAAAAACACATTCGCTTAACAGAAGGTGCGACGGTCCGGGAGTTTTCCGAAGCACTGGGCGTCACTCCGCGAGACGTCGTGCAATTGCTTGTTAAGCGCGGGATATTCGCGACGCTCAATCAGCCGATCAGCGAGAAACTTGCGGTTGAACTCGCCGAAAAGCTGGGATACGAGATCAGTTTCATGCCGTTCGAAGAAATGGTCATCGAACAAGAGTTCGAGGTCTTGATCGCGGGCGACGGCGACGATGTTGAAATTCCGCGCGCGCCGGTCGTGACGGTTATGGGTCACGTCGATCACGGAAAGACGTCGCTGCTCGACGCCATCCGCCACGAAAATGTGGCTGAAGGCGAGGCCGGCGGAATTACCCAGCACATCGGAGCGTACTCGGTCTTTGTTCCGAATCCCGACAACCCCGGTGAGAAGCGCCGTGTCGTTTTCCTCGACACCCCGGGCCACGAAGCGTTCACGATGATGCGCGCCCGCGGCGCAAAAGCGACGGACCTCGTTGTTCTCGTGGTTGCGGCGGACGATGGCGTGATGCCGCAGACGATCGAAGCAGTCGAGCATTCGAAAGCGGCCGGCGTGCCGATCATCGTCGCCATCAATAAGATCGACAAACCGGACGCGAATCCGGACAAGGTCAAACAGGGATTGGCCGGGCTTGGCCTGCAGCCGATCGATTGGGGCGGCGATATCGAAATGGTCCCGGTTTCCGCGAAGAAACGGGAGAATCTTGACGCGCTGCTCGAAACGGTTCTGCTTCAGGCTGACATTATGGATCTCAAGGCCAGCGAAACCCGCCTTGCGTCGGGCGTTGTCCTTGAAGCGAAGCTCGACAAGGGCCGCGGTTCGGTCGCGACCGTGCTGGTTCAGCAGGGGACGCTCCACGTCGGCGATCCGTTTATTGTCGGTCAGTTTTACGGCAAGGTTCGCGCGATGTTTTCGGACCGCGGCGAGTCAACGCAGGAAGTTGCGCCGGCGACCCCGGTCGAGGTTCTCGGCTTGCAGGGAGTTCCGCAGGCGGGCGACACATTCCAGGTAGTCTCGGATATCGATAAGGCCCAGACGATCGCTCAGCAGCGGCAGATGTACGCGCGTCAGGCGGCGATGGTCAAAACCACGAAGCGCGGCATCGAATCGCTTGGTCAGGCGGACGTCAAGGAACTGCTCGTCGTGCTCAAGGCGGATGTTCAGGGATCCGTCGAAGTGCTCCGCGGGACGCTCGAAAAACTTTCCACCGAGAAGGTCAAGGTTCGCGTCATCCGCGCGGGCGTCGGCGCGATCGCCGAATCGGACGTTTTGCTCGCGTCGGCGACGCAGGCGGACAACACGCAGACGGCGGTTGTCATCATTGGTTTCAATGTTCGGCCGGAACTGCGCGCGGCCGAGGTCGCGAAACAGGAAGACGTCGATATTCGTCTGCATTCGATCATTTACAAGGTCGAGGAAGAGATCAAGGCGGCGATGATCGGAATGCTTGACGCGATCGAGAAGGAAGTGATTCTCGGCAAGGCGCAGGTCCAGGAGATCTTCAAGGTTTCGAAGGTCGGAACGATCGCCGGTTGCCGGGTCATAGACGGCATTATGAAGCGCCAGGCGAAAGCTCGTTTGGTTCGCGACGGGGTTGTCATATGGGAAGGCGATATTGCGTCGCTCAAGCGGTTCAAGGAAGACACGAACGAAGTGCGCCAGGGATTTGAATGCGGTATCAGTCTCGTGAACTTCAACGATATCAAGGTCAGCGACGAGATCGAGGCCTTTGTAATCGAGAGGATAGCCGCCACGGAGCTTTAGAAAGGCAAGGGGATCACGGGTGCGATTCGAGATGATTCATCCGGCGTCCCTTGATCCTTCACCGTTCAGAAGTTATGCGTCGTCCGGAGAGATTAGCTGAGGTTTTGCGCGAGGAGATCATTGAGATCGTCGGCTACGAACTCGATGACCCGCGGGTTGCCGGAGTTACGGTCACGGACGTTCGCGTCACGGATAATCTGCGGGATGCGAAGGTTTACGTGCTTGTTCAAGGCACTGAACCGCAGATCAAGGAGGCGATGAAAGCGCTTCAACGCGCTTCGACCTATGTGAAACAGCAGGTCGCCTTGAATCTGAATCTGCGCCACGCGCCCCATCTTCATTTTGCGCGTGATACGGTCGAGGAAAACGCCGCCCGTATCAGCCAGTTGCTCGAAGAGGTCGGGCCGATCGAAAAATCTTAAGTCTGAAGTTGTCGGCGTCTATTCGCCGCGGTTTTGAGAACCGAGACCGCAGACTTATTAAGAAATAGTTGAAGGACGTATTTAAGTCTTACGAGTTTGGTCCCGAGTTTTGAAGTTGTTCGACTTCAGACCAATGACCGAAGATCGAAGACGCTCGGTGATGTTAAGCCAAGTAGTAGAGTTAATTGAAAATAAACAAACCTTTGGGATCACGACGCACGTTCGTCCGGACGGTGACGGCGTCGGATCGTCTCTCGGTTTGTGCTGGTTGCTCCGATCGCTCGGAAAAGAAGCGGAGGTTATTGTCAGTGACGGAATTCCGGCGTCGTACCTCGTTCTCCCCGGTGCGCAGGACATTGTTCGGGTCGCCGAAGTCAACGGCAAGTATGACGCCGTGTTCGTCATTGAGTGTTCCGACATATCCCGGCCCAATATCGGAAATCTCGACGCTCAACTGGTCGTCAACATCGACCACCACGCGACTTGCGAGCATTTCGGCAACATTAACTGGATCGACACCACGGCTTCGGCGGTCGGCGAGATGATCTACAACCTTTGCAAGGCCGTCGGCGGCCGTATCACACGCGAGATCGCCGAGTGCCTTTATCTTGCCCTCGTTACCGATACCGGCAGTTTCCATTTTTCAAACACCACCGATCGGACCTTGAAAGTCGCCTCAGAACTCGTCAAGGTCGGCGTCAAGCCGGCGCATATCTCTGAAGCCGTCTACAATTCATATCCTTGGTCGCGCATCGAATTGATGAGCCAGGTGCTTTCGACCGTCAGACGCGACGCCACCGGGCGCGTCGCGTATATGAGGCAAACGCTGGAGATGCGCGAATCGGCCCAGATGTCCGACGGCGACAACAACGGATTTGTGAACATCCCTTTGGCCGCTCGGGAAGTCGTCGCGTCGGTCTATATGCGCGAGGTCGAGACGGGGAAGTTTCGGGTTAGTCTGAGATCGAAAGGGAAGATCAACGTCGCCCGCGTTGCCGAAAAATTCGGTGGCGGCGGTCACAATAACGCTGCCGGCTGTCGGGTCGAGGGCGATTGGGACCAACGTGAACGCGAGATCGTGAGCGCGATGGTCGAGGCCGTCAGCGAAACGGATGCCGACATAGTTCGGGTTGAACCGATCGTGACGTACATCGGATCAGAGAAGTCTTCGGACCAGCCGGAGTGATGGGGCGCCGATTTTGCCCCAGACGCGTTTTAAGATGCCGAACGTCGAAATAATCTTGTTTGTTTCGGATCAGAAACGAAGCCGCGACTTTTACGCGACACTGCTTGCCGCCGAGCCTTTGCTGGACGTTCCCGGGATGACCGAATTTAGGCTTGGCACCGGCGTCAAACTCGGATTGATGCCCGAAAGCGGAGCCTCGCGGCTATTCTCCGGACGCGTTCCCGACCCGCATTCCGCCAACGGCGTACCGCGGTGCGAGCTTTATCTTGCGACCGACGACATCGAAGACGCGGCAAATCGCGCCGTGGCCGCCGGGGCGATCGAGATCAGCCCGATACTAAACCGCGACTGGGGCGACAGGGTGACGTATTTCGCGGACCCTGACGGCCACATCGTCGCGTTTGCCATCAAAAGCGGCGCGACCGAAGAGAATCGATCACCCTCCGCCGAGTTGTGATTTGACGGCGTCGCTGACCATCTTTCCGTCCGCATTCTTGCCCGCCAGCCGTGCCATCGCGGCTTTCATCACGACCCCCATATCCTTCATCGAAGCGGCGCCCGTTTCGGCGATGGCTTCGGACACGGCGTTCGCGACCTCTTCGGCCGAAGCCGCCTGCGGCAAATACTCTTCGAGTACCGCCAGTTCCGCCCTTTCCTTGTCGGCGAGCTCCGTGCGACCGTTAGCCGAAAACTGCTCGATCGAGTCGCGCCGTTGTTTGACGAGCGTCGTCAGAACCTTCAGAACCTCTTCATCGGTGAGCACGGTTCCGATGCCGCGCTTGTTTTCCTCGTTCATCAGCGCCGCTTTCGCCATCCGCAATGTCGAAAGGCGGTTCGGGTCTTTTGCTTTCATTGCCGCCGTCATATCGGCGACGATCTTCTCTTTCAGTGACATAGTTCTGTAAGTTTAACCCAAATTAGGCGATAGTATCGAGCCGATACCGGACGGGGGTTTCTTCGAAAGCGGCGAAGCCTTTCCTGAAGCCCGAGGCGCACGAGGATTGACGAAGTTGAACTCGTAATTCTGCTTGTTCCTTTGCGCCCTTTGCGGCATAAGCACGGATCTCATGATCGGGATTCGATCGGCTCCGGCGACCGCTTAATCGCATTTTCATCCGGTTTATTTCGCGTTTTTCGCGTCTTTCGTGGGAAGTTTCTGCTGACGCGCAATTCGTGTTGAACCAATTATCGGGAATTCGCGAGAATTAGCCGGCAAGAGCCAATCACGGATCGTTGGTCGGCAGCGAACCGAAACGGCCGGCAGCCTCGCGCGCCCGGCGAACGTTATGCTAATCTGAGTCTTCGTTTTTGAACTATGAAACTCAGTTGGCGTTTCGGCATAATCGCGGGGATTTTCCTGGTTCTGTTCACGATGTACCCGCAAATGAAAATGTGGTACCTGCGAGGTGACGACTGGCAGGGGCATTACGCGTACAACGACATCGACGAGGTCGCCTACGCGGCCTATGTGAAGGCGCTGATCGACGGCCGCCCGAGAAAGAACGATCCTTACACCGGACGCGACGATTCACCCGATCATCCGCAACCCGAATCTTTGTTTTCGATCCAGTTCGCCGCGCCGTACACGTTGGCGATACCGGCCCGCATCCTCGGCATCGGTGCGCCCTGGACGATGACGATCGCCGGCGCGCTGGCCGGATTCTTAGCGGCGCTGGCGTGTTTTTGGGTCGTCGGCCGCCTGACCGGCGATTCCTGGTATGCGTGCGCGGCGACGCTTTTCGTGCTTGCCGGCGGAGCGCTCTGGGCCGGGGAGGGGGCAATCGGGGAGATCCTCGAAACGGGGTTCTCGTACCCCTATTTTCCGGCGTTTCGGCGTTATATCCCGGCCGTGCCGTTCTCCGCGTTTCTGGCGATGATCGGCTTTGTGTGGATGATGCTCGGGTCCGAAAATGCGAAACGAAAGGTCGTCTTCGGGACGCTCGCGGCGCTTTGCTTCGGATATACGGTTTTCTCGTACTTTTATACCTGGACGACGGCCGCGGCCTGGCTTGCGAGCGTGGGTGTTGTTTGGCTGCTGCTGCGCCCTGAGACGCGCCGCGGCGACCTGAAGGCCTTCGCCGCGCTCGGCGCCGGATGCCTTGGCTTTCTCGCACCTTACGCGCTCTTGCTGTCGCGGCGCTCGCACACGATGGACGAGGTCCAACTGCTCGTCAATTCGCGCGCACCCGATCTCGCGCGGTTTCCCGAATACATCGCGGGATCTGTACTTGTCCTGATCGCGCTGGGCGTCTGGTTCAAGGTGATAAAACTGCGGGCGCCAGGGACCGCTTTTTCGGTCTCCCTCGCGCTCGTCCCGTTCATAGTCTTCAATCAGCAGGTGATCACCGGCCGTGAGCTGCAGCCGATCCATTATCAGGTTTTTATCGGGAACTATGTCGCCGCGCTCGCGCTGGTCGTCGCGATCGGCGTGATGATCCGCGAGACGGACCTTTTCGGCCGTACCAAAACAAAGGCCGTCATCGCGTTTGTGGCGTTGGCGGCGGCGGCCTGGGGATTTGTCGAATGTCACTATACGGTCCGTGTTCTCGACGATGTCAACGTCTTGCGCGACGCCGCGATGCCGGTCGGACGCCGCCTTACGGAGTTTTCCAAGTCGGACCCGGACCCGCACCGCTCGGTCGTCTTTTATTTCGATATCGCAGAGGGGGACGATCTGCCGACCATCGCGCCGCAGTCGGTACTTTGGGCGCGTCATCAGCACGTGTTTGCAGGCGTCACCTGGCAGGAGAACAAGGAACGCTACTACCAGTACCTTTATTTCCGGAATTACACGCCTGAGGACCTTGCGGAGGGGATCAAGCGCGGCGATTTCGTTTCTTCGATCGCGCTCTTCGGCTGGGGCCGGCACACCGATCGCCTGAACTCGGCGTATAAGCCGCTGACCCACGGCGAGGTTGATCGGGAAGCGGAGCGCTTTGGCGAGTATATCCGGACCTTCGATCCCCGAAACGCGCCCGACACGGTGCTCTCCTACGCAGTAGTTCCCAATACAAGGGAAGTCGATCTGACCAATCTCGACCGTTACTATGAACGGGATAACGGCGAGATAATTGGCGACTATCTCCTTTACAAGCTGAAGTTGAGATGAGGGTTCAAAGAAAAGAGGCCTTCCAATCGGAAGGCCCCGGCATCAAATAAAACATTAAAGCATTTAGTAAATCTAGGCTGCTGCCAGTAGATCATTTGACGTCTCGGCAAAAACGCGTCTGCCATTGAGCGCATCGTCGATGATCTCACGAACCGCAGAGGCGTCGGGGTTGACGTCCATACGTGCGCAGGCGCGCAGATGGCGAATGATCCCTTCACTTGCGATTTCCAACGCCGGACCGCCCAATTTGGCAAAACGGCGAGCCTGAATATGATCAATTTGCAGAATTCTATCCTGCAAGGTCATTTGTTTTGCTGCTGCCACTATTTCTTATTCTCCTTCCTTCTGGAATCCAATTAATAACGATTGTTGCTAAACACAACAAATAAGCCGAAAACCGCTTCCAAAAAGCGCCCAGACCAAAATTTCAGTTGAAATATAAAAACCTGTTAGTTGCTAAAATTTTCGGAACAGCCGGACTGTTTTCAACTTATGTACGAAATGTTAACAAAAAAAAAGAAGCTTGTCACCACTTTTTTTTCGGCGTCGTGTATCGCGCCCGATTGGGTTTCAACGATATTTGATGCCATTCGTCGTCGCGTCCGTACGCCCAATAAAATAAACCGGATGCATGTGAGATGCATCCGGTTCATTCGATTCAAAGAAATAGTCGTCGGTTTAGCCGATCGCGTCTTTCATCGCTTTGCCGACGCGGAACTTAACAGTCGTCTTGGCCGGGATCTTGATGGTCGCGCCCGTCGCCGGATTGCGGCCTTCACGCGCCGCGCGCGTCGCTTTGACCAGCTTTCCGAATCCCGGAAGCGTGAACTCGCCGTTCTGCTTGACTTCGCCTGCCGCGAGGCCCGCAAGAGCGTCAAAAAGTCCCTTGACTTCAGTTTTCTTCAAGCCGGTCGATTCCGCCAGGCTGTTAACAATTTCCGTTTGTGTCATCTTTGCCATATTTGTAAATTAACCTCCAAAGTTTGTGAATAATTCTGTCCTAATTGAACATCTTTATTTGCAAGATTGCAAATGCGTATTGGGGCAGTATAGATACCGATTCCGAATAACTGATTGGTCGGGGCGAGATGATTCGAACATCCGACCTCTCGGTCCCAAACCGAGCGCACTACCAGGCTGTGCTACGCCCCGCATAAGCGTCTCGTTTCATACAAGAAACAGTAACAAGTGCCGAATTTTACAGGGCGAAACCTCGTTGGTCAAGTTAGATTCCGGCAAAACTCCTCAAAAAACCGCAATATCTGCCTACTTGCCGCTGCGCGATGGCTGATTCGCGACTTTATACTGTCAGATATCTCGCCAAACGACGTGTTGAAGCCGTCCGGGACAAAGACCGGATCGTAGCCAAAACCGTTGTCTCCGCGGGGTTCGGTCGCGATCGTCCCGCGGCAGATGCCCTCGACCGATCGCAGTATCTTCCCGCGGCGGTCGGCGACGGCGATCGCGCAAACGAAGTGCCCCCGGCGGTCGTCCGCGCCGTTCAACTCACCGAGCAATTTCGCGATCCGTTCAGCGTCCGAGGCATCCGTGCCGGCGTACCGCGCACTGAGGATTCCGGGTGCGCCGCCGAGCGCGACGACGGCAAGTCCCGAGTCGTCGGAAAGAACCATTTCGCCGGTCAGGAGCGCGTACGCCGACGCCTTCAGTTCGGCATTTGCGATAAATGTCGAGCCGGTTTCCTCAACGTCTTCGGTAACCGCATAGTCATCGAGGCTTCGGATCGACATCGGCAAGTCCGTCAGCAGATCGCGAAGTTCGCGCATCTTTCCCGGGTTTCGGGTCGCTGCAACCAGTTTTCTGCTCTCCATCGGGATTATGATACATCGTCAGCCGAAGGTTGTCGCTTTTTGTAGAACGCTTCGACAGAAACAGAACTGCCGTTGGCGGGCGCGAGGTCCGAACGCTTCGATGAGTCATCCGAAACGGGTTCAACGCCAAGGGCGGATGGCGTCGCCGTTGGCGACATCGTTTCGCAGGGCGGATATAAGATGTGCTAACTGCAAGGAAACAAGAAAATTGTTGCCTCGTAGCCACTCAATAGGGTATAAATGATATAGCGGTTGACCCTTCCGCGCCTTACCGAATCCGACAAATCCAGAGAGGAATCCCCGTTTTGGACGCAATAGCTGCCCGAAATTCAACCCAAGAGCCTGCCAACCCGATGGTTCGTGAATCGCGCCGGGATCTTCTCGTGCCCACGGAAGGACCCGATAAAGAGAAACTTATTTTCGATCTCGGTCTCTGGCTGTCGGGACTCGAGAGTTTCCTCAATATCCGCAACCACGCGTTCATCGAGGAAAACCGCACGAAGGCATCGTCGCGCGACTGGACACGCGAGTTCCGCCTGACGCGTTCGACGCTTCTGCTGTGTTCGCGACTCACGTTTCAACTCAGCAAGGTCCTCGGTGAGGAGGGAGATTCGGGACTCGATGTCGACGAAGTCGATCTTATTGAAGATTTTGACGGTTTGAAGGAAAACAACGGAATCTCCGCGGAAGAGATTTACCGACTGTCTATGTCGCTCAAGGACGCGTCGCTTCTCAACGACGGAATGATGCGCGCCGCGCCGTTGAAATTCGGTGAATGGACGGCGTGGTGCAATACCTTGCGGGAGAAACTCGGATCGGTACCGGTCGTCGCGAAACTGATCGCCCGCGCGGAACGCAAGGGCGAAGAATCGTTGCCGGCCGTAATCTACGATCTGCTTGAAAGCAAGAAACTCTCGTTTGCCGTCGAAGCCGACCTGCGGCTTGTCCTGCCTCGCTTCGCCAAAGTTCTCAGATGGCTCAACGTTATCGAGGAAATGCTGCGATCCGACGTACCGCTTAAATCGTCGCTGCTGATCTTTTCGCGGATCTACGAACAGATCCAGGAACTCACCGAATACATAAACAACCGTTTGCGGCGCTTTCCGAACGAGGAAGACGAGCTGTTCGGTCAGTTGGACGGCGCTGTTTACACGGCGTCGATCGAGCTTCGCAAGGTTTACAATCACGAACTTGCGGGACTTTCTGAAATGCGCTCCGTTCCGATGATCTATGCCAAGATCGAGACCGCATGGGCGCTGCTTAACGACAGTTTTCAGCTGACGCTGATCAACTTCGCGCAAATGCTCGAGCCGAAGACGAGTACCGACGAGATGTTCCCGAATCTGACGGTCAAGTTTGAACAGTCGATGAAACTCAGGCAGGATATGTGGTCGCTGTTAAGCGTAGTCAAGGAAGCCGAACGGCTTTCCGGCGAAAACTCAACTCAAAAGGTTCAGCTCCACCTCAACGCGTTCCTCAAGAACAGCCTCCATCTGCTTTTTTACAAGGACCGCGAAACGGTCGAGCGATTTATCGAGGAAGTGTTGGTGACGACGAACAAGAAGGACCTCGTGCCGATCCTGCATCGTTTCGGAGCATATCTTGAAACGCTGTTCGGCCAGGTCAATATGCGTGTCGTTCTCGCCGGGCATCCGTTTGAAACCGCTCAAAAATAGGTCGCCGGACTTTGGGACCGAAAATTTGTCCATCGGCCGACTACGGTTTCGCCGCTATCGTTTCCTTCTTTCTCCAACATCCACATCAGTTACGAAGCTACTGTGACCGTAGTGTCGCCAGGGGTTTGCGGAACAGGACGTCGAAACTTGCGACCGCGCCGACGACCGTAACGAGAACCGCTGTGATGCCGACGCCGGCGAGGCTCAGGTACAGGTCGAATTGCCAATCGATGTCGAAGAGGTACTTTGAAACCGCGAACGATAGAGCGGTGGCGAAGGTCGCACCGATGATGCCGGCGAGCGAGCCGAGCAGTCCGTATTCGGCGAGTAGGATCGTCGCCAGCGTCAGTCGTTTGGCGCCGAGCGTCTTGAGGATGGCATTTTCATAGATCCGTTGCGATTTGGTCAGCGCGATCGAGCCGATCAGGATCAAAACCCCGCTCAGGATCACGAAACTCCCGACAAAAGAGATTGCGAGAACGATGTTGTTGATGAGTTTCTGAAACGCCGCGACGATGTCGGCGACATCGAAGATCTGGATGTTTGGAAACCGGTCGACGAGCGAACGCTGGAGCCGCTGGCGATCGGTCTCGGGAAGTTTTCGGATCACGTTTGCGGCGAACGTCTGCGGGGCCTTTTCCAGGACGCCGGGCGCGAATACAAAGATGAAGGCGGTCCGCGTGTTGCGCAGATCGAGTTTGCGAATGCTCGCGACCTGCGCCGTGATCTTGCGTCCGGAGATATCGAACGTCAGCGAATCGCCGGCATCGATCTTGAGACGCTTTGCCATTTCCTCTTCGACAGACACCTCCGGGATTCCGCGTGAGGGGTTCCACCATTCGCCATCGATGATCGTCTCGTTCTTGTCAAGATTTTCGCGGTAAGTGACCGCGAACTCGCGGCCGATCTGGCCTTGCTGCTGCCGCGTTTCGCGGTTCTGATAGTCGATCGGCTGGCCGTTGACGTAGGCGATCCGCGCACGGATCGTCGGCAGCGTCTGCGCGGGTTCGCCGGTCTTTTCTTCGAGCATGCGTGCGAGTTCGGCGATCTGGCTCTTCTGAATGTCGATAATGAACAGCGACGGCAAGGTCTGGTTTCGCGTGAAGTCGAATTCGCGAACGAGATTGGTTTGAAGCGACTGCACGGCAAGAACGACGAACGCTCCGAGACCGACCGCGAGCAGGATGATCCGCGTTTGATTTCCGGGCCGGTAAAGCGAGTTAATTGCCTGCGCGACGGCAAACGATCCAAAATTCCGGAAGCGTTTCAGAATGAGCGTCAGAAGATACGCCGCGAGATACAGGAAAAGCGATGTTACGGTGAGTCCGATCAGGAAAAACGCACCGACCTTGAGAGAGCCGGCCTGCCAGGCCGCGAGCCCAAGCAATCCGGCCAGCGAAACCGCGCCGATGAGCGTTTTCGTCCAATCGAGCCGCCGCATTTTTTCTCCTGAAGCATCGTGCAGAAGCAAGCGCGGCTTGATATTGCGCACCTGGAGCAGCGGCAGCGCCGAAAAAAGAAGCGAGATGAGAACCCCGAGCAGGACGCCCTGCCACGACACCGAAACGCCGACCGAATAACTCAGCGACGCGGGAAGCGCATCCGCGAAACGGTAGCGCGCAAACCAGAGAAAACACTGGGCAAGGAAAACTCCGAAAAGACTCCCGAGAAAACCGAGCGTCAGGATCTGCATCAGATAGACCGTGATGATCTTCGTGCCGCTCGCACCGAGACATTTGAGAACGGCGACCGAACGCCGTTTCTGCTCAACGAAGACCCGCGCCACGTTCCAGACTCCGACGCCGCCGAGAACGAGGATCAGCAAACCCGTCAGCGAAAGATAGTTTTCGGTTCGCGCGAATTGTTCGCCGAGATTCTCCTGCGTCTCGCGGTACGACTGGACGGTAAGCGTCGTGCCCTTGAGGTTATCACGCAGTTTCTTGACGAGATCGGTCGGATTGTCCGACGTCCGATAGAGGATTCGTCGGCGGATCCGTCCGCTTCCGGTCGTGATCCCCGCCGAGTCGAAGGCTTTTTTCTCGATGAAAACGCGGGGCCCGAGGCGGAAACCGCCGGCTCCGCCCGGTTCCTCGTCGAATGTCGCGCGGATCTCGAAAGTGCCGTCGCCGATTCGCACCTTGTCACCGATTTTGACCTTGAGGTCATCGAGAAGGAGCGGCGAGACCACAGCGCCCCCGTTCTCAAGGAGTTTGAAGTCGAAGTTGTTTCCGTCAGACGTCGTGAACTTCCCGACAAGCGGAAAAGGCGGCTCAATTCCTTTCAGTTCAACGAATGAAAGGGTCTCGATCGCTTGATCTGCCGGACGCGCCATCGCGGCGCTGGTAATGGCCTCGTTCCGTGCCTCGATGATGCTTGAATTGCCGACAACCTCTTCGATCTTCTGAATATCGGTCGGTGAAAAGTCGTTAGTCGAACTTACCTCAAAATCCGCCGTCAGAAGCGCGCGCGTGTCGCCGCCGACCGCCTGGTTCAGATTCTGGATCAGAGAACGAAGCGCGACGACCGACCCGACGCCGATCGCGATGCAAAGGAAAAAGAAAAGCAATCGCCGCCAGGACGAGCGGATCTCGCGATATGTCAGGTTGAGTATGAATTTCATCGAATTGTCTCAATCAGCGGCAATCGCGCTACTGCTTGCGCTCGTCTCCGACGACCCGTCCGTCCTTCAGCCTGATCTGACGCTGCGCCTTGTCGGCGAGCGCCTGATCGTGGGTGACGAGCACCAGCGTCACGTTGTTTTGCCGGTGCAGATCGGTCATCAGGTCAAAAATGTGACCGCCGTTGCGCGAATCGAGGTTTCCCGTCGGTTCGTCGGCAAGCAGTATTTTCGGGTGATTCGCGAATGCGCGGGCGATCGCGATGCGCTGCTGTTCGCCGCCGGACAGTTCGGTCGGGTAATGATGGCCGCGGTTCGTCAGATCGACATCTACGAGCAGTTGGGCCGCCCGCTCGCGCGCGTTGGAAAGACCGAGGATCTCCATCGGAATCAGAACGTTCTCATAAGCGGTCAGGCTTGGAATCAAGTGGAATGATTGAAAGATAAAACCGATCTTTTCGCTTCGGAGCGTCGCCAACTGATCTTCGGACATTGTTGTGACGCTTTCGCCGTCGATAAGGATCTCGCCCGCGGTCGGCGCGTCGAGACCCGCAATAAGTCCGAGCAGCGTCGATTTGCCGCTGCCCGAAGCGCCCGTGATCGCGACGAATTCGCCATCGGGGATCTCGAGCGAGACATCGTCGAGAATGGTCAGATCCTCGGCACCTGAGCGGACGACCTTTGAAATGTTGGAAAGCTTGATCATAAGTTTGAAACGATCGATTCTGAAACCGCGTCGCTTGCGCCGGGGGCTGTCTTTCAGCAACGGCCGATCGAACGTCTACCAAATACCATAACTTGCGAAATCCGGCAGAACAAGTTCAAATAATTTCTGAATCATTTAACGAGCGGACGCGTAAAAAGTTATTCAAATGACAAAGATCGTCTCAAAATCACTGTCTGTTATCCTGGTTCTCGCGACGGCGCTGCTGTTTGCCGGTTGCGAAAACGCCGTGCCGCGACCGTCGAATGCGAATCTGGCGAAACCGCTCGTAACGCCCGCGATCAGGTCGGACCGGCCGAAGATCGTCGCGTTCGGCGACAGTCTGTCGGCAGGTTTTGGACTTCTTGAGAAAGAGTCGTACCCGTATCTGCTTCAGGAGAAACTGTCAGCCGACGGATTCAACTACGAAGTGCTTAATGCCGGCGTCTCGGGCGATACGTCGATCGGCGGGCTGGAGCGGATCGATTGGGTTCTCGAAATGGAGAACGTCGACATCCTGATCCTTGAACTCGGCGCGAACGACCTTTTGCGGCGAATGCCTGTCGCCGCAATGAAAAAGAATCTGGCCGAGATCATCGAGCGGGCACAGGCGAAGAAGGTCCGCGTGCTTTTGTGCGGGATGTTCGCCCCGCCCAATGTCGGCGCTGATTATCAGCGCGACTTTCAGATGGCATTTCCGGATCTGGCGACGGAATACAAGACCGCGTTTTTGCCTTTTTTGCTTGACGGCGTGGCGCTGAACAAGGACTTGAATCAGCCGGATGGCATCCATCCGAACGCGGAAGGCGAGAAGATAATGACTGACAATGTGTACAAGGCGCTGAAACCGATGCTCAAAAAGTAAACGGGGACTCTGAATTTCACGCGCGAGCGGATATCATTAAGCGACCCGTCGCGCAATCTGCAGCGGCTGGCAATTCAAACTCAAGGGGGGTAAATGAAGTCAATTATTTCTGGGGCCATGTTTCTGGCGTCGTCGTTTTCGGTGGCCGGACAGGCAACCCCGAATCAGGATCAGCCGGATTCAAAGATGTCCGCAACTCAGGTTTACACGCGTCCTGAACCCGAGACGCGGCGCAAAGATTACTTGAAAAGCATTTTCGGACCGGTTACGCTGGCGCGCATAGCGGCGATTTCGGCAGTCAATACGTTTAGTAATTCGCCGGAGGAATGGGGAAAGTCTTCTAAAGGCTTCGGGCGCCGGCTCGCTTCAAATTTCGGCGAGAACGCGATCAAGCAATCAGTAACTTTCGGACTTGATGAGGCGCTCAAGGTCGACAGCCGTTTTTATCGCAGCAAAAAACGCGATCTCGGTTCAAAGGTGTCGAACGCTTTGCTTTCGGTGGTCACCGCGCGGAATGAACGCGGCAAGAGAGTGATCGGCATTCCGCGCATCGCCGGGGCTTACGTGTCGAACGCCGCCGCCGCCGAGGTTTGGTTTCCAAAACGTTTCAGCTATCGGGACGGTTTGCGCGACGGAACCATCTCGCTCGGCATCAATGCTGCGGTCAATCTTTTCCGCGAACTCGTCAAAAAGTAGAAGATTCGGAAATGTCGACGCAAGGGCCCGCAAATTGAGTTTTGCGGGCCCTTGGACTAATCTGCAGGTATGAATGTGACCCATCTTGAATGCGCGGAGTGCGCGCTCCGTTATGAGGCCGGGAAGCTGCATAATCTATGTACCAAGTGCGGCAAGCCGTTGCTGGTTCGATATGATCTTGATCGCGCCGCCGCGACATTGACCAAAGAGTCACTGGCCGGCCGTGAGTCAACATTGTGGCGTTACCGCGAAGTCCTTCCGGTCGAAGACCCCGAAAACATCGTTTCGCTCGGCGAGGGCTTCACGCCGTTGCTTCGGGTCGACCGAGTTGCCGCCGGACTTGACCGCCGGATCAACCTCTTCATCAAGGACGAATCGACAAATCCGACTCAAAGCTTCAAGGCCCGCGGAATGACTGCCGCGGTTTCGATGGCGAAGGAACTCGGCGTCCGCAAAACCGCGGCGCCGTCTGCCGGAAATGCCGCCGGAGCCCTGGCTGCATACGCCGCAAGGGCGGGAATGGAGGCACACTTGTTTATGCCTCGAGATACGCCGCGTGCAAACATCATCGAATGCGAGCAAGCCGGGGCGTTTGTCACGCTTGTCGACGGATTGATCACCGATTGCGGCAAGATCGTCGCCAGCCGGAAAGACTCGGAAGGCTGGTTTGACGTCTCGACTCTCAAGGAACCGTATCGCGTCGAGGGGAAGAAGACGATGGGCTATGAACTTGCGGAGCAATTTGGCTGGAAACTGCCCGACGTCATTCTTTACCCGACCGGCGGCGGCACGGGACTGATCGGAATGTGGAAGGCCTTCGACGAGATGGAAGCGATGGGATGGATCGGTTCGAAGCGGCCGCGGATGGTGTCGGTGCAGGCGGCCGGATGCGCGCCGATCGTCCGCGCATTTCACAACGGAGAGCGGTACGCGGATGAGTTTCCGAACGCACATACGGCGGCTTCAGGTCTGCGCGTTCCGAAGGCGATCGGCGATTTTCTGATCATCGATGCGCTGCGTGCTTCGGGCGGAACGGCGGTGGCCGTCTCCGATCTGGAACTGATCGCCGCAGTCCGCGAGATCGGGGCGGCTGAAGGGGTGTTTTGTGCGCCGGAGGGCGCGGCCTGTTTGCCGGCGCTTCGGCATATGATCGCCGACGGTTTGGTCGCCGACGGGGAAGACGTCGTCATCTTTAACACCGGTGCCGGTGTGAAGTATCTCGAGTGCTTTGAGATTTAGCCGCTTTTATTATCGCGTTTTGCCGGTTTGCGGGATCATCGTCGCGGTCTCGGCGTGCGGATGGATGGGCGAATCGAAGACGGTCGAGATCGAGCGCGGACGGCTCAAGTACGTCAGGACGATGCGTCAGACATCGAACGGCTGGACGACAACGGGGAGTTGGTTCACGTCAAAATTGGGGAAACGGCTCGACGGTGATAGCTTCGACGGTTGCGATGCCAGTCCGAACGAGAGCGTCGAAGCGTTCGTGTGTTTTCGTTTCGAGGACATTCGAATGAAGATCACGGTCGTTCGAATGCTCGGCGACGAGATCGAAGTTGCGACCGTGCTTGACTCGGATTCACGCATCGGCGGATCGAAAAACGCCGGCGAGTGGGCGAGTCAAGAGGACGGTCGATGGCTGGTCTTCAAGGATTTCTTTTACAATGTCGTGAGCGACCAAAGAATCGAGGTCAAAGGTCTTCCGGACTATCCCGCTCAAAGCTACCGCGCCGCGTCGCCCGATCTTTCGAAAGTCGTGTATTTCGGTGATTGCTTTATTTCGGATTTCGAGATGTCCCCGGAACTGAGAAAGTTGCGGGAGGGCATGTGCAGCGAATCTGGCGCCGATTCCGCTCAAGGGCGCGCGTCTTTTTGGGTGACCGATACTTCGACCGGAAGTTCCGAGATTATCAAGATCGAACTCGCGCAGAATGACTGGGTGCTTTGGGATCGGCAGCGATTCCCCGCGCGTCGCGACTGGCTGAAGCATGTCCAGTCGCGGATAGTCTGGGAGCGAACCGCGACGGGCGGATTTGCTCCGAGATTTTATTGAACAGATGTTGACCCCGGGGATCGCCATTGATCGCAGAATCTTCTGGAACGGCCTCGAACGCCGTTCCGCACGGCCATGTCGCAACTAGGGAAACGAGAATCGCCCCGCGAATAAGAGGCTCTCGTTGTTCGCGGCATCCTTTCGTCAAACAAAACCAAAGTGCCGTCGGCACCGAATCTGGCGCGGAGTTTCGCGAATCAAACCGCCAAACTCCGCGCTGATCGCCGTGTGCTATAACGCTACGAACCGGCGGCGGGTTTCGGCACCGGCACGAAATTCGGGTATTCGTCGGGTTTGCTGATCTCGAATATTCTCCAATCATTTTCTTTGAAAAGGAGAATGTCCCTAACCAGGCGTTCAGTCGTCAGGTCGATCTCGATCCGGACACGGGCCTCGTCATCCACGATGTTAACTAGGATAACGCGGACCAACGCCGAATCTCCGGCTTCCGCCTTCTTCATATAACTCTCGACCATGGCGCTGATATGAGGGTTGGGCTTGAGGTCAATCACGGACAGGTCGTCGGATTTCTGATCGGTTTTCTGCGCCACGTTGGCGGCACGTTCCGAGCGGCATTCCTCGACCGTTTTCCAGAGACAGTCCAAAAACGTGGCCGGCTGCGAACGAACCAATTCCGATCGGTCCTTGGTCGCTCCGTCGAAAAACCGCTCGACGACAGTGGCCGGACCGCCTTCCGCGTTGGCCGGCGCGATGGGCCGGCTCGAGATCGCGACATATCCGACCGAAATGGCAAGCGCCGAGAGAATCAAGATCAATGGGTGTTTGTTCTTCATATTTTCCTCCTATCTTCCTCCAAAGTCCTTGTATGCCTGTCCGTGAATCCGCGAGGCAAACGACCTCAGGTACGCGTCGAATTGCCCCCGTTCAACGACTCCGCGGCTCTTAACATTATTTTGATCAACGACCGTCACCGCGATGTTGCCGTTGATGTCCGAATTCTCGTTAAGGTAATTGGTGATCGCGATGTTCACCTGCTTTGCAACCTCGTTTTGTATCCCGCGTGTGTCCGTCGATTTCCCGGACAAGCTCGCTTCAATTCCGCCGGTCGTCCCTTGTGTCGATTCGGTACTGTTGCTTCCGGAAACGGATACCGTCGGATCGGTCGACAGTTCCGCGCTGACCTCGGCCGCGTTTGTCGTCGCCTCCGCCTCGGACTGCGTTACCGTTTCGGTTTGGGTCGCGATTTGCGGATTTATCGCTCCAAACCTGCTGTTCGCGTTTTCCTGACTTACAGCCGCGCCGATATGCGAGTAAACGTAATTCGCAATTTCAACTTGCAAGTCGACCATTGTCGCCGGAATCTGAACGTCAACCGTTTTTCCCGTCGACCGCGAATTCGCTTCAACGGTCGAATTGCGCGCCATTGCCTGAACATTTTTGGGCACGATAATGTTCGGATTCGGGGGCGGGAGCTTTGTCGTCTGCCGCG
This sequence comes from Pyrinomonadaceae bacterium, assembly GCA_041752475.1. Taxonomy (GTDB): domain Bacteria; phylum Acidobacteriota; class Blastocatellia; order Pyrinomonadales; family Pyrinomonadaceae; genus JAFDVJ01. The sequence continues at coordinate 61,747 of JBGSWK010000015.1, read as the reverse complement.
TTTGCGGTCTTCGTTTATTCGGCTTTCGCGGACCCGCATTCCCATCAGCTCCCGTCGAACTCGAAACCAATCCGAGAGGATCGACGAACTTGTAGGGTGAATTCAACGCGTACGAATAACGGTTGAACGACTGCGGATTTTTGAGGTTCGCCGATGCTGTCAACGGATCGACCGACGTGAATCTCCCGTGCGCCGCGCTGAAGCAGCGCGCCGGCGCAAAGTCCAGCCCCGTTTCATCGTCTCGCTCATAACCGGTGTATTGCTGCCGGACTTCATCGGCGACGGCATAGCCGCTGGCCGCCGTCCGGCCTCCGACGAGGCCGACGACCCGTGCCAGGTCCTCGCCAAATGCCAGGTAGTCATGACGCGAGACGACCACGCCGCCGCCGTCAGTGACGATTCGAGGACTGCCCAAATGGTCCGCGGTCAAAAAACTGGTCTTAGGTTTCGTGGGCGAAACAGTGGAGTACTCGGCAACAAGCTTGCCGAGGGCATTATGCACAAAGATGGTTTTCTCGGAAACCGTCACCTTGAGCACACGTTTGCCGTCGCCGTCGTAACGGTAGATTCCGTCCGGATCCGGCGTCGTATTGGTGCCCTTGAAGAACCACTTTAGCCTGTTTTCCGCGTCAAAAACGAACCGGCGGTTCTCTGCGTCGAGGACTAGATTGCCGGAAGGATCGTATTCGTAATCGACCGCTCCGTCGCCATCCTGATCGCGTCTCAGTCGATTGTTTGCGGGTGCGGAAAGCGGGTTTGCGGCTTTTGCGGACGTCGAACTCGACAACGTCGTAGTTCCGTTTTGAAGGTGACGGTTTCCGTATCGATCGTATTCGAAAAGCTGTCGCCAAAGGTCTCCGCCGGAGCCGCCTGACTCGGACGCCGATCGCAAGCGATTGAGCGAATCGTATTCATAGTTCTGACGCAGAGACGACCCCAGGCCGCGATAACTGATCGACTGGGTTCGGAGCGCGCCGTTGTTCTCGACGGGCAAGCCGTAACCGTATCCGATATCGATCAGGCTCCGGTCCGATTCTGAATATCCAAGCCCGATTCGCGTGATCTGCTGCCGTGAATTGTATTCGACGGTCTCCCAGCGCCCATTGCCGAAACGCAACTTCTGAAGGTCTCCGTTTGCGTTGTAAGCCATATTGTTCGCGAGGCGACGCGGCGCTTTGCCGGGTTGAATGTCGGAGACGCCGTCGATCTGTCCGTCGCGATTGAGTTCGGTCAGCACGGTTCGGCCCGAAGGGTAAGTTTCGGAGACCAAAGCTCCTGCGAGGTTATAGGCGTAACCCGACGCGAAAGTGCGGCCGTCGGTCCGTTGTTCGGACCGGAGAACGCGTCCCCACGGATCGAATTCGGTGTAACGCGATTCTGATATGTTGGTCGCCACCCGGGTCGTTTTTCCGAGCGCATTCGCGGCCGGGACGTCAAGCCCCATGCCGTCAAAGTAGTAGTCGATGTCCGGGGTGTCGTCCGAATAATCGCGTCTGACAAGGCGATTCAGCCCGTCGAACGTGCCGACCGCGGTGACTGCCCGGGAGTCGGTCGTTTTCGTGATGTTGCCGGTCGCGTCGTATTCGTATTTCATTGACCACTGCGTATTGCCGGTGACCGGATCGGTGAATGCAAGCGACGGCAATGCGTCCTGTTCGGGTTGTTTTGAATAGATCAAACGCCCCATCGAATCGAAGGCGAAATACCGGGACTGCTCGCCTTGTGTCGTCCGGCGTAGGTTGCCGGCTGCATCGAACAGGTAGTCGGTGACGTAATTCAGCCCGCTCGGGTCCTCGTTGACGCGGACTAACCGGTCAAGCGCATCGAAGACGCCTTTTCGCTTCTTCCCGGCCTCGTCGGTGATGGTCTTTGTCGTGCCGGTAAGATCGCCCATGAGCACTCCCCAGTCGGTCGCAACGGTCGAACCGTCGGGTCGGATGACCTTCTTGATCCGGCTTGCTTCGTCGTACTCGTAGGTGGTCCAAAGCACCGCTTCGCCATTTCTGAACGGATTCGAGACGCGCCCCGTGCGGCCTTCGGGATCGAACTCCTTTTGGATGAACACGTCGCCCGAGGCATTGGACCTTTGCGTCTTGTACTCACGACCCAGACCGTCGGAAAAAACGACCTGTTCGATCCAGTTTTCGGCGTCGATCCGCGTCCGTGTTTTGATCCGGTTGCTTCCGGGCCCGTCGGAGTATGACGTCTCAGTGACGTTACCGGTTTCACTCCCTTGAAAATAGTTCCGCACGGCGCGGATTCGGAGCGTGACGGGGTCATATTCCACCCGAGTTTCGAGCCCGTTGATGTCTGTCTCCGAGGTCTGGAGCCCCGATGAGGCATCGTAGGTCAAAACTGTCGCGAACGGGGCGCTCGAGCCTTTTATTCCGGTCGGGTCCGGGACCGGTGTCGTTACTCTGATTGGGAAGGTCCGATACGCCGGGTCGAATTCCGTCAGCGTCGAGTTTCCACGAGCATCGACCGATTCGATTTGATTTCCGACTTCATCGAAACGGCTTCGCGTCACGACGTACGCTGTCGGGTTCGAAATTGCGCCCCTCGTATTGTCCCAAATCCGATTGGAAGTCGGGTTCCCGCGGACCGCCGAAGCGGAGAAATCGGATTCGTCGAATCGGCTTTCGATCCTCGAGAGAACGTTGCCCGTTCCATCCCGCAATTCACTTGCGCTGACGAGTCCGACGAGATTGGCGTTTCGATAGCCGTCACGAGTCGCCGGAGGCAACGACCGATCGCTGATCAAATATGTCGAGACCGAATATCGGATCGGGATAGCCGGCAATTGACTTCCCACGGGAACGTAACCGAATTGCCGGACCGTCTTCGTCAGCAGCGGAGTTTCCGGAAGATTTAGGTTGGCCGCATCGTTGAACTCAAACTGGGTCGTCGCGGAAACCCCGTTTCCGAGATCGTCGTATCGGACCGACTCGACAGATGCCACGCGGGGATGCCAGTCCGCGGTTCCTGTCGGCAGGCCGCCCATCGTTACGGGCAGAGTGGTTCGGACCCAGTTTGTCATTTTTCTGGAAACTACCCGGTTCGTCGAACTGAGGACACGCTCCTCTAACTCCATTCCGCCGAGAGCGTTGTCAAAGCCGAACCTTGAGTCTGCGGAGTAAGCCGCGTTCCCGCGATGAAGCAACCGTTCGAGGCGCGTTCCGTCAGGATTTGTGATCGTCACCTGGAAGGCGGAAGCACTCAAGCTTTGGGCCGCGTAGTGCCAGATGTATGGATTTGAGGAGCCCGGTGATTCGAAAACCTTGCGGTTTACCGCGCCGCGATTGACCTGCGCGTTCGGACCGAGGAGGTCCGATATCGCGCCGACTGTTGAGATCTGGAACCGCTCCTCGCCACCGGTCGGCATATTGACGGTCTCGATCTCGCCGAAAACGTTATATGAGAATCCGTACCGCTGGCCGTTGGGGAGTTCGACCGCGGCCAGTACCACCGGATTGAAACGTTGATTCTGATCGATCACCCAGGCTTCGAAATCCGATGTGAAAAGCGCCTGACCGGCCGGGCGCGTCTGCCACGAGTTGTTACCGATAAACTTGTCGCCAACGAACCTGAGTTGGGCGGCAAAATCGGTAAGGGCGCTTTCTTCAGGTGAACTGCCTTTCAGCCTTTTCCAGTGAAACTTGTACCAAATGTTCTGTCCGCCGAGGCCCGGCGTGCCAAAAACCTGGACCATTGGCTCGGCCGGCGCTTCCGGGCGGAAGGGAACCGGGATGACTCGGCCGATCGTGTCGATCCAGTAGCCGTTCGGGAAATTCGGATCGGGCTCGTGGTAGGTGGTGAAGTTGCCGTTCCGGTCGATCAGCTTGTTCGCCTTGCGAATGGTAGCGAGGCTGGAGCCGCCGATCGTTTGGTTTAGGTCATACCGCGAACCATCGGGCATTTGAACGAAAAACACGCCGTTCGTACGATCCTCGAAGTAGCGGATGTTCGAACCGTCAATCGCATAGTACCAGCCGTCCCAATTGCGCGGAAGGGCAGGGTCGTTCGGGTCGCAAATGGTCTGGGGATCGTTGTCATCGCAGTTGCTCGACCGAAGATACGCGAGAACCTCGTCATTCATCCGAAGTTCGTGCACTTCGCCGCTCGGCAAATGGAGTGCGACCCGCCGGACCCAAGCGTTCGAATTGCTGCCCGGCGGCGTGTTCGGGGTGCAACCGGGATCGTCGGTTCCCGCCGGTTTTCCTCCGGAATCATAAATATTGTCGGCACCGACGTACTCGATGAACGGCACGGCAAGGCTCGTCGTCCAACCTGCGGCACTGTTCTCGGCATAGCGCGGTTCGTTGATCGCGATGCAGGTGTCGGGATTATTGACGGCCGGCTGAGACTGGCTGTAGTTCAGCCGCCAGACTTTCGATGAATAGCTGATCGACAGCGGAACCTCGATCCCGCGGCCGCGGTAGTTCGTCAGCGGAATCTGCAGTTCGAGTGCGAGGGTCGATGGGTTGACGCGGGCCGACCCGCGGATAGTCTGATCGGCCTTGTTGTCGGTGTGCTGTTGCGCCGTCAGCGGCGGCACGGCGATGAATAATAGCAGCAGTGATTGCAGCAAGTGAGTTCTCTTCATAGCTCTTAAATCTCCAATTTCTGTCCGCGTTGCAACACGGGTAAGGGACCTGAAAAATGTGAGAATGGGTATCCGGCCGTTCAGCGGCGGAAATACGAGGGCACGGGAATGTCGCCCGCGGTTCCCCAAGCCTCCTGGCGCAATTGTCCGTCAGCGCTCCTCCGGATGTACCAGTTGCCGTTCGAGCCTCTCCAAACGGCGATGTCGCATCGGCCGTCGCCGTCGTAGTCGTTTGGAACTCCGATATCGGCGGCGGATTGCCAGGCGATCGTCTGCGTCCGGCCGGAAGAACTTTCGCGAATGATCCAGTTCGCACCGTTTCGAACGGCGTGATCGGCCCGTCCGTCGCCGTCGTAGTCACCGCTGACGGGCCTGTCGCCGACCGAACCAAGAGTGATCGACGAGGTCGCATTGTTCGAACTGTTGAGGCTGTAGAAGGTTGCACTTGCACTCCGCCAGACGGCGAGGTCGGCCTTGCCGTCGCCGTCAAAGTCTTTCGGGTCCGGAACGTCGGCCGAACTGCCGAATTGGGACTGGCTCATCGAACCGTCCGAGCTGCGGTTGACGTACCAAACTCCGCTCGATGGCCGGAAGACGGCCGGATCCGTTCGTCCGTCGCCGTCAAAATCCGCCGCCGCCGCCTTGTCGCCGGATGCGCCGAGCGTCAGAGCGTAGAACGTCCCGTCGCTTGAACGCAGGATCCACCATTGATTGCTCGCTGGCCGGAAGATACTGAAATCGGTTTTGCCGTCGCCGTCGAAATCGCCGGGAACCGGCAGGTCTCCGTTTGTCCCCCAGGTTTGCGCGACCTGCTGCGAGCCTTCGTTGCCGCCCATCACCCACCATGTTCCGGTCGATGGACGCCAAACAGCGAGATCCGCGGGCGCCGCCGCGCTCGCGTTAGCATCGTTGACCGCGAGCAGTCGCGAACCGCCGGCATATAGGTACTCCTTGGCAAGTTGCGGCGTCGGGGCCGGCGGCAGGAAAGGATTGATGAGATCGAGCATTGAGACTTCGTTCGCATCCATCGCCGGAGACCGGTGTTCGAGTTTCTGCTTGGCATCCTGTTCGAGAAAGCTAAGTCCGCTCCCCAGAGCGCCCAGCGAGACGAAGCCGAGAATAAGGAGCAGCAGCCAGTTCTGCCGGATAAATCTCGGACCGACAAAGCCGGTTGAGTATTTGCGTGATCTTTTGAATTTGTTTTGTTTGAGCATAGTTCCCCCTGTTTGAAGACAAGCGTCGCCTGACCGCGCCGCGTGGCCTTCGGTAAAGATCCGCAGACGGGTATCGGCCGTCCGCGGCGTGATGAATCGGCGTCCGACGGCGATCTGTGCGGGCGCGTTGTTGTCCCTATTTTCGCGGGACCGTCAAGAGATTCGATTTCGTGAAGATCTCAGAAAACAAAATAAACGACTTTTTTGAGTTGTTGGTCATAGAGCCTCGTTAAGGTTTTTGCGGATCGTGATGGGTCCGCGGTCTTGTGAAAAACGACGCGATGTCGGAACGGCGCCGATGATGAGTTTTGAAGCGACTATTCTAATCGAACCGCTTCTTCTATAATGAGTGTCGGAAACAATAGCACGGGTCAAAATCGCGTGTCAACCGTTCTTTTTGCACTTCTTTAGGTGGGCTCGCGTAAAGCAAACATCAGAAAGACTTTAGGCAGCGAAAAAAGGTTCCGGCCGGTTGCGCCGGATTTCGAAACGAATTATTTTTCAAAAGCAGAATGAACCCCAAAACGATCACGATCATCGGTGCCGGACGTGTCGGAGGCGCGCTGGCGATTGCGCTTGCCCGCGCCGGCCACAACGTCGAGAAGGTTATCGTCAGAAACCGCGGAGCCGCGAAGCATCTTGACATATTTCCCGAATCCGCGGTCGTCGTCGATTGGTCGGATGATTTTGAGATCGGATCCGGCATCATCCTGATTACGACCCAGGACAACGAGATTGCATCAGCGGCGGATCTGGCCCGAAAATTTATGGCTCCCGGTCGCGTGATTTTGCATACGAGCGGGGCGCTTTCATCTGAAATTCTCGCCGGCCTGCGAGAAATCGGCGGAGCCGTCGGTTCAATGCATCCGCTCGTATCGATCAGTGACCCCGAAATGGGCTCGGCCCGCTTTCGTGGAACCTATTTCTGCGTCGAGGGCGACGAGGCGGCGGTTAACGCCGGGAAGCAGCTCGCAACCGACCTCGGTGGTTTGGCATTTTCGATCCCGCCGGACTCGAAACCCCTCTACCACGCGGCCGCGGTCGTTGCCTGCGGGCATCTCGTCGCGCTCATCGATGTTTCGCTCGAACTTCTCCGTGACTGCGGATTGTCTGCCGAAACCTCGCGCGAGATTCTTTTGCCGTTGGTTCGAAGCACCGTCGAAAACCTAGCCGAACGGGACACGCCGTCGGTCTTGACCGGTCCGTACGCCAGGGGCGACATTGAAACCATCGACCGTCATCTGGCGGCGCTTGCGGCGCGATCTTCCGTGAGCGCAAACGAAGTTTATCTCGTCCTGGCCGAGCGGTCGCTCGAACTTGCAGCCAAAGCCGGGGCGGACGAGCAACGACTGCGGACCCTCCGCGAGAGAATATTGTTAGCGAAAACAAATCTCAAATGTTAGAATCGTTACTCGTACCGAAGATGATGGCGACAGAACACGACTTTCAATCCGAAAGGGAAATTTTCGAGGAGCATATCCGGAAATCCGGACTGCGCCGCACGTCGCAGCGCGATGTGATCCTTGAGATCTTTTTGCGGAACGAAGATCATTTGACTATGGAGGATCTCTATTGGCTCGTCCAGAAAGAAGATCCAAGTGTCGGGCAGACAACGGTTTACCGAACCCTCAAACTGCTCACCGAAGCGGGACTTGCGCGTGAGGTCAGATTCGGCGACGGGAAAACGTATTACGAACATCACCACAATCACGAACATCACGATCATTTGATCTGTACCGAGTGCGGAAAGGTCATCGAGTTTTTTTCGCCTGAGATCGAAGATCTTCAGGACAAGACCGCGGCCGAATTCGGATTCAAGCTCACCAACCATTCGCTGCGAATGTGGGGAGTCTGCACCGAATGCCAGACGGAATTTGAGGAACCGATCTCGACATCAACCGGGGCGCAACCGCGCGTCAAGGTCAGATCAATTGTCGGAAGCCAATCATAAGCAGTAACAAGAATGGAAGCAGAACTGAAATTCGTTCGCGAAAAAAGACACGGCATCGCCGTTGTCGGAAGTTGTCTCCTTGACGCCGCGGCGCGCCTTGGGGTTTTCATAGACTCCGATTGCGGACGGCTCGGCAATTGTGACGGTTGCGCGGTCAAAGTATCCGCCGGCGGCGAGAATCTGTCGGAGGTCACCGCTTCCGAAACGGAACAACTGAGCGCGGCCCGGCGTAAGAATGGTGAACGCCTGTCTTGCCAGGCGATAATCATCAAATCAGGAGAAATTTCGATCATGACCGAGGAAAAGAAGAAAGACGAAAAGGCACCGGACGAAAAACGCGCGGATGAATATAAAAAGGAGTTTTCCGAGTTGCCGCTTGAAAAGAAAATGGAGCGGTTGATGGAACTCGAAGCGATCGCGTTCGGGGAAACGGTTTCGTATGTAATGAATGCCCCGTACACGATCGGCGGCAAATTCGTGGATTTGCTTGCGCAGTACGGATTCAAGATCGAGGCTGACGCGAAAAAGGCGAAGCAACCGGAACAAAAAACCGCTGAGCCCGAGTCTGAAAAGGCCGACGATGAAGTCAAACGACCGAAGACAAAGGCGAAACCTGCCGGTACGCGTGCCACAAAGAAACAGGACACCTAAAGCATATTGGTGAGCGAGAACGACAAGTTAGAAAAAAGATCTACCGCGCTGATCAGGGAAAACACGCAATACGTGGTCGGTTTCATCGTGATCGCGGGACTTTTGATGCTCACGGGATTGCCCGTTTTCATCATTTTCTTTTTCGGCATACTCGCATATTTCATCTGGAAAACGCTCTCGGCTCCCTCGGGTTCGGGGACCAGGGAGATCTTTGAATTCTACCTGATAGCGAACGATATTCTGCGTGATGACGAGCGGCGTTGGTACGGTTTCGAGATCCAGGATGCGATCGCCCGCGGCGAGAATATTCTTCGTCATATGAGCGGCGCCCCGCCGCTTGTGAATTTTGCGCTCGGAGCGCTTTACCACAAGATCGGCGACCATCATTCGGCCGTCAAGAATCTCGGGTTCGTGATTGAGAACGATTCGTCCGACGAGTCGCGATTCATATATCCATCGTCCGAACTTCGGAACTACGTCAGAACGCTCCGAAAGATCGAGCGCGAACCGGCCGAAGCGCCGCTGATGTCGAGCGCGGTTCGTGCGCTCGAACGTGCACGGCGAAATCGCGGGGCCGTTTTGCTTGAAGCGAGCCGCGTCGCGATTGACCGCGAATCCATTGAACATATTGCGGCCGAGTTGCCGTCCGTGATCGCCGAGAGCAACGGTTCGGTAACCCAACGGTCGTTTATCGACGCGCCGACGCAGACGCTGAACGAAGAGTTTGAGAACCGCGAACGCGACGGCGCCGACGAGTCCTCCGACAAGGAACGCCCAAAGTCCGGCAAGAAAACACGGCCGGCGGAGGCGAATGCTCACGGGCGTCAGACCATCTCGGAAGTTCTTCGCGATATTTACGATTCAAAGACCTAGTCCGTTTTCCCTCAGTCCCCCGATAAAGTTAAGATAGTAGGATGCTTACTGCCGAAATCATCGCGGTCGGTTCGGAACTTCTGACGCCGACGAAGGTCGATACGAATAGTCTCTGGCTGACCGAGCGTCTGAACGAGATTGGTGTCGAGATCAAGCTCAAAACTATTGTCGGCGACGATCCGGCACGGCTCGAAGAGACGATCCGGGACGCTGTCAAAAGGTCCGACATCGTCCTCGTGACCGGCGGTCTGGGGCCGACCGAGGACGACGTCACGCGTCAGGTCTCGGCCGCGGCGATCGATCGCGAACTCGTTTATCATCAGGAACTCGAAGCCGATCTTCGGGAACGCTTCAAGCGCTGGGGCCGCGAAATGCCCGAGATCAACAAGCGTCAGGCCTGGGTCATCGCCGATGCGTCGGTTCTGCCGAATCCGAATGGCTCGGCGGTCGGGATGATGACCGAGGCAGACGGCGCGCGGCTCATCGTTTTGCCGGGTCCGCCCCGCGAGAATCAGCCGATGTTCAACGAATTCGTTCTGCCGACGTTAAAGAGCGCGGCGGGCGAGGTCGTTTTCCGAAAGCGGATCCTGAAGGTTTCGGGGCTCGGCGAATCGGCGCTCGATGAACTTATCGCTCCGGTCTATTCGGCATATCCGAACGTGCAGACGAGCATCCTTTTCAACAAAAGCGATGTCGAGGTCCACCTCAGCGCGTCGGCGAAAACGGCGGCGGAATGCGACGAGATAAATCGGGAAGTTTCGATGAAGATCGTCGAAAAACTCGGAGTTGCGGTCTTTTCGACCAACGGTGAAGAAATGGAAGAGGTTGTCGGCCGTCTTCTGAAGGCTCGGGGCGAAACCGTTTCGGTCGCGGAAAGCTGTACGGGCGGGCTCGTCGGCCACCGGCTGACCGAAGTGCCGGGTTCATCCGATTATTTCATTGAAGGAGTCGTCGCGTACGCGAACGAAGCCAAAACGCGGCATTTGGGCGTCGCACCCGAAACGATCAAGCAGTTCGGCGCCGTCTCAAAAGAGGTCGCCGAAGCAATGGCCGCCGGAATGCGCGAGCGATCAGGCACCGATTACGCCGTGAGCGTCACCGGAATCGCGGGGCCCGCCGGCGGCAGCGAAGAAAAACCGGTCGGGACCGTCTTTATCGGTTACTCGGACGGGCGCGAGGTCCGGTCGCTGCATCTGAAGCTTCCGGGTGACCGTTATCTCGTCCGCTGGCGGGCGTCGCAGGCGGCGCTGGACTATCTTCGCCGGCAAATTTTGAAGAAAAATTAGTCTTATTTTGGGGAAATCTATGAATCGAAAATTTCTTTTTTTTGTGTTGGTACTTATTTTGGCGACCGGCGCCTTGGCGCAGTCGGAATCGCGTACGTTCAGTGGAAATGTCGGCCAAAGCCGGATCGAGATGAGCCTGAAGCGCGACGGCGGCAGGCTGACGGGAACGTATTCCTATGTTCGCGTCGGAAAACCGTTGAATCTTGCGGGCACGATCGATGAGAGCGGATCGTTCACGCTCACCGAGACCACCACGGCCGGTGCGAAAACGGGTGTATTTGCAGGAAGTTGGACGGTTTCAAAATCGGATGGCGCGGGAGAGCTGACGGGCGAATGGAAAAACCCGGCCGGCACAAAGACCCTCGACTTCTTTCTGACCGAGCAAATGGTTTTCTTCAAGGGCGGCGAACGTCTGATCACAAAGTCCTTTTTTGAGCAGAACAAAGCGAAAATGTTCGAGATCTCGGTCGAATATCCGGAACTTTCGGGAGTCGCGCCGGCGGTTGCGTCGGCTTTCAATTCGCTCTCGCGGACACGCGCGATGGAGGGCGTGGCGAGCTTCCGCAAGGATATGATGGCTTTGACCGCGGAGGATCTGAAATGGACGAAGGAAAGCGGGATGTCGAATACTTCCGAGGTCTCGTACAACGTGACGTATGCCGATAACGAGGTGATCAGTGTTTCGTTCGGAAATTACTACTTCACCGGCGGGGCCCACCCGAATTCCGTTTCTTTCGCGTTGACGTTCGATCTGAAGACGGGCCGTGAACTGACGCTTGGCGATCTTTTCAAGCCGGAGTCGAAATATCTGCAAGTTCTGTCTTCCTATTGCGTTAAACAACTGCAGAAGGAATTGTCCGATATGACCGATGATGATTGGATCAAGAACGGCGCCGGTCCGAACGCGGAGAACTATAAGAGCTGGAATCTGACGAAAAAGGGACTGATCGTTAATTTCGACTCCTATCAGGTTGCAGCTTATGCCGCCGGACCGCAGGAGGTCGTTGTTCCGTACGCGGAGCTTGATGCGATGTTCATCAAACGTTTCGGTGTGTTCAATTCCGAATAACATGTTGGGAGAGAACAGTTTATGGGAGTACTTCCGATTCGCGGAAACTGGCTTGGCCTTGGAATGTTCGTTGTCGTCGGCGGACTTGTCGCCTTGATCGGCGGCTTTATCCTGAAACTTGGCGACGTGAAAACGATGATCACGGTCGGCGCTGCGCTTGCAGTCGCCGACCTCGCGATCCGGATCGTCAACCGGACGGTTCCGGGTTGGATCTTCAGCAGGGAAGCGGGCGGATACTTTTTCTTCATTCCCATCTGGATTCTCGGGCTGCTCGTCGTTGTTCTGAAATCGCTGATCGGCGCCGGAGTGATAAAAAAATGAAAAAGATCGCTTTTGTTGCGGTGTTGTTTGCAATGTCCTCCGTGGCGGGTTACGGACAGCTCGGCGGCATTCCCGAGAATTGGTGCCGGAACGGATTGTTTCCGCGTGAGAGTACTGATGCTTTTATCGCGACCGTGAAGGCCAGACGCGGCGCGCGTGTCTATTTCTACGGTGACGACGGCAATTGCCCCAACGCCAAAGGATGTAGAAAACGGAGCTATCTGGTCGCAAACGACGAAGTCATCGTGTCGAAGGAATTCGGTAAATGGGTCTGCGTTTGGTATCAACCGGAAGAAGGCGGGGAAACCGTCGGATGGATCGCGAAATCGGATCTTGAACACTTGACTCTGCTGATGGAAGGGGGGCCGCGGGTCTGGGTCGGCGTTTGGAAAGCGCATGACAATACGATCGAAATCAAGGAGGCCGCGACGCAAAACGTTTACGACATCAAAGGGACCGCCTTCTGGAAAGGCCTTGGGGACAACATCCACATCGGCGAACTCGATGGACCCGCGAAATTCGATGACGGCAAACTTCTTTACGGATTCGATGACGAGGGCGAATACGCGTGCCGGGTAACGCTCGATAGGGTCGGAGGATTTATGCTCGTCTCCGACAATCTCAACTGCGGCGGCGCAAACGTCACATTCTCGGGCGTCTACCAACGAAAGTAGCATTTTCGGGTTTTCGCGCTTGAGTCAGGGCCGATCGATTTGGTAGAACATAACTTTCGGTCGGGTTTCGGCCGCCGGGTAGAACGAATATGGGAATCAAAAACTATTTCAGCCGCTTGACCGATTTGGTTCGCGAATCGGGGAAGATGACCCCCGTGGCATTTATCACCGCTTTCCTTCCGATGATCGGCAGTGCCGTGCTTCTGACGGTCGCATATCCGCTCGGATTCTGGCTTCGCGAAAATTGGGAGGTCGGTTCGGGGCTTTTTTTGTTGGGCGTCGTCGCTTTTTGCGGTTTGGCGCTGTTGCCGACGAACGTTCTCGGCATCCTCAGCGGCTGGTCGTTCGGTTTCGAGTTCGGGATCGTGATTCTTGCCGTCGGGATCGTCAGCGCCGCAACGGTCTCATTTGTTATCCACTCGCGGCTGATGGGCGATACGCTTCCCGGGATTTTTGAACAGCATCCGCGGGCGCAAGCCGTTTATGAATCGTTGATCAAACACAATTCGAGAAGGACGACGCTCATTATTTTCCTGCTCCGTCTTTCGCCGGCGATGCCTTTCGCTCTCACCAATTTTCTGATGGCCTCGGCGCGGGTTCCGGTGAAATCGTTTATTGTCGGAACCTTCCTTGGGATGCTGCCGCGTTCGTCCGCCGTCGTTTTCGTCGGTGCCGGACTTTCGGAACTCAGTTTCTCGGATCCGCAGGAAGCGTGGCTGATCGTCTTCGGAATTCTGGCGACGATCGTGTCGGTCATCTTCATCAGCTTTGTTGCGCGGCGCGCCCTCGCACACGTTACCCGCGTTGCAGAAACGAATCAGTCGGCGAGTATCTGACGGTATATCGCCGGATCGACATTTCCGCCGCTGACGATCACCGCGACCTTTTTGTCACGAAACACTTCGGGCTTTTCGAGCACCGCACCGAGGCTCAGCGCGCCGGTGGGTTCGGCCTTCAGGTTCGCGAGATTGAAATAATGTCTCACGGCATCGATCATCTTCGCCTCCGAAACCTCAATGATCTCCGATACTCCGTCTTTGATGATCTCCCAGTTTCGCGTTCCGAGCGAGATCGTCCGCGCGCCGTCAGCGAGGGTCGCCGTCGGTTCTTTCTCATTCGCGATTATCCTGCCCGCTTTCAGGGAGCGCGCCGCGTCGTTGGCGAGCAAAGGCTCTGCGCCGATTAGCATCGCCGTCGAACCGTTGCGGCAGAGGCCTTTTGAAATTCCCGAGATGAGACCGCCGCCGCCGACCGGCGAGACAATGATATCGAAATCATGCGGCGCGAGTTCGTCGCCGAGACTCGAGTTGCCGTCGATGACAAGGTCGTCATCGTACGCCGACGCGACGTACGCGTCAGGCATTTCGCCGGCGAGTTGCTCGACGCGTTCGTTGCGGCCGACCTTCGAGGTGTCGACGAGATCGACGACCGCGCCGTAATTCCGAATGGCTTCGATCTTGACCTGCGCGGACGTCGTCGGCATCACGATCACCGCCTTCTTGCCGAGCAAGCGGCTGGCATAGGCGATCGCCTGGCCGAAATTTCCGGACGACGCCGTCAGAATTTCGTCGTTGGCGACGTTCGAGACAAGGTTGTAGGCCGCGCGAAACTTAAAGCTGCCGGTGTGCTGGAAAGTTTCTGAAACAACGGTCAGGTCGAGCGCGAGCGCTTCCCGGAGCTTTTGCGGCTTGAAGGCAAAGGTCGGCCTGATGACTTCGATTAGCGATTTCATAAGCGACGATTCTATACGCGTTTGTGCCTTCAGTCCAAACCTCGCCCGAGCGCGCTGTCTTCGAGGCGGACGGTCAATTTCACACCGCTCAAGGAAGTCGCGCCGGTTCCGAATTTATTTCAATTCCGCGGCGTGATAATCTGTGAAACGTTATGGAAAATTCGCAATTCGGAATGATCGGTTTGGGAACGATGGGCAGAAACTTTCTGCTCAACGTCGGCGAGAGGGGGATTTCGGGAGTCGGGTTCGATCTCGATCCTGAAAAACGCGCGCTTTTGCTTGAGGAGGCTGTCGGATGCGATCTTCGCGCCGCGGATTCGCTGGACGATCTGCTCGCCAAACTCGAGCGTCCGCGGCGGGTGATGATCCTCGTTCCGGCGAACGTCGTCGACCGCGTCATCGACGATCTTGCCGCAAAGCTTGAGGTCGGCGACATCGTCATCGACGGCGGGAACTCGCACTTTCCGGACACCGAGCGGCGCGAAGCGCGTTTGACGTCGGCCGGCATCGGTTTTCTTGGCGTCGGCGTTTCGGGCGGCGAGGAAGGCGCGCGGCACGGCGCCAGCATTATGGCCGGCGGGATTGCGGGAGTCTACGAACAGGTTCGGCCGATCCTCGAATCGGCCGCGGCTCGGGTCGGCAGCGAACCGTGCGCGGCATTTGTCGGGAACGGTTCGGCCGGGCACTTCGTGAAGATGGTCCACAACGGCATTGAATACGGGCTGATGCAGATCATCGCGGAAGCGTATGACCTGATGAAACGAGGGTTTGCGATGACTAACGCTGAGATCGCCGATCGGTTCGCCGATTGGAACCGCGGCGAACTGAACGGGTTTCTGATCGAGATCACCGAAATCGTTTTGCGCAAACAGGACCCCGAAACCGGCGCGGACCTCGTCGATATGATCCTTGATACTGCCGGACAAAAGGGAACCGGAAAATGGACATCGCAGGCGGCGTCGGATCTTGGGGTTCCGATTCCGACGATCGACTCGGCGGTTTCGATGCGGCAGATCTCGGCGCGCAAGGCGGAACGCGTCGCGGCCGCCGCGGCGCTCGGAATCGTCAAACCGCGGACCGTCGACGGCGAAATGCGCGATGACGCAGTCGAATTTCTGCGGCAGGGACTGCACCTCGCGTTTGTCGTCACATATGCGCAGGGAATGTCGATGCTGCAAACGGCTTCCGAAGAAAAACAGTTTGAGCTCGATATGGTCGAGATCGCCAAGATCTGGCGCGGCGGATGCATTATTCGCGCGGCGTTGCTCGAAGATATCCGCCAGGCTTTCGCCGTTGAACCGAAGTTGTCCAATTTGCTTTTGTCCGGAGGTTTTCGTGAAACCGTCCGCGCGAACCACGAGTTTCTGAAAGCGACGGTCATCAATGCGGTTTCGTGCGACGTCGCGTCAATGTCATTCGCCGCGTCGCTGAACTACCTCGACGCCTTCGCGACCGAGCGTTTGCCGGCAAATCTGATCCAGGCCCAACGCGATCTTTTCGGCGCCCACACGTACCAGCGCGTCGACCGCGACGGCACCTTTCACACGGACGACTGGAATAAGTGAAGGGGAAATCGGATGTTGGATTTGGGAATTCGGATTTGGGATTTGGGAATTCGGATTTGGGAATTCGGATTTCGGATTTGGGAGATTGCGCTACTGAATGCGCCTTTCCGGGATCGGCCACGGTCCATGCGGCTGCGCCGCCAGTCGTCATTTGTTTCGGCTGCCAAGTGATAATAACTTCAAGTCTTCGACCGTGTTGACGTTCGTCAAAAGCCGTTCGTCCGGGCTCAATTTCGAGATATCCACATATTTCGGCGTGATCAGTTCGAGAAAATCCCGAACCGACGCTCTCGGGTTTTCAGCCATCAGGGACTCAAGTGCCGGAACGCAAAAACGCGCGCGATATGCCGCGAAGAGCGGTTGCGGCCGTCCGTCTGCCTGGCGCGGTACGACGGCAAGATATTTTGTCAGCGAAGCGGCGAGTTCGGCGAGATTCCGAACCGCTTCGGGCGTGACGAGCGGCAGATCGACCGCGAGCACGATCGCGATCTTCCCGCGGCAGCTTTTCAGCGCCGCGTGCAATCCGCCGAGCGCGCCGCGTCCCGGAAACACGTCGCGAACCACCCGAATGTCGGCCGGCGGTTCTTGGTCCGCACCGAGGACGACCGAAACGTCAGCGCAAACGCTCGACAGCGTCGAATGTGCCCGCGCGAGAAAATTCTCGCCATCGATTTCGAGTAGCGCCTTGTCGCGCCCCATTCGCGTCGAGCGCCCGCCGGCGAGTATGAATCCTTCGTACATGGTCTGACAATATCAACCAAATCAGGCTGCCGGAGAAATTCTGATCTTCACCGACTTTGATGTCGGACAGTTGCTGCGGTCGGCGACGCTCCCGATCGGGACCAACGGGTTCGCTTCGGGAAAATACGTCGCGCAACAGTCCTTCGGAATCGCGTAAGGCACGATCGCAAACGCCTCGGCGCGGCGCTCGGTTCCGTCGAAAAAGCTCGTCAGATCAACGGCGTCGCCGGCTTTCAAACCGCGCTCGGCAATGTCGGATTCGTTCATAAAAATGACCCGCCGCGATCCGCGAATGCCGCGGTATCGGTCGTCTTCTTCATAAACGGTCGTGTTGAACTGATCGTGTGCGCGGATGGTCGTCATCAGCAATTCGCCCTTTTCAAGTTCGATCGGCTCGATCCGGCTGACGGCGAAAAGCGCCCGGCCCGACTCGGTCGGGAACGAACGTTCGCGTGGCGGATTCGGCATATAGAAGCCGCCGTCGATGCGGATTCGCTGATTGTAATTTTCGCAGCCCGCGACTACCCGCGAGATCGAGTCACGGATCAGATCGTAATCGCTGATAAATCGCTCCCAGTCGAAGGTCATCTTGTTCTTGAGCACCGCCTGCGCGAGTTTTGCCACGATCCAAACCTCGCTCCGCAGATGCGGCGACGCCGGTTCGAGGATCCCCTTGGACATCTGGACGTTGAGCATCGTGCTTTCGGTCGAAACGAATTGTTCCTTGCCGCCGGTCAGATCGATCTCCGTTCGCCCGAGACAAGGCAGGATCAGCGAACGCTTGCCGGTCACCAATGCCGTTCGGTTGAGCTTCGTAATGACCTGCGCGGTCAGTTTGCAATTTTTCAAAGCCTCGGCCGTGAAATCCGTGTCGGGCGAGGCCGAAAGGAAATTGCCCCCGACGGCGAAAAAGACCTTTGCCCGGCCGTCGTGCATCGCGTGGATCGCTTCGACCGTGTCGAACCCGTCGCGTTTCGGAGTCTTGAAATGAAATTCCTTTTCGAGGCTCTTCCGGAAGGCGGGATTCATCCTTTCCCAAACTCCCATCGTGCGGTCGCCCTGGACGTTCGAATGACCGCGCACAGGGCAAAGTCCGGCGCCTTGGCGGCCGATCTGACCGCGGAGAAAATGCAGGTTCGCGATCTCCTGAACCGCGGCGACCGCCTGTTTGTGCTGCGTCACGCCCATCGCCCAGCAAGTGACGACCCGCTCCGCAGCGATAAACGCATCGGCCAAGGATTCGATCTGCGCGATCGAGAGACCGGATTGGGCGACGATCACGTCCCAATCCGAGGATTCGATTCCCGCGACGAAATCCTGAAACCCATCGGTGTGCCCGTTGATGAACTCGTAATCGAGAATCGGCTGCGGACTCCGTTTTTCGCGTTCGAGGATCGTCTTGATGACGCCTTTCAATAACGCCAGGTCGCCGCCGATCCTGATCGGCAAATGAAGGTCCGCGAGCGCCGTCGCACGTCCTTTGAGCATCGTCAAAGGGAACTGCTTAACGTCATCGTACTGCTCGGGGTTCGGATTGATGAAATTCAGGAATCCGGCCTCCGGCAACGGATTGACGGCGATGATCCGCGCGCCGTTCTGTTTGGCCTTCTGAAGCGAACTCATCATTCGCGGGGCGTTCGTGCCGGGATTCTGCCCGATGATGAGGATCAAGTCCGTGTCTTCAAGGTCCTCAAGCCGGATCGTCGCCTTGCCGAGCCCAATCGATTCCGCGAGCGCGACCGACGTCGATTCGTGGCACATATTCGAGCAATCGGGCAGATTGTTGGTGCCGAAACAGCGCGCGAAAAGTTGATACAGAAAGGCCGCCTCGTTCGATGTCCGGCCCGATGTGTAGAAGACCGCTTCGCCGGGTCTCTTGAGAGTGTTCAGTTCTTCGGACAAGATTGCGAAGGCGTCCTCCCAGGAGACCGGACGATAATGCGTCGCGCCGGCTTCGAGAAGCATCGGTTCGGTGATCCGTCCGCGTGCGTTCAGCCACTGATCCGGCTGCGCGGCAAGTTCCTCGACCGAGTACTTTGCGAAGAACTCCGGAGTGACCCGCTTTGTCGTCGCCTCATCCGCGATCGCTTTCGCACCGTTCTCGCAAAATTCGGCGTGTGTCCGCTCGCCCTCCGGATCGGCCCATGCACAGGAATTGCAGTCAATACCGCCTTTTTGATTTAGCGCGAGCAGGAGCTTTGTGCCACGAACGGGGCCGGTTTGCTTGAGAACAACGCGAGTCGCGTTGACGACCGCCGAGATTCCGGCCGCGGTCGTCTTCGGCGTGTCGACCTTTAGCCGGTCGATGCTTTGCTGGTTTGATTTTTTCATCGAACTATCAGGCGTTGGGGATTCGAATAAACGTTGAAACGCCCGTCCCGAACAAAACCGGCGAGCGTAATTCCGAATTCTGCCGCGGCCTCGACCGCGAGACTCGACGGCGCCCCGACGGCGCAGACGAACGGTATTCCGGCAGCGGCGGATTTTTGGATCAATTCGAACGACGCGCGACCGCTCAAGAACAGAATCCGCTCAGATAGCGGCAGTTTTCCGCCGAGGAACGCCGCGCCGATCAGTTTGTCGACGGCGTTGTGCCGCCCGACGTCCTCTTTCAGATCGAGGAGCGCCCCGTCACCGTCGAAAAGCGCCGCGGCGTGCAGTCCGCCCGTTTCGTCGAATACGGTCTGCGCCGAGCGAACCCGGACGGGGAGACTGTTGACCGTTTTCGGCGAGATGAGCAACAGGCCCGGCGGAACCGGCCGGATGCCGGCGGCAGCGAGCGCTTCGAGAGACGATTTTCCGCACACGCCGCAACTCGACGTCGTGTAAAAGTTCCGCTCGAGTTTTTTGAGTTCGACCTCGTCAAACGAATCGAGTTCGACGCGGATCGTGTTCCGGTTATTGGGGAATTTGCCGCAATGCTTGATCGCCAAAACCCTTGATGGATCGGCGATGATCCCTTCGGTGAACAGGAAACCCGTCGCGAGTTCGGCATCGGCGCCGGGCGTCCGCATCGTTATCGAAACAGCACGATGCTCTTTGCCGCAAGCCAGACGGATTTCGAGCGGTTCCTCAACGGCAAGCAGGTCGGACACGAGCTCCCGCTCACCAAGCCCGTCGAATCGTTGAATTTCGGAGACTTGCCGATCTGAATTTCGTTCTTTAGCGGCCTTTAGCATATCGGTGGTCGGTGGACAGTGGACAGTGGACAGTGGTCTGTGGTCAGTGGTCAGTGGTCAGTGGACAGTGGACAGTGGACAGTGGTCGGTGGACAGTGGTCGGTGGTCAGTGGTCGGTGGTCGGTGGTCGGTGGTCGGTGTTCAGTATGCGGTGAGCCGTAAGCCGTAACCTTCCGTATTGTCCATTGTCCATTGTCCATTGCCCATTGTCCATTGCCCATTGTCCATTGCCCATTGTCCATTGCCCATTGTCCATTGCCCATTGCCCACTGACCACCGACCACCGACCACTGTCCATTGTCCACTGACCCCTGCTCACTGCTCACTGACCACCGCCCACGCGGATTCGGTCTTCAAAAGTTTGCTCATCAGCGATGCGTGCACCGCGTGGCCGGATTTTTCGGCGGTGATCTTGCCGAGGACCGGCATCCCGAGCAACGCGATGTCGCCGATGATGTCGAGAATCTTGTGGCGCACAAACTCGTCGGCGAACCGCAGCGGCGATTCATTGAGCATGCCGTCCGGAGTCAGCACGATGGCATTCTCGAGCGATCCGCCGAGCGCGAGATTGGCGCGGCGCATCATCTCGATCTCGTTCGTGAATCCGAATGTCCGGGCCGATGCGATCTCGCGCCCGAACGAGCCGTTGGCGAGTTCAAAATGAAGCATCTGCCGATTGATGAAAGGATGGTTAAAGTCGATCACGCAATCAATCTCGAAGCGGTCCGAAGGCTCGATCGACATTTTTCTGTCATCATTCGAAAATTCTACCTTTTCGAGAATTTTCAGATAGTGGCGCGGCGCGTCTTGCTCGACCGTTCCGACACGATCGAGAAGATCGACGAATCCTTCGCTCGAACCGTCGAGGATCGGGATTTCGATATTGTCGAGATTGATAAAGCAGTTGTCGACGCCCGTTCCGCGAAGGGCAGAAAGCAAGTGCTCGCAAGTCGAAAGCAGGACGCCGTTACGGACAAGAGTCGTTGCGTAGCTGCAATGCGAGATATACTCGACGGAGGCCGGAATCTCAAAATTGTCGAGATCCGTGCGGACAAACACATAACCCGTGTTTTCGGGTGCCGGTTTAAGCGTCAGATCGACATCGACGCCCGTATGCAGCCCGACCCCGCTGATCGACACAGATTTTCCTAAAGTTCTTTGCAGTGACACCGCACACTAAGAGCAATGCCCATGCCAACCGGAAAATCCGCAACGAACGAACCGCGGTCACGCCGATTGTCGCGGAAACGCAACAGATCGCTCCGCAACTGTTGCGAATTCACAAATCGAAAATCCAAAATCCGAAATCCAAAATCGTCTCGCCTTTGCCCGCTTGCGCAAGAACGCTTATAATTTCAGCAAACGTTATGGCACTTGAAACCGCCGGGCAAAAGCCCGCGAAAGCTACAAAACTAAAGATCGAAAACCAGGCAAGTTTCGACCTGCCGAAGGACACGAACGAACATATTTACAAGATTCTCGAATATCTTCCGATGGAACATTGGCGGGGACTCGAAAAGATCAAACTCGTTGATTTTATCAACGATCCGCGTCTTGCGAAGATGGACGTTCCGGTAAAAGGAGATCTGCCCGGACTTTATCATCCGAAAATGGGTACGCAGAACCCCTTTCTCGAGGCATCAATGGGCGCGCTGCTGCAGCCGACCGAAGGGTTCGTCAAGAAATGGATGGCCAAACAGTCGTTCAAGAGCAATCTTGCCGGCTTGATATTTTCGCTCGTCGGCCAGCACTACTATCTGACGCTTCGCCATTCGGTCAAAAAGCAGAACCTCGAACCTCAAATTCGACAGTACGCCGAGAAGAACTTGCGCGACTGGGGCGAAAAACAAAACGCGAATTCGTGGCGCGCGAAACTGTTCAAGCCGCTCCGGCCGTACATCGAGCGCTGGGCAAAATGGCTCAACAAAAAAGCGGTGGCGGCGCAGAAGAAGAGTTAGGGAGTTTCGGAATTTTGGAAGTGTGGAAGTTTGAGGATCGGCAATTCGGATCTTTCTTTCAAAACTTCTCGCACTTCCCAAAATCATGAAGTACTGGCTTGTAAAACAGGAACCCGAGGCGTACTCGTTCGACGATCTCGTCAAAGACGGTAAGACGGACTGGACCGGCGTTCGCAACTATCAGGCGCGCAACAACTTGCGGGCGATAAAGCGCGGTGACAAGGTATTGTTTTATCATTCGATCTCCGAAAAGGCGGTTGTCGGATTGACGACGGTCACGCGCGAGGAGTATCCCGATCCGACCGATACGAACTGGATATGCGTCGAACTGACGCCGGTCGGAAAATTCGCGACGCCCGTCACGCTCGCAGCGATCAAGGCTGAGAAAAAACTTGCCGACGTCGCCTTGATCAAACAGTCGCGGCTGTCGGTGATGCCGCTTACGAAATCTGAGTTTGACACGATTCTGAGACTTTCGAAGTAGCATTTTCAACTTTCAATCTTCAATTCTCAATTATTTGTTCGTGTTGAAAAATGTATTTTCGGACAATCATTCCGAAAGAAAATTATGCTTAAAGACGCCGTAGCTTACTATCACGAACTCCTTGAGGATCCGGAACTTGCCGAAACTTCGAGACTGGCTCTTGACGACGGACTCGAAGGCGCCCGGCTGATCTTCGGCGGTCGCCGTCTCGCGCCGTACTTGCGGCCGCATTTTGTGACCAAAACCGATTGGGAGCGTGTCAAAACGATTTGCGAAACCGTTTGGTCCGCGCTGCAGAAGGTCAAGGACGCCGCGGTCGTCGATGGTGCAATTCTGGACGAACTGGGCGTGACCGAAATCGAAAAAGAACTGATCGCGATCGACCCGAAGTACAAACAGGTTTCGCCGACGGCGCGTCTCGATTCGTTCTTGACCGAAAACGCTTACTCGTACGTCGAACTCAACGGTGAAAGCCCGGCCGGAATCGCCTACGCGGACTCTGCGTCCGAGATCTTTCTCGAACTTCCGGTGATGAAGAAATTCGCCGAAAGGTACGACATCGAGAGATTCGAAGGCCGGCCAAAGCTTCTCGCCGCGCTCCTGCGAGCTTACGAAGAGTTTTTGGGAGAAGCCCCAGAACAGTCGCCGGTGATCGCAATCGTCGATCTCAAAGGCCTGCCGACGCAGAAAGAGTTTGAACTTTTCCGGGATTATTTCGAGCAGCACGGCTGCACAGCGCTGATATGCTCGCCGGACGAACTGGAATTCGACGGCAAGTACCTGTATTGCAGCGGCGTCAAGATCGACATCGTTTACAAGCGGCTTCTCGTCAACGAGTACCTGCCGATAATGGGCGAATTTCCGGCGCTGCTCGACGCGTATCGGGCCGGCGCCGTCTGCATGGTCAATAATTTTCAATGCAAGATCATCCACAAAAAAGCGGTCTTCGCCGTTCTGACCAACGAGCGATATGCTCACCTCTTCAACGCAGACGAACTTGCGGCGATACGGAAGCACGTTCCCTGGACACGGAGATTTCGTGAAGAAAAGACAGTTTATGCGGATGCCGAGATCGATCTCGTCGATTTTACGCGGGCGCATAAATCGAAACTGGTTCTCAAACCGAACGACGATTACGGCGGCCACGGGATCTTCATCGGCTGGACGTCCGACGAAGCGGCGTGGGACGACGCCATCGCGACGGCACTGGCGAACGGCGATTATCTCGTTCAAGAGCGCGTCGAAACATCAAAAGAATTGTTCCCGATGCTTTTCGGCGAGGAGTTTTCAATGATCGAACAACTCGTCGATCTCGATCCATTGCTGTTTTTCGGAAAGGTCGGTTCGGCGTTCACGCGTCTTTCGACTTCTGAACTGGCCAACGTTTCGTCGGGCGGTGGAATGGTCCCGACGTTTGTCATTAGAGAACGATGAAAAGACTTATCTGCCTGATGTTTTTGACAATCGGATTCGCGGCCCAGGCGTTGGCGGGGCAAGACGGGAATCTGTTTAGCCTAAAGGACGAGCCTTCGGCGCGGATCGACAAGTCGTCGATCGCGTCCGTGCGCGAGAGTGAGATCGAGTTCAAGTCGTTCGCGATCGAGTCGGCGGCGGTCATTGAATTTGAACTGTTCGACGGCCGGACCTTCGAAGTTGCGCGAACGGGTGTCGAGATCAGGGGATTCGGAAGTTACACCTGGCGCGGGCGCTTGCTTGACGCCAAGACGACCAACGACGTCTCCTTGACGTTCAACAAGGGCTTCGTCTCGGGTTTGATATATACCGCCAACGGCGTTTTTGAGATCGTGCCCCGCGGCCAAAAGCACTTTCTTGTCGAACTCGACCAAAGCTTGTTCCCGGAATGCGGCGGCGCGGTCCCTGCCGACGATGCGGGGCCAGGAGCGAAATCGCGCGATGCCGTTGCGTCCGTTGATTCCGGCGACCGGATCGACGTCCTCGTTGTTTACACGACTGCGACCAAGAACATTCTGGGCGGGGACGCGCAAGCGCAGACGCTCGCGCAGCAGGCCGTCGATGCGGCAAACACCGCATACATCAACAGCCGGATCAATCAACGGATTCGGATGGTGCACGCGGCCGAGTATCTGTACACCGAGACGACAAGCGGAAGCACCGACCTGAGCAGTTTGCGCAACGCACCGGCGATCCAGGCGCTTCGCGAGACCCACAAGGCCGACCTCGTCGCGATGATCGGCGAGATCCAGGGCGCGTGCGGCGTCGGTTACCTGATGGGAAGCAATCAGACGAGCGGCAACCAGAACAACGGATTCACCGTTACGGCGCGAAGCTGCGCCGTCGGCAATCTCAGTTTTGCCCACGAACTCGGCCACAATATGGGCAGCGCGCATAATCCCGAAAACGGGTCGGGCGCAACTTATCCGTTCGGTTATGGACACTGGGTCGACGGCTCATACAGAACGGTGATGTCGTATGTCAATCCGTGCGTCAGCGGATGTACCCGACGACCTTACTTTTCGAATCCGATGGTCGTCTTCAGCGGAGTCCCGACCGGCGTCGACCTTCTCCGGGACAACGCGCGATCGATCAATCTGACGGCGGACGCGATCGCCAATTATCGGTACAGCGGAAGCAATGTCCAGCTACTCAATTTCAGCGGCGGCGAAACACTGCCGCGCGGGATCACGAGAACCATCAATTGGTCAACCGAGAACATCACGGGGAACGTCCGGATCGAGGTCTCACGCGACGAGGGCTCAACCTGGCAGATTCTGGTGCCGAATACGCCGAACGACGGTTCGGAGAGCATCACGGTCCGTGGACGGTCGAGCAAACGCGGACGTCTTCGGATCGTCAGCCTCGACGATTCTTGGTTCAGCGACTCAAGCACCAAGAACGTCGTTATCCGTTAGATTTATTGCAGATCAAATGAAAATAGACTCGAATCAGTCAAGACTTCGGCAGCTCACCGACGAATACTTCCGCCTCGAACACAAACTCAAGCTCGGCGGCGGACCGGATAAGATCGCGAAAATTCACTCGCAGGGAAAACTGACGGCGCGCGAAAGGGTGGATTTGTTATTCGATCAGGGCTGCTATCAACAGGAGATCGGGTTACTGATGGCCTATGACCAATACAAGGGCCAGGCGCCGGCGGCGGCGGTCGTGACGTCGATCGGAAAGATCAACGGCCGGGAGGCGGTGGTTGTCGCGAACGACGCGACGATCAAGGCCGGCGCGTGGTATCCGGAAACCATCAAAAAGATCCTGCGCGCGCAGGAGATCGCGATGCGCAACCGCGTTCCGATCATCTACCTCGTCGATTCGGCGGGGGTGAATCTGCCGTTCCAGGGCGGTGTGTTTCCGGGTCAATACGGCGCCGCGCGGATCTTTTATTACAACTCGCTGATGCGGCGTTACCTGAAAGTCCCGCAGATCTCGGCGGTGATGGGAATGTGCGTTGCCGGCGGCGCTTATCTGCCGGCCCTTTCGGACGTCATTCTGATGGTCGAAGGAACCTCATTTATGGGACTGGGCGGTGCAAATCTCGTCAAAGGTGCGACCGGTCAGACGATCGACAATGAAACGCTCGGCGGGGCGATGACCCATAATTCGATCTCGGGCGTCGCCCATTTTCGAACCAAGACCGAGGCGGAATGCATCGAAAAGATCCGTCAACTTGTCTCGGAATTGCCCGCCAAAGAACTGACGCGCGTCTCGATCGTTGAACCGCGGCCGGCTAAAAATGCGCCCGAAAGCCTGTTCGAAATTCTGCCAGAAGATCATCGCTCGCCCTACGATATGCGTGAATGCCTCGGCGCGATCCTCGACGGCGGAGAGATCGACGAGTTTCAGGCGGATTTTGCCAAGGAGATGATCTGCGGAACGGGCCGGATCAACGGGATCCTCGTCGGCGTCATCGCCAATTCGCGCGGGATGGTCCGCGGCGCGGCCGGGAAACCACCGAAATTCGGCGGTATCGTTTACACCGAAAGTGCCGAAAAAACGGCGTATTTCATCGAAAACTGCAGCCGGCATTCGACGCCGCTGTTATTCGTTCAGGACGTCTCGGGATTTATGGTCGGCGCCGAGGCCGAGCATTCCGGCATCATCCGCGCCGGCGCGCATTTTGTCGAGGCGATGGCCTGTGCCACGGTTCCGAAACTTGTTTTGACGATCAACCACGCGTCGGGCGCCGGCTATTACGCGATGGCCGGCCAGGGTTTCGATCCCGACTTCATATTTTCGCTTCCGACCGGCCGGATGGGCGTGATGGAAGGGGATTC
Source organism: Pyrinomonadaceae bacterium (assembly GCA_041752475.1). Lineage (GTDB taxonomy): Bacteria > Acidobacteriota > Blastocatellia > Pyrinomonadales > Pyrinomonadaceae > JAFDVJ01. The sequence goes on along the minus strand of JBGSWK010000015.1, from coordinate 35,181 downwards.
TGCTGTTCAGGCGATTTTCGGGACGCAGCTCGAAAAACTGAAGAAATCGGGTCAGGAGCCGGACGAAGCAATGCTCGACGAGATGGCGAAAGTTCGCGAAACCTACGAGGCCGAACTCGATGCGAAGCACGCCGCCGCGCGCGGATTGCTCGACGCGATCGTCACGCCCGAAGATCTCCGTCCGGCGCTCACGCTCGCGCTTGAAACTTGCCTGAACACAAGCAAACCGCACATCGGAGCGTTCGTGCTGCCGCCTCTCGGCGAATAGCCGTGGATCGTTGGTGTTGAGACGGTCGGTTCCCAGGTTGGAGAGATACGGTTGGAGTATTCACGATGATCTTCAAATTCTTTTCGGTCGTTTTGGTGTTGATGGTCGCGGGTTTGGCCGTCGCCGCTCAAAAAGGCGGGTTTGAATCGAGATTCGATTCCGCGTTCAAGGCCAACGATCTGGCGAGGGCTCAAAAAGTCTTGTCGGAATGGTCGAAAGCGGCGCCCGAAGACCCCGAACTCTACGTTGCTTATTTCAACTTTCATCTGAAGCGGGCGGAGCGTGAAACGCTCGTCATCTCGCGTGATCCGGAGGAAAAAGGTGCGATTCGGATCGTAAAATCGGATGACGAAAAGGTCGTTGCGTACATCGGTTCCGGAACGTACTTCGAAACCGGCGACTTTGAGAAAAGCGTCGAGTACATCGGTCAGGGTATCGACAAATTTCCCGACCGTCTTGATATGCGTTTCGGCAGAATTGCCGCGCTCCGATACATCCGTGACTACCGGCGCATGACGATGGGGATCGTCTCGGCCGTCGAGCGATCCGCGGTGAACCGGAATCGTTGGCTTTGGTTGAAGAACAAACCCGTCGATGCGCCGATGACGACGATGCTCGAGTCGATTCAAAGCTACGTTACGACCATTTTCGACGCGGGCGACGAGCACATCCCGTTGATTCGCGAGATCGCCGATGCCGTCCTTAAAGTCTACCCCGACAATGTTGAAAATCTGTCCAACCGCGCGGTAACGCATCTCATTTTATCGGAATTCGACGAAGCGCTCGTCTGGCTTCAGAAAGCGGAGAAACTGCGTCCGGGAGATTTCGTCGTGATCGGAAACATCGCTTACTGTTATTACAAAAAAGGCGACAAACCGAATGCCGTGAAGTACTATGAAATACTGCTGCAAATCGGTTCCGATGACGCCAAGTCGCAGGCACGAGAGAAGTTGGCGGAACTGAAAAAGAATTGAACCCGGATTGCGCGCCAGGGGATTCGCCCGCGAAAAACGCAAAATACACGAAAACTGGCCGACAAAATGACGTCTTTCGCGTTTTTCGCGGGCATACAACTTTCCAATTCGTAATTCAGGTTGAACCGAGGTTCCACGCTTTGCGCCTTTGCGTCTTTGCGGGAACACAAGCGTCTGTAACCGCAAGCGCCCGTTTTCCCGCAACGACGCAAAGGCGCAAAGTTCGCCTTTAAGCATCGGGAGATCATCGCGAAAAGTCACAAGATCGTTCTATTGCGGAATCTGGGAAAAAGCGTTCTCCGCGGCGAACGATCTCCGACGCGGTATGGTCCCTAAACTCCTATGGCACTGCGCGATCAACTTTCGAAAGTTTCTTTGGACATTACCGTCTTCGTCTGCGGCGCGCTCGTGATGATCTACGAGATCAACGGCTCGCGTATTCTGGCGCCGCACATCGGGACTTCGACCTACGTCTGGACGAGTCTCATCGGCGTCATTCTCGGCGCGTTGAGCCTTGGCTACTGGTACGGCGGGAAACTCGCCGACCAGCGGCCGCAGGTGGGCATACTCGCATCCGTTTTGTTTCTCGCCGCCGGACTAGTTTCACTGACGATCCTCTGCAAAGACCTGGTCCTCGCTTTTATCGCGAACGCGCCTTTGATCCTCGAACTCAAGTCGTTGCTCGCGGCCCTGTTTCTGTTCGCGCCGGCCAGTGTCCTGCTCGGGTTTGTGACACCGTTCTCGGTTAAATTGCGGACGCTCTCTCTTGACGAAACGGGCGCGACCGTCGGCCGGCTCTACGCGCTGTCGACCGTCGGCAGCATCGTCGGAACGTTCGCCGCCGGCTTTGTTCTGATACCATTTGTCGGCAGCGCGCGAACGCTCTATTTGATCGCCGCGTCGTTGTTCGCCGTTTCGCTTCTGCTCGCGCCGTTCGCGGTCTCAAGGCAAGCGATCGTTTCCGTGATGATCTTCATTTGCGGAGTTCTGACCAATGAGGCTTACAGTTCCTATCTCTTCTCGAAGGTCGAACTGATCGACACCGATACCGAGTACAATCGGGTTCAGATCTTTCGTTTGGACGATGAAACAACGGGCCGGCCGATGCGCGCGCTTTTGATCGATCCGGCATCGATCCAGTCGAAGATGTTTATCGAAAGCGATGAACTCGCCTCGGAATACGCCCGCTACTATCACCTCGTGCGGTATCTGAAGCCTGATTTCGAACACGTCCTGATGATCGGTGGCGCCGGGTTTTCGTTTCCGAAGGACTTTCTGCGATCTTATGCGGACAAACGCATCGATGTCGTCGAGATCGATCCGAAGATGACGGCGCTGGCCCGGAAGTATTTTCGGCTGAAGGACGATCCGCGCCTGAAGATCATTCACGAGGACGGCAGGACTTTTCTGAACCGCACGGCGCCGGGTTCGTACGACGCAGTTCTTCTCGACGCGTTTTCGGCGCTCTTCAGCGTCCCGTTTCATCTTACGACCCGCGAGGCCGCGGCCGAGGTGAGACGTGTCCTGAAACCGGACGGCGTCGTCATATTCAACGTCGGCGGGGCACTCGGCGGACCGCGAAGCCGCTTTTTCCGGGCCGAACTTGCGACCTACCGCGACGTGTTCCCGGAGGTCTTGGTCTTCAAGGTCCGTCCCGATCGCGAGGACGATGTGGTTCAGAACCTGATCATCGTCGCGCGTACGTCGGCGTCGTCGATCGCCGAAAGCGAAGACCGGGAAATCAGGCGCTTGCTCGCGAATCGGGTGGCAGTCGATGTTGAGCCGGGAACCTCGATTCTGACCGACGACTTGGCCCCGGTCGAGTACTACAATTCTCATCAATGATTTTTTTTCGCGTCGGATGAAAGGAATCGCCGACGAATGCCATTAAGTTCACTAAGGGAGAAGAAAATATGCGGGTTTTTGCATCGATGCCGCGGCTTGAAAGCCTGAAAGGCGGCAATAAGGAACTTTACGTGATCTCGATCGCGACGGATCTGCGCGGTGTCGACGAGGGTTTGGATCGAACCGTTTCGGCGAACAATCAACCACTTGACCGACTGGTTCCGCCGAATGCCGACCGGTCCTTGCTCAAGTACTACGTGATGGCGATTTCGAACGTTTATGAAAAGATTCGTCCGGGCAATCCGGTTTCGATGATCGGCGACGGAATAATCCTCTATCCGGAACTCGATCCAAAGGGGCTGCTCGGGCTCGACATCTTCGTCGTCGAGAGCGATTCCGGCCACCGAAGCGCCGGGAAACTGATCGAAGGATTGCTCGGCGATAATTCGGTCAAAACGGGCGTCGACAGTCTGATTGACGCCGGCGCGTCTCTGACCGCGCCGCTCGTCGGCGCGGTCGCCAACGCGGTCGTCAGCGCGATTCCGGCGATCCTCAAAAACAACCACGACGATCTGCTCCTCTCGATCGCCTACTCCGGTCGCGCGAGCCGCAGCTACAGTCTGAAACCCGGATTTCAGAAATTCACCAAGGCAAATAGTCTGATCGAATGCGACATTGCGTTTGATTTGATCGAGGAATAGCCCGCCCAAAAACTCGCATCCGCGGTCACGTCTGGCGCTTATTAACCCGTATTACGCAATCGGTACGGTTTGCCCGCGAATCACGCGAAAACGTTCTGGGAAATAATATCTTTTAGCGTTTTTCATTTGAATCGCGGGCAAAGCTTTCCCAACGCACAATCCCGGCCTACCTCAAACCCTGGCCGAATTGCTCGGTTCCGAAAGCGCCGATTCCGTTCAGTTTGAAGCTGAAAACGAATCGGTTCTCTTTTCTGACGCCGACGTTGAACGTGTAGTACTGGGCCGCAAGCGAACAGCAATCGTAGGCGTAACCGAGCGTGAACAGGGAACTTATAAGAGGAGAGCCTTTGATCGTGCGACGATTCTCGAAGTCGAAGAACAACGAAGAACCGCCGTATAGTCCCTTATCGCGGTTGCCGAGGAACAGCGACGGACTCCATTGTGAGCCGCGGAGCGTCCCGGCTTCTTTCCCGGCGCCGTTCGCGTACTGGGCGAGCGCCGTTTTCAGCGTGACCGCGCGCGTGTAATAGAAGGTCTGAAAGAGCTTGACCAGCGGGGTATCGTATCCGATCGTCGTCGAGACCGCCCGGAGACCATCGCCCTGAACTCCTACGTCTGCGCGGGTATTCCAGAATATCGTTTTCTGCGGCCGATAGGTTGCATCGATGTTGATCGGTGAAAATCTTCTCGGAACGCCGCCAAACGTATAGAAGGTCAAACTCGTGATCGGCTCGATCTGATTCCGTTGACCCGGGATTAGCGCCCCGCCGAAAGTCTTGTCGAAAAAGTACTTGCCGCGAACAGTCAGCGTGAAGATCTCGTACGGCTGCACGTTCAGCGGATTTTTGCTCGATTCCGGATTTTCGCTCAGCTTACGCCGCGCCTCCTCGGTCACCGCCTCGGTGAAGCGACGGGTGTAGAACCGGTTGGTTACGCCGAATTCGATCTCGTTCGTGTCGGTGGCCGTGTCGGTGTAATCGAAGCGGATAATACGGTTGAAGTTATCGACGCCTTTGATGAATCGATATGTCGCAAACGGTTCGATGACGTGACGGAACCGAAACTCGTTGTTCTTTCCGTAAAAATTACGGGCCAGCGCGACCGGGCGGATATCAAACTCGAACTCGCCGTATTTGCGGATCACGTCGCGGCCGACGAGCTGGCGCATATCGTTGAACGAGTTCGAATAATAGGTGACGCGCGCTCCGGCCCGAAGGGTGAAGGTCGCGTATTTCGTGTTAAGCGGCAACTCAATCAGCGGATGGATGTCGAACCGCTGGCCGATGGCCGGCGAGACCAACGGGTCGCGTCCGACGGTGCTTCGGTAAAGAGCGATATCATCGGCCTCTTCGCGTCGCGAAACCCCTTCAAGGCTGGCTTTGAACGAAAAGTAAACGTTCTTTAAGAATGAGATGCGGCTCGGACGCTTCTCAAAGTTGATACTCGGCAGATTGCGGGTCTTGATGCGGACGTTCGGGATCGAAATGACCTGCGACCTCGCCAGCAGGTTGAGCGTGTAGTTGTTCCAGCTTTTGTTGACGAAGCCCTGCGAAACTTCGATCGGCGAAATGATCTGTTGAATTCCGTCCGAAAAAACCTGCCGGAAAGCAAGGTTCGAGGTCAAACGGACGTCTGCCGCTGCGGTAAAGCCGTTCGGGAAATACTGGACACCGTCGGCATAAACGATCGAACCGCCCTGATCGGGATTGGCGGCGCTCGCTTTCGCTCCGAAGATCCGGTCTTTGACGGCGAAAAAACCAAAGTTGAAATAAGAACGCGAATTCGCGCGCGAGCGGAAATCGAGACCGTAACCGAGGCCGCGCGAACTGTAAACGTCCGCTCGAAACGTGACGTCGGCCGACTTTCCGAGCGTTTTGTAGTAAGCCGCCGACAGTCGCACACCTTTGTTCGGCGAATAGCCTACGGTCGGCGTCAGAAATCCGGATTTCCGGTCCGACTTGCGGATCGGGATCGAGACATAGGGCATCGGGAGCAGCGTAACGTTCTTGACCTTGAACTTTGCATTCCGAAGTTTTACGACCTCGTTGGTCTTGATCCGCGCTTCATCCGCCGTAAAGCTCCATTTCGGAACTGCCTCTTCACACGCCGTGAACACACCGTTGGTCACGACCACTTCATTGAGGCCGACGCGTTCGACGAGATCGGCCGTGAAATAGATCGTCGTTCCGTCGTTGGTCTGATTCGTGAAACCGGTTGAATCGATGAATTTTCCGAGCTTCGTCTTGTAGTTCCAGTCCGCTTTGACGCCCGTAATTCGCTGGTCGTCACCTTGATCGAAGACGACGCTGCCCTCGGCGAGGAGACGATTCTCCGCTTCAAAAATCACGATCTTGTCGGCCTGCATACGGTAGATCCCGTAGCGGACATCGACGTTTCCGGTGTGCGTGATAACGCGTTTTCCTTCTTCTCCTTCAACCGTTTGATTGTCTGAGTACACCACGACCTCGTCGCCGCCGCCTTCGGGTTTTACGTCCGTTTTCTGAGACTGGCTTCCGTTCCTGACGTCGGGCTGCTGCCCGACCGGATTGACGTTCGGGGTGTCGGTCACGGGATTGGCGACTTTCCGTTCCACGGGGTTGGTCTGCTGGGCAAATACCGCCCCCGTAAACAGGACGATGACCAACAGATGACTTGTAAACGGTTTATGAAGACGCATTTAGAAACTTCAAGAAATAAACTTGATGCTAACACGAAGGCTCGGCGATGTTCAAAGCATTAATCGCAGCGATTCGGGGCAGGCGCGACAAACGCGCGCCCGGTACAGTAGAATAAGCCGAAACCTATGTCCAAGCCCAATATCTTAGTGGTTGAAGATGAAGAACTGATGCGGTCGATCCTGCGGCAATTGCTCGAAGACGAGGGCCACAGCGTCTACACCGCGGCCAGCGCGGAAACGGCGCTCGAGATATACGCTACGGCCGAGATCGACGTCACGTTGACCGACATCAAGATGCCCGGAATGGACGGGCTGGAGCTTTTGTCGCGAATCAAAGCGGTCGACGAAGACGCGCTCGTGATCGTGATGACTGCCTATTCCTCGGTCGATTCGGCGATCAACGCGCTCCGTCGCGGGGTTTACGATTATGTGACGAAACCGTTCGTCAACGAAGACCTCCTGAAGACCGTCCGGAATGCGATCCGCGTCAAGTCGCTCGCCCGTGAGAACCGTGCATTGCGGCGCGAACTGGATCGAAAATATGGCTTTTCCGAGATCATCGGCACGAGCGACGCGCTGCAGAAAGTTTTCGTCTTGGTCGAGAAGGTCGCCAACACGACGGCGGGAATCCTGATTCAGGGCGAATCCGGAACCGGCAAGGAACTGATCGCCCGCGCCGTCCATTTCTATAGCGGCCGCGCCGACAAGTCTTTCCTCGCGGTCAACTGCGGCGCGCTCCCCGAAAGCCTTCTCGAAAGCGAGCTGTTCGGTCACGCGAAGGGCGCGTTCACCGGGGCGGTCGGCGAAAAAAAGGGCCTTTTCCGCGCTGCCGATGGCGGGACGCTTTTTCTCGACGAGATCGGCGAGATGCCGCTGGGGCTTCAGGTAAAACTGCTTCGGGCGATACAGGAACAGGAGGTTTTGCCGGTCGGATCGTCGACGCCGGTGAAGTTTGACGCGCGGATCATTGCGGCCACGAACAAAAACCTTGAACGCGAGGTCGCCGAAAGCCGTTTTCGCGAGGATCTTTTTTACCGGCTCAATGTGATCGAGATCAACCTGCCGCCGCTTCGGGAGCGGCGCGAGGACATACCGCTCCTGGCGAAGCATTTCGCCGCGAAGACGGCGCACAACCAAAATTCCGAGGGCAAGACGATCGCGCCCGAAGCTCTGCGGGCGCTTGTCGCTTACGGCTGGCCGGGAAATGTCCGCGAACTCGAGAATGCGGTCGAACGGGCGTTTATTCTGTCGGGTGACGAGATCGATCTCGGCAGTCTGCCGCCGAAGGTCGCGGCCGAGTCGCGGAATTCGTTCGATATGCGGGATCCGGAGGGAATCCGTCCCACGCTCGACGAAATGGAACGGCGCTATGTTATGGAAGTGCTGAAATCGGTCGATGATGACAAGAACCTGACGGCGAATATACTTGGGATCGATCTCTCGACGCTCTATCGGAAGATGAAGAAATACGAGGACCTTTAACGCGCGTAAAGCTCGACGACGAAAAAGTCCGTCGCTTCGATCCGGGAGACCTTGCCTTCGCCGAACGGAGCCTGAGTGAATTCAGTCGCCGGGTACGAAAGCCCCTTGATCGTCTCATTGCCGCTCTGTTGGCTCTTCGCAACGAGTTCCGGCGGAAACCAGGATTCGGTCTCGATCTCGAACGGCTGGCCGACATTCCCTTTCGAAGCGGCCTCGACGATCTTGTTTGCTTCGTCGGTTGTAAATTTTAAGACGACGGTCAGTTTCCTCGTTTTTTCCGGCCCCGACGCCGGTTCTTCGCGAAAAAGAGCTTCGTCGGGATGAAACGGCAAGCGGATCATCGCCTCAAGATCTTCGATATTGTCGTTCGCGTTTGCCGAAGCGGCGTTGGCGTTGGTATTGGAGTTCCGGTTTATGGCGTTTGAATTTCCGGATTTCTGTCCGCCGGTACAGCCGGAAACGGCCGACGCCAGCAGAATGACAAGAACGAGCGGAGAGCGCGGGGCAAATCTCATTGGCTAATCTTACGCAAGTTCGCGCCGAGAACGCAAACAACCGCCGTTTTGTGATTCCGTCGCCGATGAAATAAGATGATTTTTGTTTATTTGGCAATGATCTTCGAGACGAATCGCAAAATATGTCAGAGGTAAAAGAAGTATTGACGGCACGGGATGCCGAACGGGAACGTTGGGAAAAGGAAACGCTTCAGCGTGTTCTCGAGAAAACTCAGGAACGCAAGAAGTCGTTCGAAGGGGTTTCGCTCGAGCCGGTCGAGCGGCTCTACACCGGCGCCGACGTCAACGGCGAGATCGGTTTTCCGGGAGAATATCCTTACAAGCGCGGAATTCACCCGACCGGCTACCGCGGCAAGCTTTGGACGATGCGCCAGTTTGCCGGGTTTTCTTCGCCCGAAGAAACCAACCGGCGGTTCAAGTACCTGCTCGAACAGGGCCAGACCGGGTTGTCGGTCGCTTACGACCTGCCGGCGCTCATGGGGCTTGACTGCGACTCGCCTTTGTCCGAGGGCGAGGTCGGCAAATGCGGCGTCGCCGTGACGTCGTTCGCCGATTTCGAGGTTCTTTTCGACGGGATCAATCTTGAAGACGTCACCGTTTCGCAAACGATCAACGCGCCGGCGTGGATCTTCCTCGCGTTTTACGCGGCGCTCGCCGAAAAACAGGGTGCCGATTTCAACAAGATCTCGGGCACGCTGCAAAACGATATTTTGAAGGAATACATCGCTCAAAAAGAATGGGTCTATCCGATCCGGCCGGCGATGAAGCTCGTCATCGATACTTTCGAGTTTTCGACCAAACACCTCCCGAAATACAACCCGATCTCGATCAGCGGTTATCACATCCGCGAGGCCGGCGCGACGGCGCTGCAGGAACTCGCGTTTACGCTGCGCGACGGTGTCGAATACGTTCAATACGGAATCGAACGCGGACTTGACATCGATGAATTCGTGCCGCGGCTGTCGTTCTTTTTCAACGCGCACAACGATTTCTTCGAAGAGATCGCCAAATACCGCGCGGCCCGCGTTGTTTGGGCGAAGACGATGAAGGAACGCTTCGGCGCGAAGAATCCGCGGACGATGAAGATGCGGTTTCACACCCAAACGGCGGGAGTTTCGCTGACGGTCCAGCAACCGCTCAACAACATCGCGCGCGTCGCGATCCAGGCGCTTGCGGGAGTTCTGGGCGGAACGCAGAGTTTGCATACCGATTCATACGACGAGGCGCTCGCGCTTCCGACCGATCGAGCGGCGCTCATCGCGCTTCGGACTCAGCAGATCATCGCCGAAGAAACCGGCGTGGCGAACACGGTCGATCCGCTCGGCGGATCGTACTATGTCGAATCGCTGACCGAGAAGATGATCGACGGGTGTTTCGAGTATTTTGACAAGATCGACGGATTCGGCGGAATGGTCGAGGCGGTCGAGGCCGGTTTTCCGCAGCGAGAGATACAGGAATCCGCGTATCAGTATCAAAAATCGCTCGAACGGCACGAACAGACGATCGTCGGCGTCAACAAATACGTGATGGACAGCGAGATCCACAAAACGGATATTCTCCAAATAGACGAGAACATCCGCGACCACCAAATGGCGCGGCTTGAGGCGACAAAGCAAAGACGCGATGCCGGCGCGGTCGCGAATGTGCTTGAAAAGCTCAAGAAGGCGTCGATCGCCAACGAAAATCTGATGCCCGCGACGATCGAGGCGGTCAAGGCGTACGCCACGATCGAAGAGATCTGCACCGCGCTGCGCGACGTTTACGGCATTTACGAAGAACCGGCCTTCTGATTTTGGATTGGTGATTGGTGATTGCGGATTTGTCTGTGCGGCTCGGCGGGTGAAAGTGGAAAGACGCGCGTTTCGCGGATTGAAAAACTGATCGAAGCAGGAGGGACTCGCAAGCGGATCTGAAACCGCGTTGACTCTAAGCCGATGAACAACCTGAACTTTCTCAATCGAAAGAGCGCGCGGGTCGCGCTCTTTTTCTGTCTTTTGGCGATCCCGGCGTCAGTTTCATACGGCCAGGTGAAGTTTGCCCGTCTCTTCTCCGACGGCGCCGTTTTGCAGCGGCAAAAGCCGATCAAAGTCTGGGGCTGGGCGAAAGCCGGTGAAAGCGTTGCGGTTTCGCTTGCCGGGCAGACCTCGGCCGCGACGGCCGGCGCCGACGGTGCGTTCGCGGTCGTTTTCGCGCCGCTCGAGGCGGGCGGTCCGTTCGAACTGAAAGCAACGGCGCCTTCCGGTTGGGCGAGCGCGCGCAATATCCTGATCGGCGAGGTCTGGCTCTGTTCGGGCCAGTCGAATATGGAATGGCGCGTCCGCCAGTCCGACAACTTCGCCGTCGAAAGGAAGGATGCCGAATTTCCGCAGATCCGCCAGTTCTTTGTCGAGCACGAAGTGACGATCGCGCCGCGCCGCGATCTTGAAAAGGGCGAATGGACCCAGAGTTCGGCCGACACCGTCGGTGATTTCACGGCGATCGGTTTCTTCTTTGCCCGCGAGGTCTACAAGAAACTCAAAGTGCCGGTCGGCCTGGTTCATTCGTCGTGGGGCGGTTCGCAGATCGAGGGCTGGATCTCGCGGGAAGGAATGCTCGGCTCGGATGATCTGCGCGCCTACGCCGAGAGTCTTCCGACCGACTGGTCCGGCGCCGACGCGATGCTCGAACGCCGGATCAAGAAGGCGACGCTCGGCGACGAGAACGCGAATCCGACGCTCGCCGACGAGCGAAAATACATCGCGCCGGGCTACGATTTTTCGTCGTGGCTCACGGGCGGGACATACGGCCAATGGGATTGGCAGGGAATCTGGGCGTGGCGCGGGAACGGATACGCCGCGCGTTTTGTCGATGTTCCCGCCGAATGGTCCGGGCGCGAAACGACGCTCGGGTTTGGCGAACTTTTCGGCAAAAGCGAGGTGTACGTCAACGGAAAACTCGCGTTCTCCGGCATTTTGAGGGGCAAACGCGAGATCGTCGTGCCGCGCGGCATGTGGGCCGCGGGCCGCAATAGCCTCGTCGTCAGGATGGAACGGGCGATCGAGCCCGAATGGTACGGGATCGGGTTCGGCGGATCGCGCGGCGACCTCTTTCTCGCGAGCGGCGCGGAAAGGATCGCGCTCGACGAACAGGGCTGGAAACTGATGCCGGCGTTTTCCGAGCCGCACTCCTACACTCACTCAAGCAACAATCTCGGCACCACGATCTACAACGGGATGATCGCGCCGATCGTCGGCTACGCGCTGCGCGGAACGCTTTGGTATCAGGGCGAAACCAACGCCGGACGCTCCTATCAGTATCGCCGGACCTTCCCGTTGCTGATCAGGGACTGGCGCGCGAAATGGGGCGACGATTTCGAATTTTATTTTGTCCAGTTGTCGAGTTTCGGCGGCAACCAAAACAGCAATGCCGGCAGCGGTTGGGCCGAACTCCGCGAAGCGCAGTCGATGACGCTTTCGGTTCCGAAGACCGGAATGGCTGTTACGACCGACATCGGCAACGCGAACGACGTTCATCCGACAAACAAACAGGACGTCGGGCGCCGGCTGGCGGCGGTGGCGTTCAGCAAAGTCTACGGATTCGACGTGCCGGCAAGCGGCCCGGTTTATGAAAAGATGCGCGTCGAGAACGGCCGCGCGGTGCTGAAGTTCGTATCGGCTTACGGCGGGCTGGTGGCGAAAGATCGGTACGGCTATGTTCGCGGGTTCGAGATCGCGGGTGCCGATCGCAAGTTCTACTACGCCCGGGCCGAGATCCGCGGGGACGAGACCGTCGTCTGGAGCGACGAGGTTAAGCAGCCCGTCGCCGTCCGCTACGCCTGGACCGACGCGCCGACGGACGCGAATCTCTTTAACGCGGCCGGGTTTCCGGCTTCCGGTTTTCGAACGGACGGTTGGCCCGGAATTACCGTCAATGAAAAGTTCCGGTAAGAGCGGCTCTGTCGGCAGGGAGGCAAACTGCAAATACCGGCGAGCCGGTCCGGGAGAACCACCGCTTGTTCTTGCGAAACGGGAACAATCTCGTATATTCTCAGCTAAAAGCTAAAACCTAATAGCTAAAAGGCTAAAGCCTAATAGCTAAAAGGCTAAAACCTAACAGCTAAAAGGCTAAAACCTAACAGCTAAAGGGCTAAAACCTAACAGCTAACAATACTCATTCTCAACTCAGAGGCTAATTGACAATATGCAGAACTTCAGAAACCTCAAAGTGTGGCAGAAATCCCACGAACTCGTTATCGATATTTACAGACATACCGCGCATTTTCCATCCGACGAACGATTCGGAATGCGGTCGTTGTTGAGAAGAACGGCGACCGAGATCCCCTCGAGCGTTGCGTACGGAACCGGAAAGAAGACGGACGCCGAATTTGCCCAAGCGCTTTACAGCGCGCTCGGTCACGGCTCACGGCTCGAATATCATCTTTTGCTCTCGCGCGACCTCGAATTGTTCACCGAAGGCGATTATAATTTCCTTAACGAACGGCTCGTCGAGGTTAAAAAGATGATTACTGTGTTTGGCGGCCGATTAAGTTGACCAATGCCGAAACCGACAGATATCGCCATTCCATTGTTTGCGTTGCTTATCGCCGTCGAGACGCTGCTCAGCGTTCGTTACGAAAGGTCGTACGACCGCAAGGATGTCTGGACGAACATCGCGCTCGGGTTCGGCAGTTCCTTTTTCGGCTTCATTTTCGGCTACATCCAGGCCTTTTTCTACAACGGGATCTACGAAAGCGCCGCGCCGTACCAGATGCCGATGAACGCCTGGTGGGCGTGGGCGATTCTGCTGGTCGCGGATGACTTTCTTTACTACTGGTTTCACCGCATCAGCCACGAGGTCCGGTTCTTCTGGAACTTTCACGTCGTCCATCATTCGTCGAACCAGTACAACCTGAGTGTCGCCGTGCGGCAGAGCTGGTTTTCGGGTATCGCGCACTGGCTTTTTTATCTGCCGCTGGCGTTCGCCGGTTTTCCGCTCTGGTCGTTCATCTTTATGCATGGCCTCAATCTGATCTATCAGTTCTGGATCCATACGAAGACGATCTACAAACTTCCGCGCTGGGCCGAGTTTGTCTTCAATACGCCGTCGCATCATCGCGTTCATCACGGCGTCAATGAGCAGTATCTCGACAAGAATTACGGCGGGATATTCATATTCTGGGATCGGATGTTCGGTTCGTTCATCGAAGAGGACGAGACCGTCCGTTACGGGATCATCAAACCGATCCACAGTTACAACCTGCTCTGGATCAACCTTCACGGGTGGGCCGAGACGTTTGAGGCGATGCGGTCAAAGTCAACGATCGGCGGGAAACTAAAGTGCGTTTTCGGTGCGCCGGCGATGGAATAGCGATGTTTATGAAGAGAGAGTTTTCATTGTTTTTTCTGATGATCTTTGCCGCGGCCGCGGTCTTCGGCCAGGCCGTTAAGGTCACGCCGAAAACCGTGGTCTACGAGCGGCCGAAGCCGATGATGGACTTCAAAAAGGAGTTTTCGGTGACGTATCCGAAGATAAGCGGTGTGCCGCGCGCGCTGGCGTTGAAGATCGAAAAGACGATCAGTTATGCGAGCGTGATGAAATTCAACCTCAAGGACGAACTTGGCGAATATCAATGGCTTGAAGAGGCGACGTACGACGTCGGATACAACAAGCGGGGACTCCTGGGCGTCGCCCTGACCCTTAGCGGCACGGGAGCTTATCCCTCGGCATTCAGCAAGAACGTGGTGGCCGATCTCAAGACAGGAAATCGGGTCACGCCGGCTATGGTGTTCAGCGTCTTGCCCAAACTGGCCATCAAATGCCGGGAGAAACAGCAGGCAGAAATAAAGGAAGCGGTCGAGACGATCCGAAGAGAAGAACCGGACTTTGCCGACAGCGCGGCTGAAATGCTGAAGTCTTCGAAGTTTCAGGTTGCAAATCTCGACTGGTTCTACATCGATGACAACGGCGTGACTTTCGTTTACGATTACGGCTTCCCGCATGTCGCAAAAGCGCTCGAACCGGACGGTCAATATGCCTTTACCTGGTCGGAACTTAAACCGTTCATCAAGCGCGACGGCTTGCTCGGACAGTTTATTCGTTAATATACTGTGACTTATGAGCGATAGAAGAATACGCGTACTGGTCGCAAAACCGGGATTGGACGGTCACGACCGCGGTGCAAAGGTCATAGCCAGGGCGCTTCGCGACGCCGGTATGGAAGTAATTTACACCGGTCTTCGGCAGACGCCCGAGATGATCGCTTCGGCGGCGCTTCAGGAAGATGTCGATGCGGTCGGAATATCGATCCTTTCGGGAGCGCACAATACGCTCTGCCCGCGGATCGTCGATCTTCTGCGCGAAAGCGGAATGGACGATACGCTGGTCGTGGTCGGCGGCATCGTTCCGCAGGAAGACATCGCGGTGCTCAAACAAAAGGGAATCTCCGAAGTCTTTTTGCCCGGTACTTCGACCGAAGATATCGTCCGTTTTATCTCGGAAAATGTCAGATCGCACGGGTGACGCCGGAAATTCCAGGCGATTCCAGGGGGCCGAGGATTTCAGCGTTCGGCGAACAGGATTCAGCGGCCGGTCTTTCGTGATCCATGAATTTCGGACCTTGAATCACTGGTGTCCAATTAAAAGTCGAATAGATTCAACTGTTTGGAAGAATCGTATTCGCTGCTACCGAGATCGGTCCAGGTAAGTAGTTGGAACAAAGACGTTTGTCGAACAGCGGGAGTGCGAGGACTTCCTGTCGCTCGTGAGACGGATCAGCTGAATACGGCCTTCGCATCGGATCAAGATCAGTATTGCTTGCGGATGACGCCAAACGTTTCAGGACCTTTTGTCGGCGGGTCAACCGAACTGACAGCAAATCAATGTCAAACAATACTGTGCGATGAAATCGAAAAGATGAAAAAGATCTGTAAGTCACCAAAAAATGGTCACTTATGGCTGTAAAAGGAATTTGTATTGGACACCAGTGGCCTTGAATCTTGAATTCTCGAAAGCAGTAATATGAAACAAAAAGTACGCGTCGCGGGCGGACAGGGTTTTTGGGGCGATCTGCTGACGGCGCCTGTTGATCAGGTGCGCGGCGGGCCGATCGATTATTTGATGCTCGATTACCTCGCCGAGGTGACGATGAGCATCGTCCAAAAACAGCGTCAGCGCGACCCGAACGCGGGTTATGCGCGCGATTTCGTGACTTTGATGCGCGAGATCCTCCCTGACTGTGTTGAAAAGAACATCAAGGTTCTTTCGAATGCCGGTGGGGTCAACGTCAAGGGTTGTGCCGAGGCGATCAAGGCCGTCGCCGGCGAACTCGGACTGTCGGATCGCGTCAAGATCGGCGTCATCACCGGCGACGATATTCTTGGACGTCTCGACGAATTCGCCGCACGCGGGGTCGAGATCACGAATATGGAGACGGGCGAACCGCTCTCGGCGATTCGCGACAAGGTTCAAAGCGCGAATGTCTATCTCGGCGCCGGACCGCTCGTCGAAGCCCTCGATAAAGGCGCGCAGATCATCGTCGGCGGCCGCCTTACCGATACCGGTCTGACGCTTGCTCCGCTGATGCATGAGTTCGGCTGGACCTTTGACGACTGGGACCGCATCGCGGCGGGGACGATCGCCGGGCACATCATCGAATGCGGCGCGCAGTCTTCGGGCGGAAACTGCCAATTCGACTGGAAGAACATTCCCGATCTCGCGAACGTCGGCTTTCCGATCGTCGAAGCGACGCCCGACGGTTCGTTCGTCGTCACAAAACACGATGGCACCGGCGGCCGCGTCAATGTTCAGTCGATCAAGGAACAGCTCTTGTATGAGATGGGCGATCCGCACAGTTACATAACGCCGGACGTCGTTGCCGACTTTACGACGATAAACCTCGCCGATGACGGCGCGGACCGCGTCCGGGTCTTCGGCATCAAGGGGCATCCGAAGACGGATTTCTACAAGGTGTCGATCGCCTATTCGGCCGGCTGGAAGGCCGTCGGAACGCTTGTTTATTCGTATCCCGAGGCGTACGAAAAGGCACAGGCTGCGGACAAGATCCTGCGTGCCCGGCTCGAAAAACTTGGCTTGAAATTCGATGTGATACTGACTGAATTCGTCGGCGTCAGCGCGACTCACGGGCATCTCGCGGGCGATCCTCCGCCGGACATTCCGGAAGTTCAGCTGCGATTCGGGGTTCGCGGCCAGAGCCGGGCGGACGTCGAAAGGTTCACCAAAGAACTCGCGCCGCTGATCCTGACCGGACCGCCGGCCGTCACCGGATTTGCGGGCGGACGACCGAAGGTCGAAGAGATCATGGCCTACTTTCCGGCGCTGATCCCGAAAAGCCTGATCGAAACGACGGTCGAGATAATTTAGGAGTTGGGACGCGTCGGTTCGGGCGTTTCGTCGTCCGAGATCTTTATCTCGACGTTCGTCTTTCGGAACTTCGAATACTCGAGCAGCGCCGTGTCGCGCGATTTGATTTTGTAAGAACCGGGTTTTCCTTTGAGTTTATTGAAGTTGACGAAGATCGAACGCGGCAGCAGTATCCCGAACTCGCTCGGCGCATAGTCATAACGCATCGTCGCCAACGGGATCGACGTATCGATAGGCATCGTCACATTTCTTTCCTCGCGTTTTAGTTGATAGGTCTCGCTGTCGATCCACATCGTTCCGCGGAGCCTGAGGTCGGACGCCTTGATCCCATTCGGCAGATAAACATCGAAATTGATCAAACCGCCGAGCGTCGACGACGGATTGAACAGAATCAGCGGGTGCTGTACGGTTTGCACGTAGTTAATAACAAGCATTTCGCGCCCGTCGATCGTTTCTGGTGGAGCCGCGCTGAATTCGACCGCCGGCTGAAGCAATGGGTCGAGGATCGCGCCTTGATTGATGGTCGCGCCATAGACGATGATCGACCGATCATAGCGGCCGCTTTCGCTTTCGAGTTTTTCGATCTCTTTGAAGAATGTCGTCGACTTTCCCAGTTCCGCGAGGAGCCTTTCGCTGCGGCTGATCGCATCGGGAACCGGTTTGCCGTCGACTTCGGTGACGATCCGAAGCTCAGACGAACGATTCGTCACCTTGTCGGAGCGGTAAACAAGGAGTTCCGACCTGACGCGAACCTGCTTTCCGGATTCGCCGCGCTCGTTTTTGGTTTCAAACGTCTTTATCTCGTCGCCGATCAGGTTTTGAAAAGTGTCGTGATAAACCGCGGTTTGAGAACGCGCTTTTTCGATGATCCGCTGGAGCGATGTTGCGCTTTGAGCTGAAACGCCCGAGGCAGTCATAATCGCCAGAATAAATGTGATTAATGATCGCATACGACTTGGACTGGGCTTCCGCGCTTTCCGTCCGGAAACCGAAACGCTATTATTGCACCATAAGTCGTCCCCGATTGAAAGTTTTGATATGAACGAAAAGCCCGACGAATGGAAACGCATCGAATCCCGAGAGATCGCTGACTGCCGTGTTTTCAAGGTGCGCGAGGACCGCGCCGTGTGCGGCGACAAGAGCGGCACCTTCTTCGTCATCGAGAATCCGGACTGGGTCAACGTTGTCGCATTGACGCCCGATCAACACGTTGTCTTGATCGAGCAGTTCCGGCACGGCACGGGAAGCGTGACGCTCGAAATTCCGGGCGGAATGATCGACGGGATCGAAGCGCCGGAAACGGCGGCCCGGCGGGAACTGCTTGAGGAGACTGGTTACTCGACCGACAATTGGATGTATCTCGGCACGTCGAGCCCGAATCCGGCGCTTCAAAGCAATGTCATCCATCACTTTCTGGCGGTTGACGCCGAGAAAACGGCGAACGTCGAATTCGACGAGCACGAGTCGGTCGTGACGCGCCTCGAACATATTATGGAGATCCCGAACCTGATCCGAAACGGCGCGATCAGGCATTCGCTGGTGGTCGCGGCATTTCAGTATTTCTCGTTTCAGTTCTTCAAGAGTCTTTAATGATGATAACTTCGAAAAGACTGATCATACTTGGGCTGATAGGCGTATTTTTTGCGCAGATCATCTTTTACTTTCCGAATCTCGGTGAGACCGTTGCGACGCATTTCGACGCGCTCGGGCGCCCGAACGGGGCGATGCCGAAGCGTTTCTTTCTGACGTTCGAGATCGCGCTTCTTTTGCTGATCGTGAGCGAAGCGCTGCTGATCCCGCTCCTGATAGAACGAATTCCGGAACGTTTTCTGAATATCCCGAATCGCGGCTATTGGCTCGCCGAGGAACGTCGGGCGGCGACGTTTGCCGGGATGCGTTCGGCGTTCGAGTCGCTCGGCGTGTTGCTCGTGGCGTTCTTCGTCGTCGTCAACCAGCTTGTCTTCAACGCCAATGTCCGGCGCGCCAACCTCGAGGTCTGGCAGTTCATTGTCGTTTTTATTGTTTTCGTCGGTGCGATGGTCATCTGGCTGTTGCGCTTCGTCAAAATGTTCAGGATCCCGAAAAATGAAAGTTGAACTTACAAAACTGGCACACGCCCGATCGGGCGACAAAGGCGATACGGCAAACGTTGGCGTTATCGCGCTGCGGGAAGAAATCTATCCCGTCCTCGTGCGTGAGGTCACGGTCGAGCGCGTCAGACAGCATTTTGGCCCGATGGTAAAGGGTGCGGTCGAAAGATTCGAGTTGCCGAACCTCGGAGCGTTGAACTTCCTGCTCCACGAAAGCCTCGGCGGCGGAGGGACTCTGAGCCTGATGACCGACGCCCAGGGCAAGACCTTTTCGACCGCGCTGCTGCGGATGAAGATAGATCTGACCGACGCCGAGGCCGCTCAATTCGGCTTCGGAAGCTGACAGCGGGCAGTTTTCTTAATTTTCGATTCACTTCAATTTAGGAGAAATTATGCGTGTCGCAACACTTCGCGCCATTACGGTTCTGGTTCTTTCGATCTCGATCTTCGCACAGACCGTTCCGGAAAAGAGCCTGATGGGCTTTTCCGACGGAACGTCGAAGCAGCTTGATCTTGAATCGCGTTTTGACGGCTTACTGAAACGCGAAAATCTTCGCGACTGGATGAAGTTCCTGAGCGCGAAACCGCATCACGTCGGTTCGCTGAAAGGGAAGCAGAACGCCGAGTTTATGCTCGGACTTTTCCGCTCGTGGGGCTACGACGCGAAGATCGAGCAGTTTGACGTCTTGTTTCCGACGCCGAAAACGCGACTCCTCGAAATGACTCTGCCCGAAAAGTTCACCGCCCGGCTTGCCGAACCGACCGTCGTTGGCGATGCGACCTCCGGTCAGATGGACGAGCAACTGCCGACGTACAACGCGTTCTCGGCCGACGGTGACGTGACGGCGCCGATCATTTACGTAAACTACGGGATCCCGCGCGACTATGACGAACTCGAGCGCCGCGGCATCGACGTCAAGGGCAAGATCGTGATCGCGCGCTACGGCGGCAGTTGGCGCGGGATCAAGCCGAAGGTCGCCGCCGAACACGGCGCGGTCGGTTGCCTGATCTATTCGGATCCCCGCGACGACGGCTATTTTCAGGGCGATGTTTATCCGAAAGGCGCCTGGCGCAGTGAAAACGGCGCCCAGCGCGGTTCGGTCGCGGATATGCCGGTCTTTCCCGGCGACGTCCTGACGCCCGGAATTGCCGCGACGAAGGACGCGAAACGGCTCGACCGGAACGACGCGCCGACGATAATGAAGATCCCCGTGATGCCGATCTCGTACGCGGACGCGCTCCCTCTGCTCCGTGCGCTCGACGGTCCTGTCGCGCCGGATTCGTGGCGCGGCGCTTTGCCGATCACCTATCATATCGGCGGCGGCGACAATACCAGAGTCCGGCTCAAGCTCGAATTCAACTGGGACATCAAGCCCGCGTATGACGTCGTCGCAAGGCTCCCGGGGGCGGAGTTTCCCGACGAATGGATTATTCGCGGCAACCACCACGACGCCTGGGTCAACGGCGCGAGCGATCCGGTCAGCGGGGTGGTCTCGATGCTCGAAGAGGCCCGCGCCATTGGCGAGCTTGCCAAATCCGGCTGGAAGCCGAAGCGGACGATCGTTTTCGCGGCTTGGGACGCCGAGGAGCCGGGACTCATCGGTTCGACCGAATGGGTCGAACTTCACGCCGAAGAACTCAGCAAAAAGGCCGCGGTTTACATCAACACCGATTCCAACGGACGCGGCTTTCTCGGGATCGGCGGGTCGCACACGCTCGAGAAATTTATCAACGAGGTCGCGCGGTCGGTGCCTGACCCGCAGACCAAACTGTCGGTTTGGGAAAGGACCCGCGCGAATCAGATCGTCAACGCGTCGCCCTCCGCGAGAAAAGAGATTTTAAGCCGTGCCGACCTTCGAATCAGCGCGCTCGGATCGGGGTCGGATTACACGCCGTTTCTGCAGCACCTCGGAATTGCCAGTCTGAACATCGGCTTCGGGGGCGAAAGCGGCGGCGGATCGTATCATTCGATCTACGATTCTTTCGATCATTACATCCGTTTCGGCGACCCCGATTTCGCTTACGGTATCGCTCTTTCCAAGGTCTGCGGCCGGTCGGTGCTGCGCCTTGCGGACGCCGACGTTCTGCCGTTCGAATTCACCGGTTTTGCCGATACGATCGAAACCTACGTCAAAGAAGTTGTGCGGCTGACCGACACGATGCGTGACGAAACCGCGGCGATGAACGAGTTGATCGAGAACGGAATGCTGACCGCGGTTCAGGACCCAACCAAGGTGTTTGTCGCTCCGAAACCCGAACGTCCGGTTCCGGATTTGAATTTCACGCCGCTTCAAAAGGCGTTGGCGCGGCTTAACGAAAGCGCGAAGAAATTCCAAGAGGCGCAAGGCGCGCGAAAACTCTCGCCGGCGGCAGCGCGGGAACTCAATTCGATCCTGCTCAAGGCGGAGCGGTTCCTGACCAGTCCGAACGGTTTGCCGCGTCGCGACTGGTTTCGTCATCAGATATACGCTCCCGGATTTTACACCGGTTACGGCGTGAAGACGCTTCCGGGCGTCCGGGAAGCGATCGAGCAGCGCGATTGGATCGAGGCCGAGCGCCAGATCCAATCGGTTTCCGCGATGATCGAGGGATTTGCCGCGGAAATAGAGCGCGCTGCGAAGATCGGCTCCTAAACGGGCGACGGGATTTTTACAATGAGTGAGATCATCATCGAGATAAACGGCGCGATCGCGGAGATCACGCTCAATCGGCCGGAAAAGCGAAATGCGTTGAGCGAGTCTCTGATCGCTGCGCTGACCGCGGCCTTTGAAGAGCTGGACGCGAACGAATCGTTGTGTGCGATCGTCGTGCGCGGAGCGGGCAAGGATTTTTGCTCGGGAGCTGACCTTTCGGCGCTGCAAAAGATCGCCGAAAGCGACATTCTCGAGAACCTCGCGGACGCAGAGCGGCTGATGCGGCTGATCTCGTTGATCCGGCGCGTCAGGATTCCGGTAATCGCCGCCGTGACGGGACGCGCGCTCGCTGGAGGCTGCGGACTGGCGACGGCGTGCGATATCGTCCTCGCGTCAAGTTCCGCGCGTTTCGGCTATCCCGAAGTAAAGATCGGTTTCGTGCCGGCGATGGTGATGGCGATCCTTCGCCGGAACATCTCCGAAAAACGGGCGTTCGAAATGATCACGCGCGGATTTGAATTTTCCGCCGCCGAGGCCGAGCGGGTCGGGTTGATCAATCAGGTGTATGACGACGAAGTGTTCGACGAAGAGGTTTCGGCGTTTGTCGGATCATTTTCGAAGACTTCTCGATCGGCGGTAATGCTGACCAAGAAACTGCTTTATCAGATGGACGGGATGACGTTCGACAACGCGCTCGAAACCGGTGCCGAGATCAACGCCATCGCGCGAATGACGGAAGACTGCAAGAGCGGGATCGCGAGATTTCTGAAGAAGGACTAAAGTTTGAACGCACCGCCGGGCTGCGGCGTTAGATCTGCGATTTGGTGTCCGATAGACCAACGGATGCGGACGATCGTTGGCGGACTTTGCGCGGCATCTTTGGCGGAATCCGCGCCGCAGCCGATCTGCTATCAACCCAAATTGCGCAACAGGGAAATTCTGCCCGCGAATTTCCGCGAATCCGCGCCAATGGAAATCTGGTCCAACGCGCTTACAACTCAAAGCTTAAGGGGCGCGTCCCCGTGCGACCGCGCCCGGCCTTGAGGCTGTGTCGATTTCAGTCTGAATAATTGCCACTAGCTTCAGCTAGTGGACAGGGCTGCAAATGATCCCGGCTTTAGCCGAATCACGCTGATCGGGCCACCGCAGGTCGGTACCAACTGCGGTAGCGGTTGGTTGAGCGACGACCGCACGCCGTTAGGCCTCGAGGCCGCGTCGATTTCTGTCCTCATAATTGCCACTGGCTTCAGCTAGTGGACAAGGCTGCAGATCATCCCGGCTTTAGCCGAATCACGCTGGCCGGGCAATCGCAGGTCGGTACCAACTGCGGTAGCGGTTGGTTGAACGCCACCATACGGACGCAGATCGCACACCTTCCGGCCTCGAGGCTGTTGATGTTGGAGGCTACCTGAAAAGATCGATTCAGCCGTCGCTGACGCGACGATCCGCGACGATCGTGTGTCCGTGGGTTGAAACCCACGGCTAAACTCTGCCGTCGCTGACGCGACTGGTCCAACTCGCCCGACGCGGTTTCGGTTTACGACGCGCTCGGTAACCGGGTCGCCGAGAAGGTCAATGATGTTTGGCAATTCGTGATCTATGACGTGTTCGGCAAGATCGTCGCCGAATACGGCGGGACGAGAGCGGCGTCAAGTTCTGTTTTGGGACTGGCAGGGGGCGGTCCGCGCCCTGAAAGTCGCCAACGGCGACGAACAACATAGCCCGGAGAGGAGCGCCCTGGAAGGCGCGGATCTCCGGGAACGCTGACCGACGAAAACCGGCTCGCCGAAGGTGAGCGACAACCGTTTCGGTCATTCAAACTGTTGCTCACCTTCGGCGAGCGAAACCTTGGGTTGCGCCCCACCCGGGGATCCGCGCCCGGCCGGCCGCTCCTCCCCGGGCTATGTTGTTCGTCGCCGTTGGCGACAGGAATCGAAGTCGGTAGACAGCCTCCTAAACTCATGGCATGGCTACGCGATTCGGATCTCGTCGTCGATATCCGGTCGCACAAGGGGCTGAAGCAGTTGAAATCGGCGGCAAGACGCTGGGTCACCAACGCTGCCGGTTACCTCCGATCGAGAACCGATCATCAGGCATTTGGCGCGGGTTGAATCCGATCGGTGGGGGGGCGTCCGGAGGCTTGCGGTTCTCCAACAGCTCCCCGTTTTCAGTTCAGGCGTTTCAATGCCTCGACCGCGACCTTGCGTTCGGCGAGGATGCCCGGATCGCTGATTTTCGCGGTCAGTTTCAGATACTCCTGAAGCGCCGCCTTCGAGTTTGCCGCATCGCCGGTCTCGGCGTACAACATCCCGAGCCTGAAAAACACCGATTTCGACGATGGCAGGAGTTCGGTTCGTGCCTGGACTCGAGCATTTTCCAACTCGGCGAGCGCTTCCTTTTTGTTGTTCTTCAGGTAAAGAACAACGGCGATCTTTTCGGTCAGCGCCGCGTAATAGATCGGCAAACGTTTTCGAGCCTCGCGCAGATAACGTTCGGCGCGAACCAGGTCGCCCTTTCCCTGAAGCGCGACGGCGAGCGCCTCGTAGGACTGGAACAGCGTGTAAGCATTGACCTTGTCGTCCTTCATTTCGGTCAGCGTCTGAAGATCCCAGACCGCTTCCTCGAACTGTTCGCTCTTGATCAGGCTCTGGGCGCGGCCGAGATAGGCGTAGGCTGAGGGTTCGATGTCGAGCGCCGCGTTGAAGGCGCTGATCGCTTCCTGGTTTCGTCCCGCGCCGGAAAGCGCGACCCCGTACTGAACCTGGTTGGTCGCCGAGTCCGGATCTATCCTGACCGCGTGATCCCACAACGCCAGATCGTTCGCCCACACGCGGTTCTGGAGAAATGTTTGAGCCCCAAGAGGTACGGCGACCACGATCGACGCCGCGAGCAGGAATTTTGGGTCAAGCAGTCGGTCGAGGCTCGTAAAAATGACGATCAGAATTCCGAGCAGCGGCAAATAAAGATAACGGTCGTGAACGATCTGACCCACCTGAAACGAAGTCAGATTAAGGACCGGCAACAACGGCAGCACGAAAAGCGCGAACCCGAGAGCGGCAACAAACGAGCGTCGGGCAAGAACAAACAGCCCGGCGAGGACGGCCAGCGAGATCAGCGCCGGTAGGACGAAACTCGACAAACCGAACCCGGATGCCGCGCGGAGCGGGTAGTTTATCGACAGCGTCATCGGAATCGCAATCTGCTTCAAATAGAAAACAAAAACCGCCGGAATGCTTCGAACGGCGTCGCCGAGAGCGACCGCGCTTTCGACCGGCTGAGTAATGCCGCCGAGGACCGCCCAACGCGCGCCGAAATAGATCAGGCCGACCGCCGCGAACATCAGCCCGGCGGTTAAAGCACGTCTCGAAAAATACGAACCGTTGAACTTGTCCGTCGCCGGCGAATCGGTTCTCAGGAAAAGCAAATAGTAGATCGGAACGCAAAGCAGACCGATCTCCTTCGATCCGAGCGCAAGTGCAAACGTGACGAGCGATAAGATGAGATCCGCGTTTCCGCCGCCGTTTCGACGGTTTTCCGCAAACCAAAGCGACGCGAGAAAGAACAGCGCGAAAAGCAGGTCGGTCGAACCCGAGATCCACGCGACCGTCTCGACGTGAACCGGATGGACCGCAAAGATAAGGGCGATGGCGAACGAGGTGAACTGCGAAATTCCCCAGCGCCGCAAGAGCAGGAACAACAACAGGCAAACCGCGGAATGCAGCAGGATGTTGGTCAAATGCCATCCGAACGGGTTTGGTCCGAAGAGCTGGAAATTAAGAATCTGCCACCCCGTGAATGTTGGGCGCCAGTAATTGCTCGCCGTGTAATTGCCGTCGCCTACGAAAGCCGAGACGTCCGAGGTCAATGCCTTTCCCGCGAAAGAGATATTCTGAATCAAGGGATTTCGGGCGATCTGCCGATTGTCGTCATAGACAAATTCGCCACCGAGAGAGTTGGCGAAGACGGAAAAACCGATCAGCGCGATAAACACCAGCCATTTCAGCTCGTTTTTGAATGTCATATTTCTTCGGGGCCAAAAGAAAGTACCGACAGTTTAGGCGCGCGACGGGTCCAATGCAAATTTCAGCGGGTCATCGGCGATCGCGTCGACGAGTCCGATCCGCAGCGCTTCGTCGGCGGTAACGCGTTTCGCCGTCAGAAACATCTCGAGCGCGGCCGCCTCGCCGACGAGCCGTGGCAGACGCTGCGTTCCGCCCCAACCCGTCATTATCCCCAAATTCCCGCCGGGATGCGAAAAGACCGCCGACGGCGATGCAAACCGCTTCCGGCAGGCGAGCGCGAGATCCAGCGCGCCGCCGAAACAGAGACCGTTGACGGCGGCGGCCGAATCGCAGGCCGTGATCTTGTCCATCAGCGTCTGGCCCCGGAGCGCGAATTCGCGCGCCGTCGTGCCGGTGACGAGTGCAATTTCCCGCAGGTTCGCCCCCGACGCGAAAACGTCGCCGGTTCCCGTGAATACTATTCTCCCGCGACCGGTGTCGAGCCGGTCGTCGATTATTTGGTGCAGTTGCTCAAGGATCGCGATCGACAGCGGATTGCGCTCGTCCGGACGGTTGAAGCGGACGACGGTCGTATCTCGGATCTGTTCCAGGATCATGGCGTTAGACATTCCAGTCGTTGAAAATCAATAATATAGATATGTTCAGGATCAACAAAGCCCATCCGTGGCACGGTATTCCGATCGGCGACAACGTGCCGGACGAGGTCACCGTTTTTATCGAGATCGTGCCGCGCGACACGGTCAAGTACGAGGTCGACAAGGAAACAGGATATCTCAAGATCGACCGTCCGCAGCAATACTCGAACGTCGTTCCGGCAAACTACGGGTTCATTCCGCAGACTTACTGCAGCGAACGCATCGCGAACCTCGCCCGCGCGAAGGCGAACGGGATCGAGATCAGCGACGGCGACGGCGATCCGCTCGACATTCTCGTGCTTTCGGAACATCATATTCCGCGCGGCGACATCATCCTCAAGGCGCGGCCGATCGGCGGTTTTTGTCTGATCGACGGTGGGGAAGCAGACGACAAGATCATCGCGGTGCTCAAAGGCGACAAGGTCTTTGAGCAATATGACGAAGTGAGCGAGTTGCCGAAGGGAATTCTCGAACGCTTCGAGCATTATTTTTTGACTTACAAAAGTCTGCCCGACGAGCCGAACAAATGCGAGATCGCATTCAGCTATGGTCGCGAAGATTCATACCGCGTCATCGAATCGGCGATCAATGATTATTCGGATCTTCTGGCAATGTTGAAGTAAACGCCCGTTTCAGCGCTCCGGCCGGGACGGCCCGGGCAATAGGACTCGCCTTTTCGGATTGGCCGGGATTTGAGTATTCGGAGCGACTAGCGATTCAGGAAAACAAAGAAATGGCCGAATCTGGAGCAGAGAACAAACGCAATTCCGTCAATGAACGACTGACGCCAAGTACCGGCGAAAAGCGCAAAAAATCGGCCGGCGATTACGCGGCGCTTGCGCTGACAACGTTCGGGGTCGGCTATTTTCCGCTTGCTCCCGGAACGTGGGGATCGATGGTCGGCGTCGTGATCTATGTCTTTCTAGTCTGGCTCGAATCGGTTCTGATCGCGCTCTACGTGCCGCAGGGCTGGACGGAGGCGCAGGTGACCGCCTGGGTTCATTTCGGGAATCTGCTCGCCTTCCTCGTTTTCTGCCTTGTCGGAATCTGGGCGGCGAGTCGCGCGACCGTCTTGATGAACCACAAGGACCCGTCGCAGGCGGTCGTCGACGAGGTTATCGGCCAACTGTTGACGTTTCTGTTCATCCCGTTCACGTATTCGTGGAAGTTCATCCTCGCCGGATTTCTTCTCTTCCGTCTGTTTGATATTTGGAAGCCGTATCCGATCGATTCGCTTCAGAATCTTCCGGCCGGGATCGGCGTTTGTGCCGACGATCTGCTCGCCGGTGTTTATGCCGGACTGTGTCTCAGTCTTATTTACGCGGTCGCGATCTCGTTATGATATGTCACATTCTCAACGGCGACGGTCTGCATTCTCAATTCGTCGAAGCAAAGCTTGACGGCGAACCGTTGGTTTTTCGGGAAGCTCTGATCGAGGGGCCGATCGGCGAATCCGAGCGCGATTTGTTCTGGCGATCTCGCGCGGAATACCTTGAACGAACATACCAAGCGTCGAAAGAAGAATACCTCAATGACTTCGTCGGCGGGATTCGCCGCCTTTCCGGATCGGGGCCGAGCGACGAGGTGAATCTCTGGTTCGGCGATGATCTTTTTTGTCAGGTCAATATGTGGTTCTGTCTCGGAGTATTGTCGGAATGCGGGGCGCGTCTGTTTCGGGTCTTTCCCGCGGGAATCGATTTCGGACTTGAATCGGCAGATGACCTGAAGCGAGCATTTTCCGGCCGCGTTCGCCTCACCGATGACGATATAGCATTGGGAAGCGACTTGTGGAGAGCATTCGTTTCGCGCGACGCGGGTCGGTTCGCGAAACTCGCCGAACGGGAGTCAGGCGCTTTCCGGCGGTTTCCGGAAGTTTGCCGCGCGGCGGCCGACATCGGGTCGCGCCCGCTTGAGACGATCAGAACAATCGTCTCTGAGATCGGCGCCGATTTCCCCGCGGTTTTTCGCGAATTTTCGAAACGGGAACCGATATTCGGCTTCGGGGATGTGCAGGTCAGACAGCTTCTCGCCTCAGTTTAGCCCAAATGCCGCAAGAGCGTCGTGACCGGCTGTTTGCGCGAGGCGCCTTTTTCAGTATCTCGGACCACCAGATTGGACATCAGAAAATTTCTTTCCCGCGAAATACACGAAAACGGACCTGAAAATAATAGCTTTAACTTTTTTCGAGTAATCTCGCGGGCAGACAACTTTCCATAGCGTAATTCGGTTTCAACCCAAATTGCGCAATAGTGAAATTTCGCCGGCGAATCTCCGCGAATCCGCGCCAATGGAAATCTGATTCAGAGCGTTGCGAAAGTGATCTTATTTGGTTTGCCAAAGATCCGTTTTCGCGTATT
Source organism: Pyrinomonadaceae bacterium (assembly GCA_041752475.1). Classification (GTDB taxonomy): domain Bacteria; phylum Acidobacteriota; class Blastocatellia; order Pyrinomonadales; family Pyrinomonadaceae; genus JAFDVJ01. Next base: position 6,624 of record JBGSWK010000015.1, on the reverse strand, counting down.
TCGCGTATTTAGCGGGAAGATCTTCCCATCGCGTAACTTGGCTCAAAAGAAAAGACCGCTGAACTTGCGCGGGATGCCTTATGGAATTACGGTTTTTTGCGCCCGTTCTTTTCGAATATCCACCCCTTTCTCCAAAAATAGGCAACAAGAAGTAGCCCCACGACGACCATCACGGCGAGAGTAATGAAGTAGCCGTTGCGCGACTTGAGTTCCGGCATATTGTCGAAATTCATGCCGTAAATACCGGCGATCAATGACAGCGGCAGCATGATCGTCGAGATCAGCGTCATCACCTTCATCACGTCGTTGGTCCGGTTGGCGATGGCGCTGAAATGGATATCAAACAAACCGGAAACCAGATCGCGGTAATTTTCGGAAAGATCCGAAATCCGCTGCAGGTGGTCGTGGACGTCCCGGTAGAAGGGAAGGATCGATTCCGGTATCTGGTGAAATTCTCCGTGAGAAATACGGTAGAGGACATCGAGCTGCCGCGACGAAATGCGTTTCAGCCGCGCGACGGCCCGGCGCATATCCATAATGTCCTCAAGGACCACATTGTTCGACTTTTGCATGAGAAAAACGCGGTCTTCAAGCGCGTTTATCGTGTTGTCGAAATCATCGACCACGGGCATATAGAGATCCACCAGCTGGTCGTAGATCTGATGAAGCAGATAGGCCGCGCCGCGTTGACACGGATAGGCGTTCGCGCGGATCTGGTCCTTGACCTTGTCGATGCTCCGAAACCGCTCGTGATGATAGGTCACGACGTAATTTCGGCCGAGATAGCCGTCAAGTTCCTTGGTCACGAAGTTGGTCGAATTGGTCTCGGTCTTGACGCCGTGAAGGATGAAGAAAAAATAGTTCTTGTAGGCCTCGACCTTTGGTTGGTTTCGCGTTTCGCGGCAGTCTTCGAGCGTCAGGTAATGGAAATTGAAAACCCGGCTGAGGATGTCTTCGGCGACGATTATCTGATCCGGATCGACGGCGTTGAAATCAACCCAGACCAGATTATCCGGGTCTTCCAGCAACTGCGGCAGATCGTCGGCGGTAAAGCCTTCTTCAACGGCGTCGGCGCCGTCACGGTAAACAATGATATCCAGCATCTTTCAGGCGCGGCCGCGGCCGCAGGTCTCGCTTTATTTTGAACCCAACGGCTTCGGGCTTCGTAGAAGTGAATGATAATCTTTAGTTGCAAAATATGAAAGAACAAACGGTTACGCTTCGGCTTGAACACGTAACAAAGCGCTTCGGAGACTTCACCGCGGTTGAGGATCTTAGTTTTGAGATCCGTTCGGGCCGTGTTTTCGGATTTATCGGGCCAAACGGTGCGGGGAAAACGACCACGATCCGGATGATCGTCGGGATCACCGCGCCGGACGAAGGGTCGGTGGAGCTGTTCGGGCAGGCCGCGAACTTCGAGCTTCAGGACCGGATCGGGTATCTGCCCGAGGAACGCGGACTTTACAAAAAGATCAAGGTCGCCGAACAGCTGCGCTATTTCGCGGCGCTCAAGGGAGTTTCCCGAAAAGAGGCCGACCGGCGGATCGACTATTGGCTCGACCGGATGAAACTCTCGGAATGGAAAAACAAAAAGACGACCGACCTTTCAAAAGGGATGTCGCAGAAGATTCAGTTCATATCGACGGTGCTGCACGACCCGGAACTGCTGATCCTCGACGAACCCTTTTCTGGCCTCGATCCGGTGAACGTCGAGTTTCTGATCGAGGTGGTTTCGGAACTCAAGGAGCAGCACAAAACGATCATCTTTTCGACGCATTTGATGGAAACCGCCGAACGCCTTTGCGACGACATCATTCTGATCAACAAATCCCGCAAGGTTCTGTCGGGAACGCTTCGCGAGGTGAAAGAGAGTTTCGGCTCGAACCGGATCGCGCTGCGCGCCGACGCAGCTGAGGCGATCCTCGCCGATCGTTCCTTGGTGTCGAAGGCGATCGCGCACGCCGACGAGACCGTGGTTGTGCTCGCCGACGGAGTTGACGAGCAGCTTTTGCTGCAGCGCCTCGTGGCAGGCGGTTCGCGCGTGACGAAGTTTGAGAAGGTCGAGCCGAGCCTTAACGACATCTTTATCGAACAAGTCAGAGGCGACGACTGATCGCCGGAAATATCGGCGCCTGAGTATTTCGGCGCTTCGTCTGAGATTTGAATATGAAAAAATTCTTCGCCGTCGTCCGGCACGAATACCGGAAAATCGTTTTGAAATGGACGTTTTTGATCGGAACGCTTTTGTTTCCGTTGATCGCCGCAGGTTTTGCGGTCGTTCCGGCCCTCATTTTCTCGATCAAGGGCGAGCCGACGCGCATCGCGGTCATCGACCGTTCGGGCACGATCGCGCCGCGCCTGCGTCAGAATCTCTCGGCCGAAAGAATGCGCGAGCGAGCGGAAAAGGCGGCGCGCGAGACGTTCAAACAGATCGAAACGAATCAGCAGGATAAGATGAAAAACGATATGGCGAAGTTTCAAGACAGCTTCGTGATGATCGATTTTCAGGTCGGCAGCAAGACCGACGCGCAGATCCGCGCCGAAGTGACCGGGCAGGTCGAGCGGAAAGAACTCGACGCCTACCTGATGATCCCCGCGAATTATGGCGACAAGAACGCGACGTTCGAGTTCTTCTCGCGAAAATCCGGTGATTTCATTATCAACGAGACGCTCAAGGACGCTCTCGACACCGCCGTTCGCTCGCAGCGCCTCGCCGATGCCAACATCAGCGAGCAACAGCTTGAGGACCTGAGCCGCAAGGTAAACTGGGAGGTCAAAAAGATCGATGAGCGCGGCGCCGAAAAGGAGGATTCCGGCGGTTTCTGGGCCGGGTTCATCATCGCCTTTATGATCTACCTCAACCTCGCAATTTACGGTCAAATGATCATGTCGGCGGTGGTCGAGGAAAAGGAGACGCGGATCGCCGAGATACTCTTTTCGTCTGCGCGGCCGTTTCAGCTGATGATGGGCAAACTGGTCGGAGTCGCGCTCGCCGGGCTGACGCAGTTTGCGATCTGGGTGCTTTCGGCGGCGGTCGTTCTGATGCTGCTCGCGCCGATGGTAGTTGCGTCGGGAATCGATCTGCCGCTGCCGTCGATCTCGGCGCTGGCGATAGTCTATTTCTTGATCTTCTTCGTCATCGGTTTTCTTCTTTATGCCTCGATCTTTGCGCTGATCGGCTCGATGGTGACGACGGTGCAGGAAGGCGGACAATTCGCATTTCTGCCGGTAATGCTGATGCTGACCGGTTTCTATTTCAGTTTTGCGGTCATTCGGGACTCCAATTCGTCGATGTCCTTTTGGGCGTCGATCGCGCCGTTTCTCGCGCCGATGACGATGCCGGTGCGGGTGATGCAGGAAATGCCGCCGTTCTGGCAGATCGCGCTCTCGATCGGCGTCAACGTGCTGGCGATCTGCGCTATGATCTGGGTCGCGTCGCGCGTCTATCGCGTCGGAATGCTGATGTACGGCAAACGGGCGACGATTCCCGAAGTTTGGCGCTGGATCCGGATGAAATAGCCCGTCCGGTCGAGGTTTGGAAATGGCCGTTGAAATCGAAAAGAAATATCGCATGTTCGATGATCAGCCGACTCTTATTCGCGATCGGTTGCGAGAGTTTGGGGCCGAATGCATGGGTGTCGACTTTGAGGAGAACGTCATTTACGGCGGCGGTGCGCTCGACGAAAAACCGGCGATCCTTCGCGTCCGCAATCTGGCCGAGCGAACGATCTTGACGTTCAAGCGCCGGCTTCCCGGCGATCAGTCGGTCAAGCGCCAAACCGAGTATGAGACGGAAGTCGCCGATGCGGGCGAACTGGCGAACATCATCGCCGAACTCGGATTCGAGCCCCGGATCGTTTACGAGAAGCGACGCGAGACGTGGTGTTTCCGGTCGGTCGAGGTCGTGCTTGATGAACTGCCTTTCGGAATGTTCATGGAGATCGAGGGATCGCTGACGTCGATCGCGGAGGCAGAGATGCTGCTAGAGGCCGAGGATTTCGAGGCCGTTCACGAGACATATCCGGCGTTGACGTCGATGCTCGGAAAGCGAAATGGCAACGTCATCGAGGCGCGGTTTGAGCGGACGGAGGAGAAATAATGAAAAAATTCGCGGTTATCTTGTTGGCCGGGCTGATATTGCCGGCGTGCTCGGCGGAAAAGGCCTTGAATGATTCAAAAGCGAATACGGCCGGCAACAAAGCGCCGGTTCAAAGTCCGGCGAACGCCGCGCCGTCCGTTTCGCCGCCCGATGTTCCGGGTGAGCGGACAGGCGAAAAGGTCGCCGACCCGTCAATCGTCGATTTCAGAAACGGACTTCCGCAAGGCTGGACGAAACTCGACCCGGAAAGCGAAAAGCCGTCGGGATTCGAGACGGGCGCCAACGGTTTAAAGCTTCGAATTCCTTCGGGCAAAGACCTGTACGGGGAAAACCGGACGGCTCCTCGTTTGGTCAAAAACATCACCGGTGATTTTGAGGTCGAAACCCGGCTCAATTTCAACCCAACGGCGGATTATCAGGGCGCCGGACTGATTATATTTCGAAACGACAGCAACTTTTTGCGGTTGGAGCGTGGTTTCGGCGGGGTCGGCGGTGGCGGTGGCGGCATCCGGTTCGACCGCGCGGAAGATGAGAGCTACGACGGCGTCGCGACCCCCGAAAAGTTCCCGACAAATTCGGCAGCCGTCGATCTTAAATTGCGGCGCGAAGGCCGAATCGTTACCGCGTTTTGGCGCGAGGCCGGAAAATCGGATTGGATCGAGGTCGGGCGGGTCGCCAACACGTATCCCGAAACCGTCGTCGTTGGACTCATCGGGGTCAATACGGATCAGGAGATAACGGCCGAGTTCTCTTACATCAAACTGGCTCCGATCAAGAAGCCCTGATCAAAGAAGACGACTCCGGGCCGCCGTGAGGAACGGGAATCCGCGGGCGGCCCGGCTTTGCTGAACAGTAGATCAGTTCATTCGCTGAAAGCCCGTGAGTTGAATGTTTTGAAACATCGGCGTTCCCGGCGGGAGCCGCGCCGGGTCGAGGAACGTCGTGTCGAACACCCAGTTGCGCGTCGGCGGATTGTAAACCTTGGCGCAGCATTTGAACGCCCCGTTGTTGTTCCGCGAGTTGAAGAGATTTATCAGCGAGCCCGAGTAGTTGAGCCGCACTCCCGACCAGTTCTCGAGAAACCGTTTGAAATTATGTACGCCGCCGGTCAGCCGGGGATCGCCGCCGCCCTGGTTCGGCGAATTTTCGAAACTCGACCGCGCGTCGCCGGCGAGCATCGCAAAACGCACCGTCGTTTCAGTCGCGACCCGCTGGCCGAGAGTGAACGGATACCGGAAGCTCCGTGAGTCGGTCCAGGAATTTGAGAGCACCATTATGGCATCGGCGACTATCGATGCCGGAATATGCGCGACCGTGTTCTGCGGGTTGTAGTTTGTCGAGGGAGTCGGCGATCCGATCGAACTGATTCCCGTCGCGTTGTAGTTTCCCACGACATAAACCGCATTTTCAGAAGCGACGGTAAACCCCCTTGTGTTGAGCGGATCGGCCGCATCGTAAATGCCCGGCAAGCGCTGGCCGTTGATCAGCCTCACGCCGCGCCGATAAAAACCGTGGTCGAGAACGGCCGCCGAGACCGACGACTCGGACGTGCCCGAGCCGGTGTAGCGAATCGCTTCGTTGAAATAGTCAGCGTCCAGAATGCCGTTGTTGTTGACGTCCTCGCCCGGCTGAAGGATACCGTCGTTGTTGCCGTAGATGTCCTCCATATCGTACTCGCCGTCGAAATCCGCATCCCCCCGGCGGTCCGACACGTAGAGCACCCATCCGTTTGCCTCCGGGATGTCGCTGTGACTTAACGCGCGCCCGTTGGCGGCGGTGAATGCGGTGCCGGTTGCCGGCATCGAAATATTGTAACTTCCGTCGAGAAAGTTTTTCAGGTTGGTCACGTCGATATCGATCAGGCTCATCACGCCGGCTTTCGGAACGTTCGATCCATACACCGTGCCGGTGTTGATGTCGTCGTTGTAGAGCCCCTCGCGGGTGTCGAACATCTCGATCGGGAAGGGGACAACGCGACGGAATTTCGTCGCGTCGTCGACCGTCGCGGCGTACCGTCTGACGTCGCCGCTGAAGTTCGACGTGGTTCCGCTGTCGATCCCGGTGCAGGATGTGTAGGACGAATCCGTGCATTCGTCGGCGACGACGACATTGTAGGTCGTGCCGTTCCAGGTGTACGCGGTCGCGAAATTGGTGTCCGTCGAATTCAGAGCCACGCCCGGCATCATCCAGCGCTGCATCTTGATGATCGATCGGCTGTCCTTGTTGCCGTAGCCGCTGATGGCGAATTTCGTGTTGCCGCTCGAAGTTATGGTCGGCGCGGCTTCGGTCAGCCCGAGACTCAGCATGTCTTCGGTGACGTCCTGTGTGCGGATGGTGTTATCGACCGGATCGAGCCCGACGGTTTCGATCTTGATCCAGGTCTGTTTTCCGGAAACGTAGAAGCGGTCGCCGTTGAGCGCCGTCGCCTGATAGCCGTCCGCCATCGGTTTCGGCTGATAACCGCGGGCCTGGCCGAACCCGGCGTCGGAACCGTCGCCCGAAGCCGCGCCGTCCAGCCGCACGCC
>JBGSWK010000014.1:0-73731 GCA_041752475.1 Pyrinomonadaceae bacterium | reverse complement strand
CGCTCCAGTCCACTGCTTACCGCTCACCGCTCACTGCTCACCGCTCACCGCTTACCGCTCACCGCTTACCGCTCACCGCTTACCGCTCACTGCTTACCGCTCACTGCTTACCGCTCACTGCTCACTGCTCACTGCTCACTGATAAGTCGCCAGGAACTTCGGTTGCCGCCGCGCTTTGGTCAGTTGCTCGTAGGCATATGCGATCTCGATGAGTACGGGCTCCGAGAATGCGCGGCCGAAGAATGATATCCCGATCGGAAGTTCGCTGATGAAACCCGCCGGAACCGTAATGTTCGGGTAGCCGGCGACAGCGGCCATCGACGAGCTGCCAACGTAACTCGTCGGCGAGTCGCCGTTGACAAGGTCGATCAGCCACGGCGGCGAATTCGACGGCGCGACGATCGCGTCAAGCTTTTCCCGGTCCATTACCAAGTCGATGCCTTGATCCTGTGTCTGAACCTTGCTTTGAAGCAGCGCAAGCCGATAGGCTCGGGTTTCGAGATTCCCTTTCTCCTCTGCCTTCAGCATAATGTCCTGCCCGAAATACGGCATCTCCTTCGCCGCGTTTGCCGTGTTGAAAGCGATGACGTCGGCCAACGAACGGTTCGCGCCGCCGCGGCCTTGAAGATATTTGTTGAGATCGGCCTTGAATTCGTAAAGCAAAACCTCGTATTCCGCGTCGCCGAACTTATCGTACGTCGGAAACGAGACATCGATCACCTCCGCCCCGCCGTCCTTCAGTGCCTGGATCTGCGTCTCCATCAGAACGTCGAGCCGTTCGTTCCGCCCGAAATACTGGCGCATCACGCCGATCTTCCTGTCTTTCAGCCCGTCTTTTTTGAGAAACTGCGTGTAGTCCTTCGCCCCCTTTGCGGCTTGGGCCGTGATCGGGTCCTTGGGGTCCGTTCCGATTATTGCCGACAAAACAGCCGCCGCATCCGCTACCGAGCGGCACATCGGCCCGGCGGTGTCCTGAGAGTGGGCGATCGGGACGATGCCGGAGCGCGAAACGAGTCCGAGCGTCGGCTTGATGCCGACGATGCCGTTGATCGACGACGGGCAGACGATCGAACCGTCGGTTTCCGTTCCGATCGCGATCGCCGCGAGATTGGCCGCGATCGCCGCTCCCGAGCCGGACGACGATCCGCACGGAGTTCGGTCGAGAACGTAAGGGTTCCGAGTCTGGCCGCCGCGGCCGGACCATCCGCTCGACGATTGATTTGAGCGGAAGTTCGCCCATTCGCTGAGATTCGTTTTGCCGAGAATCACGGCGCCGGCCTCGCGAAGTTTGCGGACGATAAACGCATCGTCCTTGGGAGTCGGCGCGTCGATGAGAGCGAGGCTCCCGGCCGTGGTCTTCATCTTGTCGGCAGTGTCGATGTTGTCCTTGATGACGACCGGCACGCCGTGCAAGGAAGAGCGCACTTTGCCGGCTTTGCGCTCCGCGTCCATTTGCGCCGCGATCGTCAACGCGTCCGGATTTAGTTCGATCATCGAATTGATCTTCTTGTCGATATCGGCGATCCGCGCGGCGTACGTTCGGACGAGATCCGCCGATGAATAGCGTCCGGCCTTCATTCCTTCCTGCATTGCGGCAACGGAGATCTCTTCGATTTCCAAGTCAAAAGGTGCAGCGAACGCGCTTTGCTTTCCGCTCAATATCAATGCCGCGGCGCCGATCGCGCCGAGACTCACAAACTCTCTTCGTTTCATTTTTCTCCCCTCGTTTTCTTAAGATTGTCGGCCGCTTCCTGAAAGTCCGGCTTCAGTTTCAGGGCCTGTTCGAACTGTGTCGCGGCCTCGCTTTTGCGATCCTGCGCCAGAAGGATCCGTCCATAAAAATTCAAGATGCCCGGATCGTTCGGCGACAAACTCATCGCTGCTTCGATCTGCTGATGCGCGGCGCTGAAGCGCTTCAGTTCATAAAACGCGGCGGCCAGGTCGAAACGCAGATCAGGCCGCTCTGGAGCGGCGTAAACTGCGCGACCAAGATTTTCGGCTGTTTTCTCAAAATTTCCTTTTTCGGCAAAAGCCCGTGCGAGAACCTTTAACGAATCGGCCCAAACGACCGGGTTGATCCTCGTTTCACTGAGGTTCACCGCTCGTTCGAGTGCCTTTTCAGCCTCATCGGGACGTTTCTGAAAGGCGAGCGCGGTCGAAAGGTTCGCCCAAACTTCGGCGTAGTTCGGCGATAGTTCGAGCGTCTTCGAAAAGCTCTTTTCGGCGGCATCGAATTGTCTGCGTTTCATCTGGATCACGCCGAGCGTGTTGTACGATTCGGCGTAGGTCGCGCGCATCGCGATCGCCTCCCGGCAAACTCCTTCGGCCTCATCGAGTCTGTCGAGCGTCATTAAATGATGGCAAAGGTTCTGCGCGATCAAGAAATTGTCCTTCGTGACTGCCAGCGCGTGCCGGTAAAGAGATTCCTGATCGCGCCAGACAGATGTCTGGCTGAAACTGAGAACTGTAAATACGACAATTGCCGTCGCGGTGATCGCGCCGGTTACGACGCTTTTTACTCTTAGATGCTCAAAGACGTCGGCGAGGCCCCAGACGATCATCATGAACAATCCAAAATACGGAACATACGTATAGCGGTCCGCCAACGATTGGCCGCCGACCTGAACAATTCCGATCACCGGCACCAACGTTCCCAAATACCAGAGCCAACCGACAAGAAGATATTTGCGCCGGCTGAACTGCCAGACGCAAACCGCCGTGATCGCGGCAAGAACGAGGACCGGAACGATGATGTCGGCAACGGAGATCTCACGGTCGTACGGATACCAGAGCGCTAGATTTCGAGGGTAAAAGACCATCCCGATGTATGACGCGTACGAATAGACCGCGTTCAGGATCCGCGTCGCCGGCGGCAGATATGCGAGAGATTCGACCGCCCCGCTCGATTTTTGGGCGACGAGCGTAATATACGCCGAAATTCCGCTGAGGACAAAGAATGGGAGTTTCTCGACCACGAGCGACGGCAGTTCGCGTATTTTCTGAAGCCGCCCGAGCGGCCAGACATCGAGCAGCAAGAGGACGAAGGGAAACGTCACGAGCATCGGCTTTGCCATAAGTCCGCAGATGAAGAGGATCAGGACCAGGCCGTAGCGCGGTGATTCAAGAAAGTTCCAAAGCAGGCTGCGCCGTGCGCCCGAACCGTCGGCGGTTTCGTCCGGTGTCGCGGCCATTGCGTAAACGGCATAGGCGTACATTGCGAGCAGCCAGAAAAAGGTAGAGAGCACGTCCTTCCGCTCGGAAACCCACGCGACCGATTCGACGTGCGCGGGATGAACGGCGAAAAGCGCGGCGACGATCGCCGACCGCCAGAACGAACCCGTGAAGCGACGAAAGACCAGGAACGCGAGAATCGAATTCAGGAGATGAAAAACGACATTCGTCGCGTGATGGCCGCCGGCGTTCAATCCGTAGATCTGAGCGTCGATCATATGCGAGATCCAGGTCAATGGGTGCCAGTTCGCCGAGTGGAATTTTGTGAACGCCCAGACCGCCGACTGCCAGCTCAGTCCGCCGGATACTTGCGGGTTGGCGTAGACATAAAGATTGTCGTCGAGATTGATGAAAGTAAAGCCGGTCGTTTGCCCGTAGATCGTTACGACGAGAACCGACAACAACAAGATCGCGACACGGCTTTTGTTCGTCTCGAAAAAACCTGATTTCGACATTTACAGATATCTTAACCCAGTTCGGCAGGTTTTTGCTCGTCGCCTTCGATCTGCTGGTAATAGGTCGGCAGCAGTTTTTGGCCGCGCTCGCGAAAAATTCGCGACTTGACCAGTTTCAGCCGATCCAGGCGAAAGCGAACGGAAGTCGTAAGGACACCCAGACCATAGGCTACCGATCGCCGAAAATTGATCGAAGAGGCTTCTTCAAAATAGCGCGTCGGGCAGCTGATCTCTCCGACACGGTAGCCGAAATAGACGGCTTGCGCGATCATCTGGTTATCGAAGACAAAGTCGTCGGAATTTTCACGGAGCGGGAGATTCTCGATCACTTCGCGCTTGAATGCACGAAAACCGGTGTGGTATTCGCTGAGTTTCTGGCCGATCAGAATGTTTTGAAAAAGCGTGAGAAATCGGTTCGCAATGTACTTGTAAACCGGCATTCCGCCCTCGATCGCGCCCTTTCCCAAAATTCGGGAACCCATCACGACGTCGTATTCGCCGTAAGCGATCATACCGGCCATCGGCACGATGAGGTTTGGCGAATACTGGTAGTCAGGATGAACCATGACGACGATGTCGGCGTTATGGTTCAGCGCCTCGCGGTAGCAGGTTTTTTGATTGCGGCCGTAGCCAAAATTGCGTTCGTGCTGAAAAACCGTCAGACCGAGCAGATTCGCGAGTTCGACGGTATCGTCCGCGCTCGCATCGTCAACGAGCAGTATCTCGTCGACGATGTCACGAGGAATCTCGCGCACCGTCTTTGAGAGCGTCTGCGCGGCATTGTACGCCGGCATCACGACGATGATCTTCTTTCCGTTAAGCATTGTGGCTGCGGCCGTGGACGGTCGGTCGTTCAGGACCGGCCCGCGAGATGGGCATCGATGTGAGCGATCCTGCCCTTGGTTCGGAAATACTCCCCGGCCAAGGTATCCATTCCGGCGCTCAAAACGTACAATTCGTTAACGATCTTCTCCTGGCCCGCCTTGAGTTCCGCGACGTCCGACTCGATAATCGAGAGCCGCCCTTCGATCTTCGACACATCACTTTTCAAGTTATCGACGTCTGACCTCAATTTAATGAATTCAGACTTGAAATCTCCGAATTCAGACCTGAAATCTCCGAATTCAGACTTGAAATCTCCGAATTGAGATTTAAGATCTTCGACGGAATTCGAGATTTCGCCAAACCACTTTTCGTTTCGTTGAGTGACGGTGATGAGCATTTCGAGTTTGTTGAGTATTTGTTTTTGAGTGTTTTCAGTCACAGTTAACCTCCAGTACCTAGATTTTGAGTAGGATTAAAATACTCCACTTGGAACTAGATTTCAAACCCCGGAATACACTTCTATGGCGCTCTTCAGGGGACCGCGAGATGAGCGCAGTTCAGAGTAAAACGACCGGTTTTCGAGGATTCCGGGGACCGGCAAAATCGTGGCTTCCGGACCGCGAGCGTTCGCAAAGGATAGTGCGGGAACATCAGGGATGATTAATCGCAAAACGAATAAGCCGGTGCTTTGCTTTCTGTCTTAATAATTGCCACTAGATAATTGCCACTAGATAATTGCCACTAGCTTCAGCTAGTGGGGCACGGCAATAAATGTTCCCGGCTTTAGCCGGACCCGCAATGACTCCACGCCGGTCGCTGGTTCCGGTTGGCAAGAGTGCTATCGGGATCAGCAGGAAGGTTCGTTCGCCGGATCGGCCAAATTGACGGCTTTCACTTCAGTTTCATCAAACTTCCGTCGGCGCTGATCTGTTTCGATGTCGCCCGCGCAACCGATTCGGCTTTGGCGAACGCGCGGAGGAAGTTTTCGCCGAGCACTTTGCGGATCTCCTGTTCGGTATAGCCGCGGCGAAGCATTTCGTAGGTTACGAGTGCGAGGTCTTCCATCCCGTTCATCCCGGCTGGAAGGAGCGGAACTCCGTCGAAGTCTGAACCGATGCCGACGACATCGATGCCGGCGACCTTTTTCATATGGTCGATGTGGTCGACGATGCGGGTGTAACTTGGAACGTTGATCGGGTTCGCCTCGAGCAGTTTGCGCTCGGCTTCATTGTACGCCGCCTGATCCTTCTTGAACTGTTCGCGGAGTGCGTCAATCTGCGGTTTGAGCCGCGCGGCGCGATCGTTCTCCGCCTTGTTGTAGTCGTCGTCAAGAAATGCCGGATAGAAATTGATCATGATCACGCCGCCGTTTTTCGCGACCCGATTGAGGACTTCGTCGGAAACGTTGCGGGTGTGGTTCGCGACGCCGCGCGCCGACGAATGCGAGGCGATTATCGGCGCCGTCGTGATATCGAGAACATCGTTCATGACCTTTTCTGAAACGTGCGAGATGTCGACGAGCATTCCGAGCCGATTCATTTCCTTGACCACTTCCTTCCCGAAAGGCGCAAGGCCGTTGTTTTTCGGCGTGTCACGATGCGCATCGGCCCAATCGTGCGTCACGTTGTGGGTCAGCGTCATATAGCGGATGCCGAGCCGGTAAAAATTGCGCAGTGCGTACAGCGAGTTTTCGATCGCGTATCCGCCCTCGATTCCCATCAGCGCGCAGACCTTGCCGATCTTTTTGGCTCGACGGATGTCCGCCGCCGTCGTGCACGACATCAGCGTTCCGGGATGTTTTTCGACCTCGCGATTGGTCGCGTCGATGAGATCCATCGCACGTCGCATCGCGCCTCCGGTTTTCAGAGTGTCGCCCGAGACGTAGATCGAAAAGAACTCGCCGGTGATGCCCGAAAGGCGGAATCGATTGACATCCGTATGAAACGGATCGCCGTCGAGATGGAACTTGCCGATCGAGTTCGTCGAAAGATCGAAATCGTCATCGACCATCGGAGACGGGATGTCGTTATGGCCGTCGACGATGATCGCCTTTTTGTGGATCTTCAGCGCCTGCGCCCAGATCTGCGGATCGGCGCCCGCCGGCATCGTCTGCGAAAAAGCGGAAAAGGAAAAGGAGAGCAATAATGCGGCAGCAATCAGTTTTTTCATAACAAACAATTCAAGATTCAAGATTCAAAATTCAAAATTCCAGGGGTTCCGGCGATTCAAAGGGTTCCGGCGATTCTACGGATTCCAGGGATTTCGAGGATTCCAGGGATTTCGAGGATTCCAGAGATCCCGGGGATTCCACTTTCACCGGACCGGATTCAAATCGCAATCCGAAATCCCCAATCCCCAATCCAAAATCCAAAATCCTAACTCCCCTACCTTGCCTTGGCGTTCTTCACCCATTTGTCGAACCACGCGACCTGCTCCGCGAGGACGGTCTCGATCGACTCGCGCGCGCTGTAGCCGTGCGACTCGAGCGGAAGCATTACGAGCCGCGCCGTGCCGCCGTTGCCCTGGATCGCCGCGAAGAGACGTTCCGACTGGATCGGATAGGTCCCTTGGTTGTTGTCGGCTTCGCCGTGGATCATCAGCAGCGGTTCGTTTATCTTGTTGGCGAAAAAGAACGGCGAAACGGTTTGGTAAAGCTCCTTCGCCTCCCAGAAAGTCCGCCGTTCGGACTGGAATCCGAACGGGGTGAGCGTTCTGTTGTACGCGCCCGAACGCGCGATGCCGGCCCGGAAAATGTCCGAATGCGCAAGCAGGTTCGCCGTCATAAAAGCCCCGTAGCTGTGGCCGCCGACGCCGACCCGGTCGCGGTCCGTGACGCCCATCTCGACCGCCTTGTCAACCGCCGCCTGCGCCGCGTCAACGATCTGCTTGATGAACGTATCATTGACCGTCAATGGATCGCCGACGATCGGCATCGTCGTGTTGTCAAGAATGGCATAGCCCTGCAGCAGGAAAAACAGGTGCGAATAGCTGCCGATCTGCGTGAATCGATTCGTCGAACCCGATACCTGACCGGCGGTCGAGGCGTCCGTAAACTCCAGCGGATAGGCCCAAACGACGGTCGGAAGACGCGTCCCTTCCTTGTAATTCGGCGGCAGGTAAAGCGTGAACGAGAGGTCGATTCCGTCGGCGCGTTTGTACTTGACGAGTTGCTTCTTGATCCCGCGGAGTTGCGGCACCGGATCCGTGAAGTTGGTGAACTGCCGGTCGTAAACGGCAAAGCATTCGGTGTTCGGCGGACAGACCTGATGCAGCCGCAAATTCGGCGGCTCGGTTGTCGACTCCTTACGCGTGATGAACTGCGTTCCGTCCTCATTCTGAAGCGCGACGAGCGTCTCGTACGAGGTCGTGTCGGAACGGAAGATCTCCTCCGTTTTCAGGGTTTTGAGATTCATTCGCCGCAGAAAAGGCCGGTCGCCTTCGGGCGAAGCGCCGTTCCCCGAAAGAAAGATGTAATCGCCGCTCTGCTGCATCACCGAATAGCCGTTGGCGAGCCGTTTCGTCACCGGCTGGCCGATATCGTTGTAGCGGTCGTTGACGTTCAGATCCGAAACCAGACGTGGTTCACCGGGATTCCGGTAGTCGATCGCGAAGACGCGGCGCCGTTGATTGTCTCGGTTGTAGTCGTAATAGAACATCAGTCCGTCGCGTTCTCCGAAGATGCGCCCCTGAAACCGTTGCTCGACCTTGAGCATCTCGGTCGGAGCGCCGGCAAACGGCGCATTGATCCGCATCAAACGGTCGCGAAACGGCGTTTTCTTGCGCGGATCGCCGCCGTCGAGCGCCTCGGTCCAGACGAGCGAAGCGGCCTCCGTCGGGATCCAAATGAAGCCGCGCGGCCCGGTCGGCACGCCCTGGACCGGAAGATTGTCCTGAAGCGGGAGGCTGGCGACCTTGTAAACAGCCTTGCCGTTCATATCCCAAACCTCGACTTCTTTCGGAAACCGGTTGAACGGGAAAAGATATGAGAACGGCCGCGTGATCCGCGACGTCAAGATCTGTTTGCCGTCGGGAGACACGTCCGCCGTGTCGAATATCGCCGGCGCACCGATGGTTTTTACCTTGCCGTCGACGCCGACGATCGCCAGCTGAGAGGTCGCGTAGTATTCGAACAATTTCTCGTCGTTCGGCGATTTCAGAAGATCCTGGAACGTCTGAACGGCGCCTGTCTTTCCGGCGGTTTCCTGGATATTCGGCGACGTCGGGACCAGATTCTGATAACCGGGTGCCGGTCCGCGATTCGCCGGGACCAGGCTCACGATCAGACTTTTTTGGTCGGGCATCCAGCCGAACTCGCCAAATGCGGTATTCACCTGCACACCGTTGATCTTGCGCGCCTTCGCGGTCGCCGCATCGATGATCCAAAGTTCGATCCCCGCCGGCGTGATGTTGCCGGCGGCGATGTATTTGCCGTCGGCGCTCCAGGTCGGCGAGATGATCTTCGCTCCGGCTGGCAGCGCGACGGCGGTCTCTTTCCCGTCGGCGATGTTCTTCAGTGTCAGTTTTATGAAATACGGCTGCCGATGCTGCGACGTCGTGTTCGGATTGATGCGCAGACCGGCGATTCTGAGCATCGGTTCCGCGAGTTCCGCGATCGGCGGGTACCGCAGCGGTTCAAGCACGGCGACGCGGTCCCGCGCCGGACTGACCGAGGTCGAAGGAATTACGGCCGAATCAAGCACATCCAGAATTTCCTTCGGCGGTTTCGTGTACTGCGCACTGGCCGAGATCGTCAGGCCGAGAATGATCGAAAGCGATAAATACTTGATGATTTTCATAGTTTTTGTGCCTCGCGGTCGTCGTGCACGACGAGATCCGAAATTAGTGTCTTGTTGGTTTCGAGCGAGCGGCGTTCTTCGATCGGCAGTACTGCCGGGAATGCCGGTATCGTCTTCGCGAAATCAACCAATCTATTTGCCGAAATTATCCAAAACGCTTTCTGCGATAGACGGAATTATGTTGCGCTCGGTCGCGAATTTCTCCGTAAATACGACGAGGACGAGTTTACGCCCGTCCGGCAGTTCGATGTAAGCGGCATCGTGGCGGGTCTGCGAAGTCCAACCGGCCTTCGACCAGATCCTGGCGCCCATCAGCTTTTTGTTGATCAGGGCGATGCCGGTAAAGCCGTGAGCCTGATCGTCGTTATCCTTCGTCGCGGCGAACGGGTCGCGGCTTAGGACCATTTTCATTAAGCGGGTAGCGTCTTCGTTGCCGATGCGCCCGAGGACGATCTCCGCCATCAGACGGGCGGTCGCGTTTGTCGTCAGCTTGTTCCGGTTCGCGCCCTCGATGCCCCGAAACTGCTGCTCGACGCCGTAGGCGTCTTCGCAGAACGTCTTTTGGTTGACGTTGATGTTCTGATAGCCGAGTGCGGCGAAATACCGATTGACGACGTTGCGCTTGTAGGACCAGGCGGCGAACTGTTTTTCGGGAAGTTGCGGGCCGCTCGAAACGCCGCTCAGAACGTCGAGGATATAGCCCGTCGCGTCGTTCGACGAATCGACGATCATATCTCTCAGGCCGCGATCGAGTTCGCCGGTTGCTTTGACCCGTTTGTCGGCGAGCCATTGTTCGAGCGCCGCCATATAGAACATCTTCACGACGCTCGCCGGATAGATCTTCTCCTCGCCGCGAAAACTTGCCATCGGAAAATCGGCCGATCCGCGCATATCGATCAGCGTCGCGGCAACGTTCTCGGCCTTCAAGCCCTTGTCGGCAAACTTTTTGAGCGTTTCGTTGACCGCTGAGTCGAGAAGCTTTTGGAGGTCCGGCGACGCCGTCGATTCAAGCGCCCTGTACATCGGCGGCAGCGAGAATTCCTTCTTCTTCTGCGCCAAAGCCGGCGGAGAGGAAAAGAGAGCTATGGTGACCAGAACAACAAGGGCCGATGCGAATTTCATTAATGACTCCTCGACAAATTCTTTACGAATGGTGATTTTCCGAGTATAAACGAAAAGCGGTTCGTGCAGAAATGCCATCAGGTTCGGGAACTGTATTCCGATTTTGGATTTTGGATTTTGGATTTTGGATTTCGGATTTAGGCTTTTGCAGTTTGCACGACTTATTGCGGCTTGCCGCTCGGATGTGCGGAAAAGCTTGGCTTTTCCGTTCAACGTTTGCCGCGTTCCTGCGGCTATGCCGCGCGTCCAAGATCGGCGGCGCAGCCGCGTCGATTGAGCAGACTATCCCGGAAAGGCCGAGCTTTTCCGCACATCCGGGCGGCAAGCCGCAAGGAATGTAACTAAATCAGCGCCGCCTGCTGGTTTCAGGGCAAGACTCCGCGGGTTTTTCAAACCTCCCGGATCTGGAATGTAAATCCTGGAATCTGGTACTGTGAGTCTCGGAATTTGGAATCCTTGGAATCTGAAATATCTGGAATCTGAAACCCGAACGTTGAATCTTGAATCTTGAACTTGAATTCGGAACCCTAAGTCGTCATTCGTCAGATTATGACCGAAGAAAAACTGATTCGCGGGATCAGCCGCCGGGATCTGTTGGCGATCGCCATCAATACGATCATCGGCGCCGGAATTTTCGGGTTGCCGTCCAAGGTGGCGGCGCTGATCGGTAACTACGGTCTGATCGCGCTCGTAATGTGTGCCGCGATCATCGCGCTCATCGTGCTTTGCTTCGCAGAGGTGTCAAGCCGTTTCGAATCGACCGGCGGGATGTATCTCTACGCCCGCGAGAGCTTCGGACCGGTCGTCGGATTCGAGGTCGGCTGGCTTTACTGGATCGTCCGTCTTACGACCGGGGCGGCGAATTGCAATCTGCTCGTCAGCTATCTCGGATTCTTTTACCCGCCGCTGAACGAAGGTTACGTCCGCGCCGCGGTGATCACGTTCATCTTCGTTTCGATCGCGGTCGTCAACTTTCTCGGCATTAAACAATCGACGATTCTCACAAACATCTTTACCGCGGGCAAATTACTGCCGCTGCTCGTCTTCGTCACGGTCGGGATGTTCTTTATCGAGCCCGCAAACTTCGCTCTGCCGCAGACGGTCGATCCCGCCAAGTTCGGCGAGGCGATCCTCATCCTGGTTTACGCCTTTTCGGGATTCGAGGCGACGACGATCCTGGCCGGCGAATCGCGCGAGCCGCGCCGGAACCTGCCGTGGGCGCTGTTGGCTTCGCTCGGCATCGTTGCTCTTCTTTATGTTCTTATCCAGATCGTCTCGGTCGGCAGTCTGCCCGATCTTGCGAAGTCCGAGCGTCCGCTCGCGGACGCGGCGGTCAACTTTCTCGGTTACTGGGGCGCTTCGTTCATCACCATCGGGGCGGTGATCTCGATTCTCGGCAACCTGAACATAGGATTTCTGGCGGCCTCGCGGATACCGTTCGCGATGGCCGAACAACGCGAACTTCCGGAGGTTCTTTCAAGAACGCATCGGCGCTTCAAGACGCCGTCGATCGCGATCGTCCTGACCGCGGCCGTAATCCTGATCCTGACGATTCAGAGTTCGTTCCTGACGGCGCTGACGATCGCGACGATCACGCGCCTCATCGTCTATGCGACGACCTGCGCGGCGCTTCCGGTGTTCCGCTTCCGCAAAAATTCGCCCGAAGCCGCTTTTTCGGCACCGTTCGGCGTGGCGGTTTCGGTCCTTTCGCTGCTGCTTATCGGGTGGCTGCTTTCGAACGTCGACTACGGCAAGGAGGGTCTCGGGGTTCTGATCGCGATCGGCGTCGGCTTTCTGGTCTATTTTGCGTTTCGAATGCTTGGCAAAAGCAGACCGGGCGGTTCGTCCTAATGCCTGGAGGTATTGTTTATGGCTTACATCGTTCAGGGAATGAAACTAATCCCGCAAACGAAGACGATGAGTTGCTGGTATGCCAGCGCGCAAATGCTCATCAACTGGAAAATGGAGCAGCGGCAACAGTCGATGGTCGGTTTGATACCGCCGGAACTCGACGCCGAATGCGCCAAGATCAGAGACAACAACAACGGGATCGCAAATCCGCAGATCGTGAAAATGGCCAAACGGCTCGGTCTTCAGGCCATTCCGCCGGTAACGCCGACGACCGATGCGCTCGAAGGCTGGCTCAAGAACTACGGTCCGTTGTGGGTCAACGGCAATACGCATATCGTGGTTATCGCGGGAATCGCCTGGTTTCCGATTCTCGACTACCAGCTGCTCGTTTACGACCCGTCGCCTGTCAGTGTCGGAAAAGTCGAATGGCGGAGCTTGACCGACTGGTATCTTTTGGGCAGTTCGGCGAGCACGCGTGACACGAGTTCCGGCGTCGAAGCCGTTTTTCTTTACGTTCCCGATACTTTCTAGATTTATGAAGATCAGATTGACTTTCTTTTTGACGCTTTTTGTCGTCTTTGCCGCTGCCGCCAACGGTCAGGCGGTCGAGGACGGCTCGCGTCGGACGATCGGCTATATCAGTTCGAGCGGAACAATCGAAGACGGTTCGCGGCGAACTCTCGGATACATCAACTCGAACGGATCGATCGAGGACGGCTCGCGCCGGACGATCGGTTACCTGAAAGAGAACGGGACGGTTG
Source organism: Pyrinomonadaceae bacterium (assembly GCA_041752475.1). GTDB lineage: Bacteria > Acidobacteriota > Blastocatellia > Pyrinomonadales > Pyrinomonadaceae > JAFDVJ01. The sequence goes on along the minus strand of JBGSWK010000014.1, from coordinate 60,690 downwards.
AAGACGGTTCGCACCGGACCATCGGCTACATTAATTCCAGCGGATCGGTCGAGAACTCGAGCCGTTCAACGATCGGTTACGTCAATTCCAACGGTTCGGTCGAGGACGGTTCCCGACGGACGATCGGACACGCCGATGGCGTTAAGAGCGAGCACGCGGCGCTGTTCTTCTTTTTCTTCTTTCGAAACAAATAAAAATATGAAGATTCTAGTTGCTTTAATGATGGCAATCGCGCTCGCCGGCGTAGCTCCCGCGCAACGGTCCGTCACACCGATCGTCGATATGGCCGTTGGCGGCGTCATCGGCGGAGTCGAAAACGGCAATTGGGTGTCGGCCTCCGAGGTCGGACCGCTGGTCAAAAAAGGCGACCGCTTCAAGTGGTATCTGATGAACGGCGTGACGGTCGATGATCTTGCCGCCGAGGATCCGACGCCTTCCGTGCCTTGTGAGGATTTCTACGGCCCGGTCTTCGATCTGTCGTCAATGACCGGCGAGGTCGATATCGCGCACGACGGAATAGCATTCGGGGCCGGACTGACCTGGAACCCGATGCCGCGAACTCCGGCCGAGATCGCCGAAACCGTCGCCAAGCGGACGTATTCAAGGACCATCACGGCGATTCTGCGTTCGAAGGGGCTGACGCGTTCGGTTCCGAAGAATGTCTATGCCTGGCGGATCGATCTCGAGGGCGACGGAGTCGATGAGGTCCTTCTTCAAGCCGGGACCTGGGGCAACCGCATCGGAGCGAGCGCGAAGGCCGGCGATTACTCGATGGTAGTATTGCGCAAGATCGTCGCCGGCAAGGTCCGCGATTTTCTGATCGGCGGCGAGTTCGTCAAGCGAAACATAGAATTCGGCGCTCCGAGCCGTTACTTGGTCACTTCGATCGCCGATCTCAACGGTGACGGGATTATGGAGTTCATCGTTTACAGCGAGTATTACGAAGGCAACAGTTCCGCGGCATATGAGATGAAGGGCGGGAAGGCCGTTGAGGTCAAACAGCTGCAAACCGGCTGCGGCGTCTGACGATCAGCGCGATCTGGCGATGTCACGCAACCCCTCCAAAATCAGCAGTTCGTCGGCGTGGTCGATCAGATCGATCTCGCCGGCGACGATAGGGACGAATCCGCCGGTTGCCACGATCGGCGCTTTTTCGCCGAGTTCCGAAGCGATCCGCGTCACGAGTTCGCGCACGAGTCCGACGTAGCCGTAGAAGATCCCTGACTGAATGCACTCCGCCGTCGAATCTCCGATCGCCTTCGCAGGCTTTACGAGTTCGACACGCGGGAGCTTCGATGTTTTCAAAAACAGGGCTTCACCGAGAGTGTTGATCCCGGGCGCGATCGCGCCGCCGAGAAACTCGCCGTTCGAATTTACCGCATCGACCGTTGTCGCAGTGCCGAAACTGCAGACGATGCAAGGTTTACCGTATTTTCGGACGGCCGCCGCCGCGGCCACGAGGCGGTCCGTTCCGGCATCCGACGGCGGCTCATAGTTGATCTTGAGTCCAAAGTCGAAGGTCGAATCGATGACGATGGGGATTTTGTTGAAATGGGTTTCGGAAAGCTCGGTAAAGGCTTCGATCAGTTCGGTTACGACCGACGAGACGATCACCTTAGCGACGTGAAAGTCGATCTCCGGCGCGATCGTTTCGAAGATCTCGTCCGCTGATTTTCCGCGGATCGTCGGCGCGGTGAATCGCTTGACAAGAATCTCACCGTCAAAAACACCGAATTTCGTCGCCGAATTCCCGATATCGATCGCCAAAAGCATAATAATTTGTAAAAAGGGAAGTTATCCTTGAAGCGGAAGGCCTTCGTAGACGAGTTGCCAGCCGTTGAGGCGGCTGGTGCGGAGGCTCTTATTGAACCATTCCATTGCCTTTTGCGGGTCGTCGTAAAGCTGCACCGAAGGGGTCGATTCGCGCGGGTCGACACGGCAGATCGCGCCGCCCTGGTCGGCGGTCTTGACGCACAAAAGCGCGATCATATCGTTTTTCGAAAGAATCGCGGTGCGCATCGTGACTTCTTCCGGCTCGAATTCCTCAAAGTCTTCGAAAAGACCGTCGAGGTCCTCGAATTCGGTTCCGTCGTCGTCAAAGTCGAAATCGTTTTCCATAATGCCGATATGACGTTAACATTCCCCGACCGGAAAGTTCAATTCGTATTTCACCTCGGCGAAGTTTTTAACCAGTAATTCGGTGTCGATGACGTTTCCCGTGCGTCGGTCGATAATTTCGCGCCAGATCTCGTTGCGCCGGTAATTCTTGCCGTTTTGCCGAATGAACTGATGGTCGCGTTCGACGACATGATAGCTGTTGGCGATCTCCTCGGAAGCGAGCAGCGATCCCTTCAGATGCTCGTCGGTCAGCCATATCTTGAGCTGAAACGTACGGTCGGTCGGATTATGAAATCTGAGATCGATATAGTTGTAAAAGACGCTCGCGCCGCTTCCGAACGGCAGCGCGCGGCGGTCGTCCGGAAAAGGGTCGAAGCTGTGATGGTGGCGTTCGGCGATCTCAAGCGGGGAATGGAATGCCATCCAAAGAAGAAGATTCGCGAGTTGGCAGAGTCCTCCGCCGATGCCCGTCTTGATCTCGCCGCGCGAGAGCTGAAGTCCCTCAAGATATCCTTTTCTTGCGGTCGTCTCGCCGATCCGGTTCCAGAACGAGAACGTCTCGCCGGGTTTGATCAGAAGTCCGTCGATCGGCTGCCGCGCGATCTCGAGATTCGTCACCTTATTCTCTTGAAACCGCATATCGAGCGAACCGAGCCTGCGTCGCAACAACGATTGATGGTTGTAAACCGCAAACGGCAACGACTCTTCGGACTGCGCCGACGCGAAACCGACGCCGCCCCGCGTATCCTTGAATTTGCGCGCCAGCCGCAACTGCCAAACCCGGATGTGGTAAATGACCGGATGGATTTCAGTAAATCTCATAGAAATGATCGAATTCGGCTGACTCAATTCAAGTGAACAATTATCAGCTATCACCTATCCGCTATCAACTATTCCGGGTGCGGGTATTGTCGTCGGGTAATACAAAGTTCAAAACCGTCTTCGGTCAACGGTGGAAACACCAGATCTTCGGAATAGTGGGTAGCTGACAGATATTAGCCGATAACCCCGGAAACTGGAGTCGAGCCGATGGGAATCGGAAGTCAGCGCAGCTGCTCGACGTCGCCGGCCTGGACGATCTTGACCTCGCCCGACGCGGTTCTGACGCGCAGTGCGCCGTTTTCTTCGAGGCCGTCGGTCACGCCGGTGACGGTTTCGCCGCCGGTCTCGACGCGGACCACTTTGCCGCGAGAATAACTTGACCGCGCCGCCCATTCTTCGATGACGAAACTCGGATCCTCATTGAACCGGTCGTAAAAATACCCGAAAAATCCCAGGAACGCGTCGAGCGCGTCTTCGGCGGCCGGTGCCGCGCCGGTCTCGGCCTCGATCGAGGTGGCGATCCCGGCGATCTCGGGTGGGAAGTTTGACGACCGAAGATTGATCCCGATACCGACGACGACCGCCGGTCCGGTCGGCGTTTCGGTCATCTCGGCCAGGATCCCGCATATTTTGCGGCCCTTCACGTGAACGTCGTTGACCCATTTGATGTCCGGCGCGAGGCCGTAGCGTTCTCGCAGAAGATCGGCGACGGCAACGGCGGCCATCAACGTGATGAGCGGGACGAGACGCATTTCGACGCGCGGACGCAAAACTATGCTTACGTAAAGCCCGGAAGCATAGTCTGAAACCCAGGCGCGCCCGTTTCTCCCGCGCCCGGCAGTTTGCCGCCGGGCGACGATCGTCAGGCCTTCGGCCGCGCCGAGCTTCGCTTCTTTCAGCGCTTCGGTATTGGTTGAATCGATGGAATCGAAGCGGAGGATCGTGAAATTCATCGTTTTTCAGCCGGCGAGGCCCGCAAAACGCCTTCGCGGCAGATCTCTGAGAGGTAAGTGTCGGGCGACAGAGCGCAGTTCTCGAGGAACGCGACCGAGTTCTTCGAGATCGAACCGAGCGCATATGCCGCCTCGCGGCGCGTATCGGCGGTGTCGCGTTTGCCGGCGACGATCATTTTCAGAACCGTGACGGCATCGCCAAAGTCCGGATAGGCGGCTTCAAGATCACGCAACTCGCGCCTTGTCTTATACTTCGGCGGAAGAAAACTCTCCGGCGTGGTCACATCGTAACCGCCGGACTGGATCGTCTGGGCGATACGCCCGATCGACCTCGCGGCCGACCGGCGCTCGAACGCGTTCGATTCCTTTGGTTTTGTCCGCAGGAATTCGGTCAGCGCCGCAACCGCCGCCGCGTCGCCGATATCGCCGAGCGCACGCAACGCCGCTCCGCGTACCGCGAGCGAATCGTCTTGGTTGATAGCCTCGGTCAGCGGTCCGATCGCCAGTGCCGACCGCACGACGCCGAGCGCCGATGCGGCTTCGGCGCGGACGAACGCCTCTTTGTCCGAAAGGTTCGGCGTCAGCGCCGCGACGGCCTCGTCCTTCGGAAGGGAAACAACCGACATCGCCGCCGTCGCGCGGACGGCCGCGTCCGGGTCGCTGAGAGCAACAGCCGCGATCCGCGATGCCTCGGCGGTGCGAAGATTTCGGAGATCGGACAGAGCAGTGCGCTTTTCCTCGGACGAACCGGCGCGGATCGCGTTCTCAAGCGGCGACAGGTCCTGCGCGCGCGACGCGACCGCGCACGAAACGATGACCGAAAGCAGAATAAACACAAACGCGGCTGTTCGAGGCATTGTTCAGAGATCCATGAATCGCCCGCGACGGGCTTTTTCCCACTCGAAAACCTGCCGGGCCCGACGGTTTTCATAGGCGTCGGAAAGCGCGACAATCAAATCGTCCGCACTCGCGGATCTTAGGTTTCGGCGTGATTTTGAAATTATCCCGGCGACTCGGTCGAGCGCCGTCAGGGCTTCGTTTTCGTTCAACTGGTTGGTGTCGCTGACAATCGACTTCTTTCCGATCATTGGCCCGTCCTCCGATTCTCCGGCAGACGGCCGATCTGTCAGCCGTCCGCAATCAGGTTTTCGTCATAAATAAATTTAATAATCGCGAATCCTCGCACATCAACGGTTCTGACAGAATATCATAAATAGTTCGGATTTGGGATTTCTGATTTTGGATGTGCAAGGTTCAAAATTCAAGATTCAAGGGACCGGATGTGTGAATTTCGTGTCCCTCGAAGGCGAGATCTCGCGTTCTTTCGCGACGTTTCGCGTCAAAAACACTGACGAAAAAAGCGGACCGCCAATTCACGCGAAAGCGCGCGAAAGACATTCACATTGAAGTGGCAACTGGGGGAACAGTCGCGCTAATAGCCGCACGTCCCCGAAAGACTCGGCCTTTCCGCGCATCCGGGCGACAACGCCGCTTTTAGTCGGTCAAAATCGGAAATCGGGAGCCTTGAAAAACCCAGGCGGTTCTCCCGACGCTCCGATATTGACCACGGATGCACACGGATGAAACGGATTTTACGGATAGAAATACAAAACGTATACCACTCGTTCTTTTCTATATGTTTCCATCTGTTAGAGAAAACCAGGGGGGCAATTTCCACGCGCCGCCTGGGAATCTTGGGGTTCTGGAATCCTGAAATCGAAAATCGCAAATCCGGAATCTTCGGAGCCGGACCTGCGCAATTCAAACACTATCCATTGAATTTTTTTTCTTAAGTCCTTAGTCTTAAGTTTTTGGCGATTTGTGAGCCGGTTGGTCGGGGCATCGGGACGAGACGCAATGACAATCATCATGGACGAGAAATATTTCGCAAAGAAGGTCGAAGATAAATGGCAGCGCATCTGGAACGAGAGCGGGGCGTTTAATGCCGAGGCGGGCGGAGACCGCCCGAAGTTCTATCAACTTGAGATGCTGCCTTATCCGTCGGGCAATCTCCATATGGGCCACGTCCGGAACTATTCGGTCGGCGATGCGCTCGCGTGGTACAAGCGGTTGAGGGGATTTAATGTTTTGCACCCGATCGGCTGGGATTCGTTCGGTCAGCCGGCCGAGGACGCGGCGATCAAACGCGGGGTCAATCCGCGGAGTTGGACCGAAGAGAACCTGGCGCATATGCGCGGTCAGTTGCAACGGCTTGGGCTCAGTTACGATTGGCGGCGCGAGATCGCCGCGCACCGGCCCGATTACTATAAATTCGATCAGTGGTTCTTTCTCAAGATGTACGAAATGGGCCTCGCGTACAAGAAGAAGACGCAGGTCAACTGGTGCGAGAACGACAAGGCGGTATTGTCGAACGAGCAGGCCTCAGGCGGATTGTGCTGGCGGTGCGGCAACAGCGTCACGAAAAAGGACCTCGAACAGTGGTTCCTGAAGACGACGGCCTACGCCGACCAACTTCTCGACGATATGGCCGAGATCGAATCCGGCTGGGCCGAAAAAGTCCTCAAACGCCAACGGGACTGGATCGGCCGGTCGGAAGGAGCGTTTGTCGATTTTGGATTGGGGATTTTGGATTTTGGATTGTCCGACGGTCTTCGAGACCTCGACAATCCGCAATCACAAATCGCGATTCCCAAATCGATAAGGGTTTTTACCACGCGCATCGATACGATCTATGGCGCGAACGCGGTCGTCGTCGCGGCGGAGCATCCGGTCATCGAAGCGTATTTCGAGCGGTTTTCCGAGGAAATAAGAGCGGCGATTCAGAAGATCCGGGCCGAAAAGCTGAAGGTCGTCGATCACGAGGCCGAGCAGGAAAAAGAGGGAATCGACACCGGTCTCACGGCGCGGAATCCATTCAGCGGAGAGGATTTGCCGATCTGGGTCGGCAATTACGTGATGATGGAGTACGGGACCGGCGCGGTGATGAGCGTACCGGCACACGACGAGCGCGATTTCGAGTTCGCCAAAAAATACGATCTGCCAATCCGTCAGGTCATCTCCGAACCGCACCTCGCGCACGAGCATCACACGATGCAGGCCCTCGCGCTCGAACAAGCCTTCACCGAATACGGCGTGCTCGTTCACTCCGACTATTGGAACGGCAAAACGAGCGACGAGGCGAAAAAGGAGATGACCGATTACGCGGTCCTTCACGGATTCGGCGAGGGTGCGACGACCTATCGTCTGCGCGATTGGGGGATCTCTCGCCAGCGCTTTTGGGGCTCGCCGATACCGATCGTCTATTGCGGCGCCTGCGGCATCGTTCCCGAAAAATACGAGAATCTGCCGGTCACGCTTCCGGACAACGTCGCCATCACCGGCAGCGGCGAATCGCCGCTCGCGAAGGTGCCCGAGTTCGTAAACACCACTTGTCCAGAATGCGGCGGTGCCGCGAAGCGCGAAACGGACACGATGGACACGTTCGTCGATTCCTGCTGGTACTATTTCCGCTACCTCGATCCGCACAACGCCGAGATGCCGTTCGATCCCGAGAAGGCCGCGTTCTGGGCGCCGGTCGATCAGTACATCGGCGGCGACGACCACGCCGTGATGCATTTGATATATACGAGGTTCTGGTCGAAAGTGATGCGCGATCTCGGGCTCGTGAAATTCAATGAGCCAGTAAAGCGTCTTTTGACGCAGGGAATGGTCGTCGGCGAAACGTTCTTCGACGAGATCCCGAATCCCGACGATCCCGACGGCAAGGGCAAACGGATCTATTTTCCGCCTTCGTCGGTGACGGTCGAACGCGACGCGAAGGGAAAGATCCTGTCGGCGAGATCGGCGGACGGCAAAGTTCTCAAATCGGCGGTCGAACGGATGTCTAAGTCGAAGGGCAACGGGGTCGATCCCGACGAGATGGTCGAGATCTACGGTGCCGACGCCGCGCGTCTGTTCGTGCTGTTCGCCGCGCCGGTCGAGAACGAACTGGTCTGGAACGAAGCCGGCATCGAGGGCGCGGTCAGATTCCTGCAGCGCGTTTGGCGTTTCATCCATCGCTGGCGCGAGACATTCCAGGGATTCCAAAGTTCCGATCCTCAATCGCAAATCACAGATCCCAAATCGCAGGCTTTGCTGCGCAAGGTTCACCAGACGATCAAGCGGGTTTCGGACAGTTTCGAGTCGCTCCAGTTCAATACGCCGGTCGCGGCGTTGATGGAACTCTGCAACGCGCTTTACGATTTCAAGGTCGAGCCTTCCGACGCGACCGCCGAAGAATCGGCCGCCGTCCGCGAAGCGTGCGAGGCGCTGGTCCTGATGCTCGCCCCGTTCGCGCCGCACGCTGCCGAGGAACTGTTCGGCGCGCTCGTCGGCAACAACCGCGGAATGCTCGCCAACGGCGCCAGTTTCCCGCAGTTTCGCGAAGAACTCGCACGCGCCGAGGAGATCGAGATTCCGGTCCAGGTGAACGGCAAACTGCGCTCGCGGGTCCTTGCCGCTCCGGACGCTTCGAACGCGGACCTTGAACGCCTTGCGCTTGCCGACGGAAAGGTCGCCGAACACACAGCGGGCAAAGAGATCGTCAAAGTTGTCGTTGTTCCGAAACGTTTGGTGAATATCGTCGTAAAGCAATAGCGTGGGCGTCTTGACGGATGGATGACGAGCCCCGAAGTATGAGTTCGGCTCTGAATTCATGCTTCGCGCGGCTTGTGCCGTCCATCATTACGGTCCGCCTTGATTGAAGAAGACAAAAAAACTAAAATCGTACGGCGGATTCAGAATCAGTTGCTTTCGGTTTTTACGACCACAAATTGCGATCGCTTTTCCGCCGTATGTTGAAACAACAAAAATGAAAGAGTGCCAGAAATGTAAGCGATGCTTTCCGGATGAGGTAATGACCTGTCCCGATGACGGTATGCAGACCTCGCAGACACTTAGCGGGGTTCCGGTGCTCGAGGAGAAGTATCACCTCGAACGGCGTATCGGTCAGGGCGGGATGGGTGTTGTTTACAAAGCTCGGCACGCATACCTCAAGACGCACCACGCGATCAAGGTCATCCTTCCCGATCTTGTCGGCAACGACCCTCAACTCGTCACCCGGTTCCGTCAGGAAGCCCTGGCCGCCGCCGCGATCCGCCACCAGAACGTCGTCGGCGTTTCCGATTACGGGGTTGCGTTCGGAAAGATCCCGTTTCTCGTGATGGAGTATGTCGAGGGCGAATCGCTTCACGACCTGCTCGCCCGCGAGGGCAAACTCAGCCCTGAACGGGCTCTTGAACTGATGACCGCAATCTGCGCCGGCGTCGGCGCGGCACATCATCAAGGGATCGTCCACCGCGATCTGAAACCGCTCAACATAATGATCTGCGACGGCAAGAAATCGATGTCTGAGGCGGTCAAGATCCTCGACTTTGGTCTTGCGAAGATCAAGTCTGGCGAACTGCTCGGATCGTTCATTCAGGCGCAAACGACCGGACTTATGGGATCGCCGTACTATATGGCGCCGGAACAGTGGGCCGATGAGGAGCCGGATGTTCGCGCCGATATCTACAGTCTTGGCGTGATGCTTTTCCAGATGCTCGCGGGCGACGTGCCTTTCAAGGGATCGTCGATTCCGGCGATCATGAAAAAACATCTCAGCGACCTGCCGCCGACGTTTGCACAACTTGGTTTGCCGATCGCGCCGCAGATCGAACAGGCCGTTCGTCATTCGATCGAGAAGAATCGCCAGAACCGGACACAGTCCGTCGAACAGCTTGTTGAGGAGTTGCGCAACGCAGTCAAGGCGTCGACTACCGCGCCGGAGGGTATCGGCCATTCGACGGGCGCCGCGCTCCCCGTTTCGCAGCTTCGCATCTATTCCCAACCGGCGCGGGCGCGCGTTTTCGTCGATAACGTCGCCGTCGGGTTGACCCGCGACGACGGTTGGCTTCAACTTGAAGGAATTCAGATCGGCAACCACCGCATACGGATCAGTCACGACGGATTTCGTGACTGGGAAACAGACGTCGTATTTGACGGGCAGCCGCAGCAGGTGGCCGCGCAGCTGATGGACAACAGCGGGAGCATCCCGCGGCCGGCCGACGGCGCGGCAACGGTCGTGATGCCGGGAAATGTCTCGAATCAGGGGTTTTCTGGGACGAACCAGAATTCGCAGTTTCAGGTGCAAAATACTGCGCCGCCGCAGTATTGGCAGTCTGGCCAGCAGAGCTATCCCCCCGAGGTTGCGCGATCGGGAATGTCTCCGTTGTTGATCGGAATAATTGGAATCGCGGCTTTATTGGTACTTACTTCTGTTGGATTGTTCGGCGCCTGGAAAATGGGGTTGTTCGGTTCCGTGAATAACGGCAACTCGAACGTCATCACCAACAACGGGAATGCCAACAATCAGGAAACTCCACCGGTCAAGACCGAGATGGTCAAGATAACCGGCGGAGACTTTACGATGGGACGCGAAGACGGCGACCCGCTTGAAAAACCCGAATACGAAGTCAAAGTCAAAGACTTTGAGATGGACAAGACCGAGGTTACGAACGCGGAATACTACGAGTTCGTGAGGGGAACGGAATACAATCCGCTTCCGCTGAACTGGGAGAACTCAAAACCGCTGACGTCGGAAATGAACTTCCCGGTTCGATATGTCAATCTCGACGACATCAAAGCGTTTGCCGAATGGCGGTCGAAGCGCGACGGAAAGACCTATCGCCTTCCGACCGAGATAGAATGGGAATACGCTGCCCGCAACGGCGGCGATGACAACCTTTATCCGTGGGGCGATACCTGGTACGAAGACAAGGCTCAGGTCCGGCGGGACCTGACGTTCGTGGCCGTCGGCTCGAAACCCGGGGGTGCAAACAAATGGGGCGTGCAGGATCTTGTCGGGAACGTTTGGGAATGGACGTCAAGCCCGGCGCGGGCATACAAGGGTTCGGAGTTGGAAAAGCAGGTCGAAGAAAGGGTAGGAAGGACGCATTCGGTAGTTCGTGGGGCATTTGACCTCAAGAAGGACTCTGACAGTTCGACGTCGACCTTCCGGGCTTTCAAGGATTCAAAGGATCGCGATAAGGCGATCGGCTTCCGTCTTGTGCGCTCCGACTGACAGGAGTTGGCGCATTATGCAAAAGATTATCGGCAACGGCAGATGGTTTCTAATGATAACGGCGTGTGTATTGTTCGCGCCGGTTTTTTCTTTTTCGCAGGACCTCGGCAGTACGACCGGGATATTCAAGTCGCCGAAGTCCGCGACATCGACGAAGAAGTCCGCGCCCGCCGTGAAACCGAAACCGGCACCCGCGACAAAGCGAACGACAACCGCCAAGCCGACGCCAAAGCCAAGTTCGAAATCTTCCATGAAGACGGTTCCTGCGAAGACCGCGGCGAAAGTTCCAGCGATCGCCAAAGTTGATCAACGACCCGTCGTCAATCCGCTTCCGGACGAAAGCGTTATCATTACAGTCGGCGTCCGTAACGAGGAACTGTTCGAGAACGCGATCGACGAGGGCAACCTCGCGCGGGACGATCGCGACTACACCCGGGCCGATGCGGCTTACCGCCGCGCGATGTCTTTGAGCGCGCGCGATTCGAGGGCCGTTTTCGGGCTCGGAAATACTTACGCCGATCAACAACGCTGGGAAGAAGCCGAACGATCGTATCGCACGGCGATCCGAATCGATCCTTCAAACTCGGGCTCATATGTTGCGCTCAGCTTCGTGCTGACGCAGCCGATCATCGGCGGCGAACTTTCGGAACGCTACGAAGAAGCGGAAAAGACGGCGCGCAAAGCGATCGAGATCGATCCGTCAAATGCGTTCGCGCACGACCAACTCGGAGTTGCGCTTGAACTTCGCGGGATCATCGGTCAGGAAACTCAGGACGCGTACCTGAAAGCGATCCGCATCGAACCGGAATTCGCGCTTGCATACGCGCACCTCGGCCGCCTTTATCGAAGGCTCGGAAAGGTAAGCGAATCGACCGACAGTTACCGCCGCGCGATCCAGTATTCGTCGGATGTTCCGACGATGATCCTCGTCGCCGACGTGATGCAGTCGCAACAGCGCTTCCTCGAATCAGAGCAGTTGCTCCGGCGCGCGCTCGGCGAAGATCCGAAGAACCCGACGGCGCTGAATTTGCTCGGACGCGCGCTGACCACACGCGGCAGTTTCGAAGAAGCGCAGAAACTCTTGACGAAAAGCGTTGAAGTGAGTCCCGGCAGCGTGGTCGCTTACACGCTTCTGAGTTCGCTACATCTACGCCGCGGCCGGCTTGACGAGGCTGAAAAGATACTCGGTGCGGCCTTGAAGATCGTTTCCGACAGCGAACGCAAGCGGCTGGCCCGCGAGTACGAAGCGCTCGGCGATGCCTTTTCAAAGATCAATCGTCCGCTTGACGCATCGCGGCACTACCAGCAGGCGATGTCGCTCGATGGAACGCGCACGATTCTGACGGAGAAGATCGCGAAGACGAAATAGCGTGAAACTCCGCTTCGGTCGAGATTGACGTGTGACTTCGATAGGTCCGATTCAACGACTGGCCTTCCGGATCAGGAACTCGCCGCAAATCTGAAATCCCCCGCTCATTAGGTCTTTTCCCCAACAGGCGTTCTTTGCCGGACGCCGATAAGTTCAACGAGGATAAAGTCTTAATGCCAGTAGCAACGATCAGAACAACGATGCTCTATTGTCCCAAGTGCCGAAATACCTACGAAGAGGGAAGCCAGCGCTTTTGCTCGGTCGACGGCGGCCGGCTTCTGCCCGTCGCGCAGAAGTCCGGGCAGGGATCGTCAGGCGGCGGAGTGTTTACTAGCATTCTCGGAAAGATGCCCCGCAAAGACGCGGCCGATAGCGCACCGTCTGCCAAGAGGGTCCTAAATCCGCGCTTTGATCAGCCGGCGAAGACCGATGCTCCGAAGCCGCACGCCCCCATCAGCAAGATCTATGAAACGCAGCGCCAGATCGATCAGGCGCCGGTCGCGTTTGACGATGACTCGATCCTCGAACTCGATTTCGACGAACCACTGGACGCGCCGTTCCGTGTGACATCAGCCGAACCGGCCTTTGAAGCGCCGGTTCGATTTTCCGTGCCGGCCGAGCCCGACGCCGCGCCCGCGGAGTCGGATGTGGAAATATCGTTACCGTCCGAAGAAGCGCCGAAGGCCACCGCAAGACTGGTCGATCCGGCGCAAATACCGTCCGGAACGGCTGAGATCGGCGACCGCGCATCGCAACCGTCGGGTCGGACCGCTTTGAGTTGGGACAATCCGCGGGCGCTCGTCGGACAAACCGTCAAGGGCCGTTATCTGATCACCGAGCTGATCGGGGACGATGAGGATTCGCTCGAGTTTTTGGCCGAGGACCGGATCACCGCCGGAAAGCGAACGTCGGTCCGCGTTTTCCTGAACGATGACGAGTTTTCCGAACATTCTGCGGAAGAACGAATCTCGCTTTCGCATCTGAATCATCCGAACATCGCGGCAGTTTTCGATTCGGGCGAACTTCCGGAGGGGTTCCGCTTTGTCGTCAGCGAGTTTATCGAAGGCGAATCGCTTTCTGCGGCACTGCGCTCGTCCGGTCAGTTCAACACCCGCCGGACCGCCCGCATCATTCGCCAAACGTCATACGCGCTCAGCGAAGCGCACGAAAACGGTGTTCTGCACCGCAATCTGAAGCCGGACAACATAATGCTGACGGTTTCCGAGGCGGGGATTGAACAAGTAAAACTGGTCAATTTCGAGCTTTCAAACGGCTATTGGAATGAGTCGGACCTGGTCTACAAGTCTCCGGAAGAAATAGCGGGCGAGGCTCCGACCTTTGCCAGCGAGATCTATTCGCTCGCGGTAATCGCATATGAGATGCTGACCGCGCGTCTGCCGTTCAACGCCCTCTCCGAGCGCGAACTGCTCGCCGCCCAAAAGAAAGGGCTGACAACCACTCCGAGCGCAGTCCGGCTGGACATTCCGGAACTGGCCGACCGTATCCTCGAGAAGGCCTTGAATTTCGATTCGGCCGAACGCTATCCGAAGGCCCGCGATTTCGGCGATGCATATTTCAACGCTTTGACGGCGATAGCGCCGTGGGACAAGCCTGCCACCGAAGACAAAGGTGACACAATACTGGAAATTATCGGGACCGACGAAGCGGCCGATTATTCGATCGAAGCTGTCGAGTCCGACGAGACCGACGACGAGATTCTGGAAGTCGCCGAACCGCAGGCGAAGACGAGGGAATTCTTTGTCGTTCCGCCGATCAATCCATTGCCGGCGGACGAGACACCCGTCAACGGCGACATTCATGTCTCGCCGTCACAGGCCGTCGTGACCGAAACCGGAGGCGACGTCGAAACTCCGGCGGCTGACGGTTACGCCTGGACCAGACGGTCGCCCGAACCGGCGCAGACGCCGGGCTGGATCTGGGGCGCGCTGCCGGTCATCGGAGCCGTGGTTCTGCTGTTTGCCCTGTGGGGCGTCTGGAAGTTCCTGGCGAGCCGGCCCGCAGACCTTCCGGAAACGGAGACAACGCAGAATGCCGAACAGTCGCAGCCGACTCCGGGAATTCTCCCGGCAGAGGGCGAGGTCGACAGTCCGCCGCCGGCGCGAAACTTAAAACCGGCGCCCGGAATGACGCGATACGTCAACACGCAGGAAAATCTAAAGCGAGATCTCGCCAAGAACTTCCTCGGCTTCGAGATCTACTATCCGCAGGAAATGAAGCGCACGGAAAGCGCCACGAACTTTCTGGACATCGCGACCTTCGCCGACGGAATTCCCGTCGAGCAGATGCTCGTGACTCATTACAAGAGCCGGGGCGGAATGATACTCGACCGGCCGAACTTCAAAAAACTGGCCGAAAAATCAAACGAACAACTCGGCGGTTACTTCAAGGAGTCGTTCAAGATCGTCGGCGAGGGCGAAAGCGCGATTCAGAACGGCCGCTGGAAGGGCTACGAGGTGAAATTCGAGGGTCTTTTGCCGGACGGCAAAACTCGGGTCCTCGGACGCCGACTCTGGATCCCGGTCCAGAGCCCCGGAACCCAGAACGGCTTCGTGATCACGCTGCTCGCGACGTCGCGCGCCCAAGGCATAGACTCCGTCGAAGATGTCGGAACAAAGGGCGTCCTCGCCGGTGCGTTGGAGAATTTCGAGCCCGAGCAACGATTCTGACGAAGATCGGAAATCTATCGACGCCCTTATCTTCAAGACCCCGGACGCTGTTGCGCTCCGGGGTTTTTGCCGTCAGGGCCGAGTGAGCGCCCAACCTCGGCCGCCGTTTCTTAAACCCGGATTGCGCAATCGGGGATTTTTGCCCGCTAATTTCCGCGAATCCGCGCGAATGGAAAGCCGGTCCAAAGCGCTGCGAAAGAAGCGGGGTTTTGAAATCGGGTCAACGGACCAAAGTGTTGAAATGCGTTTTGCCCGTGCGGGTTCGGATAGAATCTTATGCGCGCGGATTCGCGGAAATTAGCGGGCAGTCTTTCCATTGCGCAATCCGGCTTAAACCCGGATTGCGCGACAGAAAGCTGTTTGCCCGCGAAAGACTCTAAAAAACATTTTTCCGGCACGTTTTCGTGTGTTTGGCGTGTTTCGAGGGAGAGAAATTCTTCAATGCGTAATCGCGGGTTTCTGATCCCGGAACAGGGTTACGACCGCGGAACTCAATTGTCCCGTCGTTTTTTTTCATTGGTGACGCAAAGGCGTCCGCTTGGCAATTTGCGTAATTGGGTCATAATTCTCAAATGCAGGATCAAACCGCGATAATCCGCAAGGTCAGTCCGTCGATCAATGATTGTGAACTGACGTTTGTCGGCCGCGAACCCATCGACCTCGGACTCGCAATGCGCCAGCACGCGGGCTACCGCCGTGTGCTCGAGGCGGCCGGACTGAATGTCGTTGAACTTGGTTCCGCGGACGATCTGCCGGATTCGGTTTTTGTGGAGGACTGTGCGGTCGTCTTCGATGAGATCGCTGTCATCACAAGGCCGGGAGCCGAATCGCGTCGCCGCGAGGTTGGGGCGGTTGCAGACGCTGTCCGCAGATTTCGGCCAAATATCGAGAGCATAGTATCGCCCGGAACGCTTGAGGGGGGCGATGTCCTTCGGATCGGCAAACGCTTTTTCGTCGGCGTTTCGACGCGGACGAATGCTGCCGGATATTCGCAGTTCGCGGCGATCGCCGCCCGTTTCGAATACGAGGCCGTTCCGGTGCGTATCGACGGCAGCCTGCATCTCAAGACCGCTGTCACGTCCCTGGACGACGAAACCGTGATTCTCAATCCGAATTGGCTCGACGCGTCGCCGTTCACTTCTTTCCGGCAGATCTTCGTCGCCGAGTCGGAACCGTTTGCGGCGAACACCCTTTCGATCGATGGCGTGGTCCACGTTTCGCAAAAATGGCCCGCCACGGGAGAACTAATCGCAAATGCCGGATTCACTACCGCGACGCTCGATATATCCGAACTTGAAAAGGCAGAAGCCGGGCTGACCTGTTTGAGTTTGATCTTCAGTGGTTGATCGAAGTGATCCGACGAAGGCGGCGCTTGAGGACGAAGGCCCGAGCCGCGCAACGCATTCCAAACCCATTAGGGACAAGATTTTGACTGACAATCTCGGCCTTCCGTGTTATAGTCCGGCGTATTATCGGTCAATTGACGTATGAAGGAAACCCTCGACCAACGGACGTCGCGTATCGTCAGCGCTTGCGCTTTGCTCGATCGTGAGGACCGCGTCAAACTCCTCGACAGCGAATGCGCCGGCGATCCTGAATTGCGGGAGAGCATCGAACGGCTGTTTCTAGAAGATATCGGTGCGCCGCAGACCGACGCGCTTAAGGATGAATACTCGAAGGCGCTTCCCGCTCACTACAGACTCGGCAATATGATCGGCAGCGGCGGAATGGCCGACGTATTTGCAGCCGAGGACACCCGCCTCAAGCGCCGCGTCGCGATCAAGTTCCTTGGAAGCGAATTCAGCAAGAATGCGGAACGTCTGAAACGCTTTCTTCAGGAAGCGCGTTCGGTGTCGGCGCTGAACCATCCGAACATTCTTGTAATCCACGATGTCGGTGAGAAAGACGGTATTCGGTTCATCGTGACCGAATACGTCGAAGGAGAAACGCTCAGTTCAAGGATATCCCGCGGTGGACTTCGTCTTGGTGAGGCGGTGAACATCGCGATCGGCATCGCCTCCGCGCTGACGGCATCGCATCGCGCGGGTATCGTTCATCGCGACGTCAAGCCTGACAATGTAATGATTCGGGACGACGGAACCGTGAAGGTGCTGGACTTCGGGCTCGCGAAAGAAACCGGCGGCGGTCTGCGAAGTGCTTCGGGATCCGAGGCGGAGACGATTGCCGGGATGCTGACGTCGCCCGGACTGATCCTCGGCACTCCGCTCTATATGTCGCCGGAACAAGCCCGCGGGCGCCAGCTCGACGGTCGGACCGATATCTTCAGTCTCGGTATCGTCATCTATGAAATGGTCACCGGCAAGACTCCGTTCGGAGGCAACAATCCGGCGGACATCATTGCCTCGATCATTGCCGGAACCCCGGAAGACATCACGCACTTTGTTCCGGATGCCCCGGAATTCCTGGTGAGGATCATTGAAAAATCGCTGCGCAAGGACGCGGATGAACGATACGGGTCGATGGAGCATTTGTTGTCCGATCTCAAAGACCTGAGAAACGAACTCACTCAAGTTAGGCGCGGCGAGTATGATACCGGCGCGACCGCGGCGCGGACGACGGCGCTCAATACGCAGAGTTTAATTTTGCCACGTTTGCTCGATTGGCGGATCTTTGCGGCTCTTGCAGCATTGATCGCCATCGCGGCGGCGGGTTGGTCATACGTCGGCCTCTGGCCGCTCAACAATCGAACCTTCAGGGAGTCGATGAAGACCGTGGCCGTTACGAGTTGGAACAGCGGGGCCGGCGAACTTGTCTCGGCAGCGTCCTTTTCGCCCGACGGAAAATTGGTTGCTTTTGCCGCGGCGACGTCGGGAGCGACGGAACTCTGGGTGAAACCGACGGTCGGCGGCAGGTCGATCCAGATCACGCGGGGCGGGTTCTACAACCAATATCCCGTTTGGTCACCGGACGGTCAGGAGATAGCTTTTTTTTCGAGCCGCGGCGAGGATTATGGTATTTGGAAAGTTTCATTCACCGGCGGCCAGCAGATTCTTGTCGCCGGCGGAGTGGGTCCGACGGCCGCGCCGAGATTATGGTCAAGAAGTGGAAAGGTCTATTTTCAGGAAAGTTCCGAACTGTACGCGGTCAACGTGGCATCGGGCGAACGTTCACGCGTGACGGACTTTGAATCGAAAGGACTTCGTCCGCGGGCAATCGCCATTTCCAAGGACGAATCGCGGATCGGATTCTCTATCCGCGAAGCCGATCTGTGGAAGATCAAGACAAAGGCGGTCGATTCGGAAAACATTGAAGAACTCGCCTCTTCTGTTGATCAGATTGATTACCTTGCGTGGATGCCGGACGCCAAAAGCGTGGTTTTCAGCCGTTCGGTTGAGGGAACCTATCAGATATTCAAAGCAGGAGACGGATTTCGCGAGCCTTTGCAGCTGTCTAACGGAAATACGGATTTCTCGGTCCGAGACATCTCGGATGACGGACGACGGATTCTGTTCGGGTCGTTGAACGAGACATCCGATCTCTGGATGGTCGACGTCGCGAGCCTGAAAGAAACCGTTGTCGCCGATGATGTCGCATCCGAATACTGGGCCGATGTTTCACTCGATGGCAAATCCGTTGTCTATCAATCGGTCAATCAGCCGGAGCGACCATTCGGCGGCTCTATTTGCGTCAAGTTGATTGGCGCCGACGGTAAGCCGTCAGTAGTTGCGCAATCGGGATTTTCACCGGTCTGGTCAAACGACGGCAGCTGGATCGCCTACTTTCGCCGAAGCGAAAACGGCGTGTCGGTCTGGCGGTTGCGGCCGACCGGCGACGACCTTCTTAAACTCGCGGACGGTTCCGTCCAAACACCGGGTTACACGGCGACGCCATATCTCAGGACAGGTGAAAATCACCTTAGCTGGTCGCCGGATGGCGCGTCGCTAGCGTATACCGTTCGAAACAACGGGTTGTCGAACATACGAATCGTCGGCACGGACGGATCGACGGATCGTCAGGTGACTGAAAACAAGGATCCGGGCGAGACGTACTGTTGTCCCGTTTGGGCTCCGGATGGATCGACATTAGTTTTCCCTTCCGAGTTTTCAGGAGTCGGGACAAAAGGCAGCCGTTTATGGAGGGCCGAAATTGACGGCGGCCAAAAGAAGATCTTCGAATCGACGGAGCGAATCCGACTTCTGGGTTTGAGAGGGGGCAGTCGCGACGTGGTCTTCGCGCAGAATTCGGATTCCTCCGGATCGTCTTCGGTCTCGGGAGCGGTCGACGTTTATGTGTTGTCGCTTGAAACCGGTCGGACGTCAAAGGTCAACACGCTGGCGAACGCGTATCTGCAAAACGTTCGCCTGTCCCCTGACGGAAAATCGGTCGCGTTTGTTTCCCGAACTGAAGATCTGACGATTCTGTGGCTTTCACCCGTCAACGGAGGACCAACGCGCAAACTGCTGGTTGAAAAGGATCCGAAGACGCTTATATCAGAACTGGCGTGGTCAAGCGACAGCAAAACCATCGTTTTCGGTCGGCAGACCCGAACAACGCTTCTTTCAATGCTCGCGGAATAGTTACGGTAAAGGAGAAACGACAATGACGAAAATCAAATTCAGGATCGGCACATCGGCCGTTTTGGTGTGCGCGATTATGCTCGCGATCGGCTGTTCGGGGTCGCAAAATGCAAATCAGAACGCCAATCGCGTCAATTCAACTCCCGCGTCCGGCGCGACCGACAACGCGGTTGCAGCATCGGATTGCAGCGGAAACACGGCCGGGGAACGCCGGGCAAACGTAATGAACGGTGTTGAAACGAACATCAAGGCCGGCAGGTTGAAAAAGCAGTTTACGGACCGCACTTTCAACTTCGGAGTCTCGGTCCTGGCGGGTGATAAACTTTCGATCGTCGTCGGCGGCACGATCTCGGGCGAAGGAACTCTCGAAGATCTGGCGAAGGCGCTGAAACCGTTCGTTAAGAAGGAGTGCGTTCAGAAGGTCATGCTGACCGACTCTAACCAAAATCTCGCGTCGGCGTCGGGCTTTTTATGGCTCGGATGCGAGTACCCGAACGTTCCGTGTCCGAACGGTGAATGCGCGCCCGCTTGCCCGGCTTTGACTCCCGTACCGACTTCGAACACCAACGGGAATAGCGCGAACAAGACCGGCAACTGATCCCAGCGGAATCTAGTGTCGATGCGGATAGCGGCGACTGCGCCCTTCACGTGTCCGTCAGATAGGGAAAACATCAGAGTGAGGCAAACGCGCGATCGTCTCGCGGACGATTGCTGCGCTGGTCACGTTTCTGACGTATTCCGGTATCTCGGGCCCGCCCATAAACACGCGCTCGTTACGGTGGCGCATCGAGCTTTCGACGGTGTCGAAAGCGGTGAAATGTACCTCGCCAATCTCGGTGCGGGCGGCAAAGTCCGCGATGTTTAGAGAGTTCAGACCGCCGCATCCGACTATCTTGATACGGTCGCCGGCGCGCCGGACCAGTTCCGCGATGATCCCGGCGCCTTCCGCTCCGGTCGGTTGCTGACCTGATGTGAGAATCCGGTCGACGCCGATCGCGATCAGCGACTCCAAAGCCTCGAACGGATCGCGGGCGACATCGAACGCGCGGTGAAACGTGACCGACATCGGCCGCGCGAGATTGACGAGACGCGCGGTGCGAATGCGGTCAACATTGCCGTCGACGTCGAGGATTCCGATGACGACGCCGTCGGCTCCGAGGTCCTTCGCGATCGCGACGTCGCGCTCCATTATCTCGAACTCGAGATCAGAATAGAGAAAATCACCGCCCCGCGGTCGGATGATGACCTGCAGTTTTATCCCCAAAAGCCGACGCGCGAGTTCGATCGAACCGGCGCTCGGCGTCGTTCCGCCCTCGAGCAGGTTGTCGCAAAGCTCGACCCGGTCAGCGCCGCCGCGTTGTGCCTCGACCGCCGATTCGACCGAATCGACGCAGATCTCAACGATAAGATTATCGGCCATATTCGGCGTCATTATATTCGAATTCCGCAGTTTGTTCGACCCGGATCCCCCTCTGTTTTCCCGTTCCGCCGGATAGCCTCGGAACGCCGTAAAAACGCGAGAAAGAAAACTGTTGACTAAGCCTGAACTTCGGCGTAATGTCCGACTTATAGGCAAGAGAACGAGCCGCAGCGGCAGAGCGGAAAGACGCGGCATTTGAAGAAGTATCGGTTGTTTCTTTTGCCTGTTTGTGCGGTTCGCGCCTTGTTCGTGTTCTGCCGGAAAACAATAGGAGAAGACCATATGAGAAGATCATTCGTGATCGCGGCGCTGTTTGCGGCGTCGTTTTTGCTCGCGTCGTGCGACGGCGGAGCCGGAAATTCAAACGCCCCGAAAAACACCGGAGCAAACAATACGGCGGCGACGACCGCTCCGGCGGCGAACAATGAAGCCGATGTCAAGAAATTGGTCGCCGATCTGGCCGCGGCATTGTCCAAAAACGACGCTGCCGCGCTCGACAAGATCTACGGCGACGACTATATTCTCGTCCAGCAAGACGGTAACGTCGCGACCAAAGCCGAGCGGCTCGCCGCGATCAAGGCCGGCGACCTTAAATTCGAGAACGTCGCGTTCAACAACGTGAAGGTGCGAAGTTACGGCGATACCGCGGTCGCGATGTGCGATTCGTCGGGCAAAAGCACCAACAAGGGAAAGGAAGTAACGACGTCGTACCGGATCACCTTTGTCGCAAACAAGGGAAAGGACGGCTGGCGTCTTGTCAGCTCGCATCTTTCGCCGATGCCGGAAGCGGCCAAAACGGACGACAAAAAGTCCGACGATATGGACGCCAAAAAGGACGAAAAGAAGGATGACGTGAAAAAGGAAGAACCGAAATCGGAAGACAAGAAACCGTAATTCGGATCATTTGTACAAAAAGGGCGCGGACGCTTCACACGTCCGCGTCTTTTTTGTCGGCAGCCGGCTCGGACGATCCCGTTCAAATTCAAAATCCGAATCGGCCGGGTTCGCCGGGCACGTTCACTCACGACGAGAAAGCCGTTGCCTTCAGGGTTGTTTCAGACTAAAATCGTCCAGACACCCAACCTAACCGGAGGATCGCTGCCCGAATGTCGCCAAAATCTCGTCCGCTAACACTCCTTTCCATATTCGTCTTGTTTTCGTTTGCACTGCAGGCGTCGTTCCCGTTTGTCGCCAGGGCCCAGACAAAGCGGCAACTCGAACGCGAGACGTCAAACACCTTGACCGAAAAGCGCGTCGCGCTGGTCATCGGCAACGGCGCGTACACAAAGGCCAAACCGCTGCCGAACCCGGCGAATGACGCGGCCGATATGGCAGCGGCGCTCAAAGCACTCGGCTTCGAGGTGATTTCCGGTGTCAACCAGAGCAAAAGGCAGATCGAAACGCTGATCCGCGACTTCGGCACGAAACTCGCCGCGAGCGGCGGCACGGGTCTTTTCTATTACGCCGGACACGGGATACAGGTCGGGGGTGAAAACTACATCGTTCCGGTCGAGGCCGACATACCCGAAGAGGACGAGGTCGCTTATTCGGCAGTACCGATCTCGCTCGTGCTGATAAAGATGTCGTCGGCGAAGAACGACCTGAACATCGTCATCCTCGACGCCTGCCGCAACAACCCGTTCGCACGTTCGTGGCGCGGTTTCCGTGACGGCGCGAATTCGGACGGACTGGCGAAGATCTCGCCGCCGACCGGAACGCTCGTTCTCTACGCAACTGAACCCGGCAAGGTCGCCTCCGACGGTACCGGGCGCAACGGGCTCTTCACCGAATCTCTTTTGAAGCAGATCAACAAGCCGGGACTTGAATACGACCAGTTGGTGAAAGCGGTCTCGGCCGACGTCTGGCAGAAATCGGGACAACAGCAGCTACCGTGGAAGGAGGGCAATGCGCTTCAGGATTTTTATTTCGCGGCATCGTCCGTAAAAGCCCCGACGAATACCGCCAAGACCGAAGCGCAGCGAGAGCAGGAATCGTGGAATCTGGTCAAAGACTCGAGCGATCCGGGCGACTACCGGCTATTTCTGAACGAATTCCCAAACGGGGCCAATGCCTCGGCCGCCCGAATCAGATTGGGGAAGCTGGAATCCAATCCAGATTCAATCAGGGCTGGAACGATGAGAAAGAGCGCGCTCGGAATCGAGTTGGTCTGGATCCCGCCCGGCGGCTTTATGATGGGATCGACCGACGCTGAGATCGAACGTGCTTGGCAGGAGTGGAAGGCCGAATGCCCAAGTTGTCCGAGGAGTTTGTTCGCCCGGGAGTCTCCCCAAAGACGGGTGGTGATTCCGTCTGGATTCTGGATGGGGAAGTATGAGGTGACCCAGAGGCAGTGGCAGGCAGTTATGGGGAACAACCCTAGCGGATCGAGGGTCGGCGACGATTTCCCGGTGGAAAACGTCAGCTGGAAAGATGTTCAGGAGTTCATCACCAAGCTTAACGCGCAGGACGAGGAGTTTGAATACCGGCTTCCGTCCGAGGCGGAATGGGAATACGCCGCCCGCGCCGGGACCAAAACGCCGTTCGCGTTCGGCGACAGCCTAAAACCGACGCAGGCCAATTTCGGCGCCGCCGGAACCGTCCGCGTCGGTAGTTACGCGGCGAACGCATGGGGCCTTTACGACATGCACGGAAATGTCTGGGAATGGGTTCAGGACGTCTTGACGGATAGTTATGACGGTCTTTCGACGGATGGGAGCGCAAATCTGACCAAGGGCGACCCGGGGTCGCGGGTCCTTCGCGGCGGATCGTGGAGTATCAAATCGGGAGTATCGCGTTCGGCGTTTCGAAGTTTCAACCTTTGGAATTTCGCTAACTGGGACTTCGGTCTACGACTGGTAGCGCGGACGAAATAGTTCTAAGCCAGTCGATTTTGAAACTCTCGAAACGGGGCGTCACGGGCCCCTTGCCCTCCGCCGCGGCGCACGAAAATCGATGAAAAGAACACACGATGAATGGTCGGAATTCCCAAAGATGCACGATCTGATCGTCTGGTTCGTTACGATCATCAGCCGTTTCCTGTTTGATGACCAATCACGCTCGGCGACCGGTTTTCGAACTCGTTCCGTCGACCCCGATCGGCTGTCTGAAAAGGGTTGTTTATTGTCGATTCGGCGCAAATCTGAGATGATAGGCAAAAAAAACAGCCGGTTGAGTCTGAATAAATGGGCGATATGAAACAATTTATGGGCAGAATTGCGGTGGCGGCGACGCTCCTGGGTTTGATGATTCAGTTTCTCGCGGTTGGATCGGAGGCGCAGAACGACAGGCAGTTGACGCGTGAAAATCTTGGTACGAATGAAGCGCGGACGGCCCTTGTCATCGGCAACGGCGCGTACCGGAACGTTTCGACGCTCGACAATCCGGTCAACGACGCGAGGGATATGGCCGAGGCGCTCCGTGGGCTCGGGTTCGAGGTGATCTCAGGAACCGACGCCGGTCTCGTCGAGATGCGCCGGCTGATCCGCGAATTCGGTGAAAAGCTCGAGGCGAAGAAAGGGATCGGGCTCGTCTTCTATGCCGGGCACGGGGTCGAGGTCCGCGGCAAGAACTTCCTGATCCCGATCGACGCCGACATCAAGCGCGAGGTCGAGACCGAGGATTACGCGATCGACGTCAATTCGATCCTGCGGCAGATGGACGCCGCGGGCAACGGTTTCAATATCGTCATTCTCGACGCCTGCCGCAACAACCCGTTCTCGCGCGGCTGGAGCCGGAGCGCCGACACGGGCGGACTGGCGAACGTCACGGCGCCGACGGGAACCTACATCGCCTACGCCGCCGCACCCGGCACGACCGCCTCGGACGGCAAGGGAACGCGAAACGGCGTCTTTACGGGAGCGCTGCTCAAGAATCTCCGAAAACCGGATCTCAAGCTTGAAGAGGTCTTCAAATCGACGCGCGAGGAAGTGATGAACGTAACTTCCAACAAACAGGTGCCGTGGGACTCGTCGTCGATCAAGGGTGACTTTTATTTTCAGAGAAGCGATGCGCCGACAACCGTGTCAAGCACGCCGACGACCGTCACATCGCGCGCCGAAGCGCAGGAAGCCGCCGCCTGGGAATTGGTCAAAGAGAGCAATGACACGCGTGATCTGCGGTTTTTCCTGAAGGAGTTTCCAAACGGGACGAAGACCGCGACGGCCCGCGCGAGACTTGAGGGACTGGTTTGGGAATCAGCCAAAATATCGAATGACAAGACCGTCGTCGAGGCATATCTCAGCGAGTTCCCAAACGGAATCAATTCGGTCGCCGCGCGAATCAGGCTCCGTCAGCTTGAAGCGGCGAGCTCCGAGACGACCAAGATCCGCGAGCCGGAAACGATCGCGGCGGGAACGATTCGCAAGAACTCCGGGGGAATCGAACTCGTCTGGATTCCGCCCGGCGACTTTATGATGGGTTCGCCAAAAGGCGATTCGGATGAAAGACCGGTTCGAAGGGTGACGTTTGCAAACGGTTTCTGGATGGGCCGATTCGAGATCACTCAGGGCCAATGGAAATCGTTGATGGGGAGCAATCCGAGCTCGTTCGGCAAATGCGGTGACGAGTGCCCGGTCGAGTCCGTCAGTTGGGACGACGCGGTTGCGTTCGTCGAGAAGCTGAACGCGTCCGACTCCGAGTTCAAATACTCGCTCCCGTCTGAGGCCCAGTGGGAATACGCCGTGCGCGCCGGGACAACCGGAGACTATTACGGTGACCCGGGTGAGATAGCGTGGACCATCGGAAACTCGAAGGCGTCGCCGCACCCCGTCGGCAAAAAACTGCCAAACGCCTGGGGGCTCTATGATATGAGCGGCAACGTCTGGGAGTGGTGCGCGGATCTGTATGCCGACAACGGCTATGCGGGACTTGCCGGCGACGGCTCGCCAAACCTCACAGTGGGCGACGCGAAATACCGTGTTCAGCGCGGCGGATCGTGGGGGAGTTTCGACGGCAAGGCGCGTTCGGGCAACCGCGGCAAGGACGAAGTTTCGCGCCGGTACCGCCTGAACGGTTTCCGGATCGTTGCGGTCGGCAAGTAGCAGCGGTTTTGTGCGAATTCCCTAATCGGGAGCTTTGGAGAACCGCAACGAACCCGACATGCGACGATGAAATACTCGCCGTCCTTGCGGCTTGCCGCCCGGATGTGCGGAAAGGCTCGGCCTTTCCGCATGCCGTTCCCGCGATTCTGCGGCTATGCCGCACATCGCAGGTTGGCGGCGCAGCCGCAGAGACAAACAGCCCCAGCCGGAAAGGCGCAGCCTTTCCGCACATCCGGGCGGCAAAGCCGCATTCAGAAGCTCGGAATGTTTGGAATTGCACCGTCGCAAATCCGGATCTGCATCGACACAAGCATATGACCGATAAAAAAGAAGAATGGGAAATCGGTGCGTCCAAGGACAACTTGGCGGCTCCGACGAAACCGGCGATCGTCGATTTCGCAAGATCGGAAAATCTCGTCGGGACGCATCTCGACGGGCGTTTTCTGATCGAAAAAGATCTGACCGAAGGCGGCGCCGATGCGGGCGGGATAGGACTTGTCTATCTCGCAAAGGATCTCAAGCTCCTCGGCAAAGAGGTAGTCGTCAAGATCCTCCAAAAGGCGGCGCTGGCGAACGACGATCTGGTCCGAAAGTTCCGGCATGAAAAGGAAGCGCTGATCCGGCTCGATCATCCGAATATCGTCAGGATCCTCGATTCCGGGACGCTCGCCGACGGGAATCCGTTTATGGTGATGGATTTCATTCCGGGCCGTTCTTTGCGGCGCCGGATGAACGAGGCGGGCGCGCTCGATCTGACCGAAGCTGCCCATCTCATCGAATCGATCACCGACGGTCTTGGTGTGGCCCACTCGCAGAAGATACTCCATCGTGACATCAAGCCGGAGAACATAATGCTGACGCCGCAGGACGACGGCCCGGATCGGGTTCGGCTGATCGACTTCGGGATCGCTCGCGTCGAGGATTCCGTTCTCGCGCCGGCGACCGAGATCCCGCGCGGCATCGGGACGATCCTATACATCGCGCCGGAGCAGCTGCTTGGCAAAATGGAGCAGACGCCGGCTATTGATGTATATGCGTCGGCAATCGTTTTCTACGAAATGCTTACCGGGCGTCGGCCATTTCAGCCGGCGACGATGGTTGAAATGTTCGAAATGCAGAGGCAAGGCGTCAAAACGTCGCCCCGTGAACTGCGTCCCGCTTTGAGCGCCGAGGCCGAGGCGCTCTTGCTTTCGGCACTTGATTTCGATGCCGATAACCGGCCGCAGAACATTCGGCAATTCGGGCGCGACCTCGCCCGTGCGCTGCGCGGGGCCACTGCCGAAACCGGCATTGTACGACCGACGTCGCCCGAACTCTCGGAAACCATCGCCTCCGATCCGCGGAGTCTGGCGCAGACCGTGGCGGCCGATTCGATGAGCGCCGAGATTGAAACGATCGATTCGCCGGCTCGCTTTGTCGAGGCGATCCCGGACGATTTTCACACGCAGTTGGAATCCGGAAATGATTCGCAAAATAGCGGTCGGGGAAAGTTGGCGGCGGCGGCGTTGATTTTGGTCCTCGTGCTTGCCGTTCCAGGCGGCTATTTTGCCTGGAAGGCGTGGGGCAACTCAGGGGCGGATCCGGCGAAGGATCCCGATTCGACGTCAAATAAGGTTAAGCCCGAGATCGGCGGAAAAGATCCGTCCGCCCCGGTAAATTCAGGCGCGGCGCGCGAACTGCGCTATTTCCTGAGCGTTCAAAAGATGCGTGACGGCAAGCCCTTCGGCGAGCCGTTCCGTTCGTCGGGTCAGGAAATATTCGAGAACGGCTACAAGTTTCGGCTGAATCTTGAGAGCGGAACCGACGGTTTCATCTACGCTTTCGCAGAGGACAAAGACGGCAGCGGAAGTTTTGTTTACAATGTTCTGTACCCGACGCCGAAAACGAATGACGGCTCTCCCAAGATCAACGCCGGTAAAATTTCGGAATCCGGTCAGAACACTTTCAGCGGAACGGCCGGCACCGAAATCGTCTGGCTCATCTGGACCGAAAAAGAGAATAATGACCTTGAGTCCGCGCGAAGCTCCGGCTTTGCGAACGGCGGCCGCGTTTCAGACCCGACAGCGGTTTCAAAACTAAAGGGATTCATCGAAACAAACGGCGCGAAATCAGCCCCGGGAACCAAGGATTCGGAAAAGCAACTGACCGTCGTTAAGGGCACCGGAGAGACGGTTCTCCACCGAGTCGCGCTCGAACACCGTTGATTCGAAGGCGCGGAAAATCTCCTCGCAAGAAAATTGATCGGTTGCCGTCTAGTTTCGGCAGCTTCCTTCTCGTATCGTTTGCGTGACAAGAAACGGACGATTGGACGTAATTGAAGAGAAACAGGAGAAAAATTACATATGACGAATAGATTCAGCTCAATGGCCGTGATTTGCGGGATGATTTCCGTCTTTTCGCTGATTGCGTTCGGACAGGACGGCGATCAGACACGGTCGATATCGTCGGACGACTTCAATCAAAGGCGCCCGGTTTCAACGATGTCGAAAAAGCCGAAAAAAAAGGCGCAGTACAAGTTCACGCGCCGCGC
The DNA here is from genome assembly GCA_041752475.1 of Pyrinomonadaceae bacterium. Classification (GTDB taxonomy): domain Bacteria; phylum Acidobacteriota; class Blastocatellia; order Pyrinomonadales; family Pyrinomonadaceae; genus JAFDVJ01. The sequence continues at coordinate 32,154 of JBGSWK010000014.1, read as the reverse complement.
GGACCCGGTTCGCCGAAAATCCACGGCGAGCGGAAAAACTCCCGCGGCGAAAGGCCAGCCCGTTGAGGCGGATATCGGCGTGACGATTTGGAAACTGCGTCCTCGGATCGTCGCCGATGTCGGATTCACGATTCCCGTCAAGGTCGGTGCCCGGGTCGAGCAATGGTCAGCGGAAAGAGTCTCGGCCGATTCACGGTTCCAAAGCGGTGATCGCGTGCGGCTGGCGATCGAACCATCGTCCTCCGGCTATCTTTACGTCATTGACAGCGAAATTTTGAGCGATGGCACCTATGCCAATCCGATGCTGATCTTCCCGACAGGCAGCGAGCCGAACAAGGTATCGCCCGGAATGCTTGTCGATATTCCGGATCAAAAGGATGAACTGCCGTATTTCAAGATCAGTCCGCAGTCGGACAATTACCGCGGTGAAATGCTGACGGTTATTGTTTCGCCGGTCAAGATCACTTTTCGGACGGACGCTAAGGGCAAGATCACGAGCATAGACGAACTCAGTGATTTGGAGTTCAACGCCGACGTTTCGATTTTCAGCAGAACCGACGACGATGACAAGCTTTTTACGAAAGCCGAGGCGGATGCCTCGTGCGGAGCGAAGTCGCGATCGCTTGTTCGGGAAAACGTGACCGAGGACAAGCCCTGCGGTGCAAAGTCGCGTTCGCTGACCCGCGATGAGCCGTCGCCGCAGACGATCTATCGAGTCAAGACCACGACGGACCGCCCGGCGGTAGCTTTCATCAGGCTGGATGTAGCTAATTAGCCGGCACCGGGGTCAGTACCGATTGCAGTAGCGGTTAATCGGACGTTGTTCTTACGAAAGAAAATCGGGTGTCGAACTTGAACCGTCCGCTACCGAGGCGGTGTCAAGACTCGTGATCGCGGTTTTGCATTCTGTCTTCATAATTGCTCCTAGCTTCAGCTTGTGGGCCGGCAGCAAATAGAAATCCGGCTTTAGCCGAATCAAGGCGGGGGTTCGGCTAACGCCGCGTTTCTATTTGCTGCCGTTCGTTTTGACACGGCCTCTGAAGCTAGTGGCAACGTTAGGACAGAAAGAAGAGCCGAGTATTTTGTGAGAATATTAGGGCACAACGCAAGGCCTCACCTTAGTGCTTTCTGTGCGGCCGCGGTTCCTACTGCCCCAATCCCTACGTCTGATTTTCGAACAAGTCAAGAAACCTCTCGCGGTAGTTGCGGCTCAGAGTCAGCTCTTTTCCGGATCGAAGAACAACGGCATAATCGCCCGAGAACATCGGTTGAAGTTCCTTGATCGAGTCGATCCGGACGATGGTCGAACGGTGAATACGCAGAAATTTGTCGGGATCGAGATTGGCTTCGATCGAGTTCATCGTTTCGCGGATCAAATGGCCTTCGCGGCCGAGATGGAGTTTGAGATAGTTTCCCGCGGCTTCGATCCAGTCGATCTCGTCGGTCTTTATGAAAAAGACGCGGCCCGTTGACTTGATGATGAGGCGTTCCAGATATTTCTTTTCGGCCTTCAGATCGGCGATAAGCGACTTCAATCGTTTATCGATGTGGCCGGCGCGGTTTTCGATGTCGGACCGCGCGCGGTTCAGTGCGCGGAGGAACCGTTCGCGGTTGAACGGTTTGAGCAGGTAATCAAGCGCGTGAACGTCAAATGCCTGAAGCGCGTACTGGTCATACGCGGTGACGAAAACAATCGTCGGGGCAACGGCCTCGCCGAGTGCCTCAATCACCTCAAATCCGGTTTTTCCGGGCATCTGAATATCGAGGAATACCAAGTCGGGTTTCTTGGACAGAATGGTCTTGACGGTGTCCGAACCGTTTCCACACTCGCCGATCACTTCAATGTCAGGTTCGTCGCGCAAAAAGCGCCTCACGCGTTCGCGCGCCAAAGGTTCGTCATCGACGATCAGGGTTCGGATCAACATCATTCAATTTCGGAATCGGGATTTCGGATTCCAGCCTATAAGCTCTCACCTATCAGCTCGAACCTGCTCCGAAACCGATTTGCCGCAGCCTGCGTCGAGCAGGAACCAGCGCCAGCGGATGGTTTCGGAACTTCCGGAAGCAAATGTAAGAACTGCCTGTCTTCAATCATCCGCTACCGAGGCTGTGTCAAAACGCACGGTTCCCGTCGCTTTCCGTCTTAATGTTGCCACTAGCTTCAGCTAGTGGACCTGTAGCAAATAGAAATCCGGCTTTAGCCGAATCATGGCGCGGGTTCGGCTAAAGCCGGGATCATTTATTACCGTGGCCCACTAGCTGAAGCTAGTGGCAACATCAAAACAGAAGGCAAAGCATCTGCTTATGCGTTTTGATAGAGCCTCTGAAACTGGTGGCAACATCAAGAACGAAAGCAAAGCGGCAACAAGCGTTTTGACACAGCCTCTACCGCAGATGGTACTGACTCGAATACGAACGGCATCAAGATTTTTCAAAGCTCCCATTCGCAAATCACAAATCGCAAATCCCCAACCCGCTCACTCTTGGGGGATTTCCAAACTGACCGTCACACCGTGATTCGCAGTTATCTCAAACACGTGGCGGTCGCCGTATAGATGCTTCAAACGGCGGCGCGTGTTAGACAACCCGACGCCTTCGGGAATCGACTCGACCTCGCCGAACGGGACCCCGATACCATCGTCGCTCACCCGCAATCGAAGCGCACCGTTGCGGCCCTCTGCCGAGATAGCGATCGTCCCGCCGCTCATCCGCGGACCGATGCCGTGCTTGATGGCGTTCTCGACCAACGGCTGAAGGATCATGTTAGGCACACGGGCATCGAGCGTTTCGGGCGCGATGTTCATCTTGACCGTCAAACGATCCTGAAACCGCATTTGTTCGATTTCAAGGTACTTGTTCAAAAACTCAAGTTCGTTCTTGAGCGGTACTTGCTGAATTTCGAGATTTTCGAACGACAAGCGAAGCAGATCGCTGAGGTCTCCGATCATCTGCTCGGCGGCTTCGGGGTCCTTGTGGATCAATTCCGAAACGGCGTTCAGCGTATTGAAAAGAAAATGCGGATGGAGCTGCATCTTCAGGACCTGCAGACGCGATTGCGCCAGCCGCGCTTCAAGCTGCGAAGCCCGGAGATTTCGCTCGCGGTATTTCCGATAGTATTTGATGCCCTGATAGATGCTCAGCACCGCCCAGTAGATCGCGACGCCGAAATGGAGGTTGACGAGAAGAAAGATCTTGTACGTCTCCCAGAAGGTCGCCGGCTGATAGCGTCGAAGGTATCCGAGCTTCGGGAGTACGAACGCGTCGATCGCAAGTTGTACGAATGCGATCGCAAAACTTGCGGTGACGTGGATCGGAACAGCCGATTTCCAGCGACCCTCTTCGAACGGAAAACGCCGGCCAAGGTAAAGGATCACCGGCGTCAGCAGGAACCAAACGTACCCCGAAAAGAACTGCCACGAGAGAATCCGCCAAAACGAGACCGGATTCTCCGAAAGGCGGTTTTGGAGCGCAAGCTGGCTCGTGAAAAAGAAGCCGAAAACTGTCCAGATGCCGAAGATCGCGGCCCATTTCAGCCAGCGGCGGTTGTCGTCGTTCATCGTTTTTCGATTCGCGAAGATTTCGCGTTGTGCGCTTCCGGGATTCCGAAGGGCAGAATGGCATTTGAACCCGAAGTAGACTTATCCCACAACACTTCTGGGACGAGCCGAGCGATCCGCGTGACAAACCGGTCTTTCGCCGCGCCTGATCACCCCGGCCTCGCGGCCGATCGGGTCGACAAGAATAGCTCGCGCCTACCTTGATTCCTCGCGGATGCGCTCCTCAAACAACTTGACGGAAACGGTCAGGAAGTCGTAAGCCGTGATCAACCCGACAAGCTTCTCATTGCGAACCACCGGCAAACAGCCGATGTCGTGGTCGCGCATGGTTTTAAGCGCATCGAGCGACGACATATCGGGTGACGCCACGATCAGATCTTTCTTCATCACGTCGCGGACAACGATGTCCTCACCGCAATGTTCGGTCATCAGTTTCAGAAGATCCCGGTGCGATAGTATTCCGACGAGGTTTCCGGCGTCGTCTTCAACCGGAACGTGACGAATATGTTTCCACTTCATCAGGTTGGCCGCGAGGTCGATGACGTCTTCCGGGCGAACCGTGAAGAGATCTCGCGACATAAACTGTTCGACGGTCCGATAATTATCTATCCAGTCGCTTTTTTCTGATATCACAGCGAGCTCCCATTCGTGCAGGGGACGGCCGGCGTACTGATTTTCCAGCATCGTCGACGTGAGCGTTCGCATCCGGACGTTGATCTTCGCCAGCTTATCCATCGCGGCAAGCGAGTCGAGCGCCCATTGCGAACCTGTTTTCTCTCGCCGGACGCGTTCTTCGAGAATACCAAGATTACGGTCGATGTCCGCCTGATCGACACCGACCTTTTCGAGGCCGCGGCGGGCTCGCGGCAGCAATTCTTCAAGAATTAGCTGAGCTATGCGGAACGAATGACCGTCGAGCCAGACAATCTGCGATTTCAGCCCGTATCGAGCCGCTGTGAAGAAGTTGTTCTTGGCGTCGTCGAATGTCATCAATTTCCTGACATCGCCGAACTCGTCGGGCAGTGCCATCATCAGTCCCAAAAAGAACGCAGTGTTCGCCATTTCGTCGGCAACGGTCGGACCCGACGGCAGAAATCTGACCTCGACGCGCATTCCGGGCTTACCGTCCATCACTCCGTAGCACGCGCGATTCCAGCGCCAGATCGTGCCGTTATGCATCCGCCAGGCGTCGAGCCCGGGAATTCGGCCTTCTTTCAACGCATCGAGAGAGTCCTCCTCGAGCGGGCGCGTCAGCAGAATGCGGAATCTGGCAACGTCTTCGTGGAAAATATCGAGGATCGAATCTTCCACCCAACTTCTGCCGAACGTCACGCGCGCGGGCTGGCTTCGGTCCTGATGCACGGGCGAGCGCGAGTCGACGGCGTGCTGAAAAAGCGCGAGCCGCGTTTCGTGCCAAAGCCGGTGTCCCAGCAAGAGCGGCGAGTTGACCGCCGAGGCAAGTATCGGCGCGCTCAAGGCTTGCGCCCAGTTGTAGTATTCGACGTATCGGCTCATCGGAACCTGCAGGTGAACCTGAAAACTCGTGTTGCAAAACTCGACGAACGTGTCCTGTACGTGCAAACGCAGTTCGTCGAGCCCTTTGATGTGAACCACGCGTTCGGTGCCGTGGAGAGCCGTCAGGATTCGGTTCAGTTCGTGATAACGCGGGCTTGGAGTGAGATTCCGTTCGACGAGATCGGACGATTGGATCGTTGGAAGAATACCTGTCAACAGAACATCGCCGTTGAACTTTTTGGTTGACTGCCGGACGATCCCGATCATTTCGTTGATCTCGGATTCGAGCGTTGACAGGCAATTGCCGCGAAAATCGAGCGGAGAAAGATTGGCTTCGATGTTGAACAGACCGATCTCGGTCGTCAGGCGGGAATCCTGTACATCGTTGATGACATCCATCGCGAGCGGGGCCGGATGCATCGAGGAGTCGACCAGAAACATTTCCTGCTCGGCGCCGATGCGAAGCGGTCCGTCATCCATCTGGCCGCTGCGGATCATCATCTCAAGCGCCTGCAGATCGTCAAGGACCGAGCGCGTAAACTGTCTGAGTTGAGCTTCGTCGGTTTGGGTGGTAACGGATTTCTCGCCCATCGTTGGATACCTCGTCAGTCGGTTGTTCTATCGCACGCCGGGAAACATATTGGCGTCGAAATCGGTGAACAGTTTCTCAAATGCCGGAAAGACTTAATTTGACAACATATTAACCCCAAAACCGCCAGTCTCAAAACTAATCGCGATAAATATGACTGCAATCATTTTTTGACCCCTTAGTTCCAAATACTATGAAGCCGAAGTAGCAATTAATATCAAATTCATGAGGAGTCAGACAATGAAAAAGCTATGGGTTTTATTTGGAATGATTTTCTTCTTCTCGTTCGCCGTCCTGCTCTGGGTCGGCACCGAGATCTTTCGCGAGGCCCCGCCGATCCCGATCGCGGTCGTCACTTCAGACGGCCGAACAGTCGTCGCGGAAGGCGAAATTTCAAACGGTCAGAACGTTTGGCAGGCGATGGGCGGAATGCAGGTCGGTTCGATCTGGGGGCACGGCAGTTACGTCGCGCCGGACTGGACCGCAGATTATCTGCACCGAGAGTCCGAATTCATCCTCGGGAAACTTTCGAACAAAGAGTTCGGGCGCGATTACGCCTCGCTCAACAGTGAACAGCAGGCGACGATGCGGCAACGTTTGACCGACATGGTGCGCAAAAACACGTACGATCCGGCGACGCAGAAGATCACGATCGATCCGCTCCGCGCCGAAGCGTTCGAGCAGAATCTCAAGTATTACTCCGGCATATTTACGGACGGCAACGCCGCGTTCGCGATCCAGAAGAACGCCCAGTCAGATCCGGCGAAGCTTCGCCAACTGACGTCGTTCTACTTTTGGACGAGCTGGGCGTCGGCCGCCAACAGGCCCGGTCAGACGATCTCGTACACGAGCAACTTTCCAGCCGAGCCTTTGGTCGGCAACACGCCGACGAGTTCGACGATCGTCTGGACCGGAGTCAGCGTAATCGTGCTCATCGCCGGCATCGGCGGAATGATCTGGTTCTTTGCGGGGACTCGTTCGGAGGACTCGTTCGACGGCGCGCCCGACACCGATCCGCTGATCGGCGGCGAACTTACTCCGTCCCAAAAGGCGACGGTCAAGTACTTTCTCGTCGTCACGCTTCTGTTTCTCCTTCAGATTGTCCTCGGCGTGATTACGGCGCATTACGGGGTTGAGGGAAACGGCTTTTACGGAATTCCGCTCGCCGAGTTCCTGCCGTACGTCGTGACCCGCACGTGGCACGTGCAGCTCGGAATTTTCTGGATCGCGACCGCGTGGCTCGCAGCCGGACTCTTCATCGGTCCGATCATCTGCGGCTTTGAACCGAAAATGCAGAAACTCGGTGTCGACGCGCTGTTCGGAGCGCTGCTCGTCGTCGTCCTCGGTTCGATGGGCGGCCAGTGGATGTCGGTGATGCACAAACTCTCGGGCGACACGTGGTTCTGGTTCGGCCATCAGGGTTACGAATACGTCGACCTTGGCCGCGTCTGGCAGGCGGCGCTTTTCGTCGGCTTGCTCCTATGGCTGTTTCTCGTGCTTCGGACGGCACTTCCGGCGTTTCGGAAGAACGACGAGCGCAAGTCGCTGCTGTTGCTATACATGATCTCGACGGCGGGCATCGCGCTATTTTACGCACCGGGGCTTTTCTGGGGAATGAAGTCGCACCTGTCGGTCGTCGAGTACTGGCGCTGGTGGGTCGTGCATCTTTGGGTCGAGGGCTTTTTCGAAGTATTCGCCACGGTCGTCGTCGCGTTCCTGTTCGCGCGGCTCGGCGTCATCAAGCCGGATTCGGCGGCCCGCGCGTCGCTGCTATCGGGAGCGATCTACCTCAGCGGCGGCATCATCGGCACGCTTCATCATCTGTACTTTGCGGGAACGCCGACGGCGGCTCTTGCGTTCGGCTCGGTGTTCAGCGCGCTCGAGATCGTGCCGCTGACGATGGTCGGCTTCGAAGCGTGGGAGAACATTCATCGTTCGCGCGCGCGCGAATGGCTGAAGCAGTACAAATGGGTCATCTGGTTCTTCATCGCGGTCGCCTTCTGGAACCTGGTAGGCGCGGGGATCTTCGGATTTATGATCAATCCGCCGATCGCTCTTTATTATATGCAGGGTCTCAACACAACGGCGGTCCACGCCCACGGCGCGCTCTACGGGGTTTACGGTACTCTCGGACTCGCGTTGACTCTGTTCTGTCTGCGGGCGATGGATCCGGAACGGAAGTGGAACGAAAAACTCATCAAGTTCGCGTTCTGGGCGATCAACATCGGTCTCTTGATGATGATGGTCCTCAGTTTGCTTCCGATCGGTCTGCTGCAGACGGTCGAATCGGTGTCGCACGGCTACTGGTCGGCGCGCTCAGCCGAGTTTATGCAAACCGACGTGATGCAGTTCTTCCGATGGATGCGAGTGCTTGGAGACACGATCTTCGCGATTGGCGCGTTTGCATTCGTCTGGTTCGCCCTCGGACTGATATTCTCGAAAGGGAAGATGCAAAGCGAGACTGGAGCGCAAGCGTCCCGGTTGCCTTGAGCGCGAACGGCCGTTGCCGCAACTCAAAACGAAACCGACGGGTCGTTCCCATTATCCGGAACGATCCGTCGATTCATACGCCTTAATGAAAAACGACATTGAAACCCGGGCTGACATTGACGCGCTGATGAGCGCGTTCTATCTGCGAGCGATGTCGGACGACACTATCGGATACATCTTTACGGATGTCGCAAAGCTCGACCTTGAACGCCATCTTCCGATCATCGGGGACTTTTGGGAGAGTCTTCTGCTTAACGGAAAAGCGTATCAGGCACGCGGCCGCAATCCGCTGCAGATCCACGCCGACCTGGACCGGAGAACGCCGCTCGAACCGCACCATTTCCGCCGCTGGCTCGAGATCTTCTCGGCGATGATCGACGAAATGTACGCCGGCGAACGCGCCGAATTCGCCAAGCTTCGCGCCGAGAATATCGCCAATCGGATGCAGAATTACGTCCGCGGCGTGCCGGGGCTGGATCTGAATTAATTATTGGAGAAATCGTTCGAGACTGGAGGCATCATCGACATAGATCTTTCCGTGGACGATGCGGACGAGATTGCGCTCTGCCAGTTTGCGGGTTGCGCGGATCGTTGTTTCGGTCGTTAGTCCGGCCATTTCGGCGATGTCCTGGCGGCGCAAGGAGATGCGCGTCGGCGCGCCGTCGCGGTCCGGTTCCTTCGCGACCAGTTGAAGCAGTACGTTGCCGACGCGGTGCTCGGGCGACGCGATCGCGAGGTTTTTGATGACCGTCGTCTTTTCCCGCAGCATGCCGCACATCCAATTGATCACGGCAACGGAAAAGTCCGGGTGTTCGCCGACAAAAGCAAGAAATTCGGCGCGAAGGATCAGCAGAACGCGCGTCTCGTCCATCGCGATCGCGGTCGCCGGATACGGTCCGCCGTCAAAAACCGGTGGTACCGCGAACATCTGGCCGTCCGAAAAGATGCCGATGATGATCTCTTTTCCCACCTCGGGATAACGGACCATTTTGACCCTTCCCGACAGAACTATCGGCAGGTTCAACGCGGTCTCGCCCTCGGCGAAGATCTCCTCTCCGGGCTGATATGCTTTGATTCGCCCGCGCTTCTTTAGCTGGGGAAGATAATCGGCGCTGTTTATATCTAGATTCATCCGGAATTTGTAATTTATATCACATTTTCGGAGTGCCGATTCGATGTAAAGTTAGAAAAATCGAGGCACTTATGGATAAATTCAGCAATATCAAAGAGGCACTGACGGACCGGCGGACACGGTTGGCCGAACTTCTCGGCCGCGTCGAGGTCAGCGCGCGGCGGCGGTTCGACAAGAGTCTTGAAGAGCAGGCCATCCAACGCGAGAACGAAGAGATCCTGACGCATATCGATGACAGTCTAAATCTCGAGTTCTTACAGATCGAGCGCGCTCTTGCGCGGCTCGAATCGGGCGAATACGGTTTCTGCGAAAACTGCGGCGGGCAGATCGCGATGAATCGGCTCGAAGCGATTCCGCAAACGAGCTTTTGCCTAAAGTGCGCCGAGTGAGTCCGGCAAAACGCGGACGGCTTATGATCCGGTTTTTCGATCTCAGTCTTACTGCCTTGGGATGAAGCCGCCTTGCCTACTATGTTTTTTGGTGCATCTTCGTTCGCTTCGTGGTTTCAAGAAAGGCCGCCGAACTTGAAACCAGCGTCCGCAAGCGCTCGCGGCAAGGCGCGGCCGACAGGACTTCGATCGACTGAATCTCAACAACGACGGCCTGATCTCGCGCTATGGATGGCAGTTTCGCCGGCGACGATACGGCACTCCGGGCGCAGGTCGGCGTTTTCCCGTAGCCGTTCAGAGATCGTTTTGGCTTCTGAATAGAAGTCGATGACCGCCGGTTGATCCAAAATCCAAAATCAATGCTGTCCCAAACGATAGACTTCTGCTCCTCGATGCCGCGATTTCATTGCCTGAAAATTGCGGAAGTCGGCGTTTTCGAACCCCCCCCCGTATCTCGCGGCCTTGCGGCTTGACCTAACCAAGCGCTTGGAGCAACCTCAGAGTCCCGGCGCCAAGGAGCGAAGATCTTTCCGACAGGCTCTCCGGATTTGGAAATCGCGAGAATCTCAAATCTCAGATCCAAAATCCAAAATCCAAAATCCAAAATCTAGGATCGAATCCCCTCCGGTCCTTTGGTATCGAACTTTCTTCGGCTGACGACGAGTTTGCTGCCTTTCCAGCGGCGCTTTCTGAATCCCATAAGGTGGAATATCTGCAACGGGAAAAATCGCGCGACGCGCGTATCGATCTCGAAAATATCGGCGTCCGTCGCCGTTCGTGTCACGCCCGGCAGCAAATGCATCAGCCCGCCGACCCTCAACCGCCGGAAAAACGCAGAGACTTTGAGCCAAAACGGCGCGATCTCTCGCCCAAGAAAAAATCCGTCCTCACCCAGCTTTTGATAAAGGGGCATCAAGATCAGTCCTTTTTCGGGCGCCAATACGGGGCCCGACCGTTGTTCCGCGAGCGGCTGGCCCTTTTCGACCGGCTGAAAATTGTCAAATCCGGGACGCATCGTGAAATCGTCATCCGCGTCGATCCCGTGGCGATATCTGATCTCGACGACGCGCGGCCGACCGGTTGCACGCGCGAGAGCGGCGTAGTGCTTTTCCAGATCCGGACAATCCGCGCGGTCCAGGATCCCGGCGTTGATCAATCCGAGCCAAATCAGCGCCTCGTGATTGTCCGCCGTCGATTGGGCGTAATGCTGGCCGCCTTCGTATCCGAGCGTGACCGCGCCGAGATTGTTTAGGAACTCGAGGATCGTGCCGTCGAGTTGTTCTTCGATCCCGAGGAGGAGTGTGATCGGAAACTTCTGGGCAAACGTCCGGTTGCGCAGCGTGTCGCCGACGGTCCCGAACGGAACTCCTTCGGCGGAAGTCGAGTGAAAATCCATTGCGTAAACGTCATCACGCGCGCCCGCAAGAATGCGTTCGAGGATGTTCAGAAGTTCCGTCTGCTCGACGTCCTCGTTCAGCGGGCCGATCTCGTCACGATTCGCCGCGAGCCGTTCGGGCGTCCAATGACGGTTCAGGTCGGAGTCGATGAATCGGACGCCTTTTTGATAGGCGCGGGTATTGCCGGCGAGCAGAACCACACGGCCGCGAATCTTGGAACCGAGCGTCAACAGTTTTTCCTTCGCCCGCACTATCGCCCGGACGCCGCCGGACTCGTTGCCGTGGACGCCCCCGAAGACGATCAGTGTCGGCCCGGATTCCTCGCCGCAAAATTCGAACAGAATATGGCCGCCGGACGACACGTTGGGTTTATCGAGTTGAGGCGCGGGCGCTGACATCACCATTATTTTCTCACTTTATGCCGCTAAAATCACGGCGCCGTTGAAACGTTTCCCCGGAAATCTGCGTTAGAGGCATTATGAAAAAAATTGTCACTGTCGCATTTCTGATCGGATTGTTCACTTTCGCCGGATTCGCCCAGACCGACGCCGATCGGGCCGCGATCACGGCGACCGTAATGGACTACGCCGAAGGCTGGTATGAGGGCAACGCCGAGCGTATGGAACGCGCGCTCTACCCTGAGCTCGCGAAACGGATGTTTTCCAAGGACGCCAAAGGCAAGAGTGTTTTCAACGGTATGGGCGCAATGCGCCTCGTCCAGTACGCGCGCGCCGGATACGGGAAGAGCACGCCGAAGGATGAGCAAAAGAAGGACGTCAAGATCCTCGACGTGCTTGAGAACGTCGCCACGGTCCGCCTTGATATGCGGGACTGGATCGACCTGATGCATATCGCCAAGGTCGACGGGCGCTGGGTCATCGTGAATGTTCTGTGGGAACCGAGGCCGAAAAAGTAGAGAGGTCCCGATTCCGACGAAGTTGCCACTTCCGATTCGCCTGCGGCGAATAATTGAAAATTGATGGTTACGACTATTCTTCGACCATCTTCACCTTTTGAAAATAGACCTTCCCGGATTTTTGGTTAGTCTGAACGACCGGCAGGTATGCTCCCCAAATCGTGATCAGTTCGTTCTTTCGCCGCTCGAGAGTAAGCAGAAGTTCGCCTTCTTTGTAAGGCTCAAGGACGTTTTCGTCGCCGTATGACAGAAAGTAGATCGACAGTTTCGGACCTTCGATCCGGACGCTGCCAACGAGGTCGCGCGAGGTTTGAAATCCGTTGCTTCGGATCAGCGCGATCAGGCCGTCGTCGGTGTTCGTCAACTCGATCTCGTGGTCGACGATGATCGGCGAACCGCCCGACGTTTTGCCCCCGGACTCCTCGAATTCATAACGGCCCGTCCAGCGCTCCTGCGCCAAAACGGCGGAGCACGCTGAAATGATAAAAAGCACCGCGAAGGCGATCCTCTTCACTTCTTTTATCATCGCTATTGTCATACGCGCGCCTCTTGATTTCGAACTTCTTCATAGACAAAACGCGCCGTCGAATGAATAATTGAAACTCGAGTCCGCGTTCGCCGCGATTATAACAATGAATGAAAGGCTAATCCAGATTTTCGGTATTATTCTCGTCGCGGTTTACGGGCTGTTCGTCGTTTGGATCTACGTGGCCGCTCCGCGGGATCTGGCGCAGGTTTCGACGAAGGCGCGCGAAACGGTCGAAAATTTGACGACGAAGGGCGGGGTCGTGATCGGAACCTACGAGGTCGATCAGACGAAGTTTGCCGCCGCCGTCGGCGAGTTTCGGAGCGACAACTTCGTCGCCGCGCGCGATGGATTCCTCCGCGCCGATCCCGAACGACGCGACGCCAAAACGCAGTTTTATATCGCGTACAGTTATTACCGGCAGGGTTTCGGACGGGTCTACAACGACGACGAGCTGTTTAAGAAGGGCCTCGCGGAACTTGAAAAGGTGGTTGAACTCGACCGCGATTTCAAATCCGACGACGGAGACCTGAAACTCCGGACGCCGGCCGAACTTCGCAATGAATTCGAAGAGGGACTGCGGCTGACGGCCGACGATTTCAATCCGTTCAGGCTAACCAGGGAGCGAAAATGACGAATGAGATCGAACGTACAGAGGTCGTCGACGGCGAACTGATATCGGCCGCTGAGGTGCCGCTCTCCGAGATCCGGGACACTAGATCCAACATCAAGGATCAGCGGCTCTATCTTCTCGTGCCGTTTCTTTTTCTGACCGTCGCGCTTCTCGGAGGTTTGCGGATAGGTTCTGAAAGGAGCGATTTCATTTTCGTGCGCCCGGCGCTCTTCTGCCTGATCGCGGCGGCGATTCTTTTGGTTCTGTTTTTCCGGGCCGGATTGCTGCGGCTCGACGGCTGGTTTTCCGAGAGTTTTTCGGCGCTCAAGAATGTTGCCAACGCAGGCGTGATTCTTTCGTTGTTTGCGGCGACCGTCCAAAACTTCAACTCTCTGATTCCGGAACTTGGCCTGCCTTTTTGGGTGGTCGCGTTCTGCTTTTTCTGGACACTCTGGAACAACCTTTTCGCGGAATTCGACACGCGCCGGCTGATCCGCAGTCTCGGCGCGCTTTTCGGACTGGCATTCGTCGTCAAATATCTGATCTTGCTGAACCTGACCGCGCCGGTCGCGGAGAGTTGGTGGCAGGGAATTATCCAGAATCCCGCGAAAGAAAGCGTCACCTGGCTGTTCAGTCTGCCGCGCTACGGCGCCGCGACCGGTTACATTCAGTTCTTTTCGGTGGTGTTCTATCTGCTGGGACTGTTTCTTTTGGCGCCCGAGACGGGAAAGGCCGAAAAAGGATGACGCTCAGTCTTCAAGGATTGATTCGTCGCCCAAGACTTCGTAGAGCCCGGATGCGTCGGCCTTGGCGACCTGTTTCTTTTCCGGGACGATCAACACTTTCAAACGCGTTACGCGATCTCGCCGGCGGACCTCAAGTTCGTCGCCGGGCTTCACTTCTTTCGATGATTTCGCTTTTTGACCGTTGACGCGGATCCGGCCGGCATCGCAAAAGTCCTGTGCCAGCGAACGGCGCGCGATCAGACGGCTGATTTTGAGGAAAAGGTCGAGACGCATTTCGATTTTGGATTTTAGATTTTGGATTTTGGATTTTGGATTTTGGATTCAGATGGCCTTTTAACTCTAAAATCCAAAATCCAAAATCCAAAATCCAAAATCCAAAATCTGTTCATCTTTCATCGGGAACCCGAACCAATTCACTGTCGGATTCTTCCTCCTTGAAACTCTGCTCGTAGTTGATCTCGTTGTTGATGCGCGTAAAGCTCTCGTTCGAGCGTCCGCGTTGCTGCTGTTGCTGCTGTTGTCCGACGACTTCCGGCGGGACGAAACTCGGCACGTCGTAATGGCCGCCCTGCGTCGCGTCCTTGCGGACGAGTTCGGCAATGTCACCGAGATCGATGAAAAAGTCGGCGACGTCGATCAGCCTCGGGGCAGTGTTCGAACGGAATCCGGCGACCTCGACCCGGCAGCCCTTGTAAGCGACGGCGTTGATCGCGTAGACGAAATCTTCGTCACCGGATACGAGTACCGCGGTATCGTAGCGCCCCGCGAGGCTCAGCATATCGACGGCGATCTCGACGTCTAGATTTGCCTTGCGCGTGCCGTCGTAAAACGTCTTCAGTTCCTTTTGGACGACGCGAAATCCGTTGCGCCGCATCCACAGCAAAAATCCCTGTTGGCGTTCCGCGCCGGCGTCGACGCCGGTATAGAAAAATGCGCGAAGCAATCGCCCGTCGCCGAGCAAAACCCGCAGTAGCTTGTTGTAGTCGATGTCGATGTTGTGAAAGCGCGCCGCGTGGAACAGGTTGTTGCCGTCGATAAATACGGCGACGCGTCCGCGATGCCCGAACTGCCACGAAGAGCTGGTGGTCGTATCAAACTGCATTGTTTTTCCCTATTTCGGATATTCTGAGGCGGGAATTCCGGGACGACTTCCGTAAAACGGGAAACGATTGGTAGATGGATCGAAAAAAAAGTTAAGTTACTCGTTTGATATTTGAAGGCAAATGATCAAAAAAATAGTCAAAAATAGTCTCAAAATATTCAGTTCCGATCGCTTTCCGGCTGTCGCTGCCGACGGCTTTTCCGCCAAAACTAGTTTGCCTTTTTCGGTGCCCCGCGGTCAAGCAATACGTTTAACAAATCGTCGGACGAATTTTTGAGTAGTCGAAACAGGCGCGAATATCGGATAATGTCAACTGCAATGAGCGAGGATGATAATTACAAAATTCCGGAGGCGATGCCGATCCAGACGGAAAATATCGCATTTGACGCCGATGAACTGGTTGCGTGCGCCAAATGCCAACGCAACAATCCGCCGACGCGTCTCAACTGCTTCTATTGCGGCTCCGAACTCGAGATCGCGCCCGAAAACCGCGACCGGATCCGGCCGTCGCTGAGGAAACTCGAGGCCTGGGAAAAGGGTTTTAACCTGATCGTCGAACCCGTTGCGGCGCCCGACATTGTGGCGGTTGCGCGGCTCGTCAAACTTGAGCCGGATCTTGTCAGAAACCTGTTCGAATCGGGCAAGCGATTGCCGATCGCGCGGGTCGAATCGGCGGCCGAGTGCGAAGTTTTGCAAACGGCGCTTGCCGGTCTCGGTGTCCCGTCGAATCCGGTCAGCGACGAGGCGCTCGCCGTCGACGTCGCGCCGAGGCGTTTGCGCGGAATCGAGTTCGGTGATTCGGGGGCGCGTTTCATTCTGTTCAACGACGATTCGATTGTCGATGTTTCGCCCGAAGACCTGAAAATAATCGTCACCGGGGCGGTTTTTGAAAAGGCGGTGGAGGCGACCGAAAAACGCAAGAAGGGCCAAACGCGGATGCTCGACGCCACCGAAACGGCGTCCGACGAGCCATTGCTCGATCTTTACTCGGGTAACGACGCGTCCGGATTTCGGATCACGACGGCCGGCTTTGACTTTTCCTGTCTCGGCTCCGAAAAGGGGTTGCTCGCGCGCGAAAACCTGAAACGGCTGGCTAAACGGCTCGCCGTCTTCGCCCCGGAAGCGAGGGTCGTCGATGACTATCTCTCGGTGCGGGAACTGCTTGGCGAGGTCTGGGAAACCGATGTTCGCAAAGACTCGCAGGGGATGAAGCGTTCAAGTTTCGGCAAGTTTGACCTGAAACGAGTATCGACGAGTAGCAATCTCCGGCAATTCACGAAATACTCGAGACTCCAGCGACATATCTTATGAAAAAAACGATTCACGGACGCACCGACAAGCGTCGCGCGCGGCCCGTGCAGAAAGCGCTTCCAAAACTTCCAAAAGCGCCGCCCCGCCCGCCCGAGCGGCGCGGCGAGCGTTCTGGCGCGATCTACGGTTTGATGCCGATCCTCGAAACGCTCCGGGCGAATTCGCGCCGGATCGAGAAGATCTTCATAGCCGACGGCGCGCGCGAACACCGGATCAATGAGATCGTCGAACTTGCGCGCGGTGCCGGGGTTCCGTTTCAGAAAGTGTCGCGCGATGTCTTTGAACGTTACATTGAGCCGGGAGCGAATCATCAGGGCGTCGTCGCGCTCGCCGCCGCCGCCGACTATACCGACGCGGATGAACTTCTTGCGTCGATCGCGAAAAAGGAAAATCCGCTGGTCGTGATCCTCGACGGCGTCGAGGACCCGCGAAACCTCGGGGCGGTGCTGCGAACCGTCGAGTGCGCCGGCGCGGACGGCGTTTTCATCCCCGAACACAGGGCCGCTGGATTGACCGAGACGGTCGTCAAAACCGCCGCCGGCGCTACTGAATACATCAAGATCGCCAAGGTCCGAAATCTTAACCGGTTGATTGAGGAGTTGAAATCAAATAATATGTGGGTCATCGGAACAAGCGGCGATGCCGGGGGAAGTTACGCGGATTGGGACTGGAAGCGGCCGACCGCGCTGGTTCTCGGCAGCGAAGGGAAGGGGCTTCACCGGTTGGTCGCAGAGAACTGCGATGCGCTTGTCAAAATCCCGATGAACGGAAAGATCGAATCTCTGAACGTTTCGGTCGCAGCCGGCGTAATTCTCTTCGAGGCCGTCAGACAAAGGAAATCATGAGTTCGTAGGATCCGGCGCTGCGACTGCACCGAATTATCAATTGACCATTATGTTTTGCCCGAAATGTGGAACTAAAAACCCGGAGTCAGGGAAGTTTTGCCGGAGTTGCGGCGCCGACCTGAGCGTCGTTTCGCAGGCACTGAGCGGCGACCGCCGCGATTTGATCACCGAAGCGTTCGGCGATGATTCGAGGAGCGCGCGAAGACGGCGTCTCCGAACCGATCCGGACGAGGCGTGGAGCGCGGGCGTTCGGCAGACCGTCTTCGGCGCCGGTTTTTTGATCATTTCGTTCGTGCTTTTCACGACAAACGTCGCCGGCGGCAACACCTGGTGGTGGGCGATGCTTTTTCCGGCATTCACTTTCCTGTCCAGCGGGATTTCGAGCATGGTTCGCGGCCGGCGGCTCGAAAGGCGCCTTGCGTCCGGCGTCGCCGCCGCAGGCAACCAAGGACAGCTTTCAGGAAGGTCCGAAAACGCGTCGCTTCCGCCGGCGCAAACCGCTTTTATTCAGCCCGAGACGGCGTTTAAGACCGGCGATCTTGTTCCGCCGAGCGTCGTCGAAGACACGACGCGTCATCTGTCGATGGACACCGAGGGCGAAACAATGACGCTCCCCAAGAAATGACCGGCTGTCGAAAGATCAAATCCGCGCCTTTTCTGTATCAACTTTTTTGCCGAAGATCGAGCCGATGCCCTGAAATGCGTTCGATGACGCGCAGGTAGAGACGCGGAAAGAGCCTGGAGACGATATTTATGGCGTGCGCGTCCTTTCCGATCAGAATTCGCGGATTTTCATTCTTAATGCCCCGGACGATCGTTTCCGCAGCCTGTTCGGGCGTCGTCTGCGCGACTTTGTCGAAAAACTTCACCCCCTGATCCTTGAATTCCTCGGGCGTGTCCTGCCCGATTCTCGAATTTCGCGCGATGTTGGTCTTGATCCCGCCGGGGTGGACGGTGGAAACGCGGATGTGAGTTTCCTCGAGTTCGTGCCGGAGCGATTCGGTAAAGCCGCGAACGGCGAATTTCGACGAACAGTATGCCGTCTGCTCGGGCGGCGCGACCAGTCCGAAAACGCTTGAGATATTGACGATATGCGCCGATTCCTGCTCCTTGAAAACGGGCAGAAAGACCCTGCAGCCGTAAACGACGCCCCAGAAGTTGATTCCCATCAGCCATTCGAAGTCTTCGATCGAGATCTGTTCGAAGGTTCCGAGGAGGCCGACACCGGCGTTGTTGATGAGATGCGTCGCGCGTCCGTGTTTCGCCAAAACTTCGTCGCGGAATCGTTCGATCTGATCAAGTTTCGACGTATCGACGACGTGGGCAGAGATCGGGACCGGGCCGTTCGCCAGTCCGGCCGTTTCGGCGAGTCCGGCTTCATCGACGTCGCAGATCGCGATCCCGGCAACGCTCTCCCGGGAGAATCGAACCGCCAGCGCGCGGCCTATCCCCGACGCCGCGCCGGTGATCACAACAACACTGTTACTGGTTAAAGACATAGGAATTTCGGAACGGTCTTTTCAATTTTCAATCATCAATTATCAATTATCAATTACTTGTTCGGGTCTTGACGCAAAAGGCCGACACCGCCCGCGTGTTGCACTCATAACTGGACAACCTATTTTCGAACGACCATCCGGGCGCTTCCCGAGTTGCCGTTGGCGTCGAAAGCACGGAGGATCACCGCCGTTTCGCCTGCCGTCACCGGGATCTCAAACGAGTAGCGTTCCTTCGGACCGTCGGAAATGCCGTCGTCAGCGTAAACCGCCCGCCACTCGCCGCCGCTCACGCTGTATTCGGCGCGGCTGACATAGCTCGCGGCGTCGGAAGCGTCGAATACGACGCGCGCCTTCTCTCCGGCCAAGGTCGGAGCGCCGACCGCCGTCACCACCGGTGCCGTGTTATCGATATCGAACGGTTCGCTCGTACCCTCGCCGGAAAGTTCCTGACCCGCCGGATTCGAGGGCGAATCCTTGACGACGACGCGGAACACATAACGGCCATCCGCGAGCGATTGCCCGTCGATGGTATAGAAATTCTCGGCGATGTCGCGTTTCAAAAGTTTGAAGTTCGCCTCGCCGGCCTCTTTGTAATATACGTCGTAAACCACATTGTCGCCGTTGCGGTCTTCGGCGGTCCATTGCAGGGCCCGCGCGCCGCGCTGATAGATCCTCCGGGGAGCGACCGGGACGATCTGGACTCCAAAAAGCAACGGGTCCATTCCCGACAATTCGATGTTCGGGTCGAGCTGCATCGCCGGGTTCGGCGCCAGTCCGACGTTGGTCGCGAGAACCTGGATCGAAGTTATTTCAGGGGCGATGTTGCGGCCGAGGAACGATACGTTGACCTCGTTCAGGACGCCGGCATTTCTGAAGACTGCCCGCCACTGAAGAAACTTGGCCTTCGGACTCGTGATCTGCGCGCCGCGCTGATCCGATGCCGGGGCGCTCCACGCGCTCCAGGTCTCGTCCGGCCGGTCGGTGTTGCCGCTCCGCGTCTGCAAGGTCACGCCGCCGGTGGAGCGCCACCAGATCCGTCCCCAGGTCGATGAAGCCTTGGCGTCCAGAACCGCGGAATCGTAGGTCCCTTCGGCGTTTGTCTCCGCGCCGATCCGGTAAAGCTTGCCTTGATTGCTCGACGTCGCGAACAGGTTTCGTCCGTCCGTGCGAATCGTTGAAATCTGCCCCTCGTCGGTCTGCGCGACGAGCGTTTCGCTGCCGTCATTGCGGACGCTGTAGATCCGGCCCTTGTCGGAAGTTCCGATGAGCACGCCGTTGCCTGTCTGATGAGCGTAGAGCGCGAACGCCCCGAATGTCGGCGAGGCCCAAAGAACGTCGCTGCCGCCGTCGGGAAGGATCCGGTAAACCGCGGATTTGGCCGCCGAAAGATCATAACGGCTTTTCGGCGCCTCGGCCGGTGTCGCGGACGGACGTTCGACCGTCACGGGTTTCGATTCCGTTGATGCCGTCGCCGGCGTCGTTTCGACCTTTGCCGTCAACGACTCGCTCAGCGCGAGGGCGTACACCGAACCGTCGGGGCCGACGGCGAGTTCGTGAATTTCACGGAGCGCTGAATCGAGCAGCGCGAAGGGTTTGCCGTCCGGGCCGAACCGCAAAACCAGTCCGTTAGAATCGGTTCCGGCGAAGAGATTCCCGGATTTGTCCGCGGCGAGCGAGATAATGTGCGTTTCGCTCATATCAAAAAGCAGCGACGCGTCGGCCCCCGCACCGGCGCTTCGCACCTTGAAGATCTTGCCGTTCTCGCCGGTGGCGACCGCGAGGCTGCCGTCGGCCATCGTTGCCAGCGCCCAAATGTACTTTTCTTTCGGGTCGAAAAAGACCGACTCCTTGCCCGAAGCGTCGAGCCGGTAAACCTTGCCGTCGGGCGATGTCGCGGCGAATATCTCGCCCGACTTTCCGATCGCCAGGGCAGAAACGTTCAACTCGCCGAGGTTCGCGAAAGGTGCGCCTTTGCCGGTTGCGTCAACCTTGAAGACTTTGCCGTCGGCGCCGGTTCCGAGATAAAAGTTCCCGGCTGAGTCGACCGCGCTCGACCAGACGTACGGCTGGTCGGTCTTAAAGGCCTCGGTCAGCTTCGGCGCGAGCGAAAGCGTGCCGTTCGAATCGATCGAAACGCCGCGCGCGTCGCCGCGCAAAACGTCGGAACGGGAATTTACCGACCAAACCAGCGGTTCGGCGGCAAATGCGGTGGTGGTTGTCGTGAAAAGAAAAAGGGCGAAAAGCAGATATTGTTTCATTCGTTGTGACAAAAAACTAAATTTGTTAAGTATTACCAAAAATCAGGTTGAAACGCACGAACGGTCGGCCGAATTCGACCGACCGCTCCGGGATGTCAATCTCAACGATTTTACTGCGAGAGCATCGGCGCGCCCGCCGCATCGGCGTTGAGTTTTCGGGCGGCCATCATTCCGCCGAAAAGGAAAAAGAGCGCCACTGCGTGAATTATTATCCCGAGAATGTCGACGGCAAGAATAAAGATCACGCTGTCGAGCGCGAACAGCACCATCCCGACGATAAACGCCCAAACGTAGCGCGCACGGCCGAGAAAACCGAATCCGATGAATATGCAAATAACCAGGATGTCGGCCGTGAGCGCGGCCAGTTTGACCCAACCCGCGACGCCATTCTGGACGGCGACATTCGCAAAGGCGTCGAAGATCTGGGTGACGCCCAAACCAATGGCGAAACTCCAGTTGCCTTCAAAGAACATTACCATCGAGTTGACGAGCGAAAGTCCGGCGATCCAGAAAAACCAGTTTGCGCCGCTGTTGACCTTCGCCTGCAGTTCATCCTGATCGAATGCACCGACCGCAGTCGCATCGGCGTTGTATTGTTCAAACATGAGAAAACCTCCGAGTTTTTTTCAGCTATTTTACACAGTCGGATCGGATTGTCGAAGCAATTGTTCAGCCTTGTTCGGGTTTTTCAAATGATTTTGGGATCCCGAGTTCCTCGGCGTCGCCGGTGATCAGCCGTGCATTGCGTTCACGCGTCAGGTAGGCCCAGAACCAGCTCGAAAGCACGTAAATGCGGTTGCGAAATCCGATGAGCGTTATGAGATGGACGAACAGCCACGCAAGCCACGCGATGAAACCCGAAAGCTTGATCGCGCCCTTTTCGGCGATCGCGCGACTCTTGCCGATGGTCGCCATCGAACCCTTGTCGCGGTATTCGAAGTCGCCGCGCGGCTTGTTCTTGAGGTCGTTGAGGATGTTCCGGGCGGCGAGATCGGCCATTTGCATCGCTGCTGGCGCAACGCCCGGAATGGGTTTTCCGTCCGCCTGGTTCAAGTTGACCATATCGCCGATGACGAAGACGTTCGGCTGATCGGGAAGCGACAGATCGTTCTTGATCTTCACGCGGCCGGCGCGGTCGGTGTCGGCGCCGAGCAGTTTCCCGAGCGGGGAAGCGGCAACGCCGGTCGCCCAAACCGCGACATCGCAGTCGATCCATTTCCCGTTGACCATGATCCGGCCGTCCTCGACTTCAGTAACCATACTGTTCAGATAGACCTCGACACCGAGGTCCTCGAGCTGTTCTTGCGCCTTTCCCGAGAGTCCCGGCGAAAAGGCGTTGAGCACGCGGTCTCCGCCTTCGAACAGCGTCACCAGGGCGCGCCGCGTGTCGATCAGGTTAAAGTCGTTCGCCAAGGCCTCGCGCGCGATGCCGGCGATCGCGCCGGCGACCTCGACACCCGTCGCGCCGGCACCGACGACGACGAAATTCAGGTGCTTTTTGACGCCGGTCAGGTACGCGTTCCGTTCGGCAAGTTCGAAAGCGAGCAGCACGCGGCGCCGGATCTCGAGCGCATCTTCGAGGGTTTTGAGTCCCGGGGCGAATTTCTCCCAGTGATCGTTCCCGAAGTACGAATGCCGCGCGCCTGCGGCGACGATCAGATAATCGAAAGAGATCTCGGATCCGTCATATAGTTTGACGAGCTTTGCATCGAGATCGAATCCGGTGACCTCGCCGAGGATCACCTCGACGTTCTTCGCCTTGTGCAAAATTCGCCGGATCGGCGACGCGATCTCGCCCGGCGAGAGCACGGCGGTCGCGACCTGATAAAGCAGCGGCTGGAACGTGTGATGGTTTTTGCGGTCGATGAGCGTCACCTCGACCGGTTTGCCGGCAAGCGCCTTGGCGGCCTGCAACCCGCCGAAGCCGCCGCCGATGATTATGACCTTTTTGCTCATTTGATTTGAAGATTCCAAGTTTCAAGATTACACGATTTCACGTCGATGTTACCGGCTTCGGGATTCGATGGCCCGACGAACCCAAAAATCCACGATCCTACGATCCGATGTATTTCGCATAAATGCCCCGCGCCTCGCTGACGTCGTCCGTGCCTTTGATGATCGCGCGAGCGTCGCGAAAGACGGTGATCTCGAACGAGTCGGCCGTGAAGCGGACGAGATATTCGTTTCGTTTTACGTCGCCGAGAACACCCAGTCTTTCGGCAAGCGATTCGAGATCGATCGCGGCGGCGTTCGGCGGACGGATCTGGACGGCGTCGCGGCCGCAAAGCGTCGTGAAAAACTCGCTTTCGGCCGCGTCAAGAAATTCGAAGTTGCGTTTCGCGCAACACTCGCAGTCGTCGTTCGGCGCACCGAGCTTGATCTTTCGCCAGTCGTTCTGCCAGATGTCCACCTGGAGCAGCGAACCGTGAAGCCGATCCGGTCGACCGGTGAGCAGTTTGATCGCCTCCGTCGTCTGAATCGCCGAGATGCTGGCGATGATCGGCTGGATGACGCCGGCCGTGTCGCACGTCGGCGCGCTTCCGGCCGCCGGTATTTCTTCGAAGATGCAGCGGAGGCAGGGCGTGACGGTCGGACGGATCGTCATCGAGGTCCCGTACGACGAAACCGCCGCGCCGTAGATCCACGGCTTCCCGAGTTTGACCGCCGCATCGTTCAGCAGATATCGGATCTGGAAATTGTCGGTGCCGTCGACGGCAAGATCGACGTCTTTCAAAAGGCCCTCGATGTTCGTGTGATTGATGTCGGCGACAGCCGCCTCGATCTCGATGTCCGAGTTGATCTCGGTCAGGCGGTTCTTCGCCGCGATCGCTTTCGGCAGACGCTCGCGCGCATCGGATTCGGAGTAGAGCGACTGCCGCTGCAGGTTCGAGAACTCGACGAAGTCACGATCGACGATCCGCAGAAACCCGACTCCGGCCCGGGCAAGAGTTTCGGCGTGAGCCGCGCCGAGTGCGCCGGCTCCGACGACAAGCACGCGCGCCTCGCCGAGCCGTCGCTGGCCGTCGGCGCCGATCTCGCGGAAAAGTATCTGGCGGCTGTATCTCTCGTACATCTTTTAGTCGAACAGTTGACGAATGAAACCCGCAACGGGCGAACGATACTCCGCTGCCGATACGCGGGAATCGCGGAGCGCCGCACGTTCGCGGTCGATGAGTTCGCGCCGCTGCTCTTCGAGCTGTTTCTTTTCCTTGTCGCGCTGCTGGTCGATCCCGCCATTGCGGATAAACTCGATTATCTTCGGCAATTCGTCCGCATCGCACCAGACACCGTGCCGTCGGCAGGTGTCGATGATCACTCCGGACGAACGCGCGAAGTTGCTGCGGTTCATCAAGTTGCGGCATTCCGGGCACGGAACGTATTGAATCTTCGCCGCCGGCGCCGTGGTCGCCGGTTTGATCGAGCGCAAAACGGCCGCCTGTTTTTCCTGGTCGGCGCAGACGCGTTCGAATGTCGGAACGTCGATCCACATTCCGCTGCAGCGTTCGCATTCTCCGAGTTCCAGTCCCTCGACCGCGAACGTGTGGAGTTCCGTCTTGCATCGCGGGCAATCTCCCAGTTTGCGTTCTGCGGCGGCGATCTCGGCGACTGCCTCGCCGCAATGCGAGCAGTGTTTTGCGCCGACGAACATCAGTCCGAGACATTTGACGCAGGCCGCGGTTTTCAGGCGCGAGCCGCAGAAACGGCAAAAGCTGCTGTCGGAAGTGACGTTCCCGCCGCAATTCGGACAATTCAAAGCTTCGATCTTCATCGTTTTCAAGGTTGCAGGCGTTTTAGCGCCGCGCCGCGCATTTCTTCGGCCGGAGCGGCGAGTCCGGTCCAGATCTCTTGCTGGCGCGCCGCCTGCGCGATCAGCATTTCGAACCCGCCGACCGTTTTCAGTCCGGCTGCCTTGGCCTCGCGCAGAAACCGCGTCTCGAATGGATTATAGACCAGATCGTACGCCAATCGCGCGTCGCGGAGTATATCGGCGGCGGCGGCCGACAGGTCTTCAAGCGTTCCGGTGGTGCCGAGCGGCGTCGTGTTGACGACGATATCAAAACTTCCGCTCCGCGATCCGGGAACGGCGATCCGTGCTCCGAATTCTTCGGCGAGTTGTTTCGCTTTCGCCGTGTTGCGTGCAAAGATCGTGACCGTCGCGCCCTCAGTGACAAGCGCGTAAACACACGCGCGGGCGGCGCCGCCCGATCCGAAGACGGCAACGCCGGACGATTTCAGATCGCCGAAGGCGTTGCGCAGCGGCTTGATAAATCCGTCGGCGTCCGTGTTGTACCCGACCAGTTTGTCGCCGACGATCTTCACCGTGTTTACAGCGCCGATCTTCCGGGCCGTTTCGTCGATCTCGTCGAGGTGCCGGATGATCGATTCCTTGTGCGGGATCGTCACCGCGAACGCTCTGAAATTAAGCTCCACCTCGCGCGTTTCGCGGCGAACCATTCTCCCGACGAAAGCGTCGAGGTCGGCGACCTGCAAGGGGACAAAGACCGCGTTCAGGCCGTTCGCCCGGAACGCCGCATTATGTATGTACGGCGACATCGAGTAACTCGTATTGCCGCCGATGATTCCGTAAACCGCCGTGTCGGCGTCGAGTTCGCCGACGCGGTAAACCTCGCGGAGGTCGCCGGCGGAGATCTGGCCCGGCGCCGTTTCGCGGCCGGAATCGAGCGCCGCGTAGGTCATAAACGCGCCGTGCGCGCCGCCGAGTATACGCGTCCATTTTCCGGTCTCGCCCATCGCGATCGGGATCAGAGGACGTCCTTCGGCGGCCGACCTTTTCAGAAGCTTCCAGATCGGAATCGAGTCGGTGATGTCTTCCGTCCGGACCGCGATCTTGAGGACATCCGGCGGACGATCGATCCATTCATCGAGGGTCAGTAGTTTGAGTTTTTGGTAAACCGGTTCGAGGTTGATCTCGGCTGGAACGGCGTCGAATTCGTGAAACGACCAAATGAGGCGTTCAAACCCGGCACGGATGTTCCGCCGGCCTTCTGGAAAATCAAGATCGAACTCGATATCGGCCCAGTCGGCGGCACCTTCGAAACTCCGCCAGAATCCGATGCGTTCTTTGCGGGACATTTCGCGGCGTCCGCCCTGACCGCCGTTCGACGGCCGGAAGGTCGCCAGCAGCTTGCCGCCGAAACTGCCGCGAAACTCAGCAAGCACGGCGCGGAGTTCGTCCGGTTCGACGGATTTCAGACAGTCGACCCGCACCTCGACGACGTCCGCGACGGCCGTGGCGCGTTCGATCTGCCGTTTGAGTTCATCCGCGTCTTCGGCGCAAACCGAAACGCATATCTTGCCGTCGTTCATTTGTTTTTGGCGGAGCAAGGTCGCAGCAACTGATGGAGGGCGTGTTGTGACCGATCACGGATCACGATTCCCTGGTCGAGGGCGGCTGACCCATCACAAAGCTCACTGCCGCAAGCAGACAGGCGATGACTCCGACCGCGCAACTGACGACGATCGCCGTCGCTCCGCTTTGCTTGACGGCGATGGCCGTCAGCGCCCAGGCGATCGCGAGCGGATAAAAGTAGCTCGTCAGGAGAATTCGAACCGCGATGCCGCAGGCCGCCGCGGCGAAAACAAAAACGACGCCGAGCCAGGTCGCGTCCGCCACCGGAAGCTTCAGATAGACGAGGACGATCATCGCGTTGACGAGCGTCGCGGCCGTGACCCAGCCGGCATAGATACCGAAAGGCGCCTTGACCAACCAATAATCGCCTGAAGTATCGGTTTTGACCAACTGCCGGTTGATCACGAGGAGCACCCCGAGGAGCAGCGCGATGACGACCAAACATACTATCAGCGCTTCCTGATGCCAGAAATAGAGCCAGGCGCAATTGAGAACGCTCGACACGATATAGAGCGTCCGCAGCGCTCGAAATTTTTCGGCGTTCCGCGGCAGGGCCTGGTAAATGCTGAAGGCGATCAGTCCGAAGTAGATCAAACTCCAGATGGCGAACGCGTATCCGGCCGGCGTGATCCGCGTCGGGTAATTGTCGGACACGGCGTTTGTCGCCACTCCGCCGAGCACGCCGGTCGCGGCGAGCCAGTTGAAGACGAGCGTTGCAAGGGTCGCCGCGATAACGAGGATCTGCCTTATTTTGTCGTTCATAATTGATTTCGTTTTCGCCGAATTTCTAATATACTGTCACAAAAATCGGCCCGAAAAAAGTTATGCAAAATCATTCCGACAAATTCCTGATCATCGGCGCCGGACCGTGCGGGCTGGGCGTTGCGAAAGCGTTCAAAGAATCCGGGATCGCGTACGAGCAGGTCGAGGCCGACCGCGAGGTCGGCGGCAACTGGTTTCACGGGGTTTACGAGACGGCGCACATCATTTCTTCGCGCAAAACGACCGAATACGCCGACTTTCCGATGCCGTCGGCTTATCCCGATTTCCCGAGCCAACGGCAGATGAGCGACTATTACAGCCTCTACACGGACACCTTCGGACTGCGCGAGAATATCGAATTCAATACGAAGGCCGTAATGTGCCTGCCGCGCGATGACGGCAGTTGGGAGACGGAGGTCAACGGCCCGAACGGCGCGGAGAAGCGCGTCTACAAGGGCGTCGTCGTTTGCAACGGACATCACTGGGATCGGCGCTTTCCCGATTATCCGGGCGAGTTTGCCGGCGAGTGGATGCATTCGAAGGATTACAAGAAGACGGATCAGCTCGCGGGCAAGCGCGTGCTTGTCATCGGCGGCGGAAATTCGGCGTGCGACGTCGTGTCCGAGGCGGCGCGGGTCGGGTCGGAGGCGCATCTCAGTCTTCGCCGCGGCTATTGGTTTCTGCCGAAGACGCTTTTCGGACAGCCGAGCGCCGAATCGTGGGCGCTCTATCTGCCGGTTTTCGTGCAGCGCCTGATTCTCAAGGCGTTTCTCAAGGTCGTCGTCGGAAACTACGAGGATTACGGGCTGCCGCACCCCGACCACAAGCTTTTCGAGCACCATCCGACGGTTTCAAGCGAGCTTTTGCATTATCTGAAGCACGGCAGGATCAAACCGCACGGCGACATCGAGAGTTTCGACGGCAAAACGGTACATTTTACGAGCGGTGAATCGGTCGAGGTCGACACGATCGTCTGCGCGACCGGGTTTTACGTCAGTTTTCCGTTCCTTCCCGAAGGGCTGGTCCCGGTCAGGAACGGCAACATCGCCGAGGTTTACGCCGGATGCGTTTTGGCGGATTACAAGAACATATACGTATTCGGCACGCAGCAGGTGCGTTACGGCGTCGGACCCCTGATCACGCCGGCGGCCAAACTGCTGGCGAAGATGATCGGACTTCAGGACGAGATGGAACTCCCGCTCGGATTGGTGATGAAGGAATCGGGCGCGGCGCTGCCGGATTCGCATCTCGTCGACCCGATCTCGAGCCTCCGGCGGATGCGCATCGCCAACTGGACTCTGCCGTTGTTGTTGCGCAAGGAAAAGCGTCTCCGGCGAAAATTCAAGGCTCCGAAACGTCAGGAATTTCAGGCCGACGCGAATCCTGAAATGCAGGTTTACTGAAAATCCGTTCACGATTTCGTATAAAAATTACGGAAAACGTAAATATGCCAGCGCGAATCATACTACCGTTGTCGGGATTTCCGACTATTTCGAGGAAAAATGAGTCTAAAGGCCGTGTGGCATCGCGATTGCAACGATAATCGCGGCATCTTTCCCCGAAAGGCCCCCGAAGTAGGAAAGAGGTATGATGATGAAACTTTTGAAGCGAATTTTACTCTTGGCCCTCTGCACGATCGCATTTTCGTTCGCGGCGATGGCCCAGAAACAGGACAACGACAACAAGCGTCCGCCGAAACCGGACGTGAAGATCGAACCGCCGGACAAAAACAAGCCGCGCGACAACCCGGGAAACAACAATAACAACACCAACAAGCCGAAAAAGCCGCAACTTGCGGTGATCAGGAACGCAACCTCGACCGAGATCTTGTCGGTTTAGGCGGTAATCACATTTTATGTTAAAGGCCGAGCGCAGAGTCGCTCGGCCTTTATTCGTTTCGGAACAAACGCCCCGCAAGTCGGCGAATAATCCTCGCGCGCTTCAGATACAGCCACGCTCCACTTCTTCGACAATACCCGTTAAGAAGCCCGCCAAAACCAAAACGAACTTCGCGCACTTAAATTCGTCGAACAAACGGCGCCGCACACAGGCCCCGATTTTTTTCGGCGATTGTCGAAAACGGCGACCTGTCGCGCGGTCACCGATGCCATGTCATTTGGTCTGCACAACAAAAAATACGCGAGCCTTCGCTACAGCAAGCAATCCCCCAAATTCTCGACCTTGGCCGCAACACCCTCGATAGATGTAACGTTTTCTTAAGTATTTCTTAAGACGCGGGTAAGCCATATGTAACCTCCGTACAATAAAGTCCTTCCTTAATCTCAAAAAACTAAACACCAAGCCGCATATGCAAATGATCGCAAATCAGACGGACGGAGGTGTACGCGTTGATCGAGCGTTCGAGGCGTGCTACGAATCCTTGCGCCGTTGGGCCCTCAAGATCACCTCGAACGATGCTGCATTGGCTGAAGATCTTGTCCACGAGGTTTACGTAAGCCTCCGGGAACAGAACGTCGTCTTGACTGACCTAAAGAACGTCGAGGCTTATTTTCATGTCGCCGTCCGGAATGCCTATCGCTCGAAACTGCGGCGGGATGCGCGATTCAAGATGGAGTTGATCGATGACGGCCTTGTAACCGAGGACCCCCGGCAGATAATAAAGATCCGTGACTCGCTGTTTGCCGTTCTCCGCTACGCTTGCCGACGAAAATCGCGCTCGATTCTGGGCAGCATCTTGTTGCTTCGGTACTTTCACGGCTACTACATCGACGAGATCGCATTGCTTCTACAAAGAAACCGCAATGCGATCGACGTCCGGCTGGTCGGATTTGAAAGGGAGTTCGCGGACTTCCGCGAAGATGCGTCCGGCTCGGTAGCCGACTCTTCTAAAAGCGGTTTGGAGACTGCTTACAGCGGTGCAGGCGACGAGGACTTCATCTTTTGGATTCGACAGCAGATATTCGGCTTTGGTGACGGCGATTGCCTGAGTTTCGAAGCCTATCGGATTTCGTACGCAACCCGGCCGACTCCGGTGCACCGTAGACTTGCGGCGCATTTTGTCAGCTGTCGCGATTGTTTAGAGTTGGTCAACAAAATCGTCGGATTGCCGCCCCTTGATCAGCGCGATCCGCTTGAAACTCTGCGCCGGCGCGGCAGGTCGGTCAAAGGGAAGGCGACGCTGAGTCTTGCGGCCGGCGCGTCGCCGGGGCGCTCTAGGTCTTAAATGAATCTTAACTAAACCGAGGTTCCGTCAGTTTTCGTCTCGGCGGGCGTCATCTCAGTAAAGGCGAAATTGTCTACTTCAAACGTTTTGTTTTGACATTGGTTAGAGCGGATGACGCTCCGCAAGGCGGGGACGTATCCGCATCGGCCCCGAAGCGGTTTTCGGGGCCGTAGAATTCAAAAACTAAAATCGCACGCGAAACGCCGCGAAGCTCGATCGGGCGCGGCAGGCCGGAGGTGTGTCGATTGTTTCAAATAACGATTCGAAGCAAGATCGCCCGCGGGTCGGGAAACACCATGAAGCGGGTCTTGAGGATCATAAAGAAAAGAAAAACAGGTCAGCGGTTAACGTTAACCAGCGGCGGCGGCGAAAGCGGCAGTGCCCGGTAAACATAAGAATTTAACAACCAGTAAGCGCAGAAGAGCTTTTAAGGAGTGTGGGTTAATGAGTATTAAGAAGCACGGGACAATGAAAAAGATATTGTCGATGACGTTATTGTACGCAATTATATTGACCAACACCGTTGCACCGGTCTTGGCGTCTTCGCGCCGCACTGTTGCGTCGGAAGAAAGTGCGAGGGGGGCAGTAGTCCCCATATTGGAGTGCGTTGAAAGAATCAGCGGCAACAATTACGTTGCGCGTTTCGGATACGATAATCAGAATTCCGTCTCAACGACAATTCCGGTTGGTTCGAATAATAAGTTCAGCCCGAATCCTTCGAATCGCGGCCAGGAGACCACTTTTCTGCCCGGTAGGGTCTACGATGCATTCGAAGTTCCGTTCAACGGGAGCGAGATCAAGTGGAGCCTGAAAGGGCCCGACGGTCGGACAAGGACGGTGAGTGCCAAATCTAGTTCCGCACGTTGTCCGGTACCGACACCGACGGCGACACCGACTCCGAGCCCGACCGCAACACCCTCGCCAAGCCCTACGCCCTCCCCGAGTCCGACACCACCCTGCGCTCCGACGACGTTCGAGTTCTCGGGCAACGCTCCCAAGGACGGGCCCGACGGAAATGTCCTGACGTTCACCCAAAACGGAATCACCGCATCTGTGAAAGCTTTCAGCAGCAAGTTTCTCGATATCGACGAAGCCTACTTGGGATTGTATCCGGGCGGCCTGGGCGTCACCGACAATACCGAGGGAAACGGCGGAAGCAACAAAAACAAGGTCGATAATAAAAGCGGTTCTAACAACTATGTGGTTTTCAAGTTCGACACGGGAGTGATCTTCGACAAGGCATTTCTCAACGAAGTGCGGACAGACAGCGACATCACGCTCTTCATCGGGACGATCCCCGCGGAGAGGCCGATGACCAGACAGGAGTTCATCGATTTCATCAGGACGCCATTCGTTTTCGAGGGCAATGACGGCGGAAATCAAAATCGTACCGCGGATTTCAATGCCGGGGATGTGGCCGGGAACGTGCTTATCATCGGCGGAAAGCTGTTTGAGAGCAACGACGAATTCCTTATCAAGAATCTTGTGATCGGCTGCCCCGCGGGTCAGGGCAACCGCGCTCCCGACGCAGTCGATGATTCGGCGTCGGTCTCCGCAGAAAGTTCGAACAACCTGATCGACGTACTGGCGAACGACACCGACGTGGACGGAGATCCGCTTTCGATCACGGCGGCGACCAACGGCTCGAACGGGACCGTCGTCAACAACGGCGCAAATCTTAGCTACTCGCCGAACTCGGGATTTAGAGGAATAGACACCTTTACCTACACGATCAGCGACGGCAACGGCGGCACCGATACCGCTACCGTGACGGTGACGGTCGTTGGCACGAACGTGCCGCCGGACGCGGTCGACGACGCGGCGACGGTGGCCGAGGACTCGGTCAACAACGTCATCGACGTGCTCGCGAACGACACGGACACGGACGGCGGGACGCTGGTCATCACCGGCGCGGCCAACGGGTCGAACGGTACGGTGGTGAACAACGGCAC
>JBGSWK010000013.1:0-367804 GCA_041752475.1 Pyrinomonadaceae bacterium | reverse complement strand
CGTTCATATCGATCTCCCTGATAGTAAGGAATCCGACAAATCTCGAACAATTTCAAATCGTTTAACTCAGAAATGGCCGTAAGCTACTTATTTACAATAATTTCAAAGAACAGTATTGTTGCTTAACGCAACGCTAGTGATATTGCCTCGCAGATTGTTGGTCAAAGCGGCACGGTTATCGGCGTTGATACAAACCTCGAAATGCTTGATTTAGCCAATAAATATCGAAGCGAAATGGCGGAGAAAATCGGTTACTGCAACACTGAATTTCGTTACGGGAAGATTCAGGACTTACGGCTTGATTTGAATTTGGTTGACGAATATCTGCGGAAAAATCCGATTAAAACTGCCGATGATTTTTTTGCTTACGAATCATTTGTGAACAAAACCAAAGTGGAAAAACCATTGATTGCAGACGATACGTTTGATATTGTGCTTTCAAATTGCGTATTAAATTTGGTCAAACCGGAAGATAAAGAGCAACTTTTTCAAGAAATCTTTCGCGTTGTCAAAAAAGGCGGACGTGTCGTAATTTCCGACATTGTTGCCGATGAAAACGTTCCGCAACATTTGCAGATAAATCCTGAATTGTGGTCAGGCTGTATTTCCGGTGCATATCGTGAGGATGATTTTATTGCGGCTTTTGATCGGGCTGGTTTTTACGGAATAGAAATCGTCAAACGCGATGAAAAGCCGTGGCGAATTGTTGAAGGTATTGAGTTTCGGGCGATTACTGTGATTGCTTACAAAGGCAAGCAAGGGACGTGTTGGGAACATAATCAAGCCGTGATTTACAAAGGACCCTGGAAGCGTGTCATTGACGATGACGGACATATTTTAGAGCGCGGACAGCGAATGGCGGTCTGTAAAAAGACGTTTGAAATTTACAAACGCGAGCCTTATGCAGAACAAATAATCGCCGTCAATCCAATGGAAGAAATCGCGGAGATTGACGCTAAATCATTTGATTGCAAGCGTTCCGTCAAACGTGATCCACGGGAAACGAAAGGAATGAATTACGACATAACCGATGTTTCCAACGAACTTTGCTCGACTGAAGGTTGCTGTTAGGAAAAACAAGTTAAATGTCAATTTTACTCATTGCGGCAATTCTTTTTCTCGCTTATTCGAATGGCGCCAACGATAATTTCAAAGGAGTCGCCTCGATTTACGGAAGCAAAACTGCGAGTTATCGAACGGCACTTTGGTGGGCGACTTTGACGACTCTGCTTGGATCGGTTGTTTCATTTTTTGTGGCGAATGGACTGCTCGAAAAATTTTCCGGGAAGGGAATTGTCCCGAATGATTTGGCAGGTTCGGAAACTTTTCTGTTTGCGGTCGCCCTCGGAGCGGGAGCAACAGTGATCGTCGCCACATTTACCGGTTTTCCAATTTCGACAACTCACGGTTTAACCGGAGCAATACTTGGTGCCGGTTTGGTTGCCGTTGGTGGAGATGTTAATTTTGCCTCCTTGCAAAAAGGTTTTCTTATTCCGCTTTTATTGAGTCCGGTCTTGGCGGTTGGTATTTCGATTTTGCTTTATAGTCTGGCTCATTTTTTCCGAAAGAAAACCGAAATTACCGAAGAAACATGTGTTTGTATCGGCAATGAATTTGTGCCGATAGCGATTGCCGGAAATACGTTGGCTTTTCAGTCAAGTGGAGCCAATACAATGCTGACAATTGCCAAAACAGCCGACTGTGTTCAGCGATATGAAGGCGAGTTTTTCGGAATCTCTTTTCAAAAAGTAGTGGATGCGGGACATTTCTTAAGTGCAGGCATCGTCAGTTTTGCACGCGGTTTGAATGATACACCGAAAATTGCTGCACTTCTTTTAGTTGTTCAATTTTTCAACCTTAAATCCGGTTGGTTTTTGGTCGGATTAGCAATGGCAATCGGCGGAATTATCAACGCCCGCAAAGTTGCCGAGAAAATGAGTAACGGCATTACTTCAATGAATTCGGGACAAGCATTTTCCGCCAATTTAGCCACGGGGTTTTTGGTTATTCTCGCAAGTTCGTTCGGATTTCCGGTTTCCACGACGCACGTCTCGGTTGGCTCGCTTTTCGGAATCGGACTTCTGACCAAACAAGCAAATATGCGAGTCATTTCGGGAATTTTGCTGTCGTGGTTGATAACATTGCCTCTTGCGGCGGTGTTTGCGAGTCTGACATTCTGGTTATTGAAATAAAGTTTCGGAGGAGAAAATGCACTATTACAACGAAGAAGATTTAGGAAAATTCGGCGATATCGCCAAACATAAACCAGAATTATTTGAAAAATTCATGGCGTGGTATCAAGCCTGTCAGGAAGAAGGAGCGTTATCAAAACGCGAGAAAGCCCTGATCGGTTTGGCGGTTGCGGTAACCGTGCAATGTCCGTATTGCATTGATGCCTACACCAATTCTTGTTTGGAAAACGGTTCAAACATGGAGCAAATGACGGAAGCGATGCAACTTGCGGCGGCGATTCGCGGCGGGGCGAGTCTGATTCACGGAATTCAATCGCACAACGCACATGATAAAGTTTCGATGTGATTTTTGATTAACGATTTTTTATGTCTGTAAAACCTGTTCTAATTTCGCGCACATTTCCAAAGGTAACAGTTTCGTTTGCTGATAAACTTGAGACAAGCGGAGTAATTCTTGTGTCTGCAACAATAGACACGCTGCAAGTCAATGTCGGCAGCGCGAAACGGCAGCGGCAGACCAAAATTTCAGCCGACTTTAGGACATTTTCTTGACGTGCTGAAAAGTTATCACTGGTCGGAGGCGCAAAAAGCGAGAGCCGATGAACTTTATCTGAAACTTAACATTTACCGCAAAGACCCGTGGCTCAATGCGCCGACGCATCCCGATTACGACACGAATTCGATGTTCGATGTGTTTGAACTTTCAACTATTGCGACTCTCGACGAAAAAATCCGCGAATCGGTCGGTTTCCGAATTTCCGCCCAAATTATGCAGGAAATCGGCGAAGAATCAGACTCAGAACAGAAAACGCCGATTCTCTTTATCTGCGACGAAGTGCGCGAAATCAATAAACACTTTCCGGCAATTCAGGAATTGATGGCGGAAGCATCCGTTACAGGTCGCAAAGAAGGCTTGGTGACGATTCTTTTCTCGCAAGCCTACGAGCATTTTACGGGAACACCGGAACGCCCGAATATTTCCGGCATTGATCTCGTGAAAAACTCCGGTGTGAAAATCATCGGCAAACAAATCGGCGGTTTTGAACGGCTAGCTGACGACTGCGAATTATCGAAAGAAACCATCGCTGCGGTGCGCGCCATCAACAATCAATACGGCAGTTATACGCAATGGGTGATGGTTTTGGGAAGCGGCAACGACAAAATTATCGAGATGGCGGAAGTTCACGCTTCGCCTGCGATGCTTTGGGCGAATACCAATGACACCAACGAAGCCAACGCCCGCCGTCTGCTCGAAAATTTGCGCCCCGATTTGCCGCTGGCTTTTATCGTCAGTTGGCTGGCGAACAAATATCCGCGTGGGCTTACGGCGGTAGGTTTAACCAACCTTTTTGAAGAAGATTTAGCGGAACTAAACATTGGAGGAAATTTATGAAATCACAATTTTTGAGCTTTCCGAAACAAATTTTGATGAGCCTTTTGCTTTTTTCGATACTGCTCGGATTTGAAGTCAACCCTGCAAAAGCGCAATGGACAGTCTTTGATCCTTCGCAATACGCGCTGCAACTTTCAAAAAAAATCGAAGAAGCGACGCGCTGGATGGAAACGGTCAATCAATATATCACGATGTATGAAAACGCCGTCAAACCAGAAAATGGTCGAATCGGTCACGAATTTGCGCGGCATATTAGACAAAGTTGACGAGCAAATCACGCGACATAAACAACTTATTACAACTTACGCACAGCTTGGGAAATTGATTCGCGGCACTTTCGAGTTAAAACGGCGAATAGAAAATACTATAACGAGTCAGATTCAATCAATCGTCAATATCTCTCGCCGCTTAAGGAACGGAATTTTCGATATGGATCAGAACAAACGTGATTTGGACGATTTTCTGCGGCATTCCATCGGGCGGCGGGCAGACGCGGAACTCAAAAATCTCGAACGTCTTGCCAAACTCGATTCCGAACTCGAAAGAATGCTTTACGACCGCGAAATGGTTCTGCTCGATTTAGCCAAACTTTACGAAGAACGCGAAAAAATTGCCGAAAAGATTCGGGTAATTGATACGAGCAATCCGGCTAATCAGGACGGCGTTCAATCGTTGATTGACCAAATGTTAGCGGTAAATTTACGAATTACGACCGTGGAAGGGCAACTGCGCGAACTCGAAGCGAAGATACAAGAAAAGTTCGTTAAATACGGCTTAAAAATCGAGCAAATGACCGAGTTCGGCAAAGAGATTCGGCAGACAAACGAAATGATGACCGGCATTACACGCGCTTCGGATGAGTTTATGACCGAACTTGAAAAATACGATGTCTGGCGGCAGGAAATCTATGACAATCAGCTTCCCTAATTGCGAGTGAAGACCTATTTCGGAGAGTAACTTATCCACTGCTTAAAAGACAAGGGCTTTAAACCTGTAATCACACAGTATTTGATAACACCGTGTTTTTCGATTTTTGAGGCAAAGTTACGATTGCCTTGCCGCGAATATTCAGCGCGGCGTTAATGTCAGCATTTTGACTATGATTGCATTGAACACAAACAAATTCAGATTGACTTTTGCGGTTTGCTTTTTCGCAATGTCCGCATTTGTGGCAAGTTTGGCTTGTATATTTCGGATTCACAAAATATACGGGAACGCCTTGCAGTTTGGCTTTGTATGCAAGCATTTCTTTAAGTTGATTAAAACTCCACCCGCTAACTTTTGCTCTTTGGTTTTTACGAAACCGTTTTTCAATTCGCGTTCTAATACCTTTGAGATTTTCAAGGGCAATTCCGCGATTTGTGCCTTTAGCCAAAGAAACAATAGTTTTGCTGATGCGGTGGTTTTCGACATATCGAAATCTTTTTTCACGTCCCGAAAGACGTTTCAAAAGTTTATAAATAGAGCGCGGACGTTTTCCGCTTTTCGATTGTTCGGACGCTTTGTGTTGGAGATTTTGACGTTGAATAAATCGTTTTTGACGGATTCTTTCAACGATCGCGCCTGTAAAATATTCGCCGTCCGAACTTGTAGCAAGATTCGTAATACCGAAATCCAAACCCAAAATATCATCTGGAATAATCGGCAAATCTTCGGGAACATCGCAAACACAGTTCAAAAAGAATTGACCTTTACGGTAAATCAAATCAACTTCACCTTTCCGAAACTGAAAGAATTTGCGTTGGTATTCACCCATTACAAAGGGAATACTCAAACGCCCTTGAGTTGTCCAGATAGAAACGAGGTCGGACTTTTTGAAAGAAATGATGCGGTCATCGTAAGCAATCGAACCCAATGACTTGAAGGCTGTTTGTTGAGCAGTCTGAATTTTATAACTGTCGGCAACTTTAGCAATCGCTCTAACAAGCATTTGTGCCGACAAATTAAATAAAGATTTGGCGTTATGATACGTCAATTTATGGAGATTGAATTGTTTGAATACCTTGTTTTCAAATGCTTCTTGAGAAATCCAATCACCTGCTTTGCTTGCTTCTTTCAAAGTTTCAAGCAAAGCCGAACGCTGGCTTTCAAGTGGTTTAAGTTTGATATTTACAATCAATTTCACAGTTTCAAATATGAAACAAAAAGAGCGCAAACACAACCGCGGATTGACAGAGGACGCGCTCATCCCCAACTTATAAAGATTGGGGTATCCGCGCTATTTTGAAGATGAATTATATGAAAAATCTGAATAAAAAACTTTTGATTCAAATGGCTGTTACCTTAATTTTATTGGCGATGGTTTTACTTGATGCGAGCCAAACATTTGCTCAGAGAAGACAAGTCAAACCGCCGCGTGTGGAAGGTCAAACGGTGATTGGAACGATAAACGGAGTTCCCGTAACCGCCAACGATATGATTATGACCATAGTCTCCGATTCTCCGTTTATGCCGCCGCTCGATGGCAGTCCCGTTCCCATTTTGCAGCAGTTTGAATCGAATTATCCGGTAGCGACTCCCACACCGCAAACGTCGCCGACTCCGACAACCACACCGAAGCCGGTTGCGCCGAGTTTCAGCGTGCAAATCCAAAATATGATGAAAACCGGGCAGGAATGGCTTTTTAAATCTCTGCTCGATGTCATCATCAAACCGGCGATGCCCGTGCTGATTTTCTTTGCGTGGATCATTGCAAGTTTTATCTTAGGCATTGGCTTTTTGCGCCGGTTTTCCGACAATAAAGGCATCAGTCCTGAACAACTTACACGCTGGGGAATCCGCAGTGTAATTTTCATGGTCATTATCGGCGCAAGTCCATTTGTGATTGATATGTTGACCGTGACGGGAAAATTCATCGCCCGTCCGATTAAAAGTTTTAACTCGGATTTAGTCAAAGAATTCGATGAAAAGATGAAGAAATATGTCAAAACAAATTTCGCTGTTGAAGACCCGAATGCCTTGCTCGCCGAAAGACTGCCAAATGGTGAACCCGGACTTATTGGAATTATTTTCGATAAAGAATCGAGCGTTAAAGACGTAACTTCGGAGATGAATATTTTGGGTTGGGATATGACCAGACTTTTTACTTTGATGGTCGTTTCGCAAAATATCATCAAATTCGGCGGATTGTTTTTAGGAATTGCCGGACTGTTTATTTTAATCGGCTTAAAACTCGCCGCGCCGGTGCTTTCCGCGTTCGGCTTTGATGAGAAGTTCGCCAACCAGATTTTTTATCCGTTTTGTTGGGGCGTAGCGACGTTTTCGCTAGCTTTTCCCATCGTCAAGGAGATAACGCTTTATGTTGCTTACGGAATCGGGCTAATCGGGCTTTCAATTTATAACGGCGAAACTGTTTTTACGCTCGACCCGAATACGGCGCAGATAATTACGAACGGAAATTATGATCCGGCGAGTAGTGCTTTAATTGTCACGCTTTTATTTTTCGTTTCGTGTCTTTGCTATATCCTTGTGCCTTGGCTCAGTTACAGAGTTTTGCGCGGACAAGTTTTTGAAGGCGTGTCGCAGATCTCAATGGGCTGGATGCTTTCATCGGTTGGCACGGCTCTCGAAACTTATGGACTTGTCGCGGGCGCGGCGATTAATCGTCAAGCTGAAAACACACAAATCCAAGGCATTTATAATGCCGAACAAGCGAGTGCAAAAAAAGGACTTGAAGCCTCAAACCTTTCAACTGAAGCCCGGCGGGTTTCATCAGTCGCCGGAGTTGAAGGCGGACTTGTCAGCAGTCTCGGACAAATCAGGGCAAATCAGGTAACGCAAACGATGATTGCCAATGCCAACCGGAATTTCGGAATTTCGAGCAGTCAGGCTTCAACCAATCGGGAGATTACCACGATGAAAGCCGAAAATACCGGAATGCAAAATATCCGATCTCTCGACGGTATCAAGGAAAACGCGCTTCGCAGTCAAGGGACGAATCAGGCTTTCGGAATGCTCAAATATGAAGCAATTCCGGGCGGCGGAAACATTCCGATTAGAAAAGGGGTTGAGTTTTATGATTACATGAAAGACCAACATATTTTGCAACAATCGACCAATTCGATGAACCGAACAACGACAGATACTTATCAAATGCAAAATCAGAACACGCAGTATGTTACCGATCAAAAGATTGACGCATCAACAACTTATCAAAATGAGATGAACTCGGCATTTAATCGTCAGGCAAATGAAACAATCGGTGCGGTCAACGCCGGAACGACTATTGCCTCCAATTCCGCTAAACAAGGCGCGGGAATACAAGTTTCGGGCATCAACACATCTGCCGGAATGGAAAAACAGGCGAACCAGCTTAATTTCGATGGACGTATTGAAGCCGCAACCATTAACGAAAAAGCCGCGACGGAATCTGCTCATTTACGAATGATGTCAACGGTTGTGACGGGCTTTTTCCGCGATATGGATCGGCGGCTTGAGGAAATGAAACCGAAATATTAATTTTTCGGGCAGTTAATTTCAACCCGATTTTCAAGCAACAAAAAAGCGGTGGACAATCATGGGTAATTTATTATTTTTCAGATTATTGTGTGAATTATCAATATAAGCGCGTTAATCGCCAAAGAACTTGTTTAATATGCGGTAAGCCCGATTGGTGCAGTTATACGCCGGACGGAAAAACATCCTTTTGCGCCCGGATTATTAACAATGCTGACCGCGTAAGCCGCACCGGTTGGGGAGTTTACTATCACGAACAATCGCTTTTCGGAAATTCCCCAATTCCCTGCCCTTCAAACCCGCCAACGAAAAAAGTAGAACTCGCCCCAATCGAAATCAGGAATTTTGCGTATCGAAAATTAATTGAGTTTTCGCCCGCGAGCAATTTTCCCCCAATAGTTGACGGACACAAAGGATTACGAAATCGTCGAATTCTTAATTTTGAAGATTTCGGTGGACTTCCGCCAGCTTTCTGCGAAAGGCAGAAGCTTGCAAAACTCATCCGTTCATCAGTTAATCTTCAATTTCCTGAATTTGTCAGAAAATTTCAAAGTAGTCTGAGCAGAATTCCCGGTTTTTGGCTGGATACAAACGGTAAATATCAACTCTGGACGGAAAGTAATTATTCATCCCCACTAATGGTTATACCTTATCGCAACGGTCAAGGAATGATTCAAGCCTGTCAATTACGGGCGATGTCCGAAAACCAAAATGAAATACGTTATTTTTGGCTTTCAACTCCCCGCAAAAGCGGCGGAATCAGTTGCGGCAGTCCGCTACATTTCGTCCGACCGATGACAAACTTCTCTGCTTTTTCCAAACCAATTTTGGTAACTGAAGGAGCTTTGAAATCAGAAACTTTGCAAATCTTTTACCCCGATTTTAATGTTGTTGCCCTTGGGGGAATCGCAAGTTCTCATTTTGATTTTATTAAAGCGGCACGTTTTTTTCCTCTTTTTACTGCTTTTGACAATGATTATTCCGAAAACCCACAGGTTTTACGGCAATTAGCTCGTTTTATAAATGCCCGTTTGAAAGACGCAAATACGCATCAATACAAACCCAACTTAAAATTGCTTTCTTGGTCCTACCGCTTCAAAGGAATTGATGATGCTCTGCTCAACAACCATAGCATATCTGAATTAAGTATTTGTCAATGGCTTTCTCGGCTAAATCAATCAAATAGAAATGAATTTATTGAATTTATGGAGTAAAATATACAAGCATTTCATAATTGTTTTTTGCTTCAATTTGGCTACCCACTGCACTACCTATACAGGGGGTTAAACTGGTGGAACTTATACTACTATATTTTCTTTCAATAGTGCCGCTACCTTTACGATTATCTTTACTTGCATAGTAATTATACTTGTTATAAGCTATAAAGCTATTATATTTATAAGATAGGTGTAATAGCTTTACTCCGCATAAAACCTTCATTAAATTTACATTTGAAATAGCCGATAAAAGACCTATGACGGTAAATAGTGATATAAATTGTAAATGTTTGAAGGGAAATAGCGCTGTAAGTAAATGAAATATTTTCTAAACAGGAGAAAGATTGATGACTGTAATTGCACTGGCAAATAAAAAAGGTGGAGTCGGAAAGACCACAATGACTATCGAATTGGCTTCGGGTTTCGCTATTGCTGGGAAAAAAGTCTTGATGATAGATTTTGACCCGCAATGCTCGTTGACTAATGCGATGATTAAAGGCTCTTGGGAGGATTACTGTCAATATAACATCGGTGATGTAATTTTCGGAGAAATCAACAAGGAAAAACGAAATGAACGGGGCAGGAAAATCAGTTTGCTGGAAGCAGGAATTCAGACACAAGTTCCGAATTTACACCTTATCGGTGGCAGCACAGACCTTAAATTGCTGGAGAAAATGTCGCCTACATCGGCTCTCGCGTTAAAAAAGCGAATCGAAGAGATCAAAGAAAATTACGACTACATTTTTATTGACACGCCGCCATATGACGGAACGGTGCAGGAAAGCGCGTTAATGGCGACCGAATATGTGATTTTAGTTTATCAGGCAAAAGCAATGGGGTTGGAAGGATTGCAGTAAACGGCAAATACCATCGAAAACATTAGAGAAGAAGCTAACCCGGAACTAAAAATTCTCGGCACGATTTTGAATCAGTATAAAAGCCGCACGGACTTGGCAAAAGAAGCGAAAGCATTCTTGCACCAGCATACAGAATTAATCGCCGAAGTATTCGAGCAGTCAATTGGCGATTATACGGCGATAGAAAGAAATCCGATTGAAAAATTGCCCGTTACAATGTCGCATCCGAGCAGCACGGCGGCTGAACAAGTCAGAACGCTGACCAAAGAAATTATGAAAAAGCTGAAATCCGCCGAAAAAAAAGCTAAGGGAAACGGAAATTTGAAGAAAGGAGCTAAAGTCTGATGAGTAAAAGAAAAACCGTGATTGAATTGCAAAACAAGCCGGAAAACAAAGCCGTCCGCCAAATTGTCGAAAAGACGAAGCCTGTTGATTTTGCTCCGATTAGCCCGATTATCACAAAACTGGAGTCGGAATCAGGAGTTGAAAATGAAACGAAACCGGACGTGAAAAAATCTAAAAGCAGCCAAGATGATTCGAATTATGTTGAAACTCAAAAGGAACTAAATACAAAAACTCGAACGCCAAAAAACATAACCGAAAATAAACCGAGAAGGTCTGAACAAGAAATAACAAAAGAAAGCGGGCGTTTAAGGATTTTTCAAGCCAGCACGCCGATTACAAGAACCTTGACGAAGTTTCAAAAAGCCGCGATAGTCGTGCGCAGTGAGAACGGGAAGGAGCTAATCGAACTGTTATGGCGCGACCAGATGAATGAGAAAACGAGGGATATTTGGGATTATCTCAGCGTGAAATTCGTTCAAGCCGAAGAAGAACTTAGCACGAATGAAGTGATGCTTCGCAAACGGGATATTCTCGAAGGTTCGGGAGTCAAATCCGACCGAACTTTTATCAGCGCGATTTACACTTTGGAGGATATGGGTTTGATTGAAGTCAAAAGGCTTTCGGGAAACAAAGAGGGCAATATTTATATTCTCACCGCAGAGGGCAAGGAAGAAATCGATAATTACCGGAATTCAAAAGGTTGACACTAGCAAAAAGTAAAAAAAAGCGGTTGATAAATTTCAGAAAAAAATTGAATCAACCGCCTATGGAAACAATAAATGAAAATACCAATACAGAATATCAATTCTGTATTGAAACTATTATTGACCGAATCGAAAACGGACAAAAAATACTGACAAACAGGGAATTGCTCGAAATTTGCCAAGATTTTGCCAACCTTTTGAGCGGCGAATCAAATCCTCATTTCTGCCACGAACTTGCAGAAGCCGCGCTCAATCTACTGATTTTCAGAAAATTTCACAAAAATCTATTTGAAATATTTGAAATAGAGAATCCGGCTGAATTTGTGCAACAAAATATTAAGCCTTTGGTTTCTAAATTGCCGACGCAAACTTGGCGAAGTCAAGCTCAAATCGCTTTACAACAATTTTCCACGCCGCCGGCTATCGGTTTTCTGATTGCCAATACATTAAAAATCAGGAAAAGCGAAACTGTTTTAGAACCTTCTGCCGGAACGGGAAGTCTGGCTGTGTGGGCAAAAGCTGACGGTGCGAAAGTTTTGACCAACGAGATGGACGGACGGAGGCGTGATTTGTTGAAAATTTTGGGTTTCGCCCCGACTACTTTTGATGCTGAATTCATTGACGATTTT
The DNA here is from genome assembly GCA_041752475.1 of Pyrinomonadaceae bacterium. Lineage (GTDB taxonomy): Bacteria > Acidobacteriota > Blastocatellia > Pyrinomonadales > Pyrinomonadaceae > JAFDVJ01. The sequence continues at coordinate 356,012 of JBGSWK010000013.1, read as the reverse complement.
CTTGTGCCGGAAATTACGGTGGATGTCGTTATGATGAATCCGCCTTTTTCGGCTAATGGCGGACGCACTAAAAACTCCAGCAAATACGGATTTCGCCACGTTGAATCGGCATTGGAAAGACTAAGTAAAGGCGGAAGATTCGGCATCATTTTGGGCGAAGCTGGCGGACTCGACACCAAAACGGGAAGGGAATTTTGGAGCAAGTTAATTGAGCGTTTTGATGTCAGAGCCAACATCAAACTTTCAGGGCGGGAATACTATAAAAACGGCACGACGGTTGACATAAATCTTATCTTCGGAGAGAAGTTATTCGAGCCGCGCCAAGTTGATAAGTTTAAAACAGTGAATCAAATTCCTTTCTTCACGGCTAAAACAGTCGAAGAAGCCTTCGACAAAGTAAAAACACAATACCTTCGATTTAATCAATAATTCAAACAAATGCAAACCAATCAAGAACCGACGCTGGCGAATGCGTTTCGGGCAAATACCCTCGCGCAAATGCCGATTCAGGCAGAAACGAAACAGAATCCGCAACCCCAGGAATTAATCAAAAAGCAGTCCCCAAACGAACCGTTAATATATCAACCACATTGGATTACGGGCGGGGCGAAACATCCGGGCTTAATTGTCGAAACGCCCGGTTTGGCGAATGTTGCGCCGCCACCGATTACATATCGCCCGACTCTTCCGCACAGTTTAACCGACCTTGGGTTTATCTCAGCTTTTCAATTCGAGCGCGTGATTTACGCAGGAGTTGCCCACGAGTCAAGACTGCCAAACGGCGCAAGAGCGGGAATTTCCATCGGCGACGGAACTGGCGCTGGAAAGACCGCGACACTTGCCGGAATCATTTTGGATAACTGGTTTCGGGGCAACAGAAAAACAGTTTGGTTTTCGGTCAAAACGGATTTAATCGAATCCGTCCGCGAAGAATTCGCCCGTTTGGGTTTTAGAGTTCCGATTCGGCTCATCAATGATTATACGCCCGAACAAAATATTCTTCTCAGAGAAGGCATCATCTTCTGCACTTACAAATCGCTGATTGCCAAATCCAAAACGGGTGAAAGACGGATTGACCAAATAATGCGCTGGCTTGGCAGCGAAGGCATCGAAATTTTCGACGAAGGACATAAAGCCAAACACGCTTTTGCCGACGACAACGGAAAAGCGACGCAGACCGGACAGGCAGTTTTAGAAGTTCAGGACTCACTCAAATATCCCAATATTCGCGTAGTTTATTCATCAGCAACCGCCGCGAGCGAAGTCAAGCATCTCGCTTATCAAATTAGACTTGGATTGTGGGGAATTGGAACGAGTTTTCCGCTGGGATTTTCTCAATTTGCTGAAGAAATCGAAGCAGGCGGAATCGGCGCGATGGAAATGACAGCCCGCGACCTCAAAGCGATGGGCAGATATTTCTGCGGAAATTTGAGTTACGGAGTTGATCCTGATTCGGGTTTGGCGGTTGAATACCGCGAAGTTATTCATCCATTAACGCCGCGACAGGGCGAAATGTATAACAATATGGCGCGGGCGTGGCAGGAGGTTTTGAAGAATTTCAATCGCGCACTTGAGATTACAAACTCAAGTAAAATAGCGCGACGCTATGCCGTCGGACAGTTCTGGGCGGAACATCAAAGATGTTTTCGCAATCTCATCACGGCATTCAAAGTTCCGACGATTATCCGGGAAATCGAAACGGCTCTGGCAAATCAGCAATCCGTTGTCATTTCAATTACCGGAACGGGTGAAGCGCAAACGAAAAAACAAATCAGCCGCGCTTTGGATGAAGAAGAAGCGATTGACGATTTGGATTTCAGCCCACGCGAAACGCTTTCACGACTGGTTGAAAACTGCTTTCCAACCAAAGTTTTTCAGGAAGATACCGATGCTCTGAACGGCAATATCGTCTATGTGCCGGTGCTGGATGAAAGCGGCAACCAACTCGAAAGCCGTATCGCGCTGGAACTCAAAAGGGAACTGCTCGACCGTCTTTCGGTTCTGGAAATTCCCGAACATCCGCTCGATCAACTCGTTAATTATTTCGGCACTGAAAACGTCGCTGAAATGACCGGACGCAAAAAAAGACTGATTAAAACGCTTTCGGGACGTTTTGAATACCGCGCCCGCCAAATTCCGGGCGTGCCGAATCGTCTGATAAATCTGCACGAAAAAAACAGTTTTCAAAATAAAGACAAACGGATTGCGATAATGTCGGAAGTCGCTTCTACCGGCGATAATCTGCACGCCAGCCGAATGGCGCGAAACGGGCAACGCCGTTATCATATCGCCGCCGAACTGAAATGGTCGGCTGATAAACAAGTGCAGGATTTCGGGCGCACCCATCGCACCGACCAATTCGCGCCGCCGATTTATGGTTTGGTTTTTACCGAACTCGGCGGAGAAGTCAGGTTTTCCGCGACGATTGCCCGCCGACTCGGAACTCTCGGTGCGTTGACCAAAGGCGACCGACGGGCGGAAAAAGCCGGAAATTTGGATAAATATAACCTCGAATCAAAAGAAGGCAGAGCCGCTCTCAATGTTGTCTTCACGAGGATATTGAACGGCGAGCAAATTACGGGCATGGAAAATCCGCGCGATGCTTTAGTTGATATGGGACTTTTGAAAGATTCAGTAAACGGCGACGGAATCAGCCCAAGTGAACGCACAAATATTCCGCGTTTTCTCAATCGCCTGCTTTCGCTCGAAGTCGAACGGCAAAACGCTCTGTTCGATTATTTCTACCAAACCTTTCTCGAAACCATCGAGCATCTCAAAGCGAAAGGCAAAATGGACGACGGAATGGAAGACCTTAAAGCCTTGTCGGTCAGGTTTGCCGAAATTCCGCAAGTTCTTTTTCGCGATTCTTTGACGGGGGCAACGACGACCCACTACAAACTCGAAATCACCGTTCCGACTCGTCCCGCACGATTTGAAGAAATCTCCCAATTTGACGGCGTTTATTTTTACGAAAATCGCACGGGCGGTGAATTCATTGCGGTGCGTCCAACGCTGGCGCATACCGACCCGGAAACGGGCGAGCGGTATCAAATGGTTTCGGTCAGCAAGCCATCAGGCTACAACCTCATTTACATTCGTGAAAGCGAACTCGATTCAAGATATAAAATCGTGCCGAAATCACGCGCTAAAGAATGGTGGCAGAGCGAAGCTGAAAAAATTCCGCCGACTGAGCAGAAGACAATTCATCTGTTGAGCGGCGCACTGCTTCCAATTTGGAAAAACCTCAAAAACTTACAGCAAAACGGATTAAATATCGTCCGCACCACCACCGATGACGGAATAAGGCTGGTTGGGGTAAGTATCGCGGCATCAACCGTCAATGAAATCCGTCGCACGTTCGGAATCTGGAAAAACGCGTCGGGAACAGCCGAAGAAATTATCCGCGCCGTCCGCGACGAACACGAAATTATCGAACTGCTCGGTGAAATAAAAGTGCGCCAAACCAGATTTCAAGGAAACCGCGTCATTGAAGTTTGCCCTGCTACGTTTGAGCAAATCCGTGAGTTGCGGGAAACCGCACTCATCAACATCATTCAAAACAGTCGCAGCCGATTCTTTTTGCCGGAAGATGAAAAACGCGCTTCTGAAACGCTCGAAAAGGTTTTGAAGTTATATCCGCCTGTTTCTTTGCTAAAAAGTGATGGAGAAGCCTTAAAACCGCAAAATACAGTGGAATTAGACTCGAATCACAGTTCCGTTTCATTACCCGATTGGCTGATCGAACCGCCAAAAGAAGAAGTTGAACGAATTTTAGTCAGAAACTAAACCGAAAAATTATGTTACTCAATCCGTTTTTACTGGAAAATGCCTTTATCCAAACACGAAATCAAGTCCCGCACGATTTAGGTGTGAAGATGAAAAACCGCCGCCATAACGCGCTGAAGAAAGCCTACGAGCGTTTGATCGAAAATCCGTATATTGATTATGAAAACGGAAAAATGTTGATTTTAAGCGATTCCGTTACCAACAAAGGCGAGGCGAAATTTTATCGGACTTCTGCACAAGAATGCCGTTTGGAAGAACCGTCAAACGTCCTTTGCCACGCCTTTTGGGATGGCTTTCCGTGTTGGCATCGGGCGACGCTCGAAATCGTTGAAAATTACCTTTTGATTGAAAGCAGTTTCAAAGGCGAACAAATCAAAAGTGTTGACAACGTGAACAGTTAGGTGTCGCCGGCGTGAACAGTTGAGAGTTTTTCAAGAATCATTGTGACAGCCTTTTTATTTACAACTCTAATTTTCTCTGTGGTTTAGCATTGTTTGTATAAAGCTCTGAATCTTCGGCACACGATTTGAATTATAAGAACCGAAAACTTAATTCAAACCCGAAGAAAAAAGATGACAAACTTTACTTTTCAAAATGCCGACAGACGAGGCACACAGCTTATTTCCGAATTGGAAAAGAAAATCGAGCGATATGCAAAAGTTCCGCATTACGTTTTGATAACCGGAGAACGTGGAACAGGCAAAACAACGATTGCCAAACGGCTTCACGAACAAAGCCCACGGGCGAAAAAGGAATTCGTCAACTTAAATTGCGCGAGTTTAACGGCGGAACTACTTGAATCGGAATTATTCGGCTACGAAAAAGGAGCGTTCACGGGCGCGAACGCGCCGAAAATGGGACTCTTTGAAATTGCCAATGGCGGCACGCTTTTTTTGGACGAAATCGGCGAAATTCCGCTCGTGCTTCAAGCCAAACTGCTGAAAGCGGTTGAAGAAAAACGAATTCGCCGCGTCGGAAGCATTGTTGAACGTGCGGTTGATACGCGGATCATCGCTGCCACTTCTCAAAATCTTGAACAGATGGTTTTGGATGGTCATTTCAGAGCTGACCTGTTTGATCGGCTGAACATTCTGCGGCTCGAAACCGTTCCGCTCAAATTTCAAAAAGAAAAAATAGTAAAAACATTGACGGAAAGTTTGGAGAAAGAGCGTCAAATCATCGGGTGTAACAATTCTTTTGAAATTTCCGACGAAGCCGTAAAAATTCTTTTGAACTACGATTGGCACGGCAATTTTCGTGAACTTCATAATTTTGCGACGCGCATTGCAGTCGAGTGTTTTGAGCAGGATATTATTTCCGCCGATACCGTGTGTCAGATATTGGGCTTTGAACTTTCGGAAGTTGAAACAACGGAAACCACGGAAATAATTGCGGAAAAAATCGTCGAATACGATTTTCGCACGGCTTCCGACAACCTTATCACCTTGACCATTGACCCAGAAACAGATGACCTCGACAGCATTTATGTCAAAGCCGCCGGAATTCTTATCAATCATCGTTTAGCCGAAAATAACAACAGTATTCGGCAAACCGCTAAGGGGTTGGGAACGGCTCATTCGACAATTTGCCGCCTTCTTGCAAAGTTTAATGCCAGCGGCAATGTGAAACAATTTCCGCTTATAAAGTCAAGGGATGAAAAATTTGCTATCGCAGCATAAAATTACAGACAATAAAACTCAAAATTAGAGATGAAAAAACAGCAAAAATTTATGAACAAATTAGAAAAAACCGAAAAAAATAAACAAGCGGCGGACGAATCACAAGATTGGGCGGTTTTGCCGTTTGATGAAGCGGAAGATGATGCTCGTTGGGCAAAACTTATTGAAGAAACCGATGAGTTGATAAAAGACGCAGAAGCAATGGAAGCCGTCCACGGTCCGCTTTTGATGGAAAACAAGTTAAGCGACTTGAAAACTTCAGAGAGCGAAGCGGAAGACAATCCTTTTTGAAATCGGAAAAATCAAAATAATATCTTATTTAGTCGGTTGAGTTTATCAACCGGCTTTTTATTTTTGCAAATTTTTTTGAGTCCGGCGAAAGAAAAAGCGGTTGGTAAAATTTAGGAGTGAAAAATGGAAATTTTAAACAGCGGTTCCTTTATCAATCTTGAAAATCAAGAAAAAATCGAACAATTAAAATACACCGCCCGCGAACTGGCTAACGCGGCGAGTTCAACGGCAGGCTTTACGAATGAAGAAGGCGCAGCAAGCAAACTTGCGCTCGAATTCTGGCAAGGCTTGGAATATATGTGCCGCGAAAGTGAGAAGGCGACAATTCAGAATATCTTTACGGGAGAATTCCTTGAAAGTCTGCGTGAACTCCGCCCTGCCGCAATTATTTCGGAGATTACGCCGACGAATGAAACACCGAAAATTGTGGCGGAACTGATAAGTCAAACGATTACGGCGGAAGATGAATTTCTCGGCGTTCTTGCGCCCGAAAATCAAGAGTTTGCTGCCGTCGAAAACAAAGGTGAGATTCAAGAAATACCTATGGCTGAGGAAGTTTTGACTTCAACGGAAATTGATTTGAATGAAACCGAAGAAATCGAATCGGTTGAATTCGCTGAAATTGAATCAGACTCAGCACAATCCGAAGAAATTGTCAGCCAAATTGCGGAAACAAAATCATCGAGCGATGAAGTTGAAACCGAAGCCGGTTTAGGTCTTCCCGAAAAAGAACCGTATCAATTTAACAAATGCACGGTAACGGCGACCATTCAACTGCTTCCCGAAATCGAAAATTCCGAGACCCGAAAAGCCGTGTTAAGCGTCAGGACGCACGATTTTTCACCAAACATTTCGCTGGTCGAAGTTTCCGCCAATAATTTGACGGCGGCACTCGCGCCGGAGATTGAGAAAGTTTTGGCGCAATACCAGAGCGATTTGCCTTTCAAAGTAATGGATAAAATGAAGAAGGAGAAAGCCACGCCGAAACGCAATACGCCGAAAGTTTCAATTGAAACGAAAAGCGTTTCTCAAGCGGCGGCAAAACCCAAAGAAGCTCCTATTACGCCAAATACGCCGATAATAACTGCTCAAACCAATCTTGCGCCCGCGCCGCAAACGGCTGAAACGGGAATGCAAGGAAGTCTTTTCGCACTTTAACGCAAGGGGCAATTAAAAGTTATGGAACAAACCAATCAAGCGGCGGTTCAAACGGATGCCGCCGTCACCGAAACAAAAGCGACTATCAAAATCGAAGGTCAAGTTTTTGAACTCGAAACGGTTTTAGCTGAGGATGACAAAATGCTCAAAACCATTCTCCAACCGCATTATTCTTCGGTTGAAAATGCCAACATCACACGGGAAGTAAAGAATGGAAAACTCATTGTTACAATCGTCAAACGGGCGCAACACAAAGGCGCGTGAAACAAATCAAACGCCGTTCGAGATTTTGTGCGCCGCCGATGAGCAAATCAATCCGGCAATTCTGTTAGCTGAAGAATTGATGCGAAAAGATATTGCCGAGATTCTCGATTTTGACGATCTTGCACGGGCGCAAGCGACGCTTGAATTATCACGGCGAGAAATAGAGAGCGTTGCGGGCGGGTTTGAGGCACTCGCCTTAACTCCCCCTACGGCAAGCGCACAAATTCCAATCGGGTTTTAATCAAAATGTCAGTTGCATTCAAAGCGAAGCCAATGGTTAAAAGGTCGGGCAAAATAAACTGGAATGACGAGGTTAAGCCGTTTGGTGAAAGGCTTGGACAGTCGCTTGAATATCTCAAATTTCGGGCGCGCTCATTTAATGCGGTCGCGGCTTCTGAAAGAGTCGGAAAATTCGTTTCCGAAAGGCAAAAATATCTGCTTTTTCGCCAATTTTTTCCAAATGAGTGGGAAAATTCGCGGACCAGTTTTTTCAAGGCGGGTGTTTATGAAAATTACACCGAAAAAACTAATGAATTTTTTGAACTCGTCCATCAGCATCTTTTTCCGCTTCTGTCAGGCTGGAACGAAGACCCGGAAACCGATTTCGATAATTTCAATATTTTCTCGCTCAACGTAGATTTTTGCTGTGAAGACATTGAGTATGAGAACTTGAGGATTTCGTTTGTCGCGGCGTTGCTTTTTTTCAGCGGTGATGCTGAAATTTGGGAGTTTTTAACTCACAACTACCCTATCAGCCAAGAAGATTTCCCCGAAATTAACCGTTATTCGTTTGATAAAATCTGGAATTTGGAAAAAACGGGCAGAATTGGACTGTATCTGACGATTTTTGAAGTCATCGACCACTCGACGGGCAATCCGTGGCTCGATACGACAAATTGCCATTACAACGAGTATTTTTCGTGGAATGAATCAACCGTCGAATTACTCAACAAAAGTTACCGCGAAGCAACCGAAATTTTGGAAAAAACGGAAATTCTCGACGGATTGATTGAAGCAAACCCGAAGGAAATTTTAGCCGAAATGATTTCGCTGTGGAATACCGGACAAATTACCTCGAAAGGATGAAATGGGTTAAATACTCACCTAATTTTGACTATTTAATGTTACACTAAGAAAGTTTAATGCACTTTTCTTTCTTAGTGGGTTTCACTAAGAAAACTTTTTTACTATGTTAGAACTAAAATCAGAAAGAACCGGTTATTTGGTTGAAAGAGCGACGGTCGGCGAATCGTTTTATTCGTTCATCCCGCATCCTTTGCCGCCGAAGGACTTTACTTTGAGTCAAGTTCACTTCGATTTACTGGAAAAAGCAAATCGGGCGTTGGGCAAACTTGACGGACTTTCACAGCTTTTGCCGAATGTTTCTTTGTTTATCTACTGGTATGTCCGCAAAGAAGCGGTTTTATCATCGCAGATTGAAGGAACACAGAGTTCGCTTTCCGACCTTTTGCTTTATGAAGAAAATGAAGCTCCGAGCGTGCCTATTGAAGATGTTGAAGAAGTTTCGCAATATGTCGCGGCGGTCAAATATGGGCTGAAAAGATTGAACGACGGTTTTCCGATGTCGCTTCGATTGATTAAAGAAATTCACGAAGTTTTGCTTTCAACGGGACGAGGCAGCACCAAAAGTCCGGGCGAATTTCGCCGTTCGCAAAATTGGATTGGCGGAACCCGTCCCGGAAATGCAAGATTCGTTCCGCCGCCGCCGGAAAATCTTTTAGACCTTTTGAGTGATTTGGAAAAATTTCTGCACGACATTCCCGAACGAACGCCGACTTTGATTAAAGCCGCTTTAGCGCACGTTCAGTTTGAAACGATTCACCCTTTTTTAGACGGAAACGGAAGGCTTGGCAGGCTTTTGATAATTTTGATTTTATGCGCGGAAAACGCCATCCAGGAACCGACACTCTACTTGAGTTTATTTTTCAAACGCCACCGGGAGATTTATTATGAACTTTTGCAAACCGTCAGAACCGAAGGTAAATGGGAAGAATGGCTCGAATTCTTTTTGGAAGGCGTGCAAATCACCGCCGAGGAAGCTGTAAATTCCGCCACTAAAATACTCAAAGTTTTTGCTGATGACCGTCGAAAAATTGAAGATTTAGGCAGAACTGCGGCTTCAGTTCTGCGAATTCACGAACTTCTGCAAAAGAAACCGATTGTTTCCGTGCCGATGGTCAGCGCGGAATTAAATTTATCTGCCCCAACTGTCAGAAGTTCGATTGATAAACTCAAGGAAATCGGCTTAGTCAAAGAAATCACCGGCAAGAAAAGAGACCGTTTGTTTTCTTATCAAAGCTATTTAGAAATTCTGCAAGCCGATACCGAAGATTAAAGTTTTCCCGATAAATTCAGAATAAAATGAAAAGTCATCTAACCGCACCGCCTGATGCGTTGGGGGCGTTGTATTTTCTGCCCGGTCAATATCTTTTCAAACGAATCGAAGGTGAAAAAGAAACCGCTAAAGCCCTGTCAAGTCAGCAAATCGCCCGCGCTTTTCGTGAATACCAAATTGATACGGGTTGGATTACCCGCAAGATTCTGCGTTACCGCGAAGAGCCGGAAGGCAATTACATCCTTTCTTTTGAACCTGCCGGAATAAGAACGATTTTTGTCGAAACAGAGGGCGGCGAGGTTGCTGAAATCATGATTCCTTTGCCGACCTTGATTTTGTTCGGTCGCCGAAACGAATTTTATCTGTGGGCGGCGAAAGGGAAAACGGTTAATAAACAAACTAAACTAGCAGTCGCACCGCTGCCGAACATCGGCGGAAATTCGAACGGCAAAATCTGTTTCGGCAAAACGGAAGTTCCCGAAGCACGAGTCGAAACGCTGGATGCGGTTTGGAAACTCATCTTTCAGACACCTTTTAACCGCGACCATTCCGCTAACAAATGCCAATCCTCACAAGAAGACGTGCGGCGGCTTTTGTTTGCTTTGGCAAGGAAAAATGCCAAAAGATTCCCTAATTCTGAACTATTGGACATCAACGCCACGGTTGAGGATTTATGGGCGCAAGCAGTCAAGAAAAAATAAAATAAAAAAATCAATGATTTTAACCGAAATTTTTACCGGACAAAAATTTGTCGAACATCTGATTGCCGAAAATGAAAATCCGCCGGTGAAAGCGATAAAGTATGATTATCTGCTCGCGGGAAACGGTTTGTTTATTCGGGCAAAAAGAAAGGAATTTTCCGTTTGCCTGCCGCTTAATCAGACAAGCGTCAAAGGTTTGCCGCCTGTCAAAAGCGAAATTGTCTGGCATAAACCGCGCATTCCAAGCCGAATTTGGCAAGAAATTCTTGCAAATGCACGCGAAGGCAGCGACTCCACGGAATTCAAGGAAGATGTCTATGTCGTCAATTGGCACGAGCAAAATTCGCAGTGGGAATGGAAAAATATCGGCAAGACAAGAAATTACGCTTCGACAATCGCTGATGATACTTTGGAAGAATACGGCGAAGCGTGTTTGGAAATCCATACCCATCCGCCTAATGCAAATCATTTCAGCCAAATGGATGATGCCGACGAGCAGGGCAAATTTCGCATCTTCGGGATTTTGATTGACATTCACAATCCGAATCCACAGTTACGTTTTCGCTGCGGGATTTACGATTATTTTGTCAACATTCCCACCGGTGATATTGGAGAAATGCCAAACGAGTTGTTTGATTTGAATATGGTCGAGCAAGTAATCAGAAAACAATGGAAATGAATCTCGATTTAAGTTTCGCTCGTGCCGCACTCGTTTTGCCGAAAGAATTTAAAACTGTCAATGTCTTTTTGATCGGGGCGGGCGGCACAGGTTCTTTCGCGGCGATGAATCTGGCGCGATTGCTTTTTGAAATCAAAAGAATCGGCAAAGCCGCCCGATTGACCATTATTGATCCCGATGTGGTCGAAAACGGCAACATTCCGCGCAGTAATTTTTGTGCTGCCGAGATTGGCAGATTTAAGGCACAAACTTTGGCGGAACGCATCACGCTCGCGTGGGGCTTGGAAGTTTCCTACGCAAATGAAAATCTCGAATTTGAAAAACATATCAAGCCAAGTCGGAACGGTTATAAAGAATTAACCGTTTTAGTTGGTTGTGTTGACAATCATTCGGCGCGGCGCGAAATTCACCGCTCCCTCGAAGAATCAAACAAATACAATTCGTTCAATGCGCCCGAAGTTTGGTGGATTGACGGCGGCAACGGTAAATCTTCCGGGCAGGTTTTAATCGGCTCGGAAACAAGACGTGAAAAAGCCGAAAATCATTTTACGACCGAAACGATTTGCAAAAAACTGCCTGCGCCGTCGGTGATTCATCCCGAATTACTCGAAAACAAAACAGTTCCCGTGCGGCGTGAAAATAAGGAGCGTCTTTCTTGCGCCGAACTGATTCGATTGGGCGAACAAAGTTTGAATATCAACCAGCGCGTCGCCATCGAGATTGGCGAAATGTTGACCGAGCTTCTGCTGACCAATTCATTGCGGCGTTTTGCGACCTATTTTGACCTTGAATCGGGAACAACCCGTTCGAGTTACTGCACACCTGAGAACCTTTCAAATGCTCTAACCCAAGCGCAAAAAATCAAGCGGCAAACGCGGGCGGCGAAGAAAATAGAATGCAGTCTGAAAAACTTTACGCCCGCGACGAGCTTTACCGAATGCTCACCGCCGCTTTGATTAATAAAAAGCCTCTGCCGCCGAGCAATTGGAGCGTGGTCAAACTCGATGAAGAAGTCCGATGTGCCGGAAAAGACTTTGATCCGAATCTGTTTTCTCGCCACTCGGACGCGCTCATCACTTCTGTTTTTTATCTTGTAGATTTCGCCCAACGAATGCCGGAATGGATAAATCTAACAACTGAAACCGAAAGAGTCCGAAAAATGTGCGGCGAACTCGCTGATGAAATTGAGCAGATCACTTACGAACCTGAAGCGGTCATCACCAAACACGGCAAACTAAAATCGTGGCTCAAAGCAATTCTCGCGGTGCAAACCTGCTGGATTTACCGCGAAGAAACCGAGAGAGTTATTGCCGAAAAAGAGCAGAAAAAACGCCTCCAGAGAACGGATAAGCCCGACAAAAAAGAAATTAACCCAATTTCCCACCCGAAACAGTGGCAATCCGCTTTGGCGCGGGCAATCTTTCAAAAAGTAAGCGGCAGACAAAATTCATCAGAACAGCCGAGTTTGTTCTGAAAAACTAAATTCAAAAATTATGGAATTACTGCCAACCGAATTGCGTGAGCAATTACCGAAACTTTACGAGCAAGAGGGAACTGAGGACAAAATCGTTTACATCAAATACTTTTTTCCAGCCGGAAATTGGACGTGGTTTGTCATCGAAGGCGAGCCGGAAGGCGATGACTTTTTGTTTTTCGGCTACGTTATCGGGCTGGAAAAGGAATGGGGTTATTTTACTTTAAAGCAACTCGAAGAAATCAATGTTCATGGATTAACCATTGAGCGCGATTTATATTTCAAACAGGAAAATTTCAGCAGTTGCTTGAAGCGTTGGAAAGGAGAGCGTGGCGGTTAATAAAAATAAGCGGTTGGCAAATATCAGCCAATTTTGGTTTTGAACAATTATGAATACAAATCAAGAAGTTTCATCAAATATTCCATCAGCAACAACAATCCTGAGTAGTTTTTTAAGCAAGAAACAAGTTATGAGCGAGGAAAAAACTGAAGTGGTTTCTGAGCCAATTTCAGAAGTAAAGATGTCGCCCGCCGCCGAAATCTTAAATCGGCTAAACAACAAAAAAGAGCAAGCGGCAGTAAATCTCGGTATTACGACGGCGGAAGTTGAAACAATGCCGTTTGATTTGTCGCAGCTCGAAACCGAAGGCATTTTTCTTAATGTTGATTGTCGCGGTTTCAGCACGCTTGAACGTCAAATCGAATGGAAATCGCTTGGCGTTGAATTGCCTTCCGGACAAACGGTAAAACTTTCGCCGCCGCGTGTCGGACTTTTGCCCGATTCCTACCGCCGAAAACTGTTAAAAGCGTCAAGCAAAGCCCATCACGCACTCAACAAATTTAGCTTTCGTTTTACGCTTTGCGAAAGTGTTTGGGGAACGAGCGAGTATAAATGGATCCCGTGGAATGCTTTTGAGAATTTTGAAGCTGAATATAAACGAGCCTGTGAAACTTTATCAGCGGCAAAAGCGGAAGTTTTGGCAAATTATGATGAAATTCTGCTCACCTTGCGAAAAAGTTTTGCCGATTTAGCCAAAGACTCTGCCAAACGGCTTGATGCGACTTTAGAAATTCCGCTTGACCGCGAAGAATTTGTCGCCAATGTCGTTGCCCACGCCATCGGAATGGTTCCGACGCGGGAAATGATTCGAGACGGTTTAACAATCACGACGAAACCGAAAGTGATTGTGTTGGGTTCGGAAATGTTGGCAGAACAGCAAACGGCGAAAGCATTGAATCTTGAAAACGCCAAAATCGAAGCCACTCATAACCAAGTGCGTTTGGAATTTGACACCAAAACCCGCATCGAACAACTCAAAATTCACGATTTTGAACTTGAACAGCGGCGTGAACGCGAAGTCAAAGAACGGATTCGCCAAATGAAAATCGAAGCCGCCCGCGATGCGGCAAACGATGCGATTTCGCCGATTAAGGAAGGACTTGACCAAATTACTGCAAAAATCTTTGAAGCCGCTTCTGAGATGGCAAACAAACTTCAAGCGCGAGATTTCGTTCCCGGCGCACTCGCCAAACGTGCGCGGCAAATGTGCGATTGGTATCGCTTGATGAATTTTACAGGCGATTCGTCGCTCGAAGAAGTTTTGGAGCGTTTGCAATCAGTGGCGGGCGCAGAGGCAAAACTTCGTTCTAAAACCGAGATGCAGGTCGCCTTGAATGATGTTTTAAGAGCGACGAGTTTGCAATCAAAACGGCTGCTCGACGATGACCGCCTTTCCGCTTTGGAAATTTAGCAAAGCAAAATTATTTCCTTAATTTATGCCGACAATCATTCGCGCTGAATACCTCAGCTATTACAACCGACTCCGCAACAGCGATAAACTTTTCAATGTTTTTCTCATCTTTGCCGATGACGGCACTTACAGTTGTCTAACCGAAAATGGTAGGCGCGGAAGCAATTTGGTTCGGCGCACAGTTTGCGAAAATGTGCGCCGCGAAACGGCGGAACAAAGATTTTGGGAAAAAGTGCGGGAAAAACGCAATCACGGTTCAACGCCCTACACGGATGAATCTTTCGGTTACAATTACAGCCAACTGGCTTCACTATATTCATTTGATACACAACCCGAAAATGCTTTAGCACCCCCCCAAGTCAAAACGGTTAAATCGAAAGAAAATGTTATCGCTTTTCCGGTTGAAAAAGTTCAAACTAAAAAGCCTAACCTAACCGGAATTCTCAACAGCGACCAGTTTGACTCATTAGAAATCTAGCAATTTTTTCTTCAACTGTGTTCATAAGCAATTTAGAAAAGTGCTTTTAGCTGAAATCTTGGAAGGTGATTATTGAATGGTTAATGACAATTTTTTTCCGAAAACTATTCAGCAAGTTGTTTTAGGCGATAATCAAAAGCCCGAAATCATCGAAGTTCCGTTCGAGTTGGCAAATTGGATAAATCCGAATCTGCTGAATGAATTCGGACTTGAAACAGTTACAAATGCCTTGACCAATCTGCAATATTCTTTCCGCGAATTACGGGAAATTAAAACAGTTACATCCAAAGGTTTCAAACTTTTAGAGTATTATCCGGTCAATTCATTTTGGTTCAACAATTCCGAAACGAAACAAGTTAAAGACGGTTACGGTTGGAAAACGGTAACGAGCGAGGACGGAACAATCGGTCGAAATACCAATTGACCTGGAATCGGCGCGGCAGCCTGCCGCCGTTCTTTGGCGGCGGCGACAGCGTTTTTCAGTTGGTCGCATATCGCGCCGACGATTATCGGGAACTACCGGAGTCGATTCGCGGTGCGCTCGAGTCCGACGCCCGGCTTTGGATGGGTCCGCCGGCGGATTTGAAGGAAATCGAGGAGCTTCAAAAAAACTGACTCAAATTGTGAGAATTATCACCGCGAGCGGCGAAGGACGGCGGTAAAATTCGAGTATTCACGGAGGTAAAAACCGATGAAACTTAACAGACGAGAATTTATCGCGGGAACCGGCGCGGCGTTGGTTGCCGCCTCGATTCCTATTCGGGCCGCGTCCGGGAAAAGGATACTGGTTTTGGGTGCCGGCCTTTCGGGGCTTTCGGCGGCTTTCGAACTCGCGCAGCGTGGTTTCAGCGTGACCGTTCTTGAAGGCCGTGACCGTTTCGGCGGCCGGATCAAGACATTGCGTGAACCGTTTGCCGACCGGCAATTCGTCGAACTCGGCGGCGAGTTGATCGGTGACGGCTACAAGCGAATGCGCGGTTATATCGAATCGCTTGAAGTTCCGTTCGAAGAGCTTCCCGAGCGTTTTGAAACGAGCGGTGCGGTTTCGACTCTGCAGTGGGGAACCGGGACGACGGCGATCATGAAGGGCAAGCTTTATCCCGTCGGCACCGTAATGAAACCGCATCCTTACGGGCTTGTCGAAGATGAAGCCAAGGGCCTGCCGCCGGTATTGTTCGCGATGCACCTGCGGGCGTTGGCGCAAGAGGTCGGCCGCGATCCGCAGAAGATGTCTGAATTCGACCGGATGTCGCTCGCCGATGCGCTTCGCAAACGCGGAGCGTCGAACGAAGCGATCCGGCTGATGAACATCTCGCTCAATTACAACTCGATCGAGACCGTCTCGGCCGCCGGGGTCTTATTCGATTCGCAGCGTCGTCGGACCGCGGGGACGCGTCCGCTGCGCATCATCGGCGGCAACGACCGGATGGTAAAAGCGCTTCACGAAAACGGCGTCTCGTCGGGCGTAAATTATGTCTTGAATGCTCGGGTCAAACAGATCGGTCAGACGGACGACGGCGTTTCGGTGAGTTTTACGGACAAGTCCGGAAAGCTCCAGTCGATGACCGCCGAAAAGGTCGTATGCACCATTCCGTTCTCAGTTTTGAAGGATGTCATTTTCAGCCCCGACCTCCCGGCCGCGAAAGCAATGGCGATCCGCGACCTGCCATACACGCAGATCACGAAGGTGTTTTTTCAGGCAAAACGCTTTGAATGGGATCGGCGATCGATCGGGACCAGCGTCTGGACCGACACGCCGATCGAAAGGATCTTCGAGATGGCCGGCGCGCGCGGCGACAACCGCGGAATTTTTACGGCCTGGATGGACGGAGAGGGCGCCTACAAGGCACAGCGGCTCGGCGACGCGGCGCGAATCGCTTGGGCGCGCGCCAACTTCGAAAAGGCGTTGCCGTTTATGAAGGGCAAATTCGAGCGTTCGGCGACAAAATCCTGGACAAACGACGAGTTCGTCCGCGGCGCTTATTCGCACTTTACGGTCGGACAATTTACCGGCATCAAACCCGACATCAAAACCGCCGTCGGCAACATCCACTTTGCGGGCGAGCATACGGCCGAAGTCTCGCCCGGAATGGAGGGCGCGCTCGAATCCTCGGAAAGGGTCGTCAAGGAGATCGTGGGGGCGTAGATTTCGATTTTGGATTTTGGATTTCGGATTTCGGATTTCGGATTTTTGGAGGGCTCACGAGTCTGAACCGCTGCGGGAGAAGCCGCATCGGCAGCCGAGGAGGCTGTCTGAAAAGTCAGACCTTTATTGTTTAGAGATCAAGATCAGGATCTTCAGCGTGTGTAACACGCGCAAGGACGATAGCACCACGTGGAGCGAAAGCGAAACGTGGTGGGCGGTACGCCGGAACGGAGCGTATGTAACACGCGTAACATTCTGCAAACGGGATAGTTACGCGTGTTACACACGCTCCGTTCGGATATCGCGAACCACACCACGCTCCGCATGGTGCTATCGTCCTTTCGCATGCTGCGCACGCTGAGAGGACTTTTCCAAAATGCCGGCCAGTTTTTCTCGCAAACCTACGGATTTCGTTGAAATCTCGAACTGATTGTTATAGACTTATGACAAATTCTTAACATCCGAGGTCAAAGTATGGACAAAATTACGCTGGATATCCTTGAGAACGCGCTCCGCAACGCGCGCGAGGAGATGGATTCGGTGCTTTTCAGATCGGCGATGTCGCCGGTCATCCGCGAACAGCACGACGGCTTTCCGATGATCTGCCATCCCGACGGACGAATGGTCGTCGGGCAATTCGGATCTTACATTCACGGCTTTTTGTCCAACTGGAAGCGCGGCGTCAACGAAGGCGACGTTTTTCTAGTCAGCGATCCGTACAGCTGCGGCGGGGCGATCTCGCACATCAACGATTGGATGGTGCTGATGCCGATCTTCTATGAAGGCGAACTCGTCGGCTGGGGATCGCAGTTCGGCCACACGGTCGATATGGGCGGGCCCGTTTCGGGAAGCCTGCCGACCGACGCCGACACGATCTTCGGCGAAGGCACGCGCATTCCGCCGGTGAAATTGTTTGACGGAGGAAAGCTCAACGAAGATCTGCTCGATATGATCCTCGCCAATTCGCGCGTCCCGACGATGAACTATTTTGACCTGATGGCGATCGTTGCCGCTTGCCGCACGGCCGACAAACGTGTCCGCGAGATGTGCGAACGGTTCGGCAAGGACGAGTATATCGCGGGACTCGATCTGCTTCTCGAACGCACGCACGAGGCGATGAAGCAGCTGATCGTGATGTGCCTGCCCGAGACGCCGCTCGAATTCGAGGATTACATCGACGACGACGGCCGCGGAAACGGGCCGTACAAGATGAAGCTGACGATCTATCGCAAGGGTCACGAAGCGTATTTCGACTGGACCGGAACCGATCCGCAGGCTCCCGGACCGATCAACTTCTATCTCAACGAAGAGATGTTCAAGATGTTCATCGGCGTCTATCTGATCATGGTCTTCGACCCGCAGATTCTTTTCAACGACGGATTTTATCCGCTGCTGCATGTCACGATCCCCGAAAAATCGCTGCTCAATCCGGAGTTTCCGGCAGCGCTCGGCTGCCGCACGCACGCGCTGACGCGCCTGTTCGACGTCCTCGGCGGCGCGCTCGGCAAAGGCGCTCCCGAACTTTCGACCGCCGCCGGCTACGGCACTTCGCCGTATATGCTCTACAACGGGCACGACGAGAACGGGGACTTTTTCCATTTGATGGAGATCACCTACGGCGGCATTCCCGGACGTCCGATGGGCGACGGGTTGGACGCGCATTCGTGGTGGCCGCTGTTCGAAAATATCCCGACCGAATATCTCGAAAGCTACTATCCGATCACCGTGCTCGAATACGGCAGTTTGATGGACACGGGCGGCGCCGGATTTCATCGCGGCGGCAACGCGGTCCACAAAGTTTATCGTTACGAGGCCGACGGCGAGATCGCGATCCACGACGACCGCGAGCGCTCGAAGCCTTGGGGAATAATGGGCGGATTGCCGGGAGCGATGTCGACCAAGGAACTGATCCGAACCGACGGGACGCGCGAGTTTTTGCAATCGAAGATATCGCGGGTTCCGGTCAAAAAAGGCGACATCCTCATCTACCGCACGGCCGGCGGCGGCGGATGGAAAGATCCGTTCGATCGCCCGGCTGAAAAGGTTCAGAAAGATGTCCGCAACGGTCTCGTTTCCGCTGAAAAGGCGAAGAGCGACTACGGCGTCGTGCTCGGCGCGGATCTTTCGCTCGATACGGCCGCGACCGATTCACTGCGCGCCGAACTTCGGGAAAAGCGCGGAGAATTTCCGCTCTTCTCGATCGGCGACGTTCCCGAGGCGATCGGCGTCGTCGCGGGCTGGAACGGCGACGGGTGGGCGCAGGCGAAGTCTGCCTGATCTTGACTATTCTTTACGCAAGACGCGGCGGTAATGTATCGTTCTGATAAAGGAGTTTCCGAAGACTGAATTTTGGAAGGTCGGGTTTATGAAGAACAAATACTTTGCCGCTTTTCTTTTCGGCGCGCTTGTTTCCGTTTCGACGATATTTGCACAGACGACGGTCAAGGAATGGACGGTTGCCGACAAGAGGGCAGACTGTCCCGGAACCGGTGTTCGCAAATGTCTTGTCGTCCGCGAAGGTTCGGACGGAGATTGGGCGTATTTTTCGGACACGATCCGCGGGTTCGTTTTTCGTGACGGATATACGCAGGTCATACGCGTTTCGGTCGTGCCGCGGAAAGCCGCTCCGGCCGAATACCGTCTGGCGAAAGCGCTGAGCAGCGAAAAGACCGACGGCCGCACGTTCAGCGAGGCGCTCGCCGAAATGGAGAGCCGGAAGTCGCCGGTGCTCGCGGGCCGCAACTGGACGTTGACGGCGATCGGCGGCAAGGCCGTCGAAATGAAGGACGTGACGTTCCGCTTCGACGGCGGCTCGAACCGCTTCGGGGTCAGGATCTGCAACCAGATCGGCGGCCGCTACGAACAGGACGGCACGAATTTGAAACTGACATCGCTGATCTCGACGCAGATGGCGTGTCAGGAACCGCTCGCCTCGACCGAGACCAGTTTTCAGGAGGTGATCTCGAAAGTTGACAAGGTCCGCATCAACGGCGAGAAACTGACGATGTCCGCTGACGGAACTGACGTTCTTGAATTCGTCGAACGCGTTTCGCTCGAGGGAATTCGTTGGGCGATCACCGAGGTCGGCGGGGAAAAGGTCGTGACGTCCGGCGACGTACCGTACATCCAGCTTAAGCAATTGGCGCTGAACGGATTTACCGGCTGCAATCAGGTGTTCGGATCGTACGAACTAAAGGACAAGTCGCTCAGGTTCGGCGACATCGGAATGACGAAACTCGAATGCACCGAAGAGCCGTTGATAAAGGTCGAGATGGCGATACTCGATGCGATCCGCCGGGCCGACCGATTCGAGATCCGTAACGGAGTGCTGATCATTTCGGCGGGAGACCTGGCGCTGATGCGGCTCAGCGCGATCGCGAATTAGAGACTATGGGCGACAGTGAGATGTATGCGCAGCGCGGGTTTTCGAGCCGGGTCGGTTTCGGTTCGAAGCCGGCGCTTTTGATTATCGACTTTATCAAGGGCTTTACCGACAAGTCGTGTCCTTTGGGATCGGATCTGGATGCCGAGGTCGAGGCGACCGCGCGGCTTCTCGGAGAATTTCGCGCCGGGAATCTGCCGGTTCACTATACGACGACCGCTTACGACGAGGCGATGGTTTCGGCGGGCGTGTTCGTCAAAAAAGTGCCGAGTTTGGCGCATCTCAAATATGGTTCCGAATGGGTCGAGATCGATGGTCGCATCGCGCCGCGGGTCGGCGAAGTTGTTTGGGCAAAGCAGTACGCGTCGGCGTTCTTCGGTACCGCGCTGGCCGCGGCGTTGACCGCGCAAGGCGTTGATACGCTGATAGTTACCGGATGCACAACGTCCGGCTGCGTGCGCGCCTCGGCGGTCGACGGCTGCCAGCACGGGCTGCGCACAAATGTCGTCCGCGAGTGCGTCGGCGACCGCTCGGCCGCCGCGCACGAGGCGAATTTGAACGACCTCGACGCGAAATACGCGGATGTCGTTGATTTGGACGCGGCTTTGAATTACGTTCGAAGTTTATGAGCGAACTGATCATCCGCGAGGCCGCCGCCAAAGATGTTCGACTGATCTCGGCTTTGGCAATCACGACCTGCTACGAGGCGTATTTCGAACTCGATCCGGCACACGATCTGGCCGATTACTGCTTCAATTTCCTGAGTCCCGAGGCGACGGAGACCGAGTTCAGCGACCCGGACTCGACGTTTTTGATCGCCGAGATCAACGAACGCGCGGTCGGGTTCGTCAAACTTCGCGAAAACAAGATCGTCGAATGCCTCAAGGGTCGGCACGCGATCGAGGTCCAAAGGATCTATGTCCTCGAAAAGCTGAAGGGCCGCAAGATCGGGAACCGTTTGCTCGACGCCGGCGCGGCGATCGGGCGCGAGAGAGGTTACGAAACTCTCTGGCTCGGAGTTTGGGACAAGAACACCGCCGCGCAGAAGTTTTATGAACGGATCGGAATGACGAATGTCGGCACGACCGGATTCACGGACGGAAAGTCCGACTTTGTGAATTTTGTGTTTGCGATGGAGCTTTAAGGATCGCTTCGCGTCAAGCGACCCGTCGGCTGGAACGGATCGGGAAGTCGCCGCTCACGCGAATTCGAGTTTCTGTTTTGAAAAGAATTCTGAATCATGCCGAACTTGGCAAGACCGGCAGGTCAAAAGTTAAAACGCGGGTGTTCCCGCAAAGGCGCCAAGCCGCAAAGCACGACGCGCAATTTGGGTGAAATTGAATGACACGACCATTAAACGGATTAAAAGTACTCGAAATGGGCCAGCTTCTGGCCGGGCCGTTTTGCGCCTCGATGCTCGCGGGATTCGGCGCGGACGTCATCAAGATCGAAAAGCCGAAAACCGGCGATCCGTTGCGCGTTTGGCGAAAGCTGCATAACGGTACATCGCTCTGGTGGTACTCGATGGGACGCAACAAAAAGTCGGTGACGCTCGATATGACCAACCCGAAAGGTCAGGAGATTGCGCGCCGCCTTGCCGCGAAGGTCGATATTCTCCTCGAGAATTTCAAGCCCGGGACGATGGAAAAATGGGGAATGGGTTTTGAAGAGCTGCGCAAGACCAACAAGGGCCTGATCATGGTCCGCGTTTCGGGATATGGTCAAACCGGACCGTTTGCGTCGCGTCCGGGTTATGCGAACGTCGCCGAAGGCGTCGGCGGACTCCGTTATATGTCCGGTTATCCGGATCGGCCGCCGGTCAGAACGGGTCTTTCGATCGGCGATACGCTTTCCGGACTGCACGCCGCGCTCGGTGCTTTGACCGCCGTTTACCATCGCGACGTCAACGGCGGCGAGGGCCAGATCGTCGATGTCGCGATCTACGAGTCGATCTTCAATATGCTGGAATCGACGCTCGCCGAGTACGATAAACTCGGCGTCGTCCGCGAACGCACGGGCGCGAAGCTCGACGGCATCGTGCCGACCTCGACCTATCCGACGCGCGACGGCAAATTCATCATCATCGGCGGCAACGGTGATTCGATCTTTCGCCGTCTGATGACGCGGATCGGCCGTCCCGATTTCGCGGCGCACCCGGAGATGCAGGACAACAAGGGCCGCGTCACACACGAACAGGCGATCGACGACGCGATCACCGACTGGACCCTGACGCAGACCTACGACGAGGCGTATGCAGCGATGCTCGAAGCCGAAGTCCCGTGCGGACCGGTTTACTCGATCGCCGACATCGTCAAGGACCCGCAATACATCGCCCGCGGCCTTTTTGAGGAAGTCGAGATCGCGCCCGGAGACACGTTGAAGATCCCGGCGGTGCTTCCGAAACTGACGGCGACGCCGGGCGGAACCGACTGGATCGGGCCGAAACTCGGCGAGCACAACGAAGAGATCTATCAGGGTTTTTTGGGGATGACTCAGACGGAATTTGAAGATCTCGTTGCGGCGGAGGTCATTTGATATGCGAATCGTTGCCCAAGCAGTTTTCTGGTTCGGAATCCTTATGCTGGCTGCTTGCGCGGTGCTTTTCCTGAATTATTTCGCGTTCGGGGTCAAGCCAAACTACGGCGACGTCGATTTTTGGCGCGGGCCCGTGCTACCGTTCTTTCTGCTGATGGCGGGTATTCTGGTGACGTTCACGGGCTTTATGATCAAGGGCGCGTTCGCGAAAAAGGACAAATGAACAGTTTGCCGAAAAAGGTCGAAATAGTTGAGGTCAGCCCGCGCGACGGTCTGCAGATGCTGCCGAATTTCGTTCCGACATCTGATAAGATCAAGTTGATCGAATTGGCCAAGGCGGCGGGGTTTCGGCGCATCGAGGCCGTATCGTTCGTGTCGCCGAAGCACGTTCCGCAGATGGCGGATGCCGACGAGATCTTGAAATCGATCGGTGACGATCCGCTGATCGACGAGGTCGCGCTCGCGCTCAACGAGCGCGGATACCAGCGCGCGATCGAGGCGAACGTCGATTGGATCTGCTACGTGTCGGCGGCGACCGAAACGATGAGTCTCAAGAACGCGAACACGACCGTCGCCGAAGGACTCGCGATGACAAAACGTTGCATCGCCGATGCCCACGTCGCCGGCATCAAGGTTCGCGCGTCGATCGCCGTCTGCTGGGTTTGCCCGTACGAAGGGGAAGTCGCAAAAGACCGTGTCCTCGAGATCGCCGAAGAACTCGCCGGAGCCGGAGCCGACGAGATCGCATTCAACGACACGGTCGGCCGCGCGGTTCCGAACGATGTCTTCGAGCTTTGCCGCCGCGCTTCGGAACTGATGCCGGGCCAACAGTTTGCCGGACATTTCCACGACACGAACTTCACCGCTCTCGCCAACATCTATGCCGCGCTCGAAGCGGGCTGGTCCACTTTTGATTCTTCCGCCGGAGGACTCGGTGGGTGCCCGTTCTCGCCGGGCGCGAGCGGAAACGTCGCCACCGAAAAGGTCGTCTGGATGCTCGACCGGATGGGAATCGAAACGGGCATTGATCCGGAAAGACTCCTTGAAGCGTCGGAGTTCGCCAAACGAATTGAAGCGAATGCCAAGATCGTCTGAAATATACGCCGTTGTTTCGGAGTAACTGATAGCGGATAGGTTGTAGCTGACAGGCTCTCTCCGTTCCATATCGTCGAACTTTGAATTCGTCTGCAAATTTGTTATAAATATAAGACAAATGCGCGTTATCAACCACTTTATCAACGGAGAAAGCGTACCGTCCAGATCGGGAAAAACCTTCTCTTCCGAGAATCCGGCGACGGGCGAAACGATCGCCGAAGTCGCGCGCGGATCGGCCGAGGATGTCGATGCTGCAGTGATGTCGGCGGACGCGGCATTCAAGGACTGGTCGCGGGTTGCGCCGGCCGAACGCGGAAAGCTGATTTACAAACTCGCCGAGCTGTTGATGGAGCGGCGCGAGGATTTTGCCCGCGCCGAGTCTGAAGACTCGGGAAAAACTTATCAGTCGAACGTCAACATCGACGTCCCGTTCTGCGCCGATTTCTTTCGCTATTACGCCGGCGCGGCGGACAAACTTCGGACGCCGGTGCCGAACAACGAACCCGGCGTTCATCGGTACGCCGTTCGCGAGCCCTACGGGGTGATCGGAGCGATCGCGCCCTGGAATTTTCCCTTGGTGATGGCGACGCTCAAACTTTCGGCCGCGCTCGCGTGCGGGAACTCGGTCGTGATGAAGATGGCCGAACAGACCCCGGCGACGGTCACGATGCTTGCCGAACTCGCTATCGAGGCGGGAATACCGGCCGGTGTTTTCAACGTCGTTCACGGCTTTGGAAATGAAGCCGGACAGGCTTTGGTTCATCACCCGAAGGTCAAAAAGATCGCGTTTACCGGATCGTCGGCGATCGGAAAACTGCTTGGCGAACAATGCGGCCGGATGACGAAACCGGCGCTACTCGAAATGGGCGGCAAATCTGCGAACATTATCTTCGCCGACGCCGACATCGATCTCGCGGTTAACGGTGCGATGCAGGCCAGTCTCGGCAACAACGGGCAGTTTTGCCTTGCGGCTTCACGGATCTTGGTCGAAGAGACAATAATTGCGAAGTTCACCGAAGCGCTTGTCGAGAAGGCCCGGCGCATCAAACTCGGCGATCCGTTCGATTCATCGACCAATTGCGGACCGATCATCAGCCAAAAACAATTCGAGCGGGTTTCAGGATATGTTGAGATCGGGAAATCGGAGAACGCGAAGTTATTGACCGGCGGGAAGCGGCCTTCCCATCTCGAAAACGGTTACTTTCTGGAGCCGACGGTCTTCGGCGAAATGACGCCGGAAATGCGGATCTGGAAAGAAGAGATCTTCGGTCCGGTCGTCGGAATCACGGCATTCAGGACTGAAGAAGAGGCGATCGCGCTCGCAAACGATTGCGACTACGGGCTCGGCGCGTATTTTTGGTCGAAGGACGTCGACCGCGTTCATCGCGTTTCGGCGGCGCTCGATGCCGGACTCGTATTCGTCAATATGCCGGCGTACATGACGCCGATCATGCCTGCCGGAATTCGGAAGATGAGCGGCACCGGCCAGAATTTCGGCCTCGAGGCGCTCGAAAACTACACAAAACTGAAGGGCGTCTACATAAATTACAGCGGAAAGATATTTCCGTGGCTCACTTGATTTGGGATTTGGGATTTGGGATTTTGGAAGGAGAGGATCTATGAGTGAAGCATCACAGGCAAGCGTGCCGTTTCCGGTTTTTTTGCGGCACGACGGGATTTGGGAAGGAACATATACGCTGATCGACACGAAAACGGGCGCGATCCTCGATCATCACAAAAGCAAACTTACTTGCCGGACGAACGGTATCGATTCGTATCATCAGCAGAACGTTTACACGTGGGATGACGGACGGCAGGAAGTCAAGGAATTCCCGGGGGAATTGAAGGATGGCTGGCTCAAGTTCGACAATCCGCGGCTCAAGGGCGAGTCGTGCGAGGTCGATGCGAACACGATCTTCCTGACCTGGGTTTACAAGGATCAGCCGAACAACAGTTTTTCGGAGATCATCACGCTCGAATCCGACACGCACCGGTGCCGCACTTGGCAGCATTTCGAGAACGGCGAGTTTGCCAAACTGACGATCATCGACGAGCGCAAGGTCGGCTGATCGCTGAGATTCTCGCGTTCTTTGTGGGAGGAAACGTTATGAAGCTTCTGACGGTCCTGTTTGTCCTTTTGTTCGCGCTCGCCGCGCCGGCTCAGCAACCGACCGCTCTTGAGATAGCCAAAAAGACCATCGCCGCTTCGGGCGGCGATGCGTGGCGCAACCCCAAAACACTTGAACTATCGGGCACGGCAACGCTCTACTGGGGTGAAAAGTCGTACGCGATGACGACGTATCATATGTGGCGGGTTTTTCCCGGCTCCAATGACAACGCCCGAAGCGCGAACGGCAAGGTCCGCTTCGACGCCTTCGCGGGCGTCAAGATGTTTTTCCGAATCGCCTACGACGGGGCCAATACCGCGCAGTTTCTGAGCGACGAAGCAAAAACTCACGAAGAACTTCTCCGTTGGGGCAACAACTTCGGGTTTTCGATATTCCGGTACGTCGAAAACGAGGGTTTTAGTGTGATTCGTCTTCCCGACGACAAGATAGACGACCATCCGGTCTATCTCATCAAGATCATCGACCCGAAAAAGAGCGAAACGATCTTCGGGATCGACAAGAGGTCGTTCTTCATCCGCTACGCTGCGTTCCGTACGCCGATCGGATTTCACCAAAGGATCTACGACCAATTCAAATGGCACAAAAACCCGCGGTTCATCCAGCCGCAGGGTTTGCGGATCTTCAACGACGGCGTCAAGATCGCCGACGTCTTTTGGGCGGATTTCAAGGTCAACCAACCGATCGCCGACAGCGTATTCGCCCCCGAATGAAAAATTGAAAATGGATAATTGAGAATCTCATTATCAATTATCCATTTTCAATTACTGGTTTGGTTCCCCGTCTAAATTATTTCTTCATCCCGTAGTTTCTCGATCACGGATCTTTGCGTTTCGACGAAATGCGACCGATCCGCTTTTTTGTCGAGCAGGGTGTTCGGCGGATAAATTGAGTGTTTCGAGTAGGATTCGGCGTAGAGTTCGAATCGCTGCCGCGAGAGGATGTTCGCCATTCCGGAGCGGCGGCGGTTGCGTCTCAGCGCCGCGAGGTCGATCTCGGCGAAGGCATTGATCGACTCTCCCTGCGCCGTTTCGGCGATCACCAGACCTTTGTAGTCAACGATCTTCGAACCGCCGTCGGTAGAGTTTTCCGGGATCGCGATGTCCGCCAGGCCGCCGGAGTTCGCCGAGACGACGTACGCCATATTTTCGTAAGCGCGGGCGAGTTTCGCGACGTTTTTCGGAGTATTTTCCATCCCGTAAACTTCGGAGGAAGAATGACAGAACACCTCGGCGCCGCGCATCGCCAGACAGCGCGCGATCTCGGGATAGAGAATCTCTTCCGATGCGATGCAGGCCAGATTTCCGATCTCGGTCCGGGCAACCGGAAAAACACCTTCCAGTCCGTATATATCGAGGTATTTGTCCCAAACGTCGTGCGGCGTCGGCGCGAACATCGAATTCAAACGGCGATATCGAAGGACGACGTCGCCGTTCGGACCGATGACGAAACTGGTTTGGAAATAGAGTTCGGGAAAGTTCGGGTCGAGTTCGTATGCGTTTCCGGCGAGGTGGATCCTGCGCTCTTGGGCGAGATTGCCGAGCAGTTCGTAAATTTCCCCGTCAATTTCGAGACACGCCTTTTCGCGCCATTCGCCGATCGATTCACCCATCGGAAAACCGGTCAGAAAATACTCCGGCAAAACAACGAGTTTGGTGTCCGGCCCGATGAACGCGATCGAGCCGAAGACCTGGTTCGAAAGCCGCGAGATCGTGTTTTTCATGATCGCTTCGGCTTCGAGTCTCGACTGCGCCCGATTGACGGCAAAGCACTTTGTTTGAAGGGCAACGGCCCGGTAACTTTCCATCGGTTGATTTTGCCACGGATCATACGCAAGACACGAATGAAGGTCCTTGGCTGACGTAAAACGGCGATTCGCGAAAGCAACGGCGAAACTTAATTCGGATTGATCAAGATGTTCATATACTCGTCGACCTTGCCGTGGTGATCCGGCAGGATCACGGTCGTCGAGTCCTTTTGCGTGATGATCGCCGGGCCGTTGATCTTATGGCCGGGCCGCAACCTGTCGCGGTCGTAGATCGGGGTCGAAAGCTGTTTGCCGTCGAACCACGCCGTATGATCTTCGTATTTTGCGCCCGAAGCGTCTTCGTCGCCCAATTCGAACTTGGGAAGTTCGACCTTGCGGACCGAGCCGATCCCGACGCAGCGCAGATTAACGATCTCGATCGGCGATTCGATGTTGAAACCGTAATTCTTCTCGTGCGTTTCCTTAAAATCAGTGATGAACTTCTGCTTGCCGTCAGCGGTTGCGAACTGATCCGGCGTGACGCTGATCGGAAACTCGAATCCCTGGCGATAGTAGCGAACATCGACCTGATAATCGAGTTTTTGACGTTCGGCGGGGATCGCCTCGCCGTTCAGCCAATCGCTTGCTTCGGTCGCGAGAACTGTGAAGATCTCGCCGAACTCTTTGGTATCGATCTTTTCGAGCTCACGGATCATCGTTTGCGAGAACTCATTGCGGATGTCGGAATGCAGAAATCCGAGCGCCGAAAGCACGCCCGGCGTCGGCGGCGAAATGCACGGGTACGAGCCGCAGAGTTTCGAAAGATAATTGCCGTGGAGCGGACCGGCGCCGCCGAACGCGACGAGCGCGAAGTCGCGCGGATCGAGTCCGCGCTGGACGGAAACGAGCCGCAACGCGCCGAACATATTCTCGTTGACGATATCGATGATCCCCTGCGCCGCTTCTTCGATCGAGAGCCCGAGCGTGTCGGCGATCTTCTTGACGGCGTTGCGCGCGGCCTCGACATCGAGCGACATCTCGCCGCCCAGAAGCCTCGGCGGAAGATGGCCGAGGACAACGTTGGCGTCGGTCACGGTCGGTTCCTCGCCGCCCTTTTGGTAGGCTGCCGGTCCGGGATCCGCTCCGGCCGACTGCGGTCCGACGCGCAGCGCGCCGGTCATCGGCACGTGGGCGATCGATCCGCCGCCCGCGCCGACCGTTCGGACATCGACCGATGACGCTTTGACAGGATAATAGCCGACGCGGGTTTCGCGGACGAGATTCGGCTGACCGCCGATGGTGACGCAGACGTCGGTCGAGGTTCCGCCCATATCGAACCCGAGAACTTTGTCGAATCCGGCGAGTTCGCCGACGTAGGCGGCGGCAACGGCTCCGCCCGAGGGGCCCGACAGCAAGGTGTTGACGGGCGAACGTTTGGCGGCGTCGATCGACATCACGCCGCCGTCCGAACGGACGATGTTGACCGTCGTTTCGATGTTCGCGGCGGCGAGTTTGTCCTGAATTCCTTTCAGATAGTTCGCCATTTTCGGCCGGACATAAGAATTCATCACCGTCGTCAGACATCGTTCATATTCGCGGAACTCGGGGAGAATATCGGTCGAGATCGTCACCGGAAGGTCCGGAAACATCTCGGCCGCGATGTCGCGGATGCGGCGTTCGTGTGAATTGCTGGCGAATGAATTTATCAGCGAAACTGTCAACGCCTCGATGCCGGCGTCGTGCAGATCCTTGATGAACGACCGGACCTCGGCTTCGTTGACCGGCGATGTTTCGACGCCCTTCGCGGTCATCCGGCACGAGACTCCACGCGTCAGGTAAAGCGGGGCGAGCGGATCCGGCTTTTGCATAATGATCCAGCCGGCGAGCGGCCCCGGCGTTTGCGAACGCGCGACGTGCAGGATCTGTTCAAAGCCTTTGGTCGTGATCAGTCCGACGAGCGCGCCTTTTTCTTCGAGAACCGCGTTCGTCGCGACGGTCGTGCCGTGGAGGATCAGATCGATCTCGCTGGCCGAAAGCCCGTTGCGTTCGACGATCTTGTGAATCCCGTCAAGAATTCCGATCGACTGGTCAGCCGGAGTCGAGGGCGTTTTCTCCAGTTTCAACTCACCGGTCTTGTTATTGAACAGCAAAAAGTCGGTGAAAGTTCCGCCGACATCGATTCCAAGTCGATAGCTCATAAAAAGGTTCCTCGTTCGTTTATTTTCGCGCTTCAACTGCCGCGATTAGTTATGGATTTATGACAAATAGTTGTGTTGCAATAATAACGGCTAATAGGCGAAATTGTCAAAGAAAACGATGGAAAGTTGTCCTAGACGTATATCAAAGTTTCGTGTTAGAATTTCGGTAATTTGTCTTAACGGTTTTTGCTATGTCGAAAAACTCAGCTTTCCTCGGCTTTCTGTGCGTCGCGGTGCTCTTGACAGCCGGAGCGGCGCGGTCGCAAACGACTAAGATCGACAAGGATGTGAAATTGCTTGGCAAGTGGATGACCGGAAGTTTCGATACGTTCCGGCAAGTTGATGAGGACGAAGAGGTGGACGCAAAATATCGACACATCAGGGCGCTTTTGCACGTTACGCCGGTGACGATCCCCGAACTGCGGAAAGGGCTCGCATTTTACGTTGAGAACCAGCAGGCGGAAGCGCGGACGAGGCCATATCGCCAGCGGGTTTATTTCCTGTCGCGGATGGACGGAAGGCTTACCCTGAAGATCTTCCGGATCGCGAAGCCCGAGGATCTGGTCAACGCGCACCGGAATCCCGCGGTCTTGAAGGCGCTGACGTTTGATCGGTTGACTCCTGAAGACGGTTGCGACTTGACCTATGAGCGGTCCGGGAGAGACCTCTTCAAGGGTAAGACGGCCGGCGGCAGGGCGTGCAGATCCAGCTTGCGGGGGGCCACTTACACCTATTCCGAAAGCGAGATAGGCCCAAGTCGCTGGGTGAATCTCGACCAAGGATTTGACGACGCCGGCGAGCATAAATGGGGGCCGCCGCCGGGCGTGATCGGGCATATCTTTCTTAGACGAAATTAGTTTCCGGAGACCGGCCGATCGTTGATTGGAGCCGGTCGTCGGACCGCGAACAGGCATCCTCCGGCATTCACGGTTACCGAATCGAATGATCTTTGGCGGACTCAATTCGGCAGGCGATCTGCTCGCGCGCAACGCGAGGAACTTTTCCGACGAGATCGGACTGATTTTTGAAGAAAACAGCTTTACCTGGCGGCAACTCGATGACCGCGCAAAGGCATTTGCGATGGCGCTGCTCGAAATCGGACTCGAACCCGGCGACCGCGTCGCGATCTATGCCAAAAACTCGAATCGATGGGTTGAGGCGCTTTTCGGGATGGCTCAGGTCGGTCTCGTTTCGGTCACCGTCAATTACCGTCTGACGGCGGCGGAGGTCGCGTACATCGTCGAAGATTCCGGCGCGAAAGCGATCATTTGCGACGATTCGACAGTCGCGAACGCGCGCGGGGTCGAAGCACAAGCGGACTGCCTGCAGCATCTGATCGATTCCGAGCTCTTTGAAAAACTCGTCAGCCGCCGGCGATCGCAGATCGCGAATCGCGAATCGCAAATAGCCGGCGAGTCGCCCGCGATGCTGCTTTACACCAGCGGTACGACCGGATTTCCGAAAGGAGCGGTCTATTCGCATTACTCGCTGCTCGTCGGAATGCTGGTACACGTGCACGCCATCGCGTCGCGCCAGACGCACCGCGTGATGCTGCCGTCGCCGCTCTATTCGGCCGCGGGAATTGCCGGAATCTACTGCGCCGTTTATGTCGGCTCGCAGATCTCTTTGATAAATTACGACGTCGAAACGGCGTGCGCGACGATCGAACGCGACCGGATCACGTTCACGAATCTCGTGCCGACGACGATCCAGATGTTGCTCGCTTCGGTCGTTTCACGCAAATACGACCTGAGTTCGCTCGAGGTTTTGCTTTACGGCGGCTCGCCGATTCCCGAACCGGTTCTGCGCGAAGCGATGGCGCGGTTTCCGAAATGCGGGTTTCGGCAGACCTTTGCGACGACCGAAACGGGTTGCGCGGGGACGGTCCTTGAACCTGCCGAACATCGCCTGGCGCTCGAGAACGTCGGGAAAAGGCACTTGCTTCAATCTTGCGGCCGGCCGCAGACGAACGTCGATGTGGCGGTAGTTGACGACGACTGGAATTTCCTGCCGGCCGGCGAAACCGGCGAGATCGCCGTTCGGACCGAGGCCAATATGACCGGCTACTGGAACAATCCGGAAGCGACCGGGAAAGCGCTGCGCGACGGCTGGCTGCGTACCGGTGACATGGCGCGGATCGATGACGAAGGTTACCTCTATCTCGTTGACCGCAAGAACGATATGATCGTCTCCGGCGCGCTGAACGTTTATCCTTCGGAGGTCGAACGGGTTCTGCAGACGCATCCGGACATTTTCGAGGTTGCGGTGATCGGCGTCCCGAGCGAGAAATGGGGCGAAGAGGTAAAGGCCGTCGTCGTCTTGAAGGATGGTTCGGCGGTTTCCGAAGGCGAGATCATTCGATTTTGCGAAGGCAAACTCGCCGGATTCAAAAAGCCGAAAACAGTCGATTTCATTGACAAACTCCCTCGGAATTTGACGGGGAAGATTCTGAAAAAGGAATTACGGAACCAAGTTGTGTGATATTCTGTTGATCGAATTGTCAACCAAATTGTTGACACAAGACACAACACGGGAGTCGTTTTTATGCAAAGCGTAAATGTCAGAATCAGCGCACAGTCGTATCAGATCTTAAAGACTTTATCGCGTGAACAGGGTCAAACAATGCAGTCGTTGATCGACAGCGCGCTCGAAGACTTGCGCCGCCGAAAAGTGTTGGAAGCCACAAATCAAGCGTTTGCAGCGCTTAAAGCGAATGAAAGCGAATGGACCGAAGAACTTGCCGAACGCGAACTTTGGGACAACACGCTGTCGGACGGAGTTGAGCAAAAATGAGCCAAGCGTCACGCGGAGAGATCTGGCTGGTCGATCTTGACCCGACACAGGGACGCGAACAGGCCGGAACCCGCCCGATTTTGATAATGTCCGTCAACACCTTTAATCACGGTGCGGCGGAATTGGTGATTGGCGTGCCGATAACTTCCAAAGCAAAAGGCATTCCGATTCATGTTGAGATCAACCCGCCGGAAGGCGGTTTGAACGTCAGAAGTTTTGCCAAATGCGAAGATATCCGCTCAATTTCGACAAGTCGTTTGGTCAGACCATTTGGATCGGTTTCGGTTCAAACGGTCGAAGAGGTTGAGGACAAACTGCGGATTTTGCTCGGTTTGTAAATTCCTGAAAGGCAACTTACTTGAACTCAAAAATTTAGATGACTAAGGCAATCGACATCGTCGTCAATCTTTGGACGAAGGAGATCACGGAGTATTATCCGCCGGAACTCGATCAGTTTTGGGATCTCATCAACATCCTCGAAATGACGAAACAGGGCGTTCCGCTTGAAGAAGAACTCGCACTGATGGAAGCGGGGGGCATCGACAAGGGACTGCTGGTTGCGACCACAGGAGCGCCGGTCGGATCGAATATCTTTTTTGAGAAGCCGTTTGAAAAGATCGCCGAGGTTTGTGCCGCTCATCCAGACCGTTTCAAAGGGATCATCGGCGTCAATCCATCGAGAATAATGACTTGGGTCGGCAAACTCGAACGCGCGGTGAAGGAGTTCGGCTTCGTCGGCGCGCATCTTTACCCGCACTGGTTCGGCGCACCGCCGGACGACCGGATGTACTATCCGTTCTATGCAAAATGCGCCGAACTCGGCGTGCCGATCCAGGTTCAGGTCGGTCATTCGGCGCAGTGGTTCTTGCGCACCGTTGCGCAGCCGATAACGCTCGACCGCGTCGCGATCGACTTTCCGGAACTCAAGATCATCGGAATCCATATCGGTCACCCGTGGACCGAGGAAATGATCTCAATGGCCTGGAAGCACAAAAATGTTTTCATCGGGACCGATGCTCATCTGCCGAAATACTGGGACAAGTCGCTGATCAAGTTCATCAACTCGCGCGGTCAGGACAAAGTTATGTTCGGCACCGATTGGCCGGTGATCGGTTTCGAACGCGCTATCGACGAGATCGACAAACTCGAACTGCGCGAAGGTCCGAAGCGAAAACTCCTGGTCGATAACGCGGTCCGGGTTTACGGACTGGAAGATTGGACCTGAGGGATTTTGGACTTGGGATTGGGGATTGGGGATTGGGGATTTGGGATTGCGGCGTTTGCGGCCGCGGTGAATTGATAGAAGCAAAGCGAATTTTTGTAACTGTGACGAGAGTTTGAGGGTAACTTATGAGTAAAAAGATACTGAAACAGAAGCCTTCTCGAAGCGAAGACGTCGAGAAATGGATCGCCGAAGAGGTCGCCGAACAGCGCGACCGTTACGCGAAGATCGCCCACGAGATGAACGTCGCGATCGAACCGCAGCGCGAACAATGGTATCGCGAGTTCGAGGGACGCATTCAAACGACCGGGTTCAATGTCCACGCCGATATGAAGCGCGTCATCAAGCCGGAAGAGATCTATCCGAGACCGGACCGCGAGAACAAAGTGGTTTATTAGTTTGGGAAGTTTGGGAAGTTTGGGAAGTTTTGGGAAGTTTTGGGGAGTTTTGGGGAGTTTGGGAAGTTGCTGACGTTTTGGAATTGCGGAAGATCGGCCGTTTAACGCGCTTACCTCCGAAACATCCCGAACCTCCGAACACCCCCAACTTGTGCAGCAGTCCAGGGAGAATTATATGGCACGAAAACACATTGAACCTTTTGTCGATCGCGATGTCGCGTTCAAGCGTCTGGAATTAAAGGGTATTCCGTCGGGTTACAACTACAAAATGCTGTCGATCGACGAGGACACCGGCGCATGCTCGATGACCGTCCAATGGGACGCGGGCTACAAACAGCCGCCGTCGGTCGCGTACTCCGAACTTGAGATCTTTATCATGGACGGCGAAATGAAGGTCGGCGACAAGATCTGGCGCAAGGGCGGTTACTTCTTCGTTCCGCGCGGCGTTTCGCTTCCGGCGCTTTCGACCGAAAAGGGATGCTTTGCGCTGGTGATGTACAACGATTCGGAACCGCACGTCATCGAGTCCGACGCCGATATGGACGGCGCCGAACGCCACGGACTGATCCAGCTTGCGACTTATGATGAAATGCCGTGGCAGGTCCCGACGCTCTTTCCGCAAACCGCCTCTGGCTGTTTGCTGAAGCTTCTGCGGTTCGACGAGAAGACGCACGCGATGACTTTCTTGTACACGATGACGCCCGGTTTCCAGCAGGACAACATCTCGTATCACGACTGCGCCGAAGAGGCGTATCACGTCTGGGGAACCTCTTGGATGATGCAGTTCGGCGATCTGCCGACCGGCGGTTATTTCTGGCGTCCGGCGTACGTCAATCACGGCTCGTTCTACAGCGAGCACGGAATTCTCGGTTTCGGCCGAACCGACGGCGAGCTTCATAATCACTTCCACTGGAATCCGTATTCAAATCCGGAGGAAAATGCCGACCGTGCCGCGTCGCGGCTGATTCGCCAGAAACCCGAGCTGAACAAGTGGATGCATACGCACGGACATAACCACATCGATTTCGAGCATCCTGACGAACATTACTCGGCAGATTCCGAAAGCGACCGGATCCACAGTCATATTCACGACCATATGCACGAGCACGGGATCGAGCATTCGCACGACTAGGGCGGCGCACGCGCAAACGCGTTGGAGTTCGAAAAGAGTCGCGCGGTGCAGGGACGCCCGCGCGCAAGAACAAATGGCAAAACAAAAAATAACTTTCGCCAGTTCGCGTATTCCGCTGTACTACCAGCTCGAAAACGTGCTGCGCGAAAAGATCACCTCCGGCGGGTTTGAGCCGGGCGACCGGATGCCGACCGAGATCGAGCTGATCGAAGAATACGGCGTCTCGCGCATTACCGTCCGGCAGGCGCTGCAGGCGCTCGCCGATGACGGACTGATCGAGCGGAAACAGGGCCGCGGAACGGTCATCGCGGCCCGCAAATCGAGAAAGAAGAGGTTTTCCGGAATGATCCATCTGACCGGTTCGCTCGACGAACTCATCGAGATGGGTATGGATACGCCGGTCAAAGTTCTCGAGATGAATCGCGTCGACGCCGATCTTCACGAGGCCGAGTTGCTTGAGATCAAGGTCGGAACGCCGATTTATCGCCTCAAGCGGCTTCGTCTTCGCGATAACAAGCCGTTCGGGCTGATCATCAACTACTTGCCGGAAGAAATCGGTTCGGCGTTGACAATGGCGGAACTGTCGAGCGGCGCTCTGCTCCACACTATGGAGACGAAACTCGGACTGAGTCTCGACAATGCGATGCAGCAGATCCACGCCGAACTTGCCGACCCATACGTCGCCAAACTGCTCGACGTGCGGGTCGGAACGGCGTTGCTCTCCATCGAACGCACGGTCTACACAAACGAGAACAAGCCCGTCGAATACGTTCACACGCTTTATCGAAGCGACATTTACGGGTACTCGGTGAAACTCATCCGCGACAGCAAGAAGAAGGAAGTTTAGTTTGGAGTTCCGCCTTCTGGCGGCAGCACGCGCCGCCTGAAGGCGAAACTCCGAACGCATTTTTGAAGGCGGAAGTCCAAACTTATTATGAGATTTGATTCAATCATAAAGAACGGAACGGTCGTTTTCCCGTTTCATGGCGAGGTCAGGTGCGAGATCGGGATCCGGGACGGCCGAATCGCATCGATCAGTGATTCGATCGACGCGAATCTGGCCGACGAGGTGATCGACGCGTCGGGCAAGTACGTCTTTCCGGCGGCCGTCGACAGTCACTACCACATCGGCATCTACCGCCCGCATTCCGCCGATGCCGAAAGCGAGTCCCGAACGGCGCTCGTCGGCGGTGTCGGAACGGTCATCAGCTACTTTCGCACGGGCCATCATTATTTGAACAAGACCGGATTCTACCGGGACATCTTCCCGGAGGTTCTGGAACTCTCGAAAGGCCATTTCTACACCGATTACTGTTATCACATCGCACCGATGGCCGCGGCGCAGCTCGATGAGGTTGACTGGCTCGTCGAGGATGCCGGCGTCGGGAGCTTCAAGTTCTATATGTTCTACAAGGCGCTGACGCTTTCGGCCGATTCGACGAAAGGCAGCGACTATACGATGGCCGAAAATTACGATCTCGGACATCTTTACGAGCTGATGACGCGAGTTTCCGCGGCCGCAGCCAAACACCGCGACAAGGCGCGAATTTCGCTCAGTCTCCATTGCGAAAATCCGGAGTTGATCCGCGTCTTCATCGAACGCGTCAAACAGCAGGGACTGACCGGTTTGAAAGCGTATTCCGAGGGACGTCCGCCGTTGACAGAAAAACTCTCGGTTCACGAAGCCGCGATCCTTGCGGACGCGACGGGCTGTCCGATAAATTTGCTCCATCTCTCCAGCCGCGATGCGCTCTCTGCCGGCATCGACGTCCGACGCGCATATCCGAATCACGACATAAAGCTCGAAACGACGCTCCATCATCTCGCGCTCGACCACGAGGAACTCGACCGCAGCGGAATCGGGCTCAAGGGCAAGGTCAACCCGCCGATCCGGACGCGCGAGCACAGCGAGTTTCTGTGGGAAGGGATAAAGCGCGGACACGTCGACACGGTCGTTTCGGATCATGCCTGCTGCGGCGAGGAACACAAACAGCAGGGCGTTTGGGAGTCGCTGCCTGGATTCGGCGGAAGCTCGATCCTTTATCCGATCCTGCTCAGCGAGGGCGCGCATAAACGCGGCGTCTCGCTGGCGCGGATCGCGGAACTCGTCTCGGCCAATCCGGCGCGCAACTTCGGACTCTTTCCGCGCAAGGGATGCATTTCGATCGGCGCCGACGCGGACCTGACGGTCGTCGATATGAACCTTGAAAAGCCGATCCGTTCCGATGAACTATTGTCGGATCAGGATCACACGCCGTTCGAGGGATTTATGACCAAGGGCTGGTCGACGCAGACGATATTGCGCGGCCGGGTGATGTTCGACAACGGCAAGGTGACCGATGAAAAACGCGGCGAATTCATCAAGCGGCCGACCGCTTTGCACGAATGATAATCTAAATGTAATTTAGGCCGTATGGCTACGTTTTTTGACGAATTGACCGCGTTGACCAGGCATTTGACGCGGCTGGCATCGAATATGGTCTTTGCGGGGGCTGGCAATGGCCGTACACGGCTATTCGCGGGCAACGATCGACATTTGATTTTCTGATCCTTGCCGATTCGCTTTCGGATAACGATGGATCTGGCGGGAAACAGATACTCGATCGTTTCGCGGGACGGGTTGATCAAAATGAAAACGCTGGCAGGCAGATCACAGGATCCGGCTGATCTCGAGAGATTGCAGGATGAATCAAATTGATATGTCCGAGGAAGCCGTTTTGCGTCGTCTTCGCGCCGTGGATCGTTTGCGGGAGTTGTGCTTGATCCTGAAGAAGGCGAAGTTTGTTGGGGTCGAAAAAGCCGCCGCGGCGAAAAAAAGACATGACCGAAAAAAACACAAGTAAATTTTTCTACGGCTGGGTGATCGTCGCCATCTCGACACTCGCTCTGGTCGTCAGCAACGGGCTCTCGATCGGCGGAATCCCGGTCTTTTACAAGTTCGTCCAGACCGACCTCGTCGCGCTCGGAAGCGTCGGGCAGGACAAGGTCCAGTCGGTTTTCGGCCTCGCGCCGGCGCTGACGTTCCTGCTCGCCGGGTTCTTGTCGCCGGTTGCGGGATTTCTGCTCCAGCGCCTGAATGCGAAGACGATGATGATCATCGGCTGCTTCATTTTAGGTTCCGGACTTCTGATCTATTCGCAGGCGACCTCGCCGCTCCACGTTTACGTGGCGCACGCATTGCTCGGAACTTCGCTGGGTTTCGTCGGCGTTCTCGTCAACACCGTTCTGATCTCGCAGTGGTTCAGCAAGAACCGGGGACTGGCGCTCGGGATCGTTCTCACCGGGACGAGTTTCGGCGGCGCGCTGATACCGCAGATCTCGACGCCGCTGATCCAGGCTTACGGCTGGCGGACGGCGATGGTCAGTGTCAGCGTGATCATCTGGGCGGTACTTTTTCCGGCGGTCATTTTCTTCGTCAAGAATCGTCCTTCGGATGTCGGTTCGGTTCCGGACGGGGCCGTCGTTGAGGATTCCGGCGAGCAACCGGGTTCCGATGCGGTGCACTCGGGAATGACTCTCGGCGAAGCGCTCGCGACGCCGATGTTTTGGATCTTCGGAATCTGCGCGGCCCTGATCTTCTATGCGATCTTCGTTGTCAGCCAGCAACTGAATCTCTATCTGCAGAGCCCGAAGTTCGGGTTTACGCCGCAGCAGGCGAGCAACGTCCAGTCGTTGCTGTTTCTGCTGAGCATCATCGGCAAGTTCTTTTTCGGCTGGCTGTCCGACCGCTACGCCGGAAATCGCGTGATGCTTATCTCGGCCTCGACGATGTTTCTCGCGACGCTGTTTTTTCTCTATTTCAATTCGACCACCGTTTATATTTTCGCGATCTTTTTCGGGATGAACTATGGCGGCACGTTCGTGCTGCTGCAGCTGTTGGTCGCCGACTATTTCGGTCTCAAGGAATACGGAAAGATACTCGGCGCCGTAACGGTCATTGAAACGGTCGGGGGGGCGCTCGGCACTTTCCTGACCGGCAAACTGGCAGACGCCAACGGCGGCGATTATACGACCGCGTTTTACGGCGTGACGATCGTCGTCGGCATTGCGCTCGTGATGGTCGTCCTGTTGAACCTCTTTCTTCATCGTTTCAAGCGTCCCATCTGGCTTCTGCCGGTGATCTTCGCGCCGGTCATCGGGGCGCTGGTCGGCGTTATCGGCGGACCGGTATTCAACGAGATCCTGAAGGTCGTCACCGGGATCGAAAATTTCAGTTTGATCGTGCCGACGATCGTTGTCGGACTATTGATAGGACTCGCCGCCGGAATCTGGTCCGCGCGTCAGGTCCGCAGCGGCGCAACGGTATGAAGTACTACTTTTTCACGATTCACAAGACTCCGAAGAGGTCGACCGTCTCGGATGACTACGCGCTCGGCGTTCTGGCGCGGCACACGGCCTATTTCAAGGAACTCGGCACCTCCGGGAAATGCATCGTCGCCGGACCGTTTGTCGATCAAAAGACCGATCTCGGCGGCGGCTGCTATATCTTTGCCGCTGAAGACGAAACCGAAGCCCGCCTGATGGCGAGCGACGATCCGCTCGTCGTCGAAGGGCTTTACGATTTCAAGATGTACGAATGGAATCGGGTCGTTTGAAGTATGGAGTTCCGGCCTTTGCCGGTTGTGTTCGGCATCTGAGGTGATTTATGAATATGGGGTTTTACAAGACTTGTTTCAAGATTACGGCGATCGGAAACGTCATCGCGGCCATTGCGGCCATCGGCTCGATCCAAACGCACATCGGGTTGGCCTACGGCGAGGTCGAATTGAATCCGCTGCTCAGGTTTTACCATTATAATTTCTGGGTTTTCGTTTTGCTTCTTGGCGTCGCTTACTGGTATCTCGCCAAAGAGCCGTTTCGTTTGAGGATCATAGCGCTCGTCGGCGGCATCGGAAAACTGGTCGTCGCGGCGTCGTTTCTGCATTTGGCGCTGTACGGCCACGCCAAACCACTGACGCTTTTCGGAATTGCCTACGATGGATTCTTTGGGATCGTTTTGTTGTTCTTCTTCTTTACCGCGAAGGATACGGAAACTTAGTCCGAAATATCTGAAATTACAACCATCACCAATCGCAAATCCGAAATCGATGGGCCCGCTGACACGTCAACTCCGAGCTACTTGAGCCAATCGCCGATTCCGTACGGGTCCCCGGCAGGCTGTGAGAAATGCTCGTGGACGACGCGCCAGTCGCCGTCGGCGACTTCTTCGAAGACGAACGATCCGCGAAATCTGATCGTTTTGAGCGCGCCCTTGATCGAAACCCTGAGCTCGACGATGCCGCCGACAAAACCCATTTTCCCGACGACCTTCGAGTAAAGCGCCTCGACCCAATCGCATTCGAGCATCGAGATGTCCGACGCGCAAAAGTCGCGCCAGCCTTTGGCGACGTTGTCATAGCCGATCGTCACCCAGCGCGGGCCCTCGACAAAGACCTGCAGTTCCGGCGTCTGCGCGTAAAAGCTCAAGATATCATCGACACGTTTGTCGATGATGGCGGCAAAATGCGCCTTCGATTTTTCGATCAAATCCATAATGTTCGTCCGATTTTACCAAATTTCAAACTCCACCCAAATTCCTGTACTATTGACCCGGATCACGCAATGGAGAATTTCTTTCCCGCGAATCACGCGAAATACGCGAAAACTTTTCGGAAGACAATATCTTTGGCGTTTTTCACGTGATTCACCGGCAAACTCGACCTGTTGCGCGATACGGGATCAAGTCCCTGAAACGTTATGAAACCGACTTTACAAGACACAAATTTTCACGCTGCCCGTCGACTTCAGGGCGTTCAGCCGACCTTGATCAGACAGATCTTCGAACGCGCCCTGCCGGATTCGATCAACTTCGGACTCGGCGAGCCGGATCTTCCGACGCCAGATTTTATGCGTCGCGAGGCCGCGCGCGTCACCCTCGAAGAGCAAAACGGCTACACGTCCCACGCCGGGCTGCACGCGTTGCGCGAGAAGATCGCCGAGAGCTATCCGCATCTCGGCCTGAACGCCGAGCAGGTTTGTGTGATGGTCGGTTCGCAGGAAGCGATGACCGCCGCATTTCTGGCGATCGTCGATCACGGCGACGAGGTTCTGATCCCCGATCCGGGCTTTCCGGCGTACGAGAACTGCGTTCTTTTGGCCGAAGGCAAGCCGGTTTTTTACAGACTTCCCGCGGAAACGGAGTTCGGCTTCGATATCGAGGAATTCAAATCGAAGATCACGCCGAAAACGAAGGCCGCGGTCGTCATTTCGCCCTCGAATCCGACGGGCAAGATATTCACCAAGCGCGACCTCGAACAGATCGCGGATGCCTTGAAGGGCACCGGAATCTATCTTATCTCGGACGAGATCTACGCCGACCTCTGGTTCAAGGAGAAGCCGCATTCGGCGTCGGAATTTTACGACCGGACGATAATCGTTTCCGGACTTTCGAAGTCGTTGAGTATGACGGGCTGGCGCGTCGGCTGGGTCGCGAGCACGCAGACCGAGGTCGTCAAAGCGTGCCTGACGCTCCACGGATTCCTGACGGTGTGCACATCGACGATCTCGCAGAAGGCCTCGCTGCTCGGCTGGACGGAAGAGGCCGAAGCCGCGAAAGCCGAGGCGCGCGCGATCTACAAACGCCGCGGCGAGTTTTTGATCGACATCCTCGATAAAGAACTCGGGCTTCACGGAACATCGCCGGAAGGCGCGTTTTACACGATGCTCGACATTCGCCCGCTCGGGATAAGCGATATCGAAGTCGCCGAAAAGTTTCTCCAAAACCGTGTCATCACCGTTCCGGGAATCGCGTTCGGTTCGGAGGCCGCGGGCTTCCTCCGCGTTTCGTTCTGCAACGGCGAAGAACGAATGGCGGAAGGCGTCAGGCGAATGAAGGAAGCACTCGCGAAATAGAGCCCGGTCACGGAATTTGTTTTTCGACCGGGGTGTACTCGAACGGGCTTGCGCCCTGCTTTAGGTAATAGTGCTTTCCTGCCTCGACGTCTTTGATGACCTGGGTTTCGCCGCCCGGCCAATGAATTGTCATTTCATCGATCTTCACGCTTTGTCCGAGTCCGAAATGGACCTTGAAATCGCTCACGGACAAATAACTCTGCGCGCCCATTATCTGGCGCTCGATCTTCTTGTCTCCGATCCTGGCCTCGATCCTCGCGCCGATGGCGTTTCGGTTTGATCGTTCGCCCTCGAGCCAAAGAACGACGAAGTTGCCTTTTTCAACGCTTTCATTGATCGCGGTTTGAGCTGTTCCGCCGTTATTGCTGACGATGAAGTCGAGATCGCCGTCGCCGTCGAGGTCCGCCGTGGCAATTCCTCTCGAGACCTGCTTATCC
This sequence comes from Pyrinomonadaceae bacterium, assembly GCA_041752475.1. Taxonomy (GTDB): domain Bacteria; phylum Acidobacteriota; class Blastocatellia; order Pyrinomonadales; family Pyrinomonadaceae; genus JAFDVJ01. The sequence continues at coordinate 313,293 of JBGSWK010000013.1, read as the reverse complement.
GCGAGCGCGTCGCCGGCAGCCGGCGAAACGTCCGCGAATCGGCCGTTGCCGAGGTTTTCGTAGAGCGAGTTCAACTGGGCGAAGGTGATCGAATCCGAGTTTTGTTCGATGTTGTCCTCGATGTGGCCATTGACGACCAGCAAGTCTTCGTCGCCGTCGTTGTCGGCATCAAAGAAGTCGAGCCCGAATTTCAACCGGACGCGCGATGACTGGCCGATTCCGACCGCATCGGAAACGTCGCGGAAGAGCATCGGCGATTCCTGTTTGTAGATCGACGTCGTTTCGCCCTGAAAATTCGGAACCGCAATATCGAGCAGTCCGTTTCCGTCGAAATCGCTGAAATCCGCGCCCATCGAACCCTCTTCGCGGCCCGTCTCGCTGTACGCGCAGCCGGCAAGCCTGGCCATATCCTTGAAGTTCCCCTTGCCGTCGTTGATCCAGAGTTGGTTCGGATTGGTGTCGTTGGCGACGTAGATATCGGCGTCGCCGTCAAGATCGATATCGCCGATCGCCAGCGCCAGACCTTTTTGCGGCGAATCGGCGATGCCCGTTTCCTTGCTGACGTCCTTGAACCGGCCGTTGCCCTCGTTCCGTAGGATCTGATCGGACACCGCTTCGTAAATATAAGGCGGGGTGTAGATCAACAGGCCGTTGTGATAAGCCTTTTTGACATTTGCGGTGTCGTAAACGACGTAACGGACGACAAACAGGTCGAGGTCGCCATCGTTGTCGAAATCGCCAAAGCCGGCGCTCGTCGTCCAGGCCTTTGCATTTGCGATCCCGGCTTTTTCGGTAACGTCTTCAAACTTGCCGTTCGCATTTCTGAGTAGGCGGTTATCGCCGTCGAACGAGGTGAGGAACAGATCGGTCCAGCCGTCGTTGTCAAAGTCGCCCGCCGCCGCGCCAAAACCGTAACCGTGGCTGCCGAGGTTCCATTCTGCGGTTTTGTCCGCAAAGACGCCTTTGCCGTCGTTGATGTAAATCCGCGTTTTTGCCTCTTCCGATCGTTCGGCGACGCCAATGGCCCCCGAATTTACGAGCACCACGTCGGGCGCTCCGTCACGGTTGAAGTCGGATATTACAACGCCGCTGCCCAAGACCTCCGGCATATGTTTGGTCGGCGTCAGCGTCGGCGTGTGTCGGAACGTCACGCCGCTTTTTTGGGAAAAGTCCGTGAACCGGAGTTTGGTCTCAGTCTTCCCGGCCCCGGCGATTTCTGCGTTATTCCCGGCCGAACAACTCATGAACGCCAGCGAAGCGCCCATCAAAATCAAAATTGAAGCGTATGATCTCATCGAATGAAATTCTCTATTTAGGTTTGTTTGCGGACTTCAGGCGTTCCGCCTCGGCCATAGCCGACTGATACTCTTTCGTTTTTCCGAGCGCCTGGTACGACGACGCCAGGAACTGATAAAGCGCCAATTTATTCGCGTCATCGGCGTCGACAAGCAGACTTTGGCCAAGCGATATCACTTCTTCATACCGCTTCGCCTTGTACGCTTCATCGAGTTTCTTTGCGGCTTCAACGAACCTGATCCTGCGTTGGCTCTCCGCCGTCATCTTCTCGAAAAGCGACTGTACCTTCTTGAGGTATTCGTCGGCCTTTTGATTGTCGCCGTTCGAAGCCCAAACGCGCGCCAGGCCATTGAATGCAAAGATATTGTCCGGTTTCAATTCGACCGATTTTTCGAGCATTTCCAGTGCCCGCGCGTTGTCCCTCCGGTAAAAATAGATCATCCCGCGGACGGCGACCTCGTCGGCTCTCTTGCCGCTTATCAGCTGATCCCGGACCTCGTCCAATTGCGCCGCCGCTTCATCGTACTTTCCAAGGTAAAACCAGGCACTGCCGATGATCGAGATCAACTCGACCTCGCCCGGGGATTTCGCGAGAAGCGGCTCGACGATGCCGACCGCGTCTTCAAAACGTCCGATGTTCAGGTAGATCTTCGCAAGCGAAAGACTTTCATTTTCAGTGCGTTCCGCCGGCGGGATGCGGGTGATGACGTCAGCCGCGCTCTGCCAGTCCTCACGTTTTACGAGCGCGGCGATCAGCGTCTGCCGGGCCGGCTCGGCGCGAGGGTATTTTTCGCGGATCTGATTGAGCGAATCAATGTCCGACTGCAATACATACTGGCCGCGAGACAGATTCTGATTGATCCGACCGAGTTCGGCCATCGCCGAAGCATCGGTCTTGATCCGGCCCGAATCCTTCGCCGTTTCCGTCTCGCACGAGATCAGGAGCACGATAAATAAAAGCGGCGCCAGACGCGTCAGTTTTGATCCGAGAGAACTCATTTTAGAAGCTAACTTTAACGTCACCGGAACATTATTGCAACGAACTCAAGCCGGGACCGGCGATGCGGGCCGAAGCGGAGCCTGACTTTGACCTATCGGGCTTGCCGCCGCTGTAAACGTCTAATCGGAAGAGTTAAAATGGAAAGTGTCTACCTGACTCAGGAGGTTTATTATGAGCAAATTGATCATCAAAGTGGCGCTTCTCGCAATTGTGTTTGGCGCCGTTTCAGCCAACGCGCAGTCTAACGGCAAGATCAGCGGAAAGCTGACCTATCCGAGCGAGTTTATTCCGTCTGATATGGTCGTCTGCGTCGAGGGCGAAGGCCGGACCGTCTGTTCGAATTCAAGGGACAAGGCGGGTTATGTCTTCAAAGTGAACCGCGCCGCCGCGCGATACGAGGTTTCTTTGCCTGCCGGCAGGTATTACATCTACGCGAGGACGCGGGAAATGGCCGGTACCAAGGCCTATTACAACGAGTTTGTGCGCTGCGGAATGAATGTCCGTTGCAAGTCGAAGAACAGGATACGGCTCACCGTTCGAAGCGGACGGGCAGTCACCGGAATTACCGTCGGCGACTGGTATTAGTCGGCATTGGATAACGCAGAACGATATGAGAAGAACAATTGCACTGACTGTTTTGACGCTCTTGCTCGGCATTGTTGTCTCCGCTCAACGGAAGACCGTGACCGACTATTATCTCGCGTTTCCGAGCGACAAGTATGCGACCGACAATGCCGGAAGGCCGATCAAGGAAAAAAATGCTTTGGCGAAGCATCGCCGGGCGCTGATCAAGATTGAGGACATCGGGAACGGTTATCTCAGACTTGAAGGTGCGTGGGAAGGATGGGCCGAGTTCGCGCTTTTCAAAAAGACCGACGGCAGTTATCTGATCGCGCACGCGGAGACCGAATGCGGTCCCGCCTGTTCCGGTTCCGTCACTTTTTATGATTATGCCAATGGAAACTGGACGGATGTAACGTCGGCCGTTTTTCCTAAACTCACGGAGACCGAGGTCTCGGAGATGTTCAGAACCGCAAACATCGATTCTCAGGCGAGCGGAACCGAATTCTATTTTCTGCTTCCGCGCGTTGGCACGAGGCTGATGATCTCCTGCAACGTCTGCAGTTCTGACGGCAGTCCGGTTCGTCTGGCAAGCTTTGCGTGGAACGGCGAGCGTTTTTCAAGAATCGAAGAGAATCGCTGAGGGAATCGGGCAGTTGCGGCAAGTCGTCGTTTCGGCAGAGATTCGGTTTGGGCAACCGGCAGATCTTTGCCGTTGATGGAGTTTTGCGCGCTGACCCGGCGCGGCCGGATTTGCGGCGTAGCCGCAGGAAAGCGGGACCGCTGAACGGAAAAGCCGAGCTTTTCCGCACATCCGGGCGGCAAGCCGCATTGAGTGGCGCAAATCCCAAATCGCAAAGCGGGAGCTTTGAAAAACCGACCTTAAGAAAACAAATCGCGTTTCCTCCACAGATGAACACAGATTGACGGGATGGAGCGGATTTGTTTCACCCAAGGGAGACAAAGAGGACCTCAGAAAACGCTGAGCTCGAAGCATCAGCTTTTATCCGATTTATCCGTGTTTATCTGTGTCAGAAACGGCGCCGGGCCACTGTTAATCAGGTTTCCGGCGACTTGGGGGTTCTGGTCGGAGCCTGATAACCGGAGTATCAGGAATCTGGAATCTGATTCATGGGATATCTCAAATCCCAAACCCGGAAATCGCAAATCCCAAATCGCAAATTCCGACCGCGCTTTTCTTTTTTCCGTCCGTCACTTAAACTTTTCACTTCTTATGGCGAAAAAGTACAGAGTCGGAATTTTGGGCGCGACCGGAACCGTCGGGCAGAGGTTTTGCCAGCTTTTGGAGAATCACCCGCAATTTGAGATCACGGCGCTGGCGGCGTCCGATAGGTCCGCGGGCAAAACGTTCGGTGAAGCGTGCGCGTGGAAGCTGTCGGGCGGGATGCCCGAAAACGTAAAAAGCATCGTCGTCCAGCCGATCGAGCCGCCGCTCGACTGCGATCTTGTCTTTTCGAGCCTGCCCTCGTCAGTCGCGCGCGAGACCGAGGAAGCGTTTGCCCGCGCGGGCTATCCGGTGATCAGCAATTCATCGTCGTTCCGGATGGACGAGGATGTTCCGCTGCTGATCGCCGAGATCAATCCTGAGCATCTCGGCTTGATCGACAAACAGCGCGTCAAGCGCGGTTTCGGCAAGGGTTTTATCGTCACCAACCCGAATTGCGCGGTCGTCAGCTTTGCTCCGCCGCTGGCTGCGCTGCATCGCCGTTTCGGGATCGAGTGCGTCGTCGTGACGACGCTTCAGGCGATCTCCGGCGCCGGATATCCGGGCGTGCCGTCGCTCGATATTACCGACAACGTCATTCCCTATATCGCCGGCGAAGAGCCGAAGGTCGAGACTGAGGCGCAAAAGATCCTCGGACGTTTTGTCGACGGCGCGATTCAAAAGGCAGATTTTTCACTTTCGGCGCAGTGTTTCCGCGTCCACGTCATCGACGGGCACACGGCGTCCGTCCGAGTTGACCTGCGCGAGACGGCGACGCTCGAAGACGTCATCGACGCGATGAAGTCGTTTCCGTCGCTCGATCTGCATTCGTCTCCGAAACAGTTCATCGATGTCATCGAAGAACCGTCGCGACCGCAACCGCGTCTCGACCGCGACGCCGGAAACGGGATGACGATCACCGTCGGACGACTGTTTCCGGACACCGTTTTCGATTATCGGTTTGTTTCGCTTTCGCACAATACCGTTCGCGGCGCTGCCGGATCGGCCGTGCTGAACGCGGAACTGTTAGCAAGCAAAGGACTTTTGTGATTTTGGATTTCGGAATTGGGATTGCGGATCTAGGATCGGATCCGTGGCTGCGGTTCGAAATCGAATCTCGCGATTCAAAGGTCAGATTTGGATCATATTATGCCGGCAACCGGGTCTGAAAATACAAAATTTGTCGTCAAGGTTCTGATCGCGGTATCGATCGTTGTTTTTGTCTTGCTCATCGGACTGCTCGCATATTTCACGATAGATGTCATCTTACTTGTTTTCGCCGCTATCTTGATGGCTATCGTCCTGCGCGGACTGGCGGACCTCGTCAATACCGGCGGCTGGCTTTCGGAAGGACTTTCGGTCTTCCTGGTTTCATCGATCGTAATCGTCGTCCTCGCAGGCGCGGTCTCGCTGCTCGCGCCCGATATCGTCGACCAGTATCGAAATCTGCGCACGGAACTTCCCAAATCCTGGCTCAAAATCGACGAGTACCTCAATCAATTCAGGTGGGGCCGCGCGATTCTGGAGCAATTGCCGGACAGTACGGAGATCAATCGGCGCATCGGCGAGGTCGATTTCTCGAATCTTCTGTCTCGCGTCGGCGGCTATTTGTCATCGACCGTCGGGGCTATCGGCAACTTTTTCATAATGATTCTGCTGGCGATCTACCTCGCGAGTGAACCGCGGCTTCATACCGACGGAATGACGAAGTTGTTTCCGATCGGATTGCGTCCGCGCGCTTCCGAGATCATCGGAGAGATAGGTACCACGCTGCGTTGGTGGCTGATCGGCAAAACTATATCGATGTTGTTCATCGGACTGTTGACGTGGGTCGGTCTCACGATCCTCGGCGTTCCGCTTGCTTTGATGCTTGGGCTGATCGCCGGGCTTTTGTCATTTATCCCCAATTTCGGGCCGATCCTCTCGGCGATTCCGGCTATTCTTTTGGCGTTCATCGACAGTCCGATCAAGGCGCTTTACGTACTGATCCTGTTCATTGTCGTGCAGTTGATCGAATCGAACCTTGTGACCCCGTACATAGAGCGCCGGACGGTCGAATTGCCGCCGGCATTGACCGTCGTCTTTCAAATCGTGCTTGGCGTGACGATCGGCGGGCTCGGGCTCGTCCTGGCGACGCCGATCCTTGCGGTAGTTATGGTTATTGCCCAGAAGGCCTATATCGAAGATGTTTTGGGCGACACGGTCCTTACGGCTGACGTCCCCGAAAGTGAGACTGCCGACGATTCGCCGCCGCCGGCGTAGCGCTTTCCGTCCGACCCGGAAGGCACTTCGATCATCCGCCTGACGAGAAATCCGCTAAGGACACGTAAATTTAAGACCTCGTTTTACACCAGCTTCGGCAGATTGGCGAATGGCGTGCCGAAGAAACACGGGTTAAGTCAAATCCCTTGGTATCAGGCACTTGAAAATTGTGTTTCTTGAGAGATTCTTCTTGTGCGTTTTCGCTTGCACTTCAAAAGACTCCGCGGATTCGTATCACCTTTGAAGTATATTCTTCTTCTGAGTTTTTTCACCACATAGGCACAGAGAACACATAGGTGTCTGAGAGATTTTTATCCCGAATTACGGAAGGGCGGTCCGTTCGGCAGATAGGCGAACGGCGTGCCGAAGAAACACGGGTTAAGTCAAATCCCTTTGTATCAGGCACTTGAAAATTGTGTTTCTTGAGAGAAGCGGATTCCGAGAACGCTCGGCCTTTGCAATCGTCGCGGACTTTGCACGAAAAACCGCTTTGGCGGGCCGGTACGCGTAGATTACGAAGCGGAAACTATCGGCACTGCCGATCATCGGGTATTTTCCCGCGCAGAGACCGTCGTCGCCGGCGTACTTTCCGGCCGGCCGGACAATCGACAACTCCTCTTGATCCAGCGGCTCCTTTGAAAATCGCATCCTAAGTTGGATAATTACCTTTCCCAAGCTGGAGCTAATCAATGATCGAAAGATACACACTGCCGGAAATGGGGGCGCTTTGGTCGCTCCATAACAAGTTTCAGAAATGGCTCGACGTCGAGATCGCCGTCTGCGAGGTTCACGCCGAGGACGGGATCATTCCGGCGGACGCGCTCGCCGAGATCAAGTCGAAGGCGGCGTTCACCGTCGAACGCGTGAACGAGATCGAAAAGACGACGGATCATGACGTCATCGCCTTTACGACCAATCTCGCCGAGAATATCGGTCCGGCGGCGCGGTTTGTCCATTACGGGCTGACCTCGTCGGACGTCGTCGATACGGCGAACGCGCTTCTCCTTCGCGACTCGTGCGATCTTTTGCTGGCGAAGATCGACACGCTGCTCGAGGTTCTGAAGCGTCGCGCGTTCGAGTTCAAGGACACGCCGCAGATCGGAAGGACCCACGGGATACACGCCGAACCGACATCTTTCGGACTGTGTTGGGCGCTCTGGCACGCTGAATTCAGGCGCAATCGCGAACGGCTCGTACGGGCGCGCGAGGCGGTTGCCGTCGGCAAGATCTCGGGCGCGGTCGGCGCGTTCGCGCATCTCGCGCCGTCGGTCGAAGAACGAGTCTGCAATCGCCTCGGGATCGGCGCGGCCGAGGTCTCGACGCAGGTCATCCAGCGTGACCGTTACGCCGAGTATCTTTGCACGCTCGGGATCATCGCCTCGAGCCTCGAGAAGATAGCGCTTCAGGTGCGTCATTGGCAGCGGACCGAGGTCCGCGAGGCGCAGGAGAAATTCAAAACGGGCCAGAAAGGCTCGAGCGCGATGCCGCACAAACGGAATCCGATCCTTTCCGAACGCATTTGCGGGATGGCGCGGACGATCCGCGCGAACGCGGTCGTCGGACTCGAGAACGTCGCGCTCTGGCACGAACGCGACATCTCGCACAGTTCGGCCGAACGCATCGTGTTGCCGGATTCGAGCGCCGCGCTCGACTATCTTCTGGCGAAGACGGCGTCGCTCCTCGACACACTCGTCGTCTATCCCGAGAATATGCTCAAGAATCTTAATTTGACGCGCGGATTGGTGTTCAGCGGCCAACTCCTGTTGGCGCTGACTCAAAAAGGCGTGTCGCGCGAAGATGCGTACGCGTGGACGCAGCGCAATGCGATGAAAGTTTGGGACGAAGGCGGCGAGTACCGCGAGCTGGTAGCGAAAGACGCGGACATCTCATCAAGGCTTTCGCCCGACGAGATCGCCCGCGTCTTCGATGTTAAGCACTATCTGCGAAACGTGCAGACTGTATTTGACCGAGTTTTCGCCTAAACGTATTTTTCGGCAAAGTTCCCGACAACCGGAATCTTGTACATCTCGCCGCCGTAGCCCTTGATCGCCGCCATGATGACGAAATAGAGCATTACCAACGGCATTATCGAAACCAGTAGGATTGCCAGCCATATCAACAACGGGAAACCGACGATGCTGATGAGCACCAAATCTATCCCCATCGCGATTCCGACGACAATACTGCCGACGATGCCGATCACGAACCCGGCAGGAATGAGGAAAAGGCACTGGAGCGCGTGAAAGCGCGCGACGCGATTTGTTTTGTCTTGAACGACGACCAAGATGCTGTAGATCAAACCGAGCGGAAGTCCGCAGGCGAGGTTGCCGAAGTAGCAGATCAACACTCCGATCCCAGTATCCAATCCTAACGCGGTCTTTCCGCCGGACATATTTTGCATAGATTTAGAAGCTCCTTTTAGTTGAAATTGAAAAAGTTATTAAATCGGAAGTCAGAACTCGTACCGAGAATTTATCACACGTACGTTGCCATAAACAAGAATTTGCGCAAGAATTTACCTTCCGCTTTGGAAAAATCGCCAATCGTTATGAAAGCAAAAGTCTATGTCACGCTAAAGCCGGGAGTGCTGGATCCGCAAGGAAAAGCGATTCAGCATTCGGTCGAACTGATGGGATTCGAGAAGATCACGGACATCAGGCAGGGGAAGTACTTTGAGGTCGCGCTCGACGATTCTTTGACCGTCGACGAAGCCCGCCGCACTGCCGAGCAGATCGCGAACGACGTTCTCGCGAATCCGGTCATTGAGGATTATCACGTTGAGATTGATTAGACGGGAGACGGTAGACGGGAGACGGTAGACCGGTAGATGGGTAGATGGGTAGACGGTAGACCGGTAGATGGGTAGACGGTAGACGGTAGACGGTAAACGGTAGACGGTAAACGGTAGACGGGAGAGATGGTAAACGGTAAACGGTAGAGAGGAGACGGTAGACGGTAAACGGTAGAGAGGAGACGGTAGACGGTAAACGGTAGAGAGGAGACGGTAGACATTACTTCTGACCACTGACCACTGACCACTGACCACTGACCACTGACCACCGACCACCGACCACTGACCACCGACCACTGCTCACCGCTCACCGCTCACTGCTCACTGTATAAGTTATGAAATTTGGAGTTCTTGTATTTCCGGGTTCAAACTGCGATCACGACGCTTATCACGTGATCTCAAAACACGTCGGCCAGCCCGTCGATTTCGTCTGGCACAAAGAAACGGACCTGAGCAGTTACGACGCGATCATCATTCCCGGCGGTTTTTCGTACGGCGATTATCTGCGTTGCGGCGCGTTGGCGAAATTCTCGCCGGTGATGGGCGCCGTCAAAGAGTTTGCCGCCTCCGGAAAGTTTGTCTTCGGCATCTGCAACGGGTTTCAGATACTCTGCGAAGCCGGGCTCTTGCCGGGCGCTTTGATCAGAAACCGCGACCTGCACTTCATTTGCAAACACGTGAATTTGAGGGTTGAAAACGGTTTGACGCCGTATACAACCGCTATCGAACCGGGCGAAGTACTGTCGATCCCGATCGCTCACGCGGAAGGGAATTACGTTTGCGACGACGAGACGTTCAACCGTTTGGAAGAGAACGGTCAGATCGTCTTTCGATATTGCGACGAAAACGGCGACGTCACCGACGCCGCCAATCCGAACGGCGCGCGCTCGAACATTGCCGGAATCTGCAACGAGAACCGCAATGTCCTCGGGATGATGCCGCATCCGGAACGCGCCTGCGAAGAACTGCTCGGTTCATACGACGGCCGCGAGATCTTCCGGTCGCTGACCAACGCGATCGCCGGGCGCTAGGTTGATGCGTTCCTCTGACACGGGAAAAACGAAGCGTCAAGTCCCGTTTGCCAATCACGCCGCGCCTGAAGGCAGGACTCCGTACTAACGCCAGAAAATTTCCAACTGATAATCGCGCGCGCCGCCGCCGTCGTCGTAGACCTCGACGATCGCGGTGAATTCGTTTGCGGCCGAAGGCTGCTGCAGAACCTTGACCGATCCGCGTCCGCGTGTACGAGTCGCTCCGACAGTGACCTCCTGCGACGGCAGCGGGGCGGTGAAACTATAAGTTCCTTCGGGCATCGTTCGGCCAGACATCGTTTGAGTTTCGATCTTGCGCCCGCGAATGACGAGTTGAATCCGGTCGTCGACCATTCCGCGCCAGAAAACACGCCCCTCGATCGGACGGTCGACCGTTCCGCCGCCACTGCCGCCGTTATTCCCGCCGAGTTCGCGATTGAGTTCAGAGACGGAATTTTGAACGCTCCGCCAGAGCTCGCCGTTGTTGGTGTTGACCGGCGCCCGGCGCGCCAGTTCGGCCAGAATCGCGCCGGCATCGCGAAGTTCGGCGGCTCGGCGACGGTCGCGGACCATATCCTGAAACAGTCCGACCGAGGCGTCAACCTGACCGGCGAGAAACACCTCCTCGATCAGCGCCCGCGCGGCGTTCGGCGTTTGCCGCAAGTTATCGGTCACCCGCTCGGAAAGATCGACGCTATCGCGTTTCAAACGGGTGACGATAGTCTCCAGACGCGACGATGAAAAATCGTCCTGGCCGAAGGCGTTGATCGAGAACAGAAAGACAATGGCGAGCAGAATTGATTTTTTCATATGATTTCTCCTGAATTGCAATGTCTTGCCCAAGTCCGCAAAGGCCACCCGCAAACCGTCTTGCGAACCGCCTATGCTGAACCTCATTCGTTCGGGTTATTCGGGACCGCGACTTAAACCGCGCCTGCTGAAATCTCTTGCACGGTCAAACCATCCGTCGACAGATTCCAGTCGAGAACCTCTGCTCCGTCCTGCGCCGCAAGCGCGGATTCGACTTCGCCGCGGCGGCCGTCCTCACAGAAGAACGCGATGCATCCGCCGCCGCCCGCGCCGCAGACCTTGGCGGCGATGGCGCCGTTGGCGTATGCAACATCGATCAGTTTGTCCATCTGCGGCGTCGTCATATTCGGCGAAAGCCGCTTTCGGGCCGGGTGCGCGTGTCTGAGATATTCGCCGACTGCGCCCCATTCGTTCTTCAACAAAGCCTCGCGGATATTCAATGAAGTGTCGCGAATGCCCTCGAAAATGTCGAAGAGTTCGCGGTCGCCGTCGATGTGGCGTTTCGTGATCTCCCAGTTGTTGGTTCCCGAATTGCGCGGTTCGCCGGTATAGATCACGACGATGCGCCGTGCCAGGGTTTCGGTATCGATCTCGAGCGCTTCTCGACGCATTCCCTCGGGACCAAAGTGAATGCAAGAAACTCCGCCGTACTGCGCCGAATAATAATCCTGATAACCGGTCGGAACCTTGATCACCTGGCATTCGACCGCGGCGGCGATCGGGATGAAACGGTCGGGCGCATAACGGTCGCCGACGAGTCTGTTCAGCGCGCCGATACAGGCGATGTTAAGAGTCGAGGAACCCGCCAATCCGGCACCGGCCGGAGCCTTCGACTCGGTGATCATATTGAATCCGACCGTCGGCTTAAAGAAATAAACGAGTTTCGCGAGCAGTTCGAGCCGCGGTTCGTCTTTCAGCGAATGAATCGCGCCGACCGACGTTTCCAGCTTTACGTTGCGGTCGATCGACTCGAGCACGATCTTGTCGTCGACCCGGGTCTCGATACGGCAGTGCGCCAGCAGGCTGACGGCGAAGTTCACGGTCGCGGCGCCCTCGTGAAACAGGAAGAGCGGCGGAATATCAATGGTGCCACCGGCGAGATCGACTCGCGTCGGGGCCGACGATTGGATGATCATAGTTAAACCCGGATTACGCGATGGGAATTCGATCGGCTCCGGCGACCGATCGATTCAAAAATCTCATTTCGCCTATTCGCGGTTAACTCAGCCTGATGTCCGACGAGACCGGGGTCCCAAGTTCAACAAGTAAAACCGACCGCGAAAAGACGCAAAAAACGCATTGAATCATAATTGCCCCCGGAATTTTGCGGTCGCAGTTGCTCCCCGAAGACGCAATGCAGGCAAGCAGAACTCGCTTCCAATGCAAAATCGGGCCTAAAGCGTTGACTTGAACATTCCGAAGTCAAACTAAACTTTTATCATTAACTGTTCGGGATTCACAATTTGCGAGCTTAATCTTTTGACGCCTTGGCGGCTTTTTCCTTTGGCTTGGGCGGATCGTCTTCGGTTTTGGCTCCGGTCAGATGCAGACGTTCGCCGAGACCGTGGAGTTTCTCCTGCGCGACGTCTTCGAATACGTGAATCTTCTCCTCGATCTTGTGAATGGTCTCCGGCGTAACCTCTTCGACCTTCTCCGAAAGCCAGAACCGCTCGACCGCGTAAAAAATGATGATGCCGACGAGGACCACGAAGAACAGCGAGATTCCAACCTGCTTGAAGTTGCCGAGAATGCCGGTAATTGCGCCGCTGAAGAAGTAACCGGTGCCGGCGAGGATCAGGACCCAGGTCCCGCAGCTGATCGCGTCGAGCATCACAAAGCGCCAAAAAGGGGTTTTTGCGATCCCGTAAAACAGACACATCCCCGCGCGAATTCCGTAAATGTACTTCGAGATGATGATCGCAAATCCGCCGAACTTATCGATCAACCGCTCGATCCGCGGCTGCGCCATTTGATAAAACCGGTAATGCTTTGCCTTTTCGTGGAAAACGCGTCCCACCATATAGCCGAAGCTGTCGCCGGCAACTCCGCCAAGCGTACCCGCGATGAAGACTTTCAGAAAGCTGTACTCCCCGAAAAAAGAGCTGTGAGCCATCGCGCCCGACAAAAGCAAAGTGATGTCGCCCTCAACCGTACACAACGCGAAAACCGCGTAAATGCCGTACTGTTCGATGAGTTGGGATAGCTGTTCCATAACTAACCTGGAAACCTGAAGTTTTGGCGGACTTACAGAAAGAGTAACGTCCAATATCAGTTCCGTCAACGCGTTAGACTTCGGCCGATTCAAAACAACGGCTAAAGTTTGACACTTCACAGGCAACTGTCTAAAATCCTGTTAGTTTTGAGCCCCAACGCTGTGCAGGACAAGGATTTTTTGGATTTTTCCCAATGAGTGAACCGGTAAATAACGCAGAAAATGCAGTCGGTGTCGAGGTAACGCCTTCGACGATGCGCTCGGTTTACATCGATTCGGAAGGGACCTTGTTGTCGTCCCATTCCATTCCGCTCATACGGGGGGACGATGTGCTCCCGCAGATCATCGGCTTCATCAACCAATTGCGGTCAAAGTACGGGTCGTTCGAACGGATCGGCGTAACGTTTCCGGGACTCATACGCCGCTCGACGCGCCGCGTCGCGTTTTCAACCTATTTCCCGGAACACCAGGAGATCGATCTGCTCGGCGAACTCGAGGCCGCGACACAACTCAGCGTGCTTATCGAAAACGATGCGAATTCGGCCGGCTACGGAGAATTTCTGCTTGGGGCCGGAGTCGGCAGCCGAAATATGTTTTATGTAACGCTCGGAACGGGTGTCGGCGGGGCGCTCATTCTTGATGGCGAGATTTGGCACGGCGAGTCGGGATTCGCAGGAGAATTCGGTTACCTTTCGATTGACGAGGACGGAACGCGGCTCGAGGAAGTCGCTTCGGCGACGAACATCGTCAGGCGAACGCGACACCGCTTTCATCAGGACAGCACGTCCTCGCTCGGAAAGTTCTCGGAAGACGAGATCACGGTCACGGATGTCGTCCGTGCCGCCAAGACCGGCGATGATTTCGCGCATCTGATGCTGCAGCGCACCGGTCACTACGTTGGAACGGCTATCGCGGGCGTTATTAATTTGCTTAATGTCGAACGGATCGTGATCGGCGGCGAGATCACCGACGCGGACCAGACGCTGCTCGATGCGATAATCTCGCGGGCGAGCGAACTTTCTTTCAAACCGTCGTTTGAATCGACCACGATCGTCCCCGGAAAGCTGGGCGGCAATGCGGCGGCGCTGGGAGTTGCGTTATTGTCGAAAAAGTTGTAATAACTCGATAACATTTGGATTATTAATCTGGCTTATCAGCGAAACTAATTTAGTAGGGGTTGCGGGATGCGGTCGCCGTTTTCTATCCTAATTAATTTCCAGGGGTTGATTGCGCATTAATCCATATTCTGCAAAAATGCAGTGTTACGAAACGTAGCAGTTCTTAATAAAAAAGGTTAAATCAGTCGGGCTTCCCCTCAGATCTTTAGAGATTTGGGGTCAGCCGAAGTTTAATTTAGTAGATATCCGAACAGGGAAACACAATGGGACAGATCTTTCATCGCGGAGCCAACAACGTCGCCAAGGCGAGTATCTTCGTCGCCATCGTCGCGGGCGGTGTCGCGTTTTACGCGTACACGCAGATCGCGCGGTCGTCATATTTGACCAATCAGGGCCTCGAGAGACCGCAGCCGGTGCAGTTCAGTCACAAGCACCATGTCGGCGACGACGGCATCGACTGCCGTTATTGTCACACTTCTGTCGAAACGTCGGCTTCAGCCGGCGTGCCGCCGACGCAGACCTGTATGAACTGCCACTCGCAGCTTTGGGCGGACAGCCCGTATCTCGAACCGGTTCGGGCCAGCTACCGCGACAACAAGCCGATCGAGTGGGTCCGGGTCCACGATCTTCCGGAGTTCGCTTACTTCAATCACAGCATCCACGTCGCGAAAGGCGTCGGGTGCGCGTCGTGTCACGGTGACGTTGCCAATATGCCGAGCGTCTATCAGCAGAACACGCTCCAGATGGAATGGTGCCTCGCGTGCCATCGCGATCCCGGACCGAACATCCGTCCGCAGGCGGAGATCTTCAACACCGCCTGGAACAGCGACGACATAACGCCCGAGCAGGAAAAAGAAGTCGCCGAAAAGATCAAGACACTGCGCAGCAAGGAATTTATGACGAGTTGTTCAACTTGTCACCGCTAACCGGCGGCGTTGGAACGAAAGAACGAACGAGTTTATCAAGCACCCAATTGAGGAACAATGATGTCGAGCAAAGACAGCAAATCAAACTTTGCAAAGCTGAAGGAGCGCATTCTTCAGCAGAACGGTAAAGAGTATTGGCGCAGCGTCGAGGAGTTTGTCGACGCCCCGGAATTCGAAGAATTCGTCAAATACGAATATCCGGTTCACGCCGAAGAGTGGGATAGTTCGGTCAGCCGCCGCAACTTCATCAAGGTGATGGGTGCGTCGCTCGCGCTCGCCGGCCTCTCGGGCTGCGTTATTCAGCCGACCGAAAAGATCGTTCCGTACGTCAGCCAGCCGGAAGGCCTGATTCCGGGCAAACCGATGTACTTCGCGACCGCGATGACGCTCGCCGGTGTCGGCAACGGGTTGCTCGCGCGGTCGAACGAAGGACGACCGACGAAACTCGAAGGAAATCCGGAACATCCCGGAAGTCTGGGTTCGACCGATGTCCTGACTCAGGCGGCGCTGCTTGACCTCTATGATCCGGATCGTTCGAAAGAGATCACCAGCCGCGGCGAACCGAAAACCTGGCTGGCGTTTATGAACGATCTTCGGGCGAAGGTCGAAGAGAACCGCGCAGACGGCGGCGCCGGTATCCGGTTCCTTACCGAAACGGTCTCGTCCCCGACGCTCATCGCTCAGTTCGCTCAGCTCAAGACCGAACTTCCGAACGCGAAGTGGTATCAATACGAACCGCTTAACAAGGACAATGCCGCGGCCGGCTCGAAACTCGCGTTTGGTTCGGTCGTCAACACCGTTTACAAGTTTGATCAGGCGGTTCGCGTCCTGACGCTCGACGCCGATATCTTCTCAGGGTTCAACGTCCGGTACATCAAGGACTTTGCGAAGTCGCGCGCGTGGTCGGAGGAAAAGAAAGAGATCAACCGCCTGTACGCGATCGAGTCCACAATGTCTTTGACCGGCGCGAAGGCGGATCACCGTCTCGCGGTCAAGCCGAGCCAGATGACCGACATCGCCAAAGCGGTCGCAAAAGCGGTCGGCGTCGCCGGCGCGGCAACGAGTTTTGCCGAACATGCGGACTGGATCGCCCCGATGGCAAAGGATCTCAAGGAGCACGCCGGAAAATCGATCGTCATTGCCGGCAGCAATCAGCCGGCGGCCGTCCACGCCCTTGTCCACGCGATCAACGAAGCGCTTGGAAATGTCGGAAAGACCGTTGTTTATACCGAACCAACGCAGGCGAATCCTGAAATGACCCAGATCGACGGTCTGCGGGAACTCGTCAAGGACATTGACGCCGGCGCCGTCAAAATGCTCGCCGTGTTCGGCGGCAACCCGGTTTACAACACGCCTTCGGACCTGAAATTGGATGCCGAGCGGCTCAAAAAGGTCCCGTACCGCGTTCACCTCGGACGATATGTCGATGAAACCGGCGAGCTTTGCCAATGGCACGTCTCCGAAAAGCATTTCCTTGAAACCTGGAGCGACACGCGCGCCTTTGACGGCACGGCATCGATCATCCAGCCGCTCATCGATCCGCTCTACGGCGGCAAGAGCGTTCACGAAGTGCTCCAGGTCTTCTTCAAGGAAAACTTCGAGAAGAAGGACTATGACATCGTTCGCGAGTATTGGCAGAAACAGACTCTCAATATGACCGTCAAGCCGGCGGCCGTTGAAAAAACCGAGGCGAAACCGGAAGCGAAGCCGGACGCAAAGTCGAACGCAAAGGTCGAATCGACCGTTGCGCCGGCAGCGAAGACCGCGCCTGCGGCAACTCCGGCCCCGGCCGCGGCGACGGGCAAGACCTTTGAGCAGAACTGGCGATCGATCGTTCACGACGGCGTTGTTCCGAATTCGCAGGCTGTCGTCAAGGACGTCAAGGTAAACCCGGCGTTCCTCGCTCAGAACGATCCGGCACCGGCCGGCGCCGGCGCGCTCGAGATCGCGATCCTGCCCGACCCGAGCGTTTACGACGGGCGTTTCACGAATAACGGCTGGCTTCAGGAACTTCCGAATCCGCTGACGAAGATCACGTGGGAGAACGTCGCGCTGGTAAGTCCGGCGACCGCCGAAAGGCTTGGCCTCAACCGCGGCAACGACAGCGATGAGCGCTCCGGCGGCGAACGCCCGACGTCGTTCATCAGTTCGAAGGGCGGAAATATGTACTCCGATCTGGTGAAACTCAAATACCAGGGCGGCGAGATTTCGAAACCCGTTCCGGTCTGGATCGCTCCGGGCCAGCCGGACGACGTCATCGCGATCTATCTTGGCTACGGCCGCACAAAGGCCGGGCGCGTCGGCAACGATCTCGGATACAACGCATACGATGTCGTCAAGTCCGACGCGATGCACTTCGGTCGCGGCGAGATCGCGAAAACGGGCGAGAAGACGACGATCGCTTCGACGCAGATCCACTTCAATATGGAGGGCCGCGATCTGCTCCGCGTTTGGGACCTTGAGGAGTTCAACGCGGACGAGAAACTCGGCGAACAGGTAGACGAGATCGAAAAAACGATGTACCAGCCCGAACTCTTCGAGAAGGGTTACGAGAACAATCATCGCTGGGCAATGACGATCGATCTCAACAGCTGCGTCGGCTGCAACGCCTGCGTTACCGCTTGTCAATCGGAAAACAACATTCCGATCGTCGGCAAAGAGCAGGTTGAACGCAGCCGCGAGATGCACTGGATGCGCGTCGATGCCTATTATGGCGGAACTCTCGAAAAGCCCGAGGGCCCGAACTTCCAGCCGGTTCTTTGCCAGCAGTGCGAGCAAGCGCCGTGCGAGGTGGTTTGCCCGGTCCACGCGACGGTTCACAGCGCCGAGGGGCTGAACGATATGGTTTACAACCGCTGCATCGGAACGCGCTACTGCTCGAACAACTGCCCATACAAGGTCCGGCGCTTCAACTTCCTTCTTTATCAGGATTGGGACACCGCGCAGTTCAAACTGATGCGCAACCCCGAAGTTTCCGTCCGCTCGCGCGGTGTGATGGAGAAATGCACCTACTGCACGCAGCGCATCGCGGCCGCCCGTATCGAGGCTGAGAAGGACGGGCGCAAGGTGCGCGACGGCGAAGTCGTCACGGCCTGCCAATCCGCCTGCCCGGCCGACGCGATCGTCTTCGGCGATCTCAACGACAAGTCGAGCAAGGTTGCGAAGATGAAGGCCGACCGGCGCGATTACAATTTGTTGAATGAACTCAACACTCAGCCGCGGACCACTTATCTGGCAGGACTAAAGAATCAGAACAAAGAAATGCCCGGATACGTCGCGCCGGAGAAAAAGGACGGCGAATCGAAGACTGCGGCACATTAGGATTTGTGAATCAGCGTTCGCCGGCCGAAACCGGCGTCCGCAAAAAAGGCTGACAATAAATCGTTATGCAAGATCTGAAAGTTGATGAACTGAAAAAAGTTCAGAACAAAATTTACCCGCCGATGGTCGAGGGCGATCACACGTTCGCGTCCGTTTCGGACAAGATCGGCGATCTGACGCTGAAGAAGAAAACGCCGTTCCACTGGTTCATCGGTTTCGGGATCGCGTTTCTCATCGCTCAGTTGCTGCTGATGACGATCACGTATCTTGTCTTGAAGGGCGTCGGAATCTGGGGGAACAACCAGCCCGTCGGCTGGGCCTTCCCGATCATCAACTTCGTCTGGTGGATCGGAATCGGTCACGCCGGAACGCTGATCTCGGCGATCTTGCTCCTTCTCAACCAGAAATGGAGGACATCGATCAACCGCTTCGCCGAGGCGATGACGCTGTTCGCGGTCGCCAACGCGGGCCTCTTCCCGTTGCTCCATACCGGCCGGCCGTGGCTTGCTTTCTGGATGCTGCCGTATCCGAACACGATGGGAATGTGGCAGAACTTCCGCAGTCCTTTGATCTGGGACGTTTTCGCCGTATCGACATACGCAACCGTTTCGGCGCTGTTCTGGTACGTCGGCCTGATCCCCGATTTCGCGACGCTTCGCGACCGGGCGAAAAACAAGTATTTCCGCTGGGTTTACGCGGCGCTTTCGTGGGGCTGGCGCGGCTCCGCGCGCCACTGGCATCGGTATGAGATAGCCTATCTGCTGCTCGCCGGTCTTTCGACCCCGCTCGTGCTTTCGGTTCACTCGATCGTTTCATTCGACTTCTCGGTGTCGCAGGTACCGGGTTGGCACGCAACGATCTTTCCGCCGTACTTCGTCGCCGGCGCGATCTTCGCCGGTTTTGCGATGGTTCTGATCCTCTGTATTCCGCTTCGGGCGTTGTACAACATGAAGGACCTGATCACCGATACCCATTTGATCTATATGGGCAAGGTGATGCTCGCGACCGGTTTGATCGTCTGCTACGGCTATGGAATGGAAGCGTTCTTCGGATGGTACAGCCAGTCGCAGTATGAACTCTTTATGATCCAGAACCGCATCTGGGACGGCCCGTATTGGTGGTCGTACTGGATGCTGATCCTCTGCAACGGTGCGTCGATTCAGTTGTTGTGGTTCAAGCGTTTTCGTGAAAGCCCGATGTGGTTGTTCATCATTTCGGTGATCGTCAGCATCGGAATGTGGCTCGAGCGCTTCGTGATCATCATCACGAGTCTGCACCGCGATTTTTTGCCCTCGTCGTGGGGGATGTTCTCGCCGACGATGTTCGACGTCACGATGTTCGTCGGAACGCTCGGGTTCTTCTTCTCGCTGATCTATCTTTTCGTCCGGTTCGTGCCGATCATCTCGATCTTCGAGGTTCGCACGCTCCTTCCGGAGGCGAACGTTCACGGCCGTCATCAGGATTTCGAAGAAGTGATCAACGAAGTGGACCAGGAGGAGATCGACCGTCGGGGGTAGTACGAGGTTGTTCGCAGCCGGGCCGAAATGCCCGCGGTTGGATTTAGACAACTCACCCGTGTTGCTTTCAGCTGCCAGCGTCGGCGGGCTGCGGACAACAAAATAGGGATGAATGATGAGGGAAGAAGGATTTGCGTCCTTCGGAATTCGGAAAGTTTATGGAAAAGAAAATTTACGGATTGATGGCGGAATTCGACTCGGCGACGGAACTCGTCGATGCCGCGCGGCAGGTTCGCGATGCCGGCTACCGCAAGACCGATGCGTTCACGCCGTTTCCGCTTCACGAGATCGATGAAGCGCTCGGGATCCGCCGCAGCATCCTGCCGTTCCTGGTTTTCGGCGGAGGCATTTTCGGACTGCTCGCGGGGCTTGGCCTGCAGTTCTACACCCACGTCATCGAGTACCCGATCAATGTCGGCGGGCGCCCGTACTTCAGTCTGCCGTCGTTCATTCCGCCGACCTACGAACTAACGATCCTTTTCGCTGCCTTTACGGCGGTGTTCGGGATGCTTCTGCTCAACGGTCTGCCGTCGCCGTATCATCCGGTGTTCAATGTTGAGCGTTTTTCGCTGGCGATGCGCGAGAAGTTCTTTTTGCTGATCGAAAGCGAGGACGACAAATTCGAGTACGAAGGGACAAAGAGTTTTATGCAGAGTCTGAATCCGCAGGAGGTTTTCGATGTTGAAGACTAAACGCTCCGCGGAACGCAAGGTGCAAAAGGAAACCGGCAAGACAATGAGGCTTTTCATTTTTTACGTATTTCTGTTTGTTCTGGCCGGCTTCGGTACATCGTGCCGTTACGATATGCAGGACCAACCGCGTTACAAGCCGTTCAAGAAGAGCGACTTCTTTTCCGACGGCCGCGCTTCCCGAGATCTGCCTGCCGGCGTCGTCGCCCGCGGAAATCTTCGCGACGACAAGGCGCTCTACACGGGCAAAAAGGAAAACGCGGATCCAAATGCGCAGGTCCAGTCGACGGTTGATCCTTCGGGAAATACGCTCATCACGAGTTTCCCGAACGATGTCGAAGAATTTCCGATTCTAGTCTCGAAGGAAATGCTCGACCGCGGCCAGCAGCGCTACAACGTTTTTTGCGGCGTCTGTCACGGACCGCTCGGAAACGGCGACGGGATGATCGTCCGCCGCGGATTTCCGAAACCGCCGACGTATAACGACGACCGTCTGCGCAATGCGCCGGTCGGACATTTCTTCGACGTGATCACGAACGGTCAGGGGCGAATGTCGTCATACGCTTCGCAGGTTCCGGTCGCTGACCGATGGGCGATCGTGATGTACATTCGCGCGCTGCAACGGAGCCAGAATCCGACGGGCGCGAATCCGCTGGCTCAGAAACAACCAACTATGGCTAACGAAGCGCCGAAAACGGCAGAATCGCCGAAACCGGCTACCGATGGAGGAGCAAAATAATAATGAGCAACTCGAATTATCAAGCTCCCGCAGATTTGAATCGTTACCGCAGCATCGCGCTCGGCGCGGGCATTCTTGCGGTCGTCGTCCTTGCGGTGATGATCGTTTCGCCCGACAGTCGCGAGCAGGCGCTCCGCTCCTGGCTTCTCGGCTTTATCTTCTGGGGCGGCATCGCGATCGGAAGTCTCGGAGTGCTGATGCTCCAGTACGTTACCGGCGGCGCGTGGGCGGTCGTTATCCGTCGCACGGTCGAGGCCGGATCGCGGACGATGTGGCTCGTCGCGGCGCTCTTCATTCCGATTCTCGTCTATGTCGGTTCGCTCTATGAGTGGAGTCATATGTTCGGGACGGACAAGATCGTTACTTCGCGCGGCTGGTATCTGACGCACGGCGGTTTCGCTGTCCGGACCGTTATCTATTTCGCGATCTTCATTGCCATGCAATGGCTGCTGAACAAATGGTCGCTGGCGCAGGACAAGACCGAAAATTACGAGGATTCCGCCAAATTGCTCGGCACGGCGACGGCTTTCTCGGGTCCGGGGATCGTGATCTTTGCGCTGGTCGTCAGCTTCGCCGCGATCGATTGGACGATGACGCTCGATCCGCACTGGTTCTCGACGATCTGGGGATTCCTTTACATCGCCGGCTGGGCACTCAGTTGCTTCTGCTTCGCGGTCGTGATCCTCGCGTATCTGTCGGACAAGGAACCGATGAAGAACGTCATCGGCAAACGCCATTTTCACGACATCGGCAAACTGATGCTCGCGCTCGTGATGGTTTGGACCTATTTCAATCTTTCGCAGTTCCTGATCATCTGGTCGGGCAATATTCCGGAAGAGACGCCGTGGTATCTGACGCGTATGAAAGGCGGCTGGGGAGTTGTCGGACTCGTTCTGATCCTGTTCCATTTCGCGTTTCCGTTCATCATCCTTCTTTCACGCGATCTGAAGCGCAACGCGAAATGGCTCGCGATCATGGCGGTATTCATTCTCGCGATGCGTTGCGTTGATATGTTTTATCAGATCGCGCCGAGTCCGACGATCGCCGGCGGGCACGGCGACGGAGGATTTCACGTCAGTTGGATGGATTTCGCGGCCGTCATCGGTATTGGAGGCGTCTGGGTCGCGTATTTCTTCACCCAGTTGATGAAGCGACCGCTCGTGCCGATAATGGATCCTTTTCTGGAAAACGCGATCGAGCACGGGAAAGGACATTAGGATTTGGGATTTTGGATTGGGGATTGGGGATTGGGATTTGGGATTTTGGATTGGGGATTTGGGATTTGGGATTGGGAATTGCCGGAGCATTTGAGCTTCGGGTTAGGCAATAGGATACGGGTTTTGAGGTTTTGGATGATCGGCGAGCGCCTTGAATCCGAGATCACAAATCACCCATCCGAAATAAGATTATGTCAAAGCACGAAAAAACAGTTGCGGATTTCGACAAGCCGTATGAGGCAAATGAGATCGGGACCAAGCAAATCCTGTATTTCTCGGCCGGTTTGTTTTTGCTGATCGTCGTAACTTTCGGCCTGATGTGGGCGCTGCAGATTGTTTTGGAAGACGACCGAAAGGCGCAGGACGAAAAGGAACGAAATCCGATCGCCTTGACGAAGGAAGAACGACTCGCGCCCGAGCCGCGCCTTCAGGCCGCGCCCGGGTTCGGAATCGACGGGCCCAACGGACGCATCAATCTCGAACTATTGCCGCCGCAGTCGGAATACCGCGAGCTTCAGAAGATCTGGGACGCTCAGTTGAAAGACGGCCAAAAGGTCGTCAAAGACGGCAAAGAGACCATCGTCACGCTTCCGATCGAGGACGCCAAGAGCGAGATCCTGAAAGAGAATCTGAAGGCGCGTTCGGGCGCGATCGCAGAGAAGGCATTCGAAGATGCCAGGACGTTTGTCTCGGCCGCGAGCGCGGGTCGCACAAAAAACGAGCGGATGAGGTAGTCAGCGCTTTACGAAACAGGTGTTTGTTATGAAAAAAAGTTCGGCGGCAGCAAGCAGTATATGGCTGAAACTTTTTACGGTTTTAGTTGTTTTTCTGTTCTTTTACAACGTATCGGCGCAGCGGATCGAGCATTATAACTCGCCGCTGTACTCGCCGAAAACATACGATCCGAGTGCGAACGTCACGAGCAACGGACTGCCGCCGACGTTGAAGAACGTCGGGATCGAGCAAAAGCTCAACGCGCAGATTCCGGTCGATGCGGTTTTCAGGGACGAGAACGGCCGTGACGTGAAACTGGCCGAGTATTTCGGCAAAGGACGGCCGGTAATTCTGGCGTTGGTCTATTTCGAGTGCCCGATGCTCTGCAACGAGGTTCTCAACGGATTGACCGGTACGCTGAAAAGCCTTTCGCTTGAGGTCGGCAAGGATTTTGACGTTATCGCCATCAGCTTCGATGCGCGTGAGAACGATCTGCCGGAGCTCGCGAAGAACAAAAAGGAAAGCTATTTGAAGCGTTACGGTCGTCCCGGCTCCGAAAACGGCTGGCATTTCCTGACCGGAACGCAGGCCGAGATCGACAAGGTCACGACAGCCGTCGGGTTCAATTATGTTTGGGACGAAGAGTCAAAGCAGTTCGCGCACGCCGGCGGCATAATGGTGACCACGCCCGGGGGGAAATTGTCGCGGTATTTGTACGGCATCGATTACGCGCCGAAGGACGTTAAGTTCGCGCTTATCGAGTCGGCGGAAGGAAAGATCGGCAATCCGGCGGAACAGTTGATGCTTTACTGCTTCCACTACGATCCGTCGACCGGCAAGTACGGACTGTCGATCCTCCGGGTGCTGCGGCTCGCGGGAGTTGCCACGCTGGTTGGGCTCGGCGCAATGATTCTGGTATTTTGGGCGCGCAATAAATCGAAGAATGAATTGACCGAAAACGAATGATCGTTTGAATTTCGGACAATGACCAAAAAGTAAATATGCAAAGCAATACGTGGATTCCACTTTTTCCGGATCAGGCTTCAAGCTTCGCTTGGCAGGTTGACTACCTGTATTTTTACCTGATTTTGATAAGCATCGCCTTCTCGATCCCGATCGTCGCCGCGATATTCTTTTTCGCGATCAAGTATCGCGAAACGGAAAAATTCGCGACGCCTGACGAGATTCACGGCTCGACAACGCTTGAGATCGCGTGGTCGATCATACCGTTCGTGATCTCGATGACGATCTTTCTCGGCGGCGCGCTCGTGTATTACAACCAGTACCGCGTTCCGGAGGATGCGATGGAGATCTACGTCGTCGGCAAGCAATGGATGTGGAAGTTCCAGCACGGAACGGGACAGCGTGAGATCAACGAACTTCACATTCCGGTCGGTCGCAAGGTCAAACTGACGATGACGACCGAGGACGTCCTCCACGACGTCTTCATTCCGGCCTTCAGAACAAAGGCAGACGTCGTCCCCGGCCGTTACACGACGCTCTGGTTCGAAGCGACGAAAACCGGAAAGTTTCACCTTTATTGCGCCGAATACTGCGGCCTCAATCACTCCGGAATGGGTGGCTGGGTCTATGTCATGGAACAGAATGAGTTTGACAACTGGCTTGCCGGCGGGGGAACCGGGCAAACACCGGTCGAAATTGGAAAGGACCTGTTCAACAACCGCCTCGGGTGCGCATCCTGCCATGCTGGCGGCGCCAATCAGCGCGGCGCGAAACTCGAAGGCATCTGGGGCACAAACGCCAAACTGACGAACGGACAAGAGGTCAAAGTCGACGAGGATTACGTCCGCAATTCGATCTTGAATCCGTCGGGACAGATCGTCGAAGGTTTCCAGCCGATCATGCCGACATTTAAGGGACAGGTTACCGAAGAACAACTGGTTGCGCTCGTTGCATATATCAAATCGCTGAGCGGCAACACGAATGCGACTTCGATGTCTAATCCGGCTCCTTCAACCCCCGCGAGCAATACGAATACGACGGCCAAGACCGCCGCGGCCAACAGCAATAAATAGGTGGTAAGAGATTATGCAAAATGTTGATGCAATGAACATCGCGGACGAACCGAAGGTGAATTACCTGACGAACGGTTTCAGCCTCAGATCGTGGCTGCTGACAAAGGATCATAAGCGCATCGCGATTATGTATTTGATCACCGTTTCGGCCTTCTTCCTGATCGGCGGCCTTTATGCCGCGACGATCCGGCTTGAACTTCTGACGCCGCAAAGCGATCTTCTTGAGTCGGGAACGTATAACCGCGTCTTCACGCAGCACGGCGTGGTGATGGTATTTTTCTTCTTGATCCCGGTGATTCCGGCGATCCTCGGCAATTTCTTGCTGCCGATCATGATCGGTGCGAAGGATCTCGCGTTGCCCCGCATCAATCTTCTGAGCCTTTACATTTACTGGATCGGCGGTGCGCTGACGCTTTGGGCGTTGATGCAGGGCGGGGTTGACACCGGTTGGACGTTCTATACACCGTATTCAACGACCTTCTCGAATACCTATGTGATGGCTGTCGGCCTCGGGGTTTTCATCAACGGATTTTCGTCGATCCTGACCGGTCTGAACTTTATCGTTACGGTTCATACGATGCGCGCCCCGGGGATGACCTGGTTCCGTTTGCCGCTTTTTGTCTGGGCGAACTACGCGACCGCGCTCGTGATGATCCTCGGAACGCCGGTCGTCGCGATCACGATCCTGCTGCTGGCGATCGAACGCGTCGCCCACGTCGGGATCTTCGATCCGGCCATCGGCGGAGATCCGATCCTGTTCCAGCATCTGTTCTGGTTCTACTCGCACCCGGCGGTTTACATTATGATCCTGCCGGCGATGGGCGTGATTTCCGAACTGATCTCGAATTTCTCGCGCAAAAAAGTGTTCGGTTATGAGTTCATCGCTTTCTCGTCGATCGCGATCGCCGTTTTCGGATTTCTCGTTTGGGGACACCATATGTTCGTCAGCGGACAGTCGATCTACGCCGGGCTCGTTTTTTCGTTCCTGACGATGGTCGTCGCCGTTCCGTCGGCGATCAAGATGTTTAACTGGACCGCGACCTTGTACAGGGGATCGATCTCGTACGACGCGCCGATGCTTTTTGCGTTCGGTTTTATGGGACTTTTTCTTATCGGCGGATTGACCGGACTGTTTCTCGGATCGGTCGGACTGACGGTCCATCTGACGGACACCTACTTCATCGTCGCCCACTTTCATTATGTGATGGTCGGCGGTACGGTTCTCGGCTATCTCGGCGGACTCCACTACTGGTGGCCGAAGATGACCGGAAGAATGTACTCGGAGTTTTGGGGCAAGATCTCGGCGATGCTTGTGTTCGTCGGGTTCAACCTGACGTTCTTCCCGCAGTTCATTCTCGGGTATCAGGGTATGCCGCGACGCTACGCATCGTACGCCGAAGAATTGCAGGTGCTGAATATTTTCTCAAGCGCGGGCGCCGCGGTGCTCGGCACGGGAATGACGCTTCCGGTCGTTTACCTTATTCATTCGCTGGTCTTTGGTAAGAAGGCCGAAGCGAATCCTTGGATGCATCCGGGACTCGAATGGCGCACGGCTTCGCCGCCGCCGACGGAGAACTTCGAACAGATGCCCGTTGTTACCTGGGACGCATATTCCTTTGGCGAGGACAGCGGTCTCGATATCGAGGGCGCCCGCGAGCGGGAACTGGCAAAGGTCTAATTTTCGAATTCCGATCTTCGATTTGCGATTGATTCCGGCGACACGGTCAATCGCAAATTGAAAATCACAAATCGCAATTATCATATGGCACACGAACACGATTATCATCCGCCCGGTCTTCAGCATCAGTTCGAAGATATGGAGCAGCAGCAGGATTCCGTCACCCTCGGAATGTGGGCTTTTCTGGTCCAGGAAATTATGTTCTTCGGCGGATTGTTTACGGCGTATCTCGTTTTTCGTTCGAGATACCCGATGGCCTTCGCCGCAGGCAGCAACCATCTTGACGCTTTTCTCGGCGGCCTGAACACGCTTGTCCTGATCGTCAGTTCGCTGACGATGGCGCTGACGGTTTATTACGCGCAAAAGGGCAATCGCAATATGCAGGTGATCCTGATCGTCCTGACGATGATGTTCGGCACGACGTTCCTGGTCGTCAAGTATTTCGAGTACTCGGACAAGTATCACCACGGCCTGGTCCCGTTCAACGGCTTGAATCAGAAGATCAAGAAGCACGCTGGCGGCGAAACCGAGAAAGTCGAGAAATCGTCGCTCGTTTTGCCGTTTGAAACAAGGGCTGAGGCGTCTGAGGCGAAATCCGAAACGACCGCCGAAGCGGTTCACGAAAATCCGCGGGGCGAGTTTCAGTGGCACGACGCAAAAGGCGAGAAGATCGTGCACGAGGCGCAGAAGAACAACTACCTCACGCCATATGAAAGAACCGGATACTTTACGAATGGCGAGTACGATAATGCCAAATTCACGCAGAAGGTCCGTATCTTCTTCTACATCTATTTCGTGATGACCGGACTTCACGGTCTTCATATGATCGTCGGCCTTGGAATCATGCTTTGGCTTCTCGTGATGGCGTGGCGCGGGAGTTATACGGCCGAGTACTTTTCGCCGGTCGAGATCTCGGGACTTTACTGGCACTTTGTCGATATCGTCTGGATCTTTCTTTTCCCGTTGCTTTATTTGCTCGGAAGACACTTTTTGGCAGGAGGGCATTAGTTGAATGTCGGATAATCACACAGAAAACGAACATATCGGAATTCCGGGCTATTTGGGCGTCTTCGCGATCCTTGTCGTCGGCACGATCGTGACCTATCTCGTTGCGCTGCAAGACCTTGACGGCGTGCTGTTCCCGGGCGCGAACACGCTGCTCGCGCTGGCGATCGCATTTACGAAAATGACCTTCGTCGTGCTGTTTTTCATGCACGTTCGCTGGCAGTCGCGCCTGATATGGATATCGGCCGTCGCCGGGTTCTTTTGGATGGCAATCATGTTCGCCTATACGATGCAGGATTACCTGACCCGCGGACAGGGTATATTTACTCCGTAGGGACTCGATTCGGAACAACTGAAAAGACGCGACCGCGGAGTGCAAAACGCCTTCGGGGCCGCGTCTTCTGCTGTTAGGTGAATTGAAATCCGGCGTGATATCATCTGTCCTTTGCTTTGAGAGCGCTTTTTTGTGAGAGTTTCAAGACAACATACCCGAGAGTTCGGACATCAATACGGAATGCTGAAAAGAAGCCCCCTGCTATTTTTATTTTTACTATTATCCGTAGCTTTTGCAGGCAGCTGTATTTCCCCGAAGGACAAGGTCGAACGGCCGAAACTTCTGAAGACCGAAACCGCCGAACCGCAGGCTCTGCTCGCGAAGATCAACAATCTCGCGCGCATCAACTCAATGCGCGCCAAGATGGATCTCAAGTTCGAGGACAACTCGTACGCGGAGATCGGGATCGCCGAAAAATACAAGACGGCGGACGGCGAAGTCGTCGTCCAGCGGCCCGCCAACATCCTGCTGAAGGTTCAGGTTCCGGTGATAAAGTCGGACGTCGCGCAAATGACTTCGGACGGAACGACCTTCCGCGTCGCGATCCTTCAGGACGGGGGCGACGGACGCTACAAGAAATTTGTCGTCGGCACCAACGCCGCCGACTATACGCTGCTTCAGGAACAGGTACGAAACACCGACCTCGACAACGGTTCGGTGATCAAGCAGAACGTGAATGCGTTCGCCAATCTACGGCCGCAGCATTTCACTGAAGCGATGCTCGTCCGGGCGGTGGATACGGAGAACTACTCATACCTGACAAGTTCGATCTTTCAGGAAGAATACGACTTTACCGCGAACAAGAAGTCCCCGCTTAAGTGGGTGCTTCGCGGTTACTATTTGGTCGACGAAGTTGCCCGCCAAAGTGACGGAGTGATGAAGATCAAGCGTCGTTTCTGGTTCGACCGCGTCGGCGGGATCCGTATCGCGCGGCAGCAGATCTTTGACGACCGCGGCGAGATCGATTCCGACGTTACCTACGGACAGGAGGGCCAACTTGGCGAATCGGGCGAATACAAGGATATGCCGCTCCAGATCTCGGTGACGCGCCCGAAGGAAAAGTACAAGATGCGGCTGACGTACCAGACGCCGGCGGCCGTTTCGATCGGCAAGACGTACCCGGTCGCCGCCTTCCGGCTCGAGAATACCTGGGGACTGCAGGAAGTGAATCTCGACCAGAAGCTCGACGAGATCCGCGCCGAAAAATCGAAATTGAGCAGTCTGAACAACGCCGTCCGGGCGCAATAAGAACCGTTTTTTGTAAATCGCCGGGGTTTGAAATAAACAATTTGCCGATAACGATTTACAATTAACAACAGCAATGAAAACGATTCTCGAAACAATCGACCTGAAGAAGAGCTACAGGGTCGGCAAGATTGAAAATCCGGTCCTCCACGGAGTTTCGATCTCCATCAAAGAAGGCGAATTCGTCGCGATAATGGGACCGTCGGGTTGCGGAAAGTCAACGCTTCTGCATTTGCTCGGCGGACTGCTCAGTCCGACATCCGGTTCGATCATCATCGACGGCGAGGATCTCGCCAAGGTTTCCGACGCCCAGCGCACCGATATTCGCCGCCGCAAGATCGGGTTCGTCTTTCAGCGGTTCAACCTCTTTCCGACGCTGACCGCGGAGGGGAATTTGAAACTCGCCGAAAAGATTCACTGGGGGCACGGACGGACGGCGCCCGACAAGCGCCGCGAGGTTTTGCGCGTGCTGAAACTTGACGATAAAATGCACCATAAACCGCTTGAACTGTCGGGCGGAGAGCAGCAGCGCGTGGCGCTTGCGCGTGCCGTCATCAACTCGCCGGCGATCATTCTCGCCGACGAGCCGACGGGCAATCTCGATACCGAGAATTCCGAGATCGTCCTAAAAATGTTTCGCCAGCTGAACGAAGAGTTCAACCAGACGATCATTATGATCACGCACAATCCGGAAGCCGCGGCGGTCTGTTCGCGAATCATCCGTATGCGGGACGGAATGGTAGTAAACTGATTTGTGAATGGTGATTTGCGATTGCGGATTTAGATCAATTTGGCGAAATCACAAATCCGAAATATCACAAATCACAAATCACAAATCCGCAATCACAAATGTTTAAGGACATTATCCTTTGGAAATACGAACGTGCCAGCTGGCAGTGGGACGTATTGTGCCTGTTGATAATGGGGTTTATCTTCCTGACGCCAAAGGCTTGGTTTGATCGCAAGGACCGGTTGGCAACTCAAACCACGAGATTGATCGTCAAACAACAGGACTTTTCGCCCGACCGCGCCGAATTTGAGACAAAAGTACGGCAACTGAGCGGCAATCAGAACGCGCGGGTCATCGATTGGCGCGAGAAGAAGAACGATCAGGGCGAGACAGTCTACGAAGTTGAAATGAGTCCGGCAGCGAGGTAGATTTTATGCTGTTGCCGCGCGGGTTGATCCTGCGGAGACTCAATTTGGAGTGATCATATGAAATCAATTCTTACCGCGATCGTCCTGACGGTCGCTTTCGTGTTTTTCGCGCCGTCAAACGCGACCGCGCAAGTAAACGAGATCCTGAAACGGATGGACGCGCACTACAAGGTGCTTCAGACCCTGAAGGCCAACGTTTCGCGCGAGGTTTGGAATTCGCAATTGAACGAGACCGACAAGCAATCCGGGAATCTGATGCTCCAGCCCGGCAAAGGGACGAAGCTGTCATTTCGGCTGAATTGGACATCGCCCAAAGAAGAGAACATCTCGGTGGTAAACGGGAAGTACGTGGTCTATATTCCGAGCTATAAACGCGTTTACACCGGAAGCTCCAACTCGAAAACCGTCAAGGACAAAGGCGGGAACGCCCTTTCCGTGATGAGTATGTCGAAGGAAGAGATCAAGACCAATTACGATGCAACCTATCTCGGAGCCGAAAGCGTCGGCGGTACGGACACGCTGCGGCTCAAACTGACTCCGAAAGCGAAGGCCGACTACAAGTACATCGAACTTTGGGTCGACGGCAACGGGATGCCGATCCAGGGCAAGATCGTCAAAAATAACAACGACACCGATACGATCCGCTTTTCGGGACTCAAGAAAAACGAAAAAATAGACAAAAGCGTTTTCCTCATCAAACCGCCCCCGGGAACCGAGATCGTCAAGGGTTGATGCATTGGTCTATGACAAAACGCGGGCAGGCCGGTGCTTTCGGCCTGCCCGCGTCGGTCATTGAACCAAGATTACGCGCACATTCGTTATAGCTGAAAACGGATAGATGATAGCTGATAGTCGGCACCGAGTCGCAAAACTATCACCTCACAGCTATCCGCTATAACCTGCTCCGAACCCGATCCGATGCAAACGCAAACGCATTGCAACGGCCGTCAGTTGAAAAACACTGCCCGCAGAAACTATAATTACGGCTTCGTTTCCAATGCGAGTTTGATCAATATGCCCAAGGCCAGCAGTTTCAGTCGTTTTACGCGCGGTGTCCGACACACGGTCCGCGCTTTTGCTTCGACCAAGCACCCGGTGCTGGTTCACATCGTGCCGATGCGGCGATGCAATCTCGCCTGTACGTACTGCAACGAATACGACAAGACGAGCGATCCGGTGGCGATCGACGTGATGCTCAAACGCATCGACAAACTCGCCGAGTTCGGCTCGTCGGTGATCACCATTTCGGGCGGCGAACCGATGATGCATCCCGAGATCTACGACATCATCGCCCGAATCCGTCATCACGGGATGATCGCCGGGCTGATTTCGAACGGTTATTATTTTCAGCCCGAGAAGATCAAGAAACTTAACGAGGCGGGTCTCGATTATCTGCAGATCTCGATCGACAACGTCACGCCGGACGATGTTTCGAAAAAGAGCCTCAAGGTGCTCGACGGCAAGTTGATCAATCTTTCGGAGCACGCGAAGTTCAAGGTGAACATCAACTCGGTCGTCGGCGGCGGCGTTGCGAATCCGGATGAAGCGCTGATCATTGCGAACCGCGCGCTCGAACTCGGATTCTCGTCGACGGTCGGCGTCATCCACGACGAAATGGGGCTCAACAAAGGACTGACCGACCACGAGAAGCGCGTTTACAAGGAGATCAAGGCCAAGGGCGCGCGCTCTTATGCGCGCTGGAACTGGTTTCAGGACGAGCTAGTCGAAGGCAACGAATACGAATGGCGCTGCCGGGCCGGGGCGCGGTATCTGTATATTTGCGAAGAAGGCCTCGTCCACTGGTGCTCGCAGCAGCGCGGCACTCCCGGAATTCCGCTGCTCGAATACACCCACGAAGATATGCGGCGTGAGTACAACACCGAAAAATGGTGCGCTCCGACGTGTACCATCCAGTGCGTCCATCAAGTTGGCCACCTCGACGCCTGGCGCGACAAGCAGGTTTCGCCCGAAGAATACCAGAAGGGCAAGGGTTTGAAGAAAGAAACCGTAAAGCAGGTTCTCGGAGCTGAGTAGTTCCGGCGCGGCCAGCGCGTTATCTCTATGAGATCCCCATCCGATTTGTTGACTGCCTACGTCCGTGCGTTTGAAACCCTGCGCGGTGAAAAGATCGTGCCTTTTTATGATCTTCCCTGCACTTTCATCCGACCCGACGGCGTGTGGGTGGTACAGGATGAAGCGACCGGACTCGTCCTCGCGAACCATATGATCGATCACGCGAAGGCTCAGGGATACCGCCGGACGGAGATCGCGGAACTCAATCAGCGCACGCTCGCGTTGAACCTCACGGAGCTATCCGGCACCTTTGTCCGTTACGACTCGTCCCAGACGGAGATCGGCCGTTTTGGATTTACTTACATCCTCCGGATCGTGTCGGACGCATGGAAGATCGTCGTGGCCGTCGCGCACGATGCGTAACCGGCTCTGGGGCCGCACCATTCCGGAGAATCTTTCGCTACTGTTTCCCGCTCCACCCGTACTTCTTAAGAATTTCCAGAGTCTTGTCGATCGGTAGTGCTTCGACGATCCTTCCATCGCGGCCTTTCATCGTCGTGGCTCGGAAGAGCGAATTGACGATTGCCTCTTCGGTCGCTTCGATGGTCGCGAGGAACAGAGGTGACATCGCATCGTTCGAAAGCAACTCGGCGCTTCGCGTCAAGCGGTCCTTGCCCAGCGATGTTATTCGAAGCGAAGGTGCGGTCGAAAATGCGATCGCATAGTCACCGCTGCCATTGGTCATCGCCGAACCGGTTCGGGCCAAGCCCGACATCGAGCGGGACGCGAGCCGTCTTAACTGGCGGGCATCGAGCGGCGCGTCAGTCGCGATAACGATGATTACCGAGCCATCCGCGGAAGCGCTCGGATCATTTCGGGCGACAGAGTCCTTGAGATAGTATTTGCCAAGTTCGACGCCGACCGGCGCGCCGTTGATAGCCAGGACTCCGCCGAAATTGGTTTGGACCAAAACGCCGACTGTGTAACCGCCAAGCGAAGCCGATAACTTGCGCGACGCGGTGCCGATTCCGCCCTTAAATCCGAAAGCAACGGTACCGGTCCCGGCACCGATCGCTCCCTCTTCGGTATTGTCGGTTTTTGCTCCGTTGATCGCGGAAAAGACGTCTGCTTGCGTGATGGTTCGCGCGCGGATGTCGTTAAGGAACCCATCGTTCGTTTCGGCGACGATTGGATTGACCGACTGTACCGATTCGTTTCCGGGCAGCCCGAGCATGTAGTCGATCAGAAAGTCGCCGACGCGCGGGACGGCGAGCGTCGATGTTAACAGGATCGGCGTCTCGATCTCGCCGAGTTCGTCGACCTGCGTCGTACCCATCAGTTTGCCGAAACCGTTTCCGACGAAGATCGCTGCCGGGACTCTTTCACGAAAGAGATTCCCTTTGTGAGGCCGAATCGCGGTCACACCGGTCCGAACGCTGTCGCCTTTGATGATCGTCGTGTGCCCGACCAGCACGCCGTCGACGTCGGTGATCGAATTGAGTTTTCCGGTCGATAGAATTCCGATCTTTACGCCGGCTTCGCGGACTCGCGGGCGCGGGGTTTGAGCGGCGGCGATGGAGAATAGAACGATGATCGCGATTACTGTTCGAAGCGCCATAAGAATGTATGTTAGCCCTAAACGGGCAGAAATTCGAGCGGTGTGATTTCGTCGGGCTCCTACTGCTCGTGGCACCAACTTGCTACAATGCAAGAATGATTGACCGACAGACAGCCGTCGCCAAACTCTTGGAACTGATCGAAAATCCGTCGCTGATCCGGCATTGCTATTCGGTCGAACTCGTGATGCGCGCGGCAGCGGCGAGGTTCGGCCACCCCGACGAGTCGGAACTGTGGGGAATCGCGGGACTGCTGCACGATGCCGATTACGAGAAGTTTCCCGACCGGCACCCGAATGTCATTGTCGAATGGCTGCGTTCGCTCGACGAGGAGCGATTGGCTTACGCGATCTCGGCGCATTTCACCGAGTGGAACGTGCCGTACGTTTCGACTCTCGACAAGGCGCTGCTGGCGTGCGACGAACTGACCGGATTCGTTGTCGCCTGCGCGCTGATCCGTCCGACCGGGATCATCGGAATGGACACTTCGAGCGTGACGAAAAAGTTCAAGAACCCGAAATTCGCCGCCGGCGTTTCGCGGTACGAGGTGACCGCCGGAGCCGAGATACTCGCGATCGAGCTCGACGAATTGGTCGGATTCATCATCGGCGTGCTGACTGAGAACGCCGACCGGCTCGGGCTTTCGGGCGGAAGATTTGATATCGAAGTTGTTAACTCGTCCAGCTGATTCGATAACCTGAGAATACCAATGTCAATTAATCATAAAATAAACTACCTTGAACTCCCCGCAGCAGACCTTGACTCGGTCGAGCGGTTCTATCGGGACGCTTTCGACTGGAAATTCGTCCCGTACGGCCCCGACTACCTCGCGTTCAATGACGGATTCATCGACGGCGGTTTCTACCGGGCGGAGCTTTCCTCGTCGACCGAAAACGGGGCGGCCTTGGTGATTCTGTATACCGAAGACTTGGAACGGTCTCTTGCGGCTGTCATCAGATGCGGCGGATCCATCGTGAAGGAGATCTTCTCGTTCCCGGGCGGTCGCCGGTTTCATTTTGCGGATCCGAACGGAAACGAACTCGCGGTCTGGTCTGACAAGTAAAATTGCCGAGGAAAAAAATGGAAATTCTGCGAACCCCTGACGAACGTTTTCAGAACTTGCCCGGGTACCCGTTCGCGCCACACTATCTCGACGAACTTCCGGGATTCGGCGGCATTCGGATCCACTATCTGGACGAAGGCCCGGCCGACGCCGACACGGTTTGGCTGTGTCTTCACGGGCAACCGACCTGGAGCTATCTTTATCGAAAGATGATCCCCGTATTTGCCGCCGCCGGCCATCGCGTGGTCGCGCCCGATCTGATCGGCTTCGGGCGTTCCGACAAGCCTACGGACGATGCCGTTTACACCTTCGAATTTCATCGCGAAATGCTCATCGCGTTTATCGAACGCCTCGATCTCCGGAACATCGGGCTCGTTTGCCAGGACTGGGGCGGACTGCTCGGATTGACGCTGCCAATGGCGATGCCCGAACGATTTTCGGCGCTGCTGGTGATGAACACGGGGCTCGGAACCGGCGACGTGCCGCTCGGCGATGGATTTCTCGCCTGGCGCGAATTTGTCCGAAAAAACCCTGACTTCGACATCGCCGGTCTGATGAAGCGGACGACGCCGGTGCTCGGAGACGAGGAGGCTGCAGCCTACGCGGCCCCGTTTCCGGAATCGTCTTACCGTGCCGGCGCGCGCCGTTTTCCGGAACTCGTGCCCGACGATCCGGACGCGCCCGGCGCGGAGTTATCGCGACGCGCCCGGTCGTGGTGGAAGGACGAATGGACCGGAAAGAGTCTGATGGCGATCGGGATGCAGGACCCGGTGCTCGGTCCGCCCGCGATGCGATATCTGCACCGCTTTATTCGCAACTGTCCGCCGCCGATCGAAATGCCCGAAGCGGGTCACTTCGTTCAGGAGTGGGGACAGTCGATCGCGGAACGGGCGATCAAGGATTTTGAATAAGAAGACAGCCGCCGCCATCATCGGACGGATCTGCGGTTTGCCGGATTGGCCAGCATTTCTTTCCCGCGAACCACGCGAAACAGACGACCACGAACCGGAAAATCTTTGCCGCCGGAGGCTGCAAGAAGTCGAACCCGCGGGCGTTCTCCAAACCGTATGCAAAAAACTACGGAGGAGACATTATGAAAAAGACAGTTTTAGCCATTGGGCTGGTTTCGATCTTGGGGGTCAACGCATTCTCGTCGATCTATATCAGGTACTACAACAAGGATTCTCAGGACTGGACGTTTACGGTCAAGAAGGACGGAACGACGAAAGAAGTGACTTTCCGGAGTTCGACGACCGGTGCGGCGACGATCGGCGGAAGCGGGACAAAGGGCATTATGTCGACCAAATGCGGCGACGTCGAGATCACCGACAACTCGAAGATCGAGATCAAGGACGGATG
This sequence comes from Pyrinomonadaceae bacterium, assembly GCA_041752475.1. GTDB lineage: Bacteria > Acidobacteriota > Blastocatellia > Pyrinomonadales > Pyrinomonadaceae > JAFDVJ01. The sequence continues at coordinate 276,357 of JBGSWK010000013.1, read as the reverse complement.
CGTTAAGTTTGTGAATTGATTCGATTGCCCTCCGCACGCGTCCGGCGCGGAACAAGCCGGTATGGCTCAAGATCGGTGTTCCGAACGCCATTCCCGCCTTCCGCGCCGGACGTGGTAAACTGCGGTCAATGAAGCTCGCGATCATCCTGTTTGCAATCGTTCTTTCCGCCTGCTCGCAAGGCGCCATGCCCGAGGCCAAGCCCGAGAAAACGCCGATGCCGCGGAACGCCGAAGCGGACGCGTTCATCAAACGAATGAACGAATCCGGCGTCACCAACCTTCAACAAAGCGCTATCAAGACGCTGACGACCGACTATTCCGACCTTAAGAAATCCGACACGGTGATGAATCAGTCGTCCTGGTTTCTCGGCGTTCTCGGGCGCTATGAAAAAGGCGATCCGTCGGGACTCGACGAATACGGCGGCGTCGGCAAATTCAAGGAAAAATGCGCCGCGTGGCTCAAGGACGACGATCAGTCGATCCGCGCTTATGCGGCGGTGATGCTCGGAGTTTCAGGCGACAAGAACTACGCGCCGCAGCTTGCCGAATTGCTTGCGAATTCAAAATACAAGGAACGCGACATTTCAAAATACGATCGCGGCCGCGCGGCAATAGCGCTCGGGATGATCGGTGCCGACGAGTATAAGCCGCAACTCGCGAAGATGCTCACAAGCAGCGAATACAACGACCGCCAGGGCGGCGCGCTCGGGCTCGGATTCTTGAAGGCCAATGAATTCGCCGCCGACGTCGCGAAACTTCAAAACGACAAAGAACCAAACGTCCGCGGAGACGCCCGCGCGGCGCTCAAACTGATGGGCGCGGACGAGCTGATCAAGAAATGAGGATAGTTATCAATGAGGCGGCGGCGGTATTGTTCCGCACGCCGGCAACGATCGGAGCGATGCTCGGCGGACTGCCCGACGTTTGGTTGCGGGCCGTCGAAGGCGACGGAAAGTGGTCGCCATACGATGTCGTCGGTCACCTTGTTCACGGCGAAAAAGCCGACTGGATTCCGCGCGTCCGGCATATTCTCGACGGCCGGACCGAGCCGTTCGAGACGTTTGATCGCACCGCGCAATTTCGCGACAGCGAGGGGAAATCGCTTGGCGATCTGCTTGAGGAATTTGCGAAGCTGAGGCAGCAGAATGTCGCGGCGCTGATCGGTTTCAATCTCACTGACGACGACCTGGCACTGCCGGGAGTTCATCCGCAGCTTGGGAACGTCACGCTCGGCCAACTCGTCGCGACCTGGGTCGTCCACGACCTCGATCACATCGCACAGATCTCGAGGACGATGGCGAAGGTGTACACCGACGCGACCGGCCCTTGGCGCACATATCTATCGGTCTTGGAAGATCGACGATGAGCCGTTCCCGGCGATGACCACAATAGAGGACTTTGACTTTCGACTATGTGAACTCTGTGCCTGTGTTGTCCGCATTTTGACCACATAGGGAACATAGGAATTGCAGGAACTTCACGTCCAACTATGTGAACTCTGTGCCTATGTTGTCCGCATTTTGACCACATAGGAACATAGGGAACATAGGAATTGCAGGAACTTCACGTCCAACTATGTGAACTCTGTGCCTATGTGGTCAACATTTTGACCACATAGGATCATAGGAAACATAGGAAATCCGGGATCTTGACCTCCAACTGTGTGAACTCTGTGCCTTGTAGTCGATGTTCAGCGAAATAAGCGTAAGAAGTTGAGTTGAGTTGAAAACGCTGCGGCCAATTCGCGACGGTCGGATCGTCGGCGTCCGGATTGCAAAATCTTCCTTCTTAAACAATAATTCCGAATTAAAAGTTGGACTTGATCCCGATAGAGTTGCGTTTTGTATTAAAGGGCCTTTCCGACCTAACGGCGTATGCCCGCAAACGCGAGCGAGGGTTTTCCCGCAAAGGCGCAAAGGCGCGAAATTCGGGCCCAGCTGATTGCTCTTTCAGAAGAGCTTTCCCAGACGATTGAAAGGTTTCGGAGTGTGTAGATGTCTGAGTCAAAGAAGATAACCCCTTGCCTGTGGTTTGACGGCAACGGTGAAGAGGCGGCGGAGTTTTATGTTTCGCTGTTCGACGATTCGTCCATCGGCAACGTCGCACGGTTCGACGGCGTCAACGCGGTAACGGTCGAATTTTCACTCGGCGGCAGCAAGTTTGTCGCGCTGAACGGCGGGCCGCAGTACAAGTTCACGCCGGCGATCTCGTTTTTCGTGATGTGCGAAACCGCCGACGAACTCGACGCGCTTTGGGCGCAACTCACCGATGGCGGCGGCGTGTTGATGCCGGTCGACAAATACGAATGGAGCGAGCGCTACGGCTGGGGAATGGATCGGTTCGGGCTCTCTTGGCAGTTGATGCTCGGACCGGTGGGCGATGTCGGGCAGAAGATCGTGCCGTGCCTGTTGTTTGTTGACGGCCAGTCCGGCCGTGGCGAGGAGGCGATAAATCTTTACACGTCGGTCTTTCCGAATTCTCCGGTCGACGGGATTCTGCATTACGGGCCGAACGAGCCCGGACGCGAGGGGACGGTCAAACACGCGCAGTTCGCGCTCGGCGGCGGCAAGTTTATGGCAATGGACGCTCCCGGCGAGCACGGTTTCGGATTCAGCGAAGCGGTTTCGTTTATCGTCGGTTGCGACGATCAGTCCGAGATCGATCGATATTGGACGGCCCTCACGGCAAACGGCGGCACGGAGAGTATGTGCGGCTGGCTGAAAGACCCGTTCGGTGTTTCGTGGCAGATCGTCCCGACGAACATTGGCGAACTGCTCGCTACCCCGGCCGCGATGCAGGCGATGTTCGGAATGCGCAAGATCGATATCATCGGCTTGAAGAACGCGCAATAGTAGTGCGTTTGCGCGGAGGACGTGCGCGGATTTCCGACGTGACCACATAAGCGAGATGCTGATGACTTTTGATCGGCATAATCAGGATCGGAGAATCGAATGAATCTAGAAGACTGGAGCAAAACCGAAAAACAGATCGCGCGCCGCGCATTTGACAAGGCGTTGGATGTCGAGAAGGCTCGCTTTCTCGAGGAGTTCAAGTCCCGTTCGGCGCGGATTGACGATCTCCCGCAGATATGGGAAGTCATCGATTGGGCCGAAAGACGCGCTCGATACATCGATTCGACCTATGATTACCGGTATTCGCGGTTGATACATGTCTTCGCGCAACTCGTCGCGGAGAAGAAACTCGACATCGCCGATCTGAGCGGTCTTGCCGATGAGAAGCTCTTCGGGATCAAGACGGTAGCGGAAATTTTCGGGAAATAATCTGAGATCTGTGGCCTTTTCTATGAGCGATAATCTCTTGACAACTTTTCTGCGTCTCCGCCCCGACGCGTCGATCGAAAAACTGCCGGTCGATGACGAATTTTGGCCGAAGATCGCGTCGGGCGCTTTCGGCAACTTTCACAACGAATACCTCGTCACGATCGGCACGTCCGACGCGGATTGGCCGTTTTGGGAGCGCCACCCGAGCGGCGACGAGATCGTTTGCCTGATCTCCGGCGAGATCGCGTTCGTTCTTGAGGGCGAGCCCGAAAATACGGAGACCCTTCTTTCAAAACCCGGCGACTTCGCCTTTGTCCCAAAAGGCGCCTGGCACACGGCCCGCGTCGCGAAACCGGCCTCGATGCTCTTCATCACCGCGGGCGAGGGCACCGAGCACCGGCCAATCTAGTTTCCTCTTTTGGCGGAAACGACCCGGACCGGATACAGGAGTCGAAAACAAGTGACCGAAAGCAGCGCAAATGGCAAAACCGAGATCGAACGGGGAACCGCGGGCGATATCCAACAAGACCGCTTGCGGGTTGCCGGAATCGGTGCGGCGGTCGTCGGCGGCATTCTGTCATTGGGCTTGACGCTTTATGCGGGCCGCGGCAACCTATCTCTGCTTTTGCAGCTGCTTTTTGCGGGCTGGGTGGTTTTGCCTTTCGTCGGACTCGTTCTCGCGCACCTGCGGTCGAACCGTTGGCCGTCGCTGGCTCGAAAGGCGCTTTTCGCGGTCACGATCCTGATCGTGCTCATATCGCTGGTTGGTTACGGCGGGATCATCGGCACGCCGGAAGGTTCGCCCCGGGCTTTCGCCTTCGTTGTCGTACCGGGTCTGTCGTGGGGCCTTATGATCGTTACTTTGATCTCTTCCGCCATTCTCGCGCGCCGGGTCGGGCGCTGACGTTCAAAAACGCCGGCTTAATTCGCTCTGATTTACCGTACAAGCGCTACTTGCGACCGTTTACTTCCGGGGTTAACCTAAAATCAGGAAGAACGGAGCGGTAACATCGAATGAGGTCTTCCGCAAGTAAAACTCTTTTTCATACTCAGGGCGTCGCGGAAGTTCTTGCGGCACTCGATTCCGATTTCCGCGGTCTGACCAGCGAAGAAGCGGCGCGGCGGCTATCGGAGTTCGGGCCGAATCAACTCACTGCAGCGGCTCCGATTTCGCCGTGGTCCATTCTCTTCGATCAGTTCAAAAACGTTCTCGTCATAATTCTGCTGATCGCGACCGCGCTCTCGGCCGCGCTCGGCCACGGCGTCGAATCGATCGCCATCACGGTCATCGTTCTGTTCGCCGTTTTGCTCGGTTTTGTCCAGGAGTATCGCGCGGAAAAGGCGATCGAAGCCCTGAAGGAGATGGCCGCGCCGATATCGACCGTTTTCCGCGGCGGCGCGGAAACCGAAGTCCCGGCCGGCGAGCTTGTTCCGGGCGACGTCGTCTTGATCGCGGCGGGCGACAAGATCCCGGCCGATGCGCGCCTTATCGAATCGCACAGCCTGCAGATCGAAGAAGCCGCGCTGACCGGCGAATCGGTCGCAGTCGCGAAAATTACGGACCCCATTCCCGGCGAACTAGCGGTCGGCGACCGCCGAAATATGATCTTCGCCGGGACGACCGCAACTTACGGGCGCGGACGGGCAGTTGTTTGCACGACGGGGATGCGGACCGAGTTCGGCAAGATCGCTCGGATGCTCGAGTCGGTCGAAACCGGACGGACACCGCTGCAGCAGAATCTGGACCGGCTCGGGGCGATACTCGCAAGGGCGGCCCTCGGGATCGTTGCCGTGATCGTTGTAATCGGTGTCTTTCGCGGCCAGCCGTGGATTGAGATGTTCGTTTTCGGCATCGCCCTCGCGGTCGCGGTAGTGCCCGAGGCGCTGCCGGCGGTCGTCACCATCTCGCTCGCGATCGGTGTTCAAAGGCTCGTCCGTCGCAACGCTTTGATGCGGAAACTCCCGGCGGTCGAGACGCTCGGCAGCACATCGGTGATCTGCACCGACAAGACCGGAACGCTGACCCGCGACGAGATGACGGTCCGCAAGATCTGGACCTCCGGTTCGGAACTTGATGTCACCGGCGCCGGTTACGATCCGGAGGGTGCGTTTCGCCGCAACGACTCGCCGATCGAGATCGGCGACAATGCCAAAGAGATGCTCACGGCCGCGGTTCTGGCATCGGATGCGCGGGTCGAGTACGAGCAAAGTGAGAAGGTTTGGCGAGCCAAAGGGGATTCGACCGAAGCGGCGCTGGTCGTCGTCGCGATGAAAGCGGGCTTCGACCGCGAAGACCTCGAGTTCGATTTCCCAAGGGTCGCCGAAATCCCGTTCACGTCCGAAACGAAAAGGATGACGACGCTTCACGATGGAAGTTCGGGCCGGGTAGCCTTCTCGAAGGGCGCGCCCGAAGTTCTGGTGAACTCCTGCACGACGATCGCGACCGCCGCCGGCGACGTCGCGCTCGACTCCGCCGTCGAAGAAGAGATACTCGAAGCCGCGCGCGCGATGGCCGCCGACGCGCTGCGGGTTCTTGCGGTCGCGCGAAAATCCGACACGGAACTCGCCGGCGCCGAAACGGGAATGACGTTTCTCGGGCTCTTCGGAATGATCGACCCGCCCCGTCCCGAAGCGCGCGGCGCGATCGAAACCTGCCGTTCGGCCGGTATCCGAACGGTTCTTATCACCGGCGATCATCCGCTGACCGCCGGCGCGGTCGCGCGCGAACTCGGATTGCTGCAGTCGGGCAGGATCGTTACCGGAAAAGAACTCGACGCGATGGACGACGAGACCTTTGCGACCGAGGTCGAGTCGATCGAGGTTTACGCCCGCGTTTCACCGGCGCATAAACTGCGGGTCGTGACGGCGCTTCAGGACAAAAACTATATCGTCGCGATGACCGGCGACGGGGTCAACGACGCGCCGGCTCTAAAAAAGGCCGACATCGGGATCGCGATGGGGATCACCGGCACCGACGTCACCAAAGAGGCGGCGGCGATGACGCTGACCGACGATAATTTCGCTTCGATCGTCGCCGCGGTCGAAGAGGGCCGGAGCATCTTCGGCAACATCAAGAAGTATCTGATGTATCTTCTGTCTTGCAACATCGGCGAGATCGGGCTGATGGCCGGCGCGGCGATCGCCGGACTTCCGTTGCCGCTTTCGGCGGTTCAACTGCTATATGTCAATCTCGCGACCGACGGTCTGCCGGCTCTCGCGCTTGCGGTCGATCCGCCGGAGCGTGACCTGATGCGCCGCAAACCGCGCGACCCGCGCCGCGGAATCTTCACGCGTCCGGTCGTGACGCTGATGCTGGTCGGCGGTGTCTGGTCGGCGGCGGTCAATCTGTTCGTTTTTTCGTGGACTCTCGCGCAGGGGCGGTCGCGCGCGGAGGCAATGACGCTAACGTTTGTCACGCTCGTCGTGATCCAGTTCATCAACGCTTACAATTTCCGTTCCGACCGGCTTTCCATCGTGACCCGGCCCTTCGCGAACAAATGGCTGAATCTCGCGATCACCTGGGAAATGGTCCTGATGCTTGCGGTGATATATGTCCCGTTTCTGCAGATTCCGTTCGCGACGTTCAATCTTCCCGCATCGGATTGGCTGATGATCGGCCTCGCTTCGGTATCCATCGTACCGGTCATCGAAGCGGCGAAATGGATGGAACGGCGCGGCTGGTTCGGCGAGGTCGTCTGAACTTTTTGAGTTGCATGCGTTCCGGGTGCGCACAGCGTTGAATTTTCCTGAAAGAGGAATATGATTGGGATGGAAGCCTCCGGCAGTGAATTACGGGCCCGACGGTGACCGTCTCAGAGCTTCCCGTTTTTCCCGCCGCGCTATCCGTGGAGAAATACCCGTGAATGACGAAGTTTCAGGTAAATTCGAAACCGGCGGTCCGAACCCCGTTTTGAATGAGGTCCTTTCCGAACTGTCATCTATCCGGTCCGAAATGCTGGCCGGGACACCGGCGCTGAACCGCCGGCTTCGCGAGGTCCATCCCGTTTACCGCGAAAGCGCCAGAAATCTCTTGCAGTACCTCGCTTTGCGCCGCCACGACATACGGCCGCTGCAGATGCGGCTCGCCGAACTCGGGCTATCGTCGCTCGGCCGCGCCGAATCGCACGTGTTGGCGACGGTCAATTCGGTTCTGGAAACGCTCGACCGCCTTGCCGGAAATCGCCGAAAGCGGGCGAACCGGCCCGAGCGCGAGGTCGATTTCGCGCGCGGACAAGAACTTCTTCACGATCATACGCGGTCACTCTTAGGAGACATTTCATCCGGCAGGTCGGTGCGGATAATGGTCACGATGCCGGGGGAAGCCGCTGAGGATTACCGGCTCGTTCACGACCTGCTTGAGACCGGAATGGACTGTATGCGCATCAATTGCGCGCACGACGACGCTGACGTCTGGCTGCGGATGATCGAACATCTTCGGGTCGCGGAAGAAGCGCTCGGACGCAAGTGCCGGGTCGTGATGGATCTCGCGGGACCGAAGCTTCGAACGGGCCCGGTCGAACCCGGTCCGGCCGTCGTCAAGATCCGTCCAAACCGCGATGCATTCGGAAACGTTTCGGCGCCCGCGCGGGTCTGGCTCGTGGCCGACGAGGCGCTAGATGCCGCTCCGTCACACGCCGACGCGATCCTTCCGTTACCTGCCGAATGGATCGGAGCGCTGAAGGTCGGCGACAAACTACGGCTCAAAGACGTACGCGGCGCAAAGCGAAAACTGGTCGTCGCCGACGCCGGCCCCGACGGGTGCTGGGCCGAAGCCGATCGAACCGTCTATATCGAACCGGGAACCGTGTTGAAGTGCCGCCGGCTGAAGGGACGCGGCGCCGAGGTCGGCGAGTTTCCGCCGATCGAAGGATTTTTGACTCTCCAATGCAGCGACGAACTCGTTATCACTCGCGGACATAAACCGGGCCGGGCCGCGACTTTCGACAGCGCCGGCCGCATTCTGACGCCGGCGACGATCGGTTGCACGATCCCCGAGGTCTTCGAGGATGTCCGGCCGGGCGAGCCGATCTGGTTCGACGACGGAAAGATCGGCGGAGTGATCGAAAAGATCGATGATGACCGTGTCGTCGTGCGCATCCGGCGAGCGCGGCCCGTCGGCGAAAAGCTCCGCGGCGACAAGGGAATCAACTTGCCGGAAAGCCGCCTGAAACTGTCGGCGATGACGCCGCAAGACGTCGAGGATCTGAGCTTTGCCGTGGAACACGCGGATGTCGTCGAACTGTCCTTCGCAAATTCCGCGCGCGACGTCGCCCTCTTGCAGAAACATCTCGAAAGACTTGGCGACCGCCGCCCGGCGATCGTTCTCAAGATCGAAACACGGCGCGGCTTTGAAAATCTGCCGGAGATGCTGTTGATGGCGATGCGCTCGCCGTGCTGCGGGGTGATGATCGCACGTGGCGATCTTGCCGTTGAGTGCGGCTTCGAGCGACTTGCGGAAGTTCAGGAAGAGATCTTGTGGATCTGCGAGGCGGCCCACGTTCCGGTGATCTGGGCGACGCAGGTTCTCGAGAGCCTGGCAAAGGACGGAATACCGTCACGCGCCGAGATCACCGACGCCGCGATGGGCGACCGCGCCGAATGCGTGATGCTCAACAAGGGTCCGCACGTGCTGAGCGCCGTCCGCGTTCTCGATCAGATCCTGCGGCGGATGCAGGCGCATCAGACCAAAAAGCGTTCGATGCTGCGTGAATTGCGGCTGGCACACGTCTTCAAAAGCGACGAGCGCCCGGCGAAGCAAGAGACACGGATCGGTCAATCGGCATAGGGCGGCGTCCGAAGTCGGTACCGACGGCGGTAGCGGTTGGTTGGACGTCGGCGAGCGCGTTGAGTTCCGATCACCGATCTTCAACGATCCGCTACCGAGGTTGTGTCAAAACACATAGGTCGATGGTTTGCTTTTTGTATTGATGTTGCCCCTGGCTTCAGCTAGCGGGCCACGGTAATGAATGATCCCGGCTTTAGCCGAACCCGCGCCATGATTCGGCTAAAGCCTGGTTTCCATTTGCTGTCGGTCCACTAGCTGAAGCTAGTGGCAACGTTGAGGCGAAACCGAAACCGTGCGTTTTGACACCGCCGCTACCGCGGACGGTACTGACCTGTTTGAGGCGCCAGAGTCGGTTTTGGTTGGTTGGACGGTGCCGGCCTGTTTGACCAAAACCGCCGGTAGAGCCGAAGTCAGGCGAAGCGTCCGATTCGCGTTCCGCAACATCGGAACCGTGCTAAAATTCACCTGAAACCTATGAAGCAACGCGTCCTGTTTGTACTGATTTTCCTGCTCGTCACCGCCACATTCGGCCAGGGTCGCAGGGCCGATCTCGTCCTGATTAACGGCAACGTCTGGACCGGCGATGCCGGGAATCGAACCGCGACGGCCGTCGCGATCAAAGGCAACAAAATCATCGCCGTCGGCACGGACCGCGTGATCAAGAGGTTTGCGGGCAAAACAACGAAGATCGAAGATCTCGGCGGAAAGTTCGTTATGCCGGGCATCAACGATTCGCACACGCATTTCCTGAGCGCCTCGCTCGGAATGTATCAGGTCGATCTGACCGACGCCAAGAATCTTGCCGACGCGCAAGCGATGATCCTGAAATTCGCGAAGGAAAATCCGAATGCGAAATGGATCGTCGGACGCGGTTGGCAGTACACGATCTTCCCGGGCGGGCTTCCGAAGCGGCAGGACATTGACGCCGTCGTCAGCGACCGTCCCGTCTATCTCCGCGCCTATGACGGCCACACGGCGTGGGCTAATTCGAAAGCTTTGGAGACTGCGGGCGTCACTCAAGACACGAAATTCGACGGATTCGGCGAGATCGTGCGCGATGCCGACGGGTTGCCGACCGGCGTTTTTAAGGAAGGAGCGTCGTCGCTCGTCAGTCGGTTCTTGCCGCCCGTAACCCGCGACCAGCAGTTGAAAGCCCTCGAACTCGGGATGCAGTACGCGGCGTCGCTCGGAATCACGAGCATCCAAAACGCTCACGGCAGTCTCGGCGAGGTGGAAATTTACGATGAACTTCTGAAGAAAGGAAAACTGACGCTCAAGACGAAATTCGCGTTCAGCGTCGGCCCGACGACGACGCAGGCGGAGATCGACAAGATCGTCACGGCGTCGAAAAAATACAGCTCTCCGATGCTGCGGATCGGCGCCGTCAAGATCATGGTCGACGGTGTCATCGAATCCTACACGGCCGCGATGCTCGCACCGTACGCGAACAAACCTGAAACTTCCGGGACGCCGAATTTTACATTCGAACAGCTCAATCGTGTGGTGGCAATGGCGGACAAGGCCGGGCTTCAGATCTACATTCACGCGATCGGCGACCGCGGCGTGCGGATGGCGCTCGACGCTTATGAGAATGCGATCCGGTTCAACGGCCGGCGCGATTCGCGATTCAGGATTGAACATATCGAAACTATCGATCCGGCGGACATCCCGCGTTTCAAAGAACTCGGCGTCATCGCCTCGATGGAGCCGATCCACGCCGACCCGGGAACGGTCGACGTTTGGTCGGCGGCGATCGGCAAAGACCGCACCGGCCGCGGATTCGCCTGGCGGGCGCTCGAACGAGCCGGCGCGACGCTGATCTTCAGCAGCGATATGCCGGCGGCGATCACAATGAGTCCGTGGCGCGGGCTTCATAATGCGGTGAACCGTCAGACCATCGAAGGATTTCCTGTCGGCGGCTGGCTGCCCGAACATCGGGTCTCGGTCGAAACTGCGCTGCGGGCGTACACCGTCAACGGCGCGTATGCCTCGTTTGAGGAGAGCGTGAAGGGCAAGATCGCGAAGGGGTTCGTTGCGGATCTTATCGTACTCGACCGGAATCCGTTTATGACACCGAGCGGAGAACTCTTCCGAACTTCAGTCAAACGGATCTATAGTGACGGCAAGCCGTCGAATCTAAAATCCGGGCAGTAACAACCGGCGTTATCAATTAACTGGGACCAAGAAAATGCTCGAATCGTACGTTCCAAATTTAGTGCTCGCATTGCTGCTCGGCGCGGCGATCGGGTTGGAGCGCCAGAGTTCGGGACATTTGTCGGATTCCGGTATCCGGACCTTTTCGCTTATCGGACTGCTGGGGTGCCTCTCGTCGATCTTCTACGTCAACAACTTGCCGCTCGTCTTCGCGCTGATGACGGCGGCGTTCGTCATCTTGCTGTCGATGCACTATATTCTCGCGACGCGCCAAACAAACGATTACGGCTTTACGACGGAGATCGCGATCGTTCTCACATATCTGATCGGCACCTGCCTCGGAACCGGGATTCTGCCGCTGAACGTGACGATCGCGGTCGCCGTCGTGATCATCGTCATTTTGTCGATGAAGGCCAGGTCGGAAAAGCTCATCTCCACGGTCACGCGAGGCGAGATCGAAGCGTTCATCAGTTTCGCCATCCTCGGACTCGTGATCCTGCCGTTTCTGACGAACACGACCTATACGCTCGCCGACTTTCCCGACGTCAAATCGCTTCTTGAAGGGCTCAACATAGACGTCGCCCGGTTCGATGGTCTCGAACTGATCAATCCTCAAAAACTCTGGTTCATCGTCGTGCTGATCACCGGCATTGAGGTGCTCGGCTATATTCTCGGAAAATTCTTCGGCCGCGAACGCGGGTTCACGCTAACCAGTTTTATCGGCGGATTCGTTTCCTCGACCGTGACGACGCAGTCGCTGGCGCAACAGAGCAAAACGTCGGCAAACGAAGACTATCTCGTCGGAGCGGCGATCCTCGCCAACCTCGCCAGTTTCTTCCAGATGTTCCTGCTTATCGGACCGCTGAACCGGCAGTGGCTGATCGCGATCCTGCCGACGCTTTTGATCATGATCGTGGCCGCGACGGCACTTAGTGTCTATTTCCTGAAGTTCAGAAAAGCGCCCGACGAAGAACCCGACGACGAATCCGAATCGGAGGTGGTTGAGAAACGAATCTTCTCGATCGTTCCCGCGCTTCAGTTCGCCGCCCTGATATTGATCGTCAAATTGTTGACGGGGTTAAGTTTGATCTTCTTTGGAAAGGCGGGCTTCGTGGCCGGTTCGGTGATCGCGTCGTTCGCCGGGGTCGATCCGATCCTCATCAATCTCGCCGGAATGGCGGGGACGAAGATAACCTTCGGATTCGCTCTGTTCACGTTCATTCTCGTCAACGCGACGAACCTTTCGGCTAAGACGCTCTACTGTTATCTGCAGGGCAGCCGTTCATTCGCGATCAAGTTCATGATCGCGATGCTGATCATCATCGGGTCGAGCTTTCTCGGATTTTTGTTTGTTTAGCTTGGAGTTCCGCCTTCAGGCGGCGACGTAAACGCAGAACTCCGAACGCGTTACCGCTTTGCGATGTCTTCGCCGATGGTCCACACAACGACCGAACTCGAAAGCCCCAATCCCGAAAGACGACCGGCCATCATCACGATCGTCTCGCCCTTCTCGACGACGCGCGCTTTGAGCAGCGTCGCTTCGCCGTCGGTCAGCATCTCTTCGGTCGTCACTCCCAGTTCATGAAGCAACGGTTCGACGCCCCAAATAAGCGAGAGCTGGTTGTAGACCTCACGCGAATTCGTCAGCGCGAATGTCGAAAGTCCCGAACGGATAGAAGAAAGCCGCCGCGCCATCAGACCCGATTCCGTAAAAACCGCGACCTTTTCCGTCAGCATTTCCTGCGCGCAGATCGCCGCCGCTTTGCAGATCGCCTGCGACGTGCGGCCCGTCGGCGATTCGGTAAACTTTATCTGGCGGCGGAGCCTGGTGGTTTTAACTGATTCCGCGGTCGTGATGATTCGTTCCATCGTTTCGACCGACTCGACCGGATACTTTCCCGAAGCCGTTTCGGCCGAAAGCATCACCGCGTCGGTGCCGTCCCAAACGGCGTTGGCGACGTCCGAAGCTTCGGCGCGCGTCGGCCGCGGATTGTCGATCATCGACTGCAGCATCTGCGTCGCCGTGATCACGAACTTGTCCGCCGCGACCGCCTTTTCGATGATCCGCTTTTGATAAACCGGAACCAGTTCGGCGCTGGTCTCGACGCCAAGGTCGCCGCGCGCGACCATCACGCCGTCGGTCTCCATCAGAATATCGTCAAGATTCTCTATCGCTTCGGCCTTTTCGATCTTCGCCACGAGCATCGGCCGGCCCCATTTGCGGGTGTTCATCTGCTTGATCAACTCCCGAACCTCGGCGCAGTCCTTCCCCTCCCGGACAAATGAAAGCGCGATGTAATCGACATCCTGCGTCATCGCCCATTCAAGATCGCGGCGGTCCTTTTCGGTCAGGCTCGGGATCGGCAGTTTGGTGTTGGGAAGATTGATGCCCTTGCGTTCGGACAAGATTCCGCCATCGACGACCTCGGTCACGACATCGGTTTCAGTTACCGCCAAGACTCTGAGCTCGATCGCGCCGTCGTCAAGCAAGATCTTGTCTTCGGGACGAACAAGCTTCGGGATCTCTTTGTAGTTTGTCGAAACTTCGCGGGCGCTGCCTTCGACCTCGCGCGACGTCAGCACAAATTGCGCGCCGCGAGCGAGCACGACGGGTTTTGATTCGTGGAGAACTCCGGTTCGGATCTTCGGACCCGAAAGGTCGACAAGAATTGCCAGCGGCCGATTCAATTTCTCGGCAACAGCGCGCGCAACTCTGATTCGTTCTTCGTGCTCAACGGTGTTCCCGTGAGACATATTGATTCGGACGGCATCAAGTCCGGCTTCGATCATCCCCTCGATGATCTCCGGTGAACTAGACGCCGGCCCGAGCGTTGCCAATGTTTTTGCTCTTCCCATAAACTCTTGATGTTACGCTTTCGGCGTCGATTTTCTCAAATCAACCACTTCGATTTCACGCACCATTGTCTTTCCTTCTTTCGGCAGCGAATTGTCCGCGTATATCTTCCATTTCAACGACAGATCCGCGGGTCTCAATTCCTCGAACCGCTCGTTCAAGGCGATCTTCCAGTGCATCGTCATCGATCTCAGCAACGGAAATGGGCGCGAAACTGTTCGTCGGCAAACTCCTGGTTCAAATTTGTCAGCCGATGGCGGTAATACTTGCCGCCGTCCTTCAAACTCATCTTGTGTTCGATCTTCTCCAGAATCGTCGACGGAACGTCAAGAAAACACGCCACATACCGCGCATACGCCGAACCGTTGTTGCGGGCTTCGATGAGCAGATTCTGCGAGTCGTCGGTAAGTTCGATAAGAAACCGGATCGCGATGCTCGGCGCGGTCTCACGGAAAATTACGTCGCGCACCTCGTAATCCTCCATCGGCACGCTCTGAAAATTGAACCGTTTGTAATAGCGGTGATCGGACGCCTGGTGCGCGGTGTTGCTCTGCGGAATCTCGACGATGTAGGCGACGCCGGCGCCGATCTGAACCGAGTGAATTACGATCCCGTCAATTCTCGGCCGTATCGCCTGAATGATCTGCTCCAGCCATTCCCTCGGAAATTCGAGCCGATTGACCGGCACCAAGCGCTCGGGCAAGTGCCTCCTTTCAGGATTTGAAGACTCGGCGATGCCGTAAATGATCACACCCCCGGCAGAATTCGCCATCGCCGAAACGTCCTTCGTGATCTCCTTCTTCTTGTACTCGGTGCGGTCCAGGGCCTCGGCCGATTTGTATTCGAGCGTCAGCGATTCCTCGACCTCGTTTGAGATCAGGTTCCGGAGTTTGCCTTCGGTCCACGGTTTCGCCATTTTGATTCAATCCTCAAACAAATAATTGATAATTGAAAGTTGATAATTTATTCAGCCAATGATCGTCTGGTCGTTTTCAAGGTACTGACCAGGAGTTTCTGAATTTCGACGCAGTCTTCCACAAGCGATGCGAACATCTGATCGTTGATCATATCGCTGTCTTTCAGGAGCCTGAGCCAAAAATTCGATTTGAAAGCGTTTTTGTTCGCCATCGAAAGCAGCCGGACAAATTCCGTCCGGTCGTCAGCCTGTTGGGATTCTTCGACAAACGCGCCGACATTTGTCCCGGAAAAAAGTATTTGCTTTGACAAGACGAATTCACCTTTCTTGTCGTTAAGGTAGCGGCACAAACGTGTCACGCGCAAGGAAAAAAGATAGGATTTTTCGAGCAGAATGTTTTTCTTCATGAGGTTTCTCCATTTTCAACTTTCAATTATCAATTATTAGTTTGAGTTTTTTCAGATAGCTCGCGACGGACTCGACAAAGGTCGAATGCGACCACGTCAGCGGTGAGACGGATACGGGGTCGCCGGTCATCGGATTGAGCTGTTCGGCGAGAACTCCGGACGGAAGCGCGCGTTTTGCGGTCCATTCGAGGAGTTCGAGCGCGCCCTTCAGGTCTTCTGCAGATTTCGCAACTTCAATTCGGTACGAGGCGAGCCAGAGCGTACAGATGAACCAAGGGTTTCCGGCCACGTCGTTTGTCGTGCGCATATAAGCGTCGTACTCGAACCGCGCGACGCCGCCGACTTCTGTAGGTATCCAGAGCTTGTTTTCGATGGCACGCATCGTCGAAAGGACGAGCGGATCGTCGATGTCGAAAACTCCGAAATAAAAAATGGCGAACATCGAGGCGTCGACCGACAGGTCTGCTTTGAAATTGACGTCGTCGTGTGTTTCGAGCGAACGCAGGAACCGGCCCAGTTCTTCGCTGTAAAGATGCTTTCGCATCGCTTCCCGGATCTCTTCAGCTGCCGTGTCATAAATGACCGAGCGTTCCTTCTCGCCGAATAGCCGCGAGAAGTTGGCCGCCGCGCGCAAGCCCGCGACGACGGTCGCGCAGGTGAAGGTATGAATGCCGCGCCGGTCTTCCCAGAGATTCCAACTCGGCTTCGGCAGACCGGTTTCGGGATCGCGGAAACGAACGAGAAAATCGGCGCATTTGACGATCAGTCGCAGATACAATTTATGGGCAAAGTCGATCTCGCGGTATTTTTCGTAATGCTGCCACATCGCCCACAGTACGAGCGATGTCTCGTCTTCCTGGATCGGAATCAGTTTTCGTTGCGCCCAGGCGTCCCAACTCGCGTGCCAGCCGGAAGCGACCGTGCCGTCGGCGTTGTATTTCTGGAGAAAGTAGCCGTCGTCGTGAACGATATGCGCGCAAAAACTGAAGAAGTTGCGCGAAAGGGCAGGGTAGCCGGCGACGTCGAGAGCGTTGGCGACGAACGCGCCGTCGCGGGTCCAGAGATAACTGTAGTGATCGGTCGCGCGCTCGGCGACGTCCGAGTCGTTCGCCGCAAGTATCGAGCCGCAGTTGTCGATCTGCGTCTTGACGATGAGAAGCGAGCGCTTGTACAGATCGACGATCTCGGGGCTCAGATCGGCGAAGTCGACGTCATTCTTGTTGACCCAGGCGCGCCAAAAATGCTCGGTGTAGTTCAGTAACCCCTTCGGCGTCTGCGCTTTGACGTATTCGTTCAGACGCCAGACCTCGTCGTGCGATTCGCCGACGGCGATCCAGTAATAAAAGTCGCCGACGCCTTGGGCCTCGAGCGCGAAGTTGAACTGAACGGTCGAATCTACGGAGCCTTCGGTGATCGCGACGCCGTGAAGTTCGCCGTCCTCGGCGTCGCGCCAGGTTCCTTCCTGATCGCGAAACGCCTTTCTTCCGGTCGAGAAACGGTCAAACTGAGGGCTTGAATTGATCAGAAAGTAGCGGTTCTTTTTGTAATGGATCAGCGCGAAACTCTCGGGATCATAAAACGCGGTGTCGCCGATCTTGTTTTCCGAGATCCTGAAATCGTGATGAAGAAAAATGCGGACGTCGCGTTTTTTGTCGAGCAGGTTGCTGACGCGCACACGTCTCAGGAAGATATTCTCGTGGCTGGCCACGGTGTCATTGCAAACGATCTCGATTCCGAGTTTCTCATTGATCAGCCGGACATCGGTGACGAGCGTTTCCTTAAGGTACTTGAGCTTGCGTTTCCAACCGTCTTCGAACACCCACGAAAACTGCCCGTCGGCCCACACGCCGAACCGAAAAGGAAATCCTTCGGTATGATTCTCCTGTCCGACGTGCGGAAAGTAAATGTCGCGAATCTGGTATTTATCGTCGAAGGTTACGAGCAGCGAACCGTTGCCGACGGGAAGATCCCTCATAGTGATTTTGGATTTGGGATTTTGGAATTTGGATTTTGGATTGGCCGAAGTCCCAAGAACGACCGCGTTCGCTATTGCTGGCTGACCGCTTTTTCGACGGCGGCGTCGATCTCTTTTTCGATCGTTGAATCGAATCCGATCATCTTGACGACCAGTTTGCCCTGGCGGTCGAAGATCGCGGTCTGCGGAATGTCGGTCTTGTCGCCGAAAACAAAGCGCGACAACTCGCTTTCGGGAGTTCCCAGCGGGTAGTCGATCTTCAACCGTTCGACGAACGCCGGAACGTTCGGAAAGTCGTCTCCGCCGCCGACGTGCAGTCCGACGACCTCAAGCGAATCAGGGTACTTTTCGCGCAGTTTCTTGAGGTGCGGGATCATCTCGATACAGGGCTTGCAGTAAGTCGCCCAAAAATCGAGGATCACGACCTTGCCTTTGAGGCTCTTCATCGCCTGTTCGGCACCTATCGCCCCGGTCTTTCCGTCGAATTTCGTCCAGGTCATCTCTTCGATTGGCTTGATCGGCGGCAGTTGCGGTTGGTTTGTCGTCGGCTGATCGTTTATCGAAACAGGTTTGTTGCCGACCGCGACCGGTTTTGCGGCCGGCCGGCACGCCATCCCGAGTAAAAATCCGAACGCCAGAAGCGCGATTGCGAAAAATCTCATGGTGAAATTTTACACAAAAAGAACCGAAAACCCGAAGCCCCAGTCGCGGTGAAAACATTTATGTCATTTGCGCGCCAATGTGCTAAATTTTCTTATGCCCGAATTTCCCGACAGCGACCTGGAAGGCGACGTCCTGACCGAGAAAAAGGTCAGGGTAGAAAAGCCGAAACTCTTCAAGGTTTTGCTTCACAACGATGACTTTACGACGATGGAGTTTGTCGTTTTCGTGCTGATGCACGTCTTTCTGCGGAACGAGGTTGAAGCGGTCGCGGTGATGCTGCAGGTCCATAACGAAGGCGTGGGAATTGCCGGAGTATATTCGTACGAGGTCGCGAATATGAAGGCCGAGAAGGCGATGAACCTCGCCCGTGCGCGGGAGTATCCGCTTTTGTGCACGGTTGAGGAGGAGTAGAATGACCTTAGTCGGCCCAAACAGCCGTCACGGTTCTTGTGAAGTTTTATGTTAACCAGAGAATTGGAAGAAACCTTGAGTCTCGCCGTTGACGAAGCCGTCAAGCGGAAGCACGAGTATGTGACGCTCGAACATCTTTTGTTCGCGCTGCTCGAAGACCGTTCGGCCCGCGACGTTCTTCATAATTGCGGGGCAAAACTTGAAGAGGTTGCGGCGCTTCTCGAGGACTATTTCGGCGAGGTGCTCGAGAAGATCCCCGAGGGTGTTCAGTTGATGCCAGAGCTCACGTCGACCTTTCAGAGCACGATCCAGTACGCGATCCTGCAGGCTGAAGGAAGCGGCCAGAAAAACATCGACGGGGCGAACATCCTTGCGGCGCTTTACCAGGCCGAACAGTCTTATGCCGTTTATCTGCTTTTGCAGCAGGGCGTGACGCGGCTCGATATTCTGAACTACGTCTCGCACGGCATCTCGAAGATCGACGATTTCGAACTCCCTTTCGGCGACACGGATTTTGACGAAGAGGAATTCGCCGAAGAGCGCGCCGAGCGACCGAAGCGCAAGAAACCGCTCGAGGCCTATACCGAGGAACTCGTCGCGCTCGCTCGCGAGGGCAAGATCGATCCGATCATCGGCCGCCAGGCCGAGATCGAGCGGACGATTCAGGTCCTGTGCCGCCGCAAAAAGAACAACCCGCTTTATGTCGGCGAACCGGGCGTCGGAAAGACCGCGCTGGCCGAGGGGCTGGCGCTGAAGATCGCCGAGGGCGACGTGCCCGACGAGATCAAGGACGCGAAGGTATTTCAGCTCGATATGGGCGCGGTTCTCGCGGGGACGCGCTATCGCGGCGATTTCGAGGAACGGTTCAAGTCGATCATCGTCGATCTCAAAAAGGAACCGAATTCAATTCTCTTTATCGATGAGATCCACACCATCGTCGGTGCCGGAGCGGTCTCGGGCGGCGCGATGGACGCCTCGAATATTCTCAAACCGGCGCTCGCCAATGGCGAACTTCGGTGTATCGGGTCGACGACGTTCGCCGAATACAAGTCGGCCTTCGAACGCGACCGCGCGCTTGCGAGGCGTTTTCAGAAGATCGAGATCAACGAGCCTTCGGTGAACGAGACATTCGAAATACTCAAGGGCCTGCGCAAATTCTACGAGGAACACCACGGTATCAAATACTCGGAGGACGCGCTCAAGGTTGCCGCGGAACTCGCCGGAAAGTACATAAATGATCGGTTCTTGCCGGATAAAGCGATCGACGTCATCGACGAGGTCGGCGCCGCGACCAAGCTGCTGCCGGCCGAATCCCGGCCGCCGTTCGTCACCGTTCAAATGGTCGAAAGCACGATTGCCCGAATGGCGAAGATTCCGCCGAAGACGGTCGTCGCGGATGAGAAGGACCGGCTGAAAACTCTGCGCGAAGACATGAAGCGGGTGATCTTCGGACAGGACGAGGCGATTGAAAAGATCGTCGATGCGATCCAGATATCGCGTGCCGGGCTCGGTCACGAAACGAAGCCCGTCGGATCGTTCCTTTTCTCGGGCCCGACCGGCGTTGGAAAGACCGAAGTTTCGAAGCAGCTCGCGGAACAGCTCGGGATCGAGTTCCTTCGTTACGATATGAGCGAATACTCCGAGCCGCACACGGTTTCCCGGCTGATCGGCGCGCCGCCCGGATACGTCGGTTTCGAACAGGGCGGACTGCTCACCGAGGCGATCATGCGCCATCCGCACTCGGTACTTGTTCTCGACGAGATCGAAAAGGCGCATCCGAATCTTTTCAATCTGCTGCTCCAGGTGATGGACAGCGCGACGCTCACCGACAACAACGGCAAAAAGGCCGATTTCCGAAATGTGATCCTGATCATGACGACCAACGCCGGTGCCCGCGAATTGTCATCGGGCGGGGTCGGTTTCCGGAATCAGGCCGAATCGAAAGGGCAGGCGAAGGGCGTCATCGAACGCACGTTTACGCCCGAGTTCCGCAACCGGCTCGACGCCTGGGTGCCGTTCAAGGCGCTCGAGTTTGACGTCATCAAGAATATCGTCGACAAGTTCATCAAGGAACTGAACGGACAGTTGTTTGAAAAGCGCGTCTTCGTGAAACTCGAAGAGTCTGCCCGCGAATGGCTTGCGAAGAACGGCTTTGATTCGCGTTACGGTGCGCGTCCGATGTCGCGCCTGATCCACGACAAGATCAAGCAGCCGCTGGCGAATGAGATTCTCTTTGGAAAACTGACCGACGGCGGCAGCGTGTTGGTCGAAGAGCAGGAAGGCGAGCTGTCGCTGGGTATTTCCGAGATTTCGGGCGACGAATGATCCAAGGCGCCGCCCGACGGCCTGTTTGGAACTTCCGCTCGCACCCGGAACATTCTCCGCAAAACAAAGGGAATGGTCGACGGCTTCCTTCTTTGTTTCATTCTCGGCGCTTCGCCCGTTGCGGAATCGCCGTTCCGGGCGGTCCAGCCGCGCACCGAACGTTTTCTGCTTTCACGCGACCCACGGATTTGTTAAGATCGAACTGCAGAAAGAAATTCCTTCCCCCGTATCACTACAACTTCCAAGACCCGGGAATCTATGCGTTACAAAAACTTTTTCGATGCGTTCCTTCTTTCGATCATAGTTCTTTCAGCTTCGGTATTTGCTCAATCGTCGGTGCCCGAGATAAGCGTCAACGGCGTCAAGCTGGGCGACCGGGCGACGGGCCGGGCTTTTTTGACGACGTACTTGCCGACGACCGACGATCAAGGCCGGGCGGCGTACTTCTTTTATAACGATCTGGCGAATCAGATCTGGAAGCTCACGGCGGCATCGTTCGACGATCCTTTTATGATCGTCGAGATGGAAGTGTTCACCGTCGGCAGGAGCTACCAGAAGCCCCATAACCAGCTCCGGAAAGTCGGACATTTCGTCACCGAGTCAAAGATCTTTGTCGGCAAGAAGGAGTCGATCACCTCTGCGCTCCTTGGCGAAGGCCTCGCGAGCGACATGCGGTTCGGTCCGAAGGACCTCATCAAAAGGAAGGGAGAGCCGACGTCGCGGGCGGCGGAAGGTGATCGCGATGTCCTCACCTATGCTTCGGCCGGCCTCGAACTTACAGATGAGAACGGTGCCAAAGAGCAGTTTGATTATTCGGCCCGCTACGAGTTCAAGGAAAAGAGACTCAAGCGCTTCGTCCTGAAGATCTCGGCAAAGAAGACGTAATCGACGCTCTCGGTTGCAGGCATGTGCTCGAACTCCGTGTACTTCTGCAGCACAAAAAAAGGGAGACTGCCTGAGTACGAACTCTCGGGCAGTCACCTTTTCAAGCACCCAAATCTCCAGTTACCAACCTAGAAACTCGCTATGAAGTCCAACTCGCGCACGTCGTTATCGAGGTTGAGGACGTGGTCGGCGAAGCTGTAACTCTTGGAAAATGCGGAAACTACGACCGTCTGTCCGGAGGCTATGCTAGCGAACTGAAACCGCCCGAAGCTGTTGGTGCGAGCATACACCATCGTGCCGTCCATCTGGGTCAGAATCACATTGACATTTCGGACCGGCTGTCCGTTGGCGTCAATAACGCGTCCTCCGACCGCAACCCCTGCCGCGGTCAGAATAAACGGCGTCGGCGGCGGGCTTGAAGCAAAAGTCCCGGAGGCGGCAGCCGTGAAACTCTGGAGAAATCCCCCGGCGCCGACCGCATACGCAGGCGTGACGGACGAGAAACTAAGACCCAGATTGCGCTGCGTGGTGAGACCGAAGATTAGAAAGTCGGATGTAAACGTTACGTTGTGGTTCGGAGTTGTCGATGAGAGCGTCGCCGAGTTGCCGCCGGGCGCGCCCGCAAACGCCGGCGTGTCGACATTCGGCGAGAATACGGCGGTCAGGAGGTTGGTGCGCGAACCGCCGCCCGACGACGCCGCGACATCGCGAATGATCTGGACGGTGACGGTCTGATTCATCGGTTGCTTAAGCGTTCCCGCGTCCAGAGTGGCGGGCGCGGTCGTGGTCGTCGAAACAAACATCCGTCCGCTCTGAATTCCCTGTAATTCGACCGGCAATCCCACGATGTTTTGATAAATGAAAAAGACCGCGGAACCGCCTCCGACATTGTTGAAGGCTGCGCTCGAAGTGTTGTTCGTGAAAACGAAATCCTGTGTTCCGACCTGTTCGAAAAACTGTGCAAATGTCGTTGTTTGCGCCTGTGCCGTAACAAACGACAGGACCAGAAACAGGCAAAAAGTAGCGATCGAAGTCAAACGCTTCGAAGATCTTGGGGTTGATAATCCGTTTCTCATGATCTGTAATCCTCTTTTGGGGTAGATTCTTGGGGTTGGAGCCGTTAAGCAAAGTGCAGCGACTACGAAGCGGTTGAATATCGCCAAACACTGTTTAACTTTACACTGCAATTTCGGCCTTGTCTACGTCTTTTTTCGTCCGTGGAAAAAGAATTGGCTTTTTATTAACTTCACGAGGACGTCTCCCGCAGAATGTCGAAAATCGGTGACCAAATTGGAGAGGGGGCGGGTTCACGGGGCTGGGAGCCCGACATGAAGAGACCTTGAACAATCGTCAGCCTATCACTGACTAGGGAGAAACCGTCTTTATATCATCACGCGAAATACGCGAAGAACTGGATGGAAAATGCCGTTTCTAGAGTGTTTCGCGGGTAAGAAAATCCCCTACGCGCCGTCTGGGATAAGCGGTGAAAGCAAAAAGTCTGATCAAAAAAGCCGGCGGTTCCGTTAGATCCGCCGGCTTTACTTTTTGCGATAAATTCGCGCTATTTCATTACATTACCGAATGCGACGGCCTTTTCTTTCTTATCGACGTCAAAGCTGATGAAGACGCGACCGTTGCGCGCGTCAACCTTCGTCACGGTACCGTTCTCGAACGATCCGACCCAAACGCCTTTGACCTTGTCGCCTTCTTTGACGGCCGGGACGACCGGCACTCCGGTGCATCTGGCGCGGTCGTACACGTTGATCTTGCCGGCGAATTCGCGGACAAAGACCTTGCCCTCGGCGACGCGGATCACGACCGCATGCTTCATTTTATCGCCGTCCTGAACCGCCACCGATGTTCCCGGTGAAAGCGGCGCGTTGATGACGGCGAACGTGTTCGGTTTGAGTTGTTCGTCCATCTGTCCGATCGTCGTCTTACCGTCCTTCGCCTTCGCCGGATTGTCGTAGTCGAGATCGAGATAGCGGACGGTCGGTTCGGACGGATTAGCGTCATCGACGACGATGGCGCGCTGCATACCCGAACCCGACTGCCACCAGGTCAGGACGATATCGCCCTTTTTGGCCTTTGCGCCGGCCGGAATCGCGACGATGTAAGCGTTCGGCACTTTCTTCTTGTCCGACATAAACTCGACTTCAGACATATCCGCTCCGGGCGCCGACATCTTTTGCGAATACCAGATCATCGTCGTCTTGTCCGCACCGTTGATATTCGCCTCCTGAAGCCAGTTGTACGACGGGACGAGCACGACCTCGCCGGCTTTCGCGATAGTATCGACCGCCGGAAAATCCTTGAACGGGAACGTCGCCTGATAGTTGGGGTCGATCGTCGGTTTTGCCGCGGCGTTGTTTGCCGGTTTCGTGTTGTCGGCGGGTTTCGCGTTGTTGGCGGTTTCCGAGCCGCCGCAACCGCTCAGCGCGATTGCCAGAGTTATAGCTGCAAAAACTGCTTTAGTCATTTTGAGTCCTCCAGTATTTGTGGCGGCCAAAAGCCGCGAGTTAATCTGTCCGATTGGTTGATAAATACTATTTTAGTTCACTTTGCGCGAACCGTCTAAGCCGCGAAGGCAGGATTCTGTCGGTCACAACCTCGACATCTTGACGGAAATCGGTTTCGCCGCGACTAACCGGCCGCCGAATACAAGTCTTTGCGGCGCGGGACGTGCGAGATGATCCCGACGATCCCAAGGCCGAACCAAAGAAAGAAATACGGATACGAGAACAGAAACGCGAGGACCATTCCGAAGATCGAGATCGCTTCGCAAAAGGCGCAGGCGATGATGATCCCGGTCTGGACGAACTGCGGCTTCTTTTCGACGATCGCCTGTTCGAAACAGCGGCGTTTGACGATGTGCGAAAGTGCGAAATTGAGCAGCGCGAGCATCGCGAATGTAATGACCATCACCGCGTTCTGGTCAAGTATCGGCGCCGAGAGATCGATCCTGAACGCTTCGGGCTTAGTCTGCGAGAGCACAAACAGGAACATAAACTGCGACAAGAGCAGGACCGCCCAAACGATCGCCAGTGTACGGAATTTTTCTTCGACGGTTCTTTTCATAAATTGCTTGGAGAATTGCTTGGAGTTCCGCCTTCAGGCGGCCCTCAAATATGTTTTGGATATCGAGTGACGATCAACGCCGCCTGAAGGCGGAACTCCGAACGCCGCCTGAAGGCGGAACTCCGAGCTTCAATCGGTCGCCTCCAGTTCCTCTTCCAACAGTTGCCGTTCATACAGATCGGCGTATTCGCCGCCGAGTTTCAGAAGCTCGTCGTGCGTTCCGCGTTCGACGATCTCGCCCTCGTTGAGGACGCAGATCAGATCGGCGTCGCGGATCGTTGAGACGCGGTGCGAAACTATCAGCGTCGTCCGCTCGGCGCGAACGTCGCGCAGGTTATTGAGAATCGTCTCCTCGGTGTACGTATCGACGGCCGACAGCGAATCGTCGAGGATCAGGATCCGAGGGTCGCGCATCACCGCGCGGGCGATCGCCGTGCGTTGCTTCTGTCCCCCTGATAGCGTGATCCCGCGTTCGCCGACGCGCTGTTCGTACTTGTACGGAAAGCTCCTGATGTCGTCTGCAAGTCCGGCCACCGTCGCGGCGTGAACGATCTTTGAGTCTTCGGGTCCGGCGTCGATTTCCGGATCGCGAACTGTGATTTCGGATTCGTTCTCCCGGCGGTCGACCCCGAATGCGATGTTCTCGGCGATGGTGTCGGAAAACAAAAACGTCTCCTGCGGAACGAAGCCGATCGCGCGCCGCAGTTGTTCGAGTTTGTAGCCGCGGATCGGAACGCCGTCGATCAGGATCGAGTCTTCCGGCGCATCGATCAGCCGCGGCACGAGACTGACGAGAGTTGATTTGCCGCTGCCCGTTTTGCCGACGAACGCGACCGTCTTCCCCTGATCGATCGTCAGATCGATATTCTTCAACACCGGTTTTCCGTTGTAACCGAAGGTCATGTTCCGAAACTCGATCTTTCCTTTGATCGGCGGACGATCGCGCGCGTCCTCGGAGTCTCCGATCGTCGGCACCGTTTCGAGAATCGCGTTGAACCTTTTCAAACTCGCCGTGCCGCGCTGGTAAAGATTGACGACGTAGCCGAGCGCGATGAGATACCAGATCATCCGCTGCAGATAAAGAATGTAAGACGTAAAGTTCCCAGTCGTGATCTCGCCGCGAATCGCCATCGGCACGCCGACCGCGACGATGATCACAAAACCGAGCCCGATAAAG
This sequence comes from Pyrinomonadaceae bacterium, assembly GCA_041752475.1. Taxonomy (GTDB): domain Bacteria; phylum Acidobacteriota; class Blastocatellia; order Pyrinomonadales; family Pyrinomonadaceae; genus JAFDVJ01. The sequence goes on along the minus strand of JBGSWK010000013.1, from coordinate 250,446 downwards.
AAAAAGAGCAGCGGCCGCATCGCCGCCGAAAATTTGACGAGACGCAGGTTTTGCGTCGCGTACTCGCGGTTCAGTTCCTGAAAGCGTTCGATCTCGGGTTCTTCCTGCGCGTAGGCGCGGACGACCCGAACCCCCGACAGGTTTTCCTGCGCACGGGCCGTGATGTTCGAAAAATACTCCTGGATCTTCTCGAACCTGATATGGATCTGGCCGCCGAGATACTTGACCGTAATCGATACGAACGGCAACGGGATCAGCATAAACAGCGTGAGTTTGACGCTCGTGTTGAAAAGTATCGGAAGCACGATCATCAACGCGAACGTCGCCTGGCACGAATAGAGGATCATCGGACCGACGATCTGGCGTACCGCCGAAAGATCGTTCGTCGCCCGCGCCATCAGGTCGCCGACGCGGTTCTCCTGAAAAAACGTGAGCGGCTGTCCGACCAGTGCGGCGTAAAACTCGCTGCGCATATCGTATTCGATGTGACGAGATGCGTTTATCAAGAGCCGTCGCTGCCAAAACAGGAACGTTCCGCTCGTCACGCTGACTGTCAGGATCAGCAGGATATGCGAACTGACACGGGAAAGCGTTAGCGACTGATTGTAAACGCCAATACGCAGGTCATCGATCGCGTTGCCGATCAGCCACGGAACATACAACCCGAACAGCATACCCAGGAATATGAACAGCACACCGAAAATCAGGTGGAGTTTGTAGGGCTTGTAATATCGGGCGAACTTTCTTAATTCTTCCATTGGGACGTAATTCAGTTTATGAAATTGTCGGGGAAATCGGAAATTGAGGCGTATTACACCGGTGCACCGCAACGTTTCTTGCTTTGAGATTCTTTTTTTGTCAGAATACGCGAGTTAAATCCGCATATACATTCAGAAAATCTATCGCTATGAAAAAACATTCAAAGTTCGTGTACAAGCGCAGGTTGCAGTCGTGGGCGGTGATCATTGTTTTGGGAGTTGGCGTGGTTGCTTTTGGACCACGCATTTTCGTCAGCGATGTCAGGACGATGCCGCTCGAAAACGTTGCCTCGGCTGACGAAACGAATCAACTTCCTGAGATCATGGATCTTCACCATAAGGAGATCGGAATCGGCCAACGCTGGACGTTCGGGATCGAGGTCATCGACGAAGAAGGCGATCTCGTGCGGACCGAACTGATTTCGAAGCCGAAGTCGGCGAAGTTTAACCAAAACACGTTAACCGTTGACTGGACGCCCCAAAAGAGCGATGGCAAGCGCGCGAAGTTCGTCGTGCGTGTGACCGAAACTCCGCGCGACAAGTCAAAACCGACGCGCACGGTCACCAAGGAAATGAATGTAAAGATCGTCAAAAAGCCCGTCGAGCTTTCAAAATTGCCGCCGGCGTTGCTCGAAGTCGATACGCTGGTCTCGGTAATAGATCCGGAAAGGCTCAGCGCCGTGAGCCAAAAATGGACGATGGTGAGTCTTTTTGAGCGGATCGCCGAGATCGAGGCCGACAAGCAGATAAAGGCGGGCAGCGAAGTAAAACCGACGACCGGGGCACAGCTGTTCCGCGATTCGATGAAAGAACTCGCGGTGCTGCACAAGAATCCCGCGATCGATCCGGACAGTCCGAAATTCAACCCGGAGTGGAACGCCGAGAACTGGAAGTTGATCGCGGTCCGGCCGCGGCTCAACAAAAAGGTCTTCGAACTTCGACTCGTTTATTTCAATACAAAGGCGCCGGAGCAGTCGTACCTGATGCCGCGGATGCGGATCGTTCGCGGGAAGGACGTCGGCCGGCCCGACGAGCTTCGGCAAAAGAACAACCTGGTAGTTGCGAAGATGCTCCACGATGCGTTTTTCGATGGCGAGAACCTGAAACCGTTCGTCGACGGCGACAAGGCAAAATACGGCGAGGCGCTCGAACGGTTCGTTACGGGGTTTCTCACTTACAACGACCCGGAAGATCCGATGATGCGCGGATCCTTGGCGGCGATGCCGCATAATTCACGGCTCGGCGGCGGAAACAACTACGATGCCGACGGGAACTATGTGAACGGCGACGGCTGGGCGCTTGGCGCGATGAAGGTCGCGCCCGTCATGCGCGATGGCAAAAAGGTGCTCGGGTTCGTCAGTCCGTTTATTGACGGTTTCGCGGCGACGATCAAACCCAACAATGAAGGAACGGCGTTTCGCCCGGTTCCGCCGCCGGCGACCGACGCGTCCAGTCCGGATTTCATCAAGGGCTGGGATCATTTGATCGACGATGACGACAAGGGAAACATCGCGATCCCGCTTGAACAGCCCGACGGATCGGTCGTGCGGAGCAACATCGACACGACGATCAATCGATTTGAAGTTCAAAGCGGCTTCCGTTTTGCGGAAAACAGCCTGCGCGACGCCCGCCGCCGGATTTTTGAAGAACGCGGAATGACCTGTATGCAATGTCACGTCCGCAACTTTGACGAAGGAAATTACCTCAGCAATCTCAGCGAGCCGAAGGCCAACGGTTCGACCGCTGTCGAGAGCGTTCCGCGGGTCTTTTTCGTGATCACGCCGACGCTTCATTCCGGTCGGAACGAGTATATGCGGCGAACGGAGATCGCGCAGGTCGGCGGGCTTTTGGGAGTCTTCCGCGATTATCTCGGCATCAAGGTCAAGATCAATTCGCCGCTCGCCGCCGAATGGCCGTTCACGACGAAGAAAGGCAAATACTGAAACGCAGAGAGGGAAATCACACGATGACGATTCAAAATAAGACGTCGTTTCCGTTACTTGGTTTTTTGCTGGCGATCGGTGCCGTCGCCGCCGAAGCGCACGTCAAATGGTTCTTCGATTACGATGTGACGAAACCGCCGACGCCGATCGGCGACGTGATCGACGGCACTTTCGTCAAGCTGTTCTTGTTGTCGGTCGCCGGTTGCTATTTGTTCTTTCTCGCAGACCGGTACATTTACGAGGAAGGGATCCTCGCCGAATTCGACAAGAAGTTAAGACTTTTCGACAACGCCGCCAACTACATTATGCGTGCCGCGGCCGGCGTTTTCTTTCTGGCGTTGTTTGGCTGGTGGGCGCTGGGCGTCGGGCAGAGTTTCTATCTCACGCCGGAACTGAAGACGGACGCGGCCTGGGTTCCGTGGCTTCATTTGGTGATGGCGTTGGCGACCGTTTCGCGCCGTACCGTATTCGTCACCGGGATCGGGATATTCGTTCTTTACCTCTCCGCCGCTTTCAATTTCGGCGTTTTTCATCTTCTCGACTATATGATCTTCCTCGGGATCGGGTACTTTCTGACCGTATCTCAGACGACTAACAAGGCGCTGCTCAAATCGGGATTCGTAACTCTTTTCGCCTGTACCGGGTTGACGCTGATATGGGCGGCGGTCGAAAAATTCGCCTATTCGCATTGGACGATCGCGGTTTTGGCCGACAAGCCGCATATCACGATGGGAATGACGCCGCCGGTCTTTATGAAGGTCTCGGGGTTTATCGAATTCTTCGTAACGTTCATTCTGCTCGGCGCGGTCTCGGTTGTCGGCCGACTTGTTTCGCTCGGTTTTATGTCGGTGTTCGTGTTGGCGGTGTTCGAGTTCGGCGCGCTCGACGCGGTCGGTCATATGATGATCGTCGCGATTCTATGGGTGCTTATCGTCCGCGGTCCGACCGATGCCCGTAACATGCTTGTCCTGCCGGACAAGTCCCTTTTCACTGAGGCTTATTTTATGACCGGCCTCTATTTTCTGGCGTTCGTAATGATCTTCATTCTTTACTACGGCGTTCACTTTTATTCTTACGGTTCCTGATTCGAAACGAGTCCACGCTTGTTCTTTCCAGCGGGACTTTTCGTGAACAAATATATGATCAAATCCGCACTCCTGTGCTTGGCGCTGGCGTTCATTTCGATGCAGACGGCTGCGCAAAGCAGCAACGACAATTCCGATATCGTCGGATGGAGCGACCTGACGTTCGTCATTCCGCTGACGAAACGCGAAGAGAATGGCAAGAAAGTCGACGAGTGGACGTTGAACCTCGGCGGAGTTTTTCGAATGGGGCGGGATCTCAAACGGCCGACCGACGAACGCGCCGGGATCACGCTGGCGTATCGGATCAACAAGTATTTCAGTGTCGGCTCCGGCTATCTTTACCGCCGTTTTCGTTTAACGGAAGCTCGGAGGCAATATGAGCACCGCTTGATGTTTTTTCTGCAGTCGGAAAAGAAATGGAACTACGTCACCTTCAGAAACCGTTCGCTGACGACTTATCTGATCAAGCATTCGCGGCCCGATACGGTCGTCTATCGCAACCGCGCACAGCTGAATTTCCCGATAACGAAGAACAAGAAACCGATCGCGACGCCGTTCATCGCCGATGAGCCGTTTTACGACTTTCGCGAAAAGCGCTGGTTCCGAAACGACTTTTTTGTTGGAATCACAAAGCAGTTCACGCCGAAATTCGGAGCCGATTTCTTTTATGTGAGACAGGGAGTCAATCTCGGCGCGCTTCGCCAAACCAATGGTTTCGGTATAAGTCTTCGATACCGGATCGATCTCGTGAAATAACCTTCAAGAGCGTAACCGTCAAACCTTTGTATAAGTTGAGAGCGCGGTCGCGATGATCCGTCCGTCGTCGTCGACCACTTCCGCCGAAAGAAAGATGATCCGCTTGCCCGCGCGAACGATCTTTGCGGTGCAATGGATTTGGCCGTCCGTTACGGGGCGCAGGTATTGCACGTTAAGGTCGATCGTCGTCGCCTTTTCGTCTTCCGGAAGCGTCGCGACGATCGCCATCGCCGTCGCGGTATCGATCAAAGACGCCGTCGCGCCGCCGTGAAGCAAACCGTAAGGTTGTCGCAGATCGTCGCGGACCGTAAGCTTGACCGTTGCCTTTCCGGTCTCGACCGAGACCAGATCCAGTCCCAGAAACCGCGCGTAAGGGACGGTTCTGAACGCTTCATAGATGTGTCGACGGCGATTGTCGCCGAGCTCGGATTTACTCATTTTCAATACTCAGTTTCAGTTTAAGCAACTCGCTTCTTTCGACCTTCACAAAGCCGTTCGGAACCGAGAACAATGAATCGTCCGCCGATAGCTTCAGATTGCGGACCTCGAATGTCATCGTCAGCGTCGGAACGCCGTCCGCGATTGAATAGAACTCTTGTCGGATCGGAATTCCCGTGGACTCGTCGACCGTGATGATCGCTTCCGACTTTCCGGCGCCGCCCATTTTCGCCCGATATCTGACGGCGCTTCCGGAGGTCTCGAGTTTTTCGAAGGTCGCGTCGGTCGTCTCGCTGAGCCAGCGGTCCGTCAGAAAAGCCGACCAGTCATCCGTCGAAAACGGTGACCCGGGAGGAACTTCAGAAAATTTCGACCGTTCGGGAAGGATCAAAAAGGCTTTTTCATTCAGGACATAAGCGAGACGCGACCGCTTGCCGGAGTCGAATTCGACCCGTCGCCGCTCGCCGGACCTGGCGATGAAGGTCGAACTAACGGTGTCGCCGGAAGTGACAACGATCTCGGCCTGAAAAGTGTCCGGCTCACGAGTCGAAAACGGGATTCGGTCGATTGTCGGAACCAGCACGGGACGTGCGTCCGTCTCACCGGAGTCGCGAACTCGCCGGCAACCCGCAAAAAATGCGGCGATCATCGCAAGAACCACGACACTTTTGGTAATATGATTCGAAAACATCGGCGAAAAGCCTTGATTTTAGCACAACGTCGCAAACGCGCGGTTACGATGAGCCTTCTGAAGTGGCAGACCATTTACGTCGTCGGCGGAACGGTACTTTTGCCGTTTATGCCGTTCCTGTATCTTCAGGGACAATTTACGCGGCGCAAGATCGAACGGCTTCCCGACGCGTCAGGCCCGACGACCGGCCGTGCGGGCGACGGCGATGCGCCCGTGAAACTTCTTGTGTTGGGCGAATCGACCGCGGCCGGCGTCGGCGCGAGTACTCACGAGAAGGCGCTTGCGGGGAATTTTTCTCGCGGTCTGAGCGAAAAGACCGGCCGGGCTGTAGAATGGACCGTTGTCGGACGGAGCGGAATCACCGTTGGCGAAACCATCGTCGAACTCGTCCCGCAAATCCCTGACGTCGAGTTCGACTTTATCTTGCTTGCGCTCTGCGGCAACGAAGTTCTCAAGCTTCGCAGCCCGCGCGAGACCCGCCGTAACATGATGCGGCTGATCGGCATCCTCCGCGAGCGGCATCCGCGGGCGACGTTTTTTATCACAAACGCGCCGGCGGTCAGACTTTCACCGGTTTTGCCCGATCCGCTGCGGTCGGTCCTCGGTTATCTTTCGGCGCTTCACGACGCGAACGCGCGCGACTTTACCGCGCAACTCGAACGCGTTTATTATTTTCACCAACCGACCTATGTGATGGAAGGATTTTTCGCCGACGGAATTCACCCGTCGGAACTCGGTTACCGCGTCTGGTCAGACCGGATGATCGAGTTTTTTCAAGAAGAATACGGCTGGTAAGGACTGCCGAAACTCACACAACTTATGACCGAACTTCACCAACTGCTCGCGCGGTGTCTTGAGGCACACCGCGAATGGATACTCGTAACTGCCGACGGCAGGAGTTTTTCACTCCGAAACTCCGAGATCGAAATCGAAAGTCAGAAGGATCGGCTGCTGCTCGGTTTTCCCGGCGACAGCGGATTTCGGACGTGGCGCGTGACCGAGATCGAGACGCGGCGCGCCGAACTGTTCCTGTCGCTGTCGCGGAACTTCGAAACTGAATCGACCCGCGTCCGCCTTGTCCCGCGCGTTTCGTTTTCAGAACTGCAAACGTCGGTCGAACTCGCCCGGCTCGAACGCGCCAACCGCGTCGCGGCGACGCTCAGGGAGAACGTTCCCCGAGCGAAACTGGTCCGCGTCGATTTGAACCGCGAAAACGGACGGGTCGCGCAGATCCTGTTCGATCAGTTCACGACCCGGCGCGCGGCGATCTCGGACATCAGCGGAACGCTTTCGCCGGAGTTTCTGCTCTCGGCGGCCTGTTTCTGGATCGCCAAACTAGCGCGCCGCAAAAGGAATCCGGTGACGACGATCGTCATCCTTGCGGAGCAGCGCGTCGCGCGCCAACTAGAAAAACTCCACGCGCTGCTTCGGGCCGAATGGAAGCGGCGGATTTCGCTCGTCGAGATCGGCGACGAGGAGCGATTCAAGGAACTCGCATTGGTCGAAGCAGACGATCTTTGGGCGGGGAAGATCCCCGATGTGCGGATTCCCGCCATCGTCGAACCGAGTGAAACTGCAATGCGTCTGACGGAACTCGCGCCGGACGAGATCGACAGGGTGTTTTCGCGTCAGGGTGAAACGATTCGATTTCAGGGACTCGCGTTTGCCCGTGTGCGGCGCTTGTTGGGCGTCGAACGCTGCTGGTTCGGGATCGAGAGGGTGCGTCGGCCGCTGACTGAAGACAACATCGCGGAACTCGCGACGCTGATCGACGAATTCCGCGAGTTTCGAACGCATCGGTCGCCGAACCGGCGCCACGTTCTGTATGACACCGCCCCCGAGGCCTGGCTCGAGGCGATCCTCCGCCGCAACATTCACTTGCTCGACGCGAACCTGGTCCTTTCGCCGCTCTATCATCAGTTTCGGGCCGAGCGCGACAAGATCGACCTTCTCGCACTGCGCAAAGACGGTCGGCTGGTGATCATCGAGCTCAAGGTCGAGCCCGACCGCGAAATGATCTTTCAGACCGTCGACTACTGGCGCAAGATCGAACGCATCCGGCGAAGCGGCAAACTGCAGGAAGCGCGTTTGTTCGGAGATCTGAAGATCGCCGATGCTCCGACGATCTGCTATCTCGTCGCCCCGACGCTGGCTTTTCACCGCGATTTTGACTTCTCTGCATCGCTCGTCACGCGCGAGATCGAAATTCACCGGTTCAATCTCGCGGAAGACTGGCGTCGTAAACTTCGTGTGCTGGAGAGGCGACGGGTCACGTGAAACGGTCTTTTGGCCAGCGTCTTCCGATGATATGATTCGCTTGTCCGCGATGATTTGTAATTGTTCGTTCTTGGAGTTTCAAATGAGAATTTCACTGGTCCACGCCGTTCCACTCGTTCAAACCATCGTCTTGTTCATCGGAGCCGTTCCAGCGGCATCAGCCCAAAAAACCATCGTTCAGATGACCTATTCGAACTCGACGCCGATCACCGTGAACACGAAGTCCGGGCTGGCGGCACCGACGAAAGCGGCACTTTATCCCTCGACCGTCGAGGTTTCGGGAATGACCGGAACGATCACGCGGATCGCGGTTACGCTTGACGGCGTAAATCACACCTGGCTGTCGAATCTCGATTTCCTGCTGGTCAGCCCGACGGGAGCGAAGTTCATATTCTTTTCCGACGGCAACGCCGGGTTTCCGGCATATGAAGCGACCGACAACATTTTCACGTTCGCGGACGATGCGCCGGGCTTGTTTCCTTCGGGAACTTTTGCTTACAACGGAAGCTATCGTCCGACGAGCGGCGACGGGCAGTCCGACACCTTTCCCGCGCCGGCGCCCCCCGGACCGTACGATCAACCGAACACGGCAACGTTCGCATCGACGTTCAACGGCGCCAATCCGAACGGGACATGGTCGCTGTTCGCCGTCGACGACGCCCTTGGAAACTCGGGCAGCGTGAACTCGGGATGGGCGCTGACGGTCACCACCGACGGTGCGCCGCAGACGTTCGCGAATCCGGCCAGCGTCGAACTGCCGGATGTGACCGAAGCCGCCGCGCCGTATGGTTCAGCGATCAGCGTCGCCGGCGTTGAAGGTGTGATCTCTGACCTGAACGTGACGATCAGCGGCATCACGCACGCACGTCCGTCCGATCTCGACCTGCTGCTGGTCAGCCCGAACGGCCGCGGCGTGGTCATCATGTCGGACATCGGCGGCGGCGCGGCGTCGAACGCGACCGTGACGTTCGACGATTCGGCGTCGACGCAGATCTCGACCGTCACATCGGGAACCTTTAAGACCCGCAACAACAATGAAGAGGGAATCGACGTCTTCCCGTCGCCGTCGCCGATTCGCCCGCTGATCGCGGGAAACGTGTCGCTCGGCAACTTCAACGGATTCAGTCCGAACGGTGAATGGCGCCTGTTTGTGATGGATGACGAACAGTCGGCGTCGGGGTCGATCGCCGGCGGCTGGAGCATTGAGATCACGACCGTTCCGGTGCCGCCCGCGAGCGGTTCGGTCTGTGCCGCGCCGGTTTTTTCGAGCGGCGCCTATCCGGCCGGAATCAATCCGACGAATCTCGCGGTTGCGGATTTCGACAACGACAACAAGCAGGATCTGGCGGTGACGAATCAGGTCTCGAACGACGTTTCGATCCTGAAGGGCAACGGCGACGGAACTTTTGAGGCGCCAACTACTGTCTCGGCGGGTTCGAGTCCGTATGCGGTCGTCGCCGGTAAGTTCAATTCCGACAATAACTTCGACCTCGCCGTGGTAAATTCGGGATCCAATAACGTTTCGATCCTGCTCGGCAACGGCAACGGAACGTTCGGCGCTCCGGTCAATTTCTTTGTCGGTTCGAATCCGATCTCAGTCAATTCCGGAGACTTCAACAACGACTCGAAGACCGACCTCGCCGTCGCAAATTTCGGCGGATTCTTCGCCGGTACGATTTCGATCCTGCTCGGCAACGGCAGCGGCGGTTTTACGTACGGGACGAACATACGGACCCGCTCGCAGCCTTCGTTCGTCGCCGTCGGCAGATTGAATTCCGACGCAAACGACGATCTGGTGGTCACAAACTTCGGTTCGAGCAGTTTTTCGACCTATATGGGAACCGGCAACGGAACGTTTCAATTGCTTCAAAGCGCGTTCACGCAGAGCCCGGCGGCTGTCGAACTGACGCATTTGAACAACGACGGATTTCTCGACCTCGCGATCGCCAACTATGATTCGGACAGTGTTTTCACCTGTTACGGCACATCGAACGGACTTTTCACGGCGTGTTCCTCGACGCCTTCAGGACTGAATCCGATCTCGATTGCCTCGGGCGATTTTGTCGGCGGTGGCACGAATTCTCTGGCGACGGCGCTCAGCGGCTCCGATCTGGTACGCGTTTCAACGACGGATATCGGCGTCGGGATCAATCCGAACGCGGTCAAAGCGGCGGATCTGAACAACGACGGCAAGGTCGATCTGATAACCGCAAATTCGGGTTCGAACGACGTCACGGTACTTATCAACAGCTGTGTCCCCGCGCGCGGCAACCTGTTTGATTTCAATGGCGATAGGCTTACCGATTACGGGTTGTTCCGACCGTCGAACGGCAATTACTTCGTGCAATCCCTGAATCCCAACTCGTCGGCGAAGACCTTTGGCCGCGCGACTGATAGGATCGTTCCGGCGGATTATGACGGCGACCGCCGGACCGATTTTGCGTTTTTCCGACCCGAAAACGGGCTTTGGTTCGTCATTGATCCGGCATCCCAGCCGATCTATTTCACCCAGTTCGGAATCGCCGAGGACGTTCCCGTTCCCGCCGACTTTGACGGCGACGGGAAGGCCGACATCGCGGTTTGGCGGCCCTCCGCGGGAACCTGGTATGTCCGGCAGAGCTCGGATAATGCGGTTCACGTCAACCAATTCGGCTCGACGGGAGACCAACCGGCGGCCGCCGATTTTGACGGCGACGGCAAGGCCGATCTCGGCATCTACCGACCGTCGACCGGAGTCTGGTACATCTGGCGGAGTTCGGACGGCGGCGTCTTGATCACGCAATTCGGGCTGAACGGCGACAAAACGGTCGCCGCCGATTACGACGGCGACGGCAAGGCCGACATCGCGGTTTGGCGACCATCGACCGGCGCTTGGTATGTCCTCAAGAGCAGTGACGGCGGGTTCTTCGCGGTGACTTTCGGACTTCCGACAGACATTCCTTTGGTCGGCGACTACGACGGCGACGGGAAATTTGACTATTCGATCTTCCGGCCGTCGACCGGAAGCTGGTATGTGCAGCGAAGTTCGGATTCCGGGGTTTCGGTGGTTCAGTGGGGAATGAGTGGGGACATTCCGGTTCCGTCGGCATTTGTCCGGTGATTCAATCAAGGTGGGTTCGTTTCAGTCCTTAACAAACCTGTAGCCGACGCCTCTTACCGTCTGGAGCAGCCGCGGTTTGTCCGGTTCGGTTTCGAGGTGTTTTCGGAGCCGGACGATGAAGTTGTCGATCGCGCGCGTGTCGGTATCCTCGTGAAGATCCCATACCTTTTCGAGAATCGTTTTGCGGGAGACGGCCTGGTCGGCATTATCTATCAAATACCGCAATAGTTTGGCTTCCATCAATGTAAGGTGGAAGGTCGCGGCTTCCGTACGAATTTCGAGATTGTTGAAGTCGATCGCCTTGCCATTGATCTCGACGACATCCTCAACCGGTTTTTCCTGTGACGCGCGTTCCTGTCGAAACCACTCCCGGCGCCGGAGAAGTCCGTTCAGTCGGGCCTGAAAAACGGCGAGATCAAACGGTTTCGGCAGATAATCGTCGGCGCCCGATTCAAAGCCCTTCAAAACGTCCTCTGAGCTTCCGAGCGCCGTCAACATCAGGATCGGGGTGAAGTTTTGCTGCGAGCGAAGTTCCGAAGCGACCTCGAAACCGTTCTTTTTCGGCATCATCACATCGAGAACGATCGCGTCGAATGTCTCGCGTTCGAGCAGGCCGAGCGCTTCCACGCCGTTGTAAGCAACCGACGCGTCGTGACCGTCGGATTCAAGATTGAACCGCAGTCCGTCGGCCAGGTGTTTCTCGTCTTCGACAATCAGAATTTTCATATTTGCTTAACTCTACGCGTCTCAGATTTCCGGGATCTCGGTTGCGATGCGGGCCGACCGTCATTGAAGTCTTCGTAGGTTAACGGATTGCCGCCTGAAGGCGGAACTCCCAACGCTTACAGCTTCGGCAGTTGCGCGATAAAAGTCGTGCCTTTCCCCTCGCCCTTGCTTTCGGCCCAAATCCGCCCGCCGTGTTTTTTGATCACCGATTCGACGATGAAAAGTCCCAGGCCGGTTCCCTTTTTTTCCTGCGTCTGGCGGTTGGGAACCCTGTAAAACCGTCGGAAAACGCGCTTTAGTTCCGACGGATTCAAACCGATGCCGTTATCTTTTATCAAAACCTCGACGCGCTGGTCATTCGAGTTTTTCACGCGGATCGAGACGCGCGGTTCGTCGCCCGAGTATTTTACGGCGTTATCGATCAGATTGCTGAATACGGTTCCGAGTTCCGCGCGGTCGCCGAGGACCACGGCGTCTTCGGCCGACGCCGTGAACTTGATGGATGACTCGGGCAGTTTATACCGTGTTTCGATGAATTTTGCCGATTCGGCGAGCAAATCGTTCAGTTTGATCTCCGAAAGATTCAGCAGTCGGTTGTTCTCGCGAGTTCGCGAAGCTTGCAGAACCTGTTCAACGGTTCCGAGCAGGCGATCGCTGTCAGCGAGCATAACATCGTAGAATTGCCGGCGCTTGTCATCCGATACGTCGCGCGACTTCAGAGTATCGAGATAAAGCTTGATCGACGCGATGGGTGTTTTGAGTTCGTGCGTCATCGCGTTCAGAAACGCGTCCTGTTGCTCGTTGCGTTTGATCTCGCGCATCAGAAAGATCGTATTCAGGATTAGTCCGGTAATGATCACCGCGAAGAAGACGATGCCCAGAACGAGCAGCACCACCTCGCGCAGGTTCAGGAGAATCCAGCCGACATTCAAGGCGACCGCCAGAACGATCAGGCAGATGCCGAGGATCAGGAAGAAGATCGTCGATTTACGTCGGCGCACGTTTCAAGTATAAGCGCAATGGAGGCAGAGTGCAGAGTCGGAATGGGAAAATGGACAATGGGAAAATGGAAAATGGAAAATGGACAGTGGACAATGGACAATGGACAATGGAATACGAAATCGTTCTTCCACTGTCCATTGTCCATTGTCCACTGTCCACTGAAATCTACGCCGCCTGCTTTATCGGCTTGCCGGTGATCTCTTTGCCTTCGTTGAGGTCGTAGGCGTAGACGTCTTTCGCGAGGCCGAGTTTTTCGAGGGTTTTGATCTGCAGCCAGTTGAAGTCGAATTCTCTCCACGTCAGACCGTGACGCGCGGAACGCGGGAACGCGTGGTGGTTGTTGTGCCAGCCTTCGCCGAACGTGAGCGCCGCGACGATGCCGTTATTGGTCGACGTGTCGCGCGTTTCAAACCGGCGCGAGCCCCACAGATGCGTTACCGAATTGACGAACCAGGTCGTGTGCCAACCGAAAACGGTTCTCAGTCCCACTGCCCAGAAAAGCATTCCCCAACCGCCGATCAAGAAACAGGCGACACCGGTCAGCACCGACGAAACCCAGTAGTACTTGTTCATAAAGCGATGAACGCTGTCTTTCATCAGATCGGGCGAGTAGCGCATCATAGCCGCTTCGGACTGCACCTGCGCCGTGCCCTTGAAGATCCAGCCAATGTGTGACCACCAAAATCCGCCGCTCGGCGAATGCGGGTCCTTGTCCGTGTCGGTGAAGGCGTGGTGGAGACGATGCGTCGTCACCCAGCTGATCGCGCCCGACTGAAGCGCCATCGTGCCGAAGAAGGTGAGCACATATTCGAACCACTTCGGAGACTGGAAGCCGCGATGGGTCAGCAAACGGTGATAACCCAAACCGACGCCAAGGCTGTTCGCGACCCACCATAGCAAAACGGCGCCACCAAGATTCTGCCAACTGAAAGTAAAAAAGGCGGCGACCGCCCCGACGTGAAAAAGCACGACCGCAACGATCGTGTTCCAGTGAATCTTTTGTGACTTCGCGCTCGAAATCTCGACTACGTTCTCCATATCCTGTGACCTCATATAATTGCTTGAAATTAACGCATTCCTCGCGTTAATTTCAATCGTAACAGAGTTTTACGCGTGCAATTGTAAGAGTTTTGTAATAGCGATTCAGGATGACGCCGGACGTTCGGCGAGCGCAGTTTCGGCCGCCGCGAGCCTGATATTCGTTGCCCAGCCAAGGCGTTCGAAGATGCGGATCGTGAGCCAGTTCTGATCGAACTGGAACCGCCCGAGGCCGTGCCGTGCGGACGACGGGAAGGCGTGATGATTATTGTGCCAGCCCTCGCCGAAAGTGAGTATCGCGATCAGCGGGTTATTCGTCGAATCATCTTCCGTTTCGTGCGAGCGCGTTCCCCACATATGCGTCGCCGAGTTTACCAGCCACGTCGAATGCCATCCGAAGACGACGCGTCCGAAAACGCCCCAGAGAACCATCGGCCAGCCTCCGAGCGCGAACAGCAATACGCCGGACAGAATCAGCGGAACATAATAAAACCGCGCCAGCGCGACGTGAAAACGGTCCTTCATCAGGTCGGGCACGTATTTCTTGAGCGTCGCCGCGTCGTGATCGTTGGCCGTCCCGTAAACGATCCAGCCGAGATGCGCCCACCAGAATCCGGGCCGCGTCGAGTGCGGATCGCGTTCCTGCTCGGTGAATTGATGATGAATGCGGTGCGTCGCGACCCATTTCGGCGCATCGTCCTGAACGGCCATAGTGCCGAAGACCGTCAGCGTGTATTCGAGCCACTTCGGCGCCTTGAAACTGCGGTGCGTCAGCAGCCGATGGTAGCCGAGCCCGACACCGAGACTGCCGACGATCCAGTTTCCGATAAGGAGCGCCGCGAGATTTTGCCAGCTGAAATAGAACAGGCCAACGATCGCGAGCACGTGAAAACTGACGACGATCGAGAGATTTTTCCAGTTGATTGTTTTGAGAACCCCGAAGCTTGTTGTGTTTTTCATTCGTAATGTCGCTTGAGACATTATCAAGACTAACAGATTCGCGCCGCGTGAATCGTAAGAGAATTGTAAGAATTGCGGTCGGCGGTCGGTGGTCGGTGGTCGGTGGTCAGTGGTCGGTGGGCAGTGGGCAGTGGTCGGTGGTCGGTGGTCGGTGGTCGGTGGTCAGTGGTCGGTGGGCAGTGGTCTCTTCGTCCGGTTTTGGTTTTACGGTTCGGAGATTTCCAGATCCTAGCAGATCTTTCGCGCCAAGAAATCGTTGATTTCCCGATGACGAGGAACCGCGGTCGATTTCCTTTTAGCCCGATTTACATAGACCGTGTGACTACCGCCTTCGCGCAACATTTCGCAACCTTGAGATTCCAGATGCCGAATCAAATCACGGCGTTTCATACCGTTGCCATCAACAAGGGTTCGCGGATTACGTCCAAACCGCCAATTGCCTCTTCGGCAAGTTCACGATTTGCTTCCAACACCAACGTGATCGCTTCCTTCAAATTCTCACGAACCTCTTCCAGAGTGTTGCCTTGGGTGTTTGCGCCCGGTAATTCCTCAACATAGCCAATATAGCCTTCGGGGACCTTTTGAAAGACCGCTGTAAGTGTGAATCTCATCAGTTTGTCTCCTCCAATTCAAACAACCGTATCACGAGCAGCATACTGGCGTGAACAAAAAATCGGAGACACGCGGATTGCAATTCCTATCTGCGAAAACCTAATTTGTATCTCACCACAGAGCGCCAATCGGACATCGTTGTGGCCGAGCAGTTCCGGTGCGGTACGGATGTCGTAATTGTTCTCAAGCAAGCGCGTGGCAAGACCGGTCCGGCACGTATGATACTGGGCTTGTTTGTCGATACCCAAATGGTCGACCGCTCGTTTGACGGCCTTTGAGCCCGGCGAGGCGAGATGTCGACGCAGGATGCAATTATCGCGGCGCGGCGCTGTAACTGAGGTGACGGGTCCTGATAGGGTTCCGTACCTGATCAAGCAGGTTCGTTAAAGATTCCTGACCGCCGCCCCGTCAACTTTGACGTTCTACGGGAACTGCTCACGCCTGAAGGCGTAACTCGTGCGGTTTGGCCGCGCTCACGGTTGGTCACGCGTGAACGCGTAACTCTTACGGATTCCTGAATTCTTTGGCCTAAACCTAATCCGCGAACGCGACGCTCAGTTCTTTTAGTTTCATCGATTGCCGCTGGTCCAATTCCGAAACTTTCTCGCGATCCACATACTTGTACAGAATATCGCGCTGGCGCGGGATGAAACCGGCTTCCGTGATCTGATAACGAAGCTCGCGTTCGGTCGCTTCGTTGTGCGCACCGGCGGCCGAGACGACGTTTTCTTCGATCATTATCGAACCCATATCGTCGGCGCCCATTCGCAGCGCGACCTGGCCGAGACGCGTCCCCTGCGTCAGCCACGATGCCTGGATGTGATCGAAATTGTCGAGAAACAGCCGCGACACCGAAAGCATCTTGATGTAATCGATCCCCGTCGGTTCCTCGGTGATCTTGCGCCCGAGCGCCGTGTTCTCGCGCTGAAACGTCCACGGAATGAACGCCGTGAAACCGCCCGTTTCGTCTTGCACGTCGCGGACGCGCTGCAGATGCCGGACACGGTGCTCGATGCGGTCACCGATGCCGAACATCATCGTCGCCGTCGTACGCAGCCCGACCTTGTGCGCGGCGCGCATCACGTCGAGCCATTCCTGCGTGTTGCATTTCGTCGAAACGCGCTTGCGGACCTCGTCGTCGAGAATCTCGCCGCCGCCGCCCGGCATCGAATTGAGTCCCGCCGCCTTGAGCCGCGCCATGATCGTTTCGTAGTCGAGCCCGCTGATGAGGTGAATGTTGTGGATCTCGGGCGGCGAAAAACAGTGGAGCTGAAATGTCGGATAGAGCGCGTGCAGGCGCGACAGAAGATCTTCGTACCATTCGATGTTGAAATCGGGATGAAGTCCGCCCTGCATCAGAACGCCCGTGCCGCCGAGTTCGATGGTTTCGTCGATGCGTTTGCAGATCTCGTCGAACGAATGGACGTACGTGTCGGGTTTTCCGGGACGACGGTAAAAGGCGCAGAACGTGCAGACGACATTACAGACGTTCGTATAGTTGATGTTGCGGTCGATGATGTACGTAACGACGTTCTCGGGATGCTTCCGCGCCCGGATCTCGTCCGCCGCGGCGCCGATGCGCGCGACGTCGTAGCTTTCAAGCAGCGCCGTGCAGTCTTCCGAAGTCATCCGGCCGCCGTCCAAAACTTTGTCCAAAATCGGTTGAATGTTGCTCATATCAAAACCCTATTTTCGCATAATGAACCCGCTCAGTCGCAAAATGCGAAAAAATCTTTCAAAAACAACGGCAAAAAGAGGATTTTCCTCGTCTTTTCATTGTTACGGTTTTTGAAATACAAATTTTGTTCCAAACACGGTGATACTTTTTACGAACAGAAAACGCATTAATAAGTGACAGATTTTACAAGAGGTGAGAGTGAAATGAGAAACGATGAAACACAGTTGGGCGCGAACGATCTTTTTCTACTGATCTTTGTTCTGGTCGCCGGCTGGCTGCTGCTTTTTCAGTCAAATCTCTTTTGAGCCGCGCGGCGTTCGCAGAGTCGAGCAAAACGAGTTACCCCAACCCCCCCCCGACGCGAACCGGCCGTCCAGAAATGGACGGTCGTTCCATTTTAGTGAATTGTGCTCATGGAGATCGAATATCGAAATTTACGATGATCCGAATTTCTTGTCGAGGAATTTTCCGAGCAGAATAAAGACGATCCCAAGTCCCAGAAACAGGACCGCGGCTTCCGGCTCCGCCGGCACTTCAGCGCCTTTGATGCCGAGATGGAAGCCGAAACCCCAGTTCAAGAGTGCCAGAAAGAATGCGATCACGAATGCGATCCCGCTGACCTGAATGATGACGATAACGATGTTCATTGATTTTTCTCCTTGCTGTTAGAATCTTCAAGAGGTGAACGCGACCGACGGTTCACACTTGCACGCGAACAATGTTAGTTTCAATCGACGAACTTCAAAACGAATATAACGAGCTGCTTCAACGTATGAGGCCGACTCCGCACAGGTATTCCTTTTTGACGGAACGAACGGATGACGGCAGCCCGCACGTCGAGGTCTGCGACCGAATGTATCATTTCGTCACCACCGAGCGCGGTCTTGAGATCTCGCGAAAATCGTTCGAATCAAAAGAAGATCTCCTTTTCGAGATCGTTTCGCTCGACACATTCTGGATGGGTGTCGACTTCGAATTCAAGAACAGGGTCGAAAACCTCGACTGCCGCCGGATGATCTTTGCCAAACAGCTTGAATTGATGAATTTGATCGATTCCGAATGGGCCAAGCGGTGCGCACTGAAAATCGAGGCCACGTTGGCTGAGCATCCGTACGTCGATCGGTAAATCGTTGTCAGTTTTCGATAAAGCGAAGATCGCGCACGCGCTCGATCAACTCGGCCTTTCGGGCGAGTTTGAAGTAGAGTTCAAGGCCTTTTTGCATCGACTCATCGATCGAAAACGAGATATTCGTCGTGAGATATTCCTTGAACTCAGCGCGCGAAAGCGGAATCTCCGAATCGTAGTTCGCGATGATCTCGTCAATGTGCTTCAGTCCCTCGTCGCGCGCGCCGGCGAAGTCGATCGGCGATGTCTCGGCCGCTGTCATCCACATTGCAAAGACAAAACCAAAACCCGTGTATTCGCGCCAAAGCTCGACAAGATCGTACTTCTTGATTTCGGAATTGTGATTTGTGATTTCGGAATGCCGTCCGGCAGAGGCAACTCGGGAATCCGACAAATCCGAAATCCCCGATCCCAAATCCGAAATCCCGAGGGCCGGATCTCCGATCAGGAGCGCACAGTCGGCACCGGCGAGCATCGTGTCGATATTCGGCTCCGCCGGCCTGAACTCGGGTTCGAAACCAAGAAATTCGCGGAAGATAATTTTAGTCAGCGCGACCGATGTCCTGGACGACACATCGAGCGCGACGCTTCGCACATCGCGCAGTTCCATACCCTTCGTCACCAGGCAGACGCTGCGAACACGCTCGTGCGCGCCGACACAAACATTCGGAACAAGCCGGACGCCCGGAATGGTCTGAAACGCGATAACCGGCACAAGCGCCGCCGAGACGCGGTTTTGCGCCAAAAGTTCGGCCGATCGCGCCGGCGCGGTGTCGAGAATGAGCTCGACGCTCCCGCGCCGCGTACCGAACTGAAACGACCACACGAGCGGTGCGGTGTTTGAATAACTGGAAGCGGAAATACGCAGATCGTTCATCGGGCTCTTGTGTCGTGTCCTACGTTACAACCCAAAAATCGCAATTCGCAAATCGCAATTCGCAAATTACCGCACCTGATTTATCCTATCGCTATGAAAATCTACGATGTTACGGTCGCCATCAGCGAGTTCGTGCCGACGTTTCCCGGCGACCCGAAAGTTAAGTTCGATGTTTGCGCTGCGCTCGCGAACGGCGACGTCGCAAATGTATCTCAAGTCTGTTTCGGCGTCCACACCGCAACGCACGTCGACGCGCCGAATCATTTTATCGAGGGCACCCGCCGCGTCGGCGAACTCGATCTTTACAAACTCGTCGGCGATTGCCGCGTCGTCGAACTTTCGGAAGATGTGACGGCGATTACTGCAAAGCACGTCGAATCGTTGGAAAATGTGGAACGTGTTCTTTTCAAAACCCGGAACTCAGCGTTCTGGAACGAGCCGGAGAAAGGCTTTCGGACCGATTTTACGTATATCGCGCCGGAAGCCGCCCGGATTCTGGTCGGAAACGGCGTAAAACTGGTCGGGATCGATTATCTTTCGGTCGAACAGTTTGGCGCGAAGTCGTTCGATACGCACATAACGCTGCTCGAGGCGGAGGTCGTGATCATCGAAGGTCTGGATCTTCGCCAAGTCCCGGAAGGCGACTACGAGCTCTTTTGTCTGCCGCTGAAATTTGATGGCGGAACCGGTGACGGGGCTCCGGCGCGAACGATCTTGAGGCAAAAGTAAAGGCAGCGAACGGCGACGCGAATTATCAATTATCAACTTTCAATTATTTGTTCGCGCCTCTCACTCAACAATTTTATCGAGGTTATTAAATATGCAATCAGATCTGGCAATCGCACAAAGTGCAAAACTGAAACCGCTTCATCAGATCGCCGAGCAGATGGATCTCAGCGCGGACGATTTTGATATTTACGGAAGTCCGTATATCGGCAAACTCCGACTCAACGTATTGGAAAAGGTCAAGGATCGTCCGAACGCCCGTTACATTGACGTTTCGGCGATCACGCCGACGCCGCTCGGCGAAGGTAAATCGACTACCTTGATCGGCATCGGCGAGGCGATGAAGCATATCGGGAAACGCGCGGTCATCACCCTGCGTCAGCCGTCACAGGGGCCGACCTTTGGAATCAAAGGCGGCGCGGCCGGCGGCGGATACTCGCAGGTCGTCCCTATGGAGACGTTTAACCTCCACCTGACGGGCGACATTCACGCCGTCAGCGCGGCCAACAACCTGCTCGCGGCGATGATCGACAACGATCTGATGCGCGGCAATTCGCTGAACATCGACCCGTATTCGATAACCTGGAAGCGGGTGCTCGACACCAACGACCGCGCGCTGCGTTACATCGTCATCGGCCTCGGCGGAAAACTCGAAGGCGGCGTCCCGCGCGAGACCGGTTTCGACATTACCGTCGCATCCGAAGTCATGGCCATCCTTGCGTTGACGACGTCGATGAAAGATATGCGCGAACGATTCGGGCGCATCGTCGTCGGGATGAAGTACGACAAGACGCCGGTCACGGCGGAAGAGATCGGCGCGGCCGGCGCGATGACGGTCCTGATGCGCGACGCGATCCGTCCGACGCTGATGCAAACGCTCGAGAACACGCCGGCGCTTGTCCACGCCGGACCGTTCGCGAACGTCGCGCATGGCAACAGCAGCATCCTGGCTGATCTCATTGGAAGCAAATGCGGTGACTACCTGCTCACCGAGTCTGGTTTCGGCGCGGATATCGGCGCCGAGAAGTTCTTCAACATCAAATGTCGCTACAGCGGACTTGTTCCGGACGCCTGCGTTCTCGTCGCCACGGTACGCGCGCTCAAGGCGCACAGCGGCAAGTACAAGATCGTTGCCGGAAAGCCGCTGCCGCCGGCCATGCTTGAAAAAAACGTTGCCGACGTCGAAGCCGGCGCCGCCAATTTGATCAAGCAGATCCAGAACATCAAGATCCACGGCGTGACGCCGGTCGTCGCGATCAACGCCTTTGAAACGGATCATCCCGAAGAGATCGAAGCGATCAAACGCATCGCGGTCGAAGCCGGTGCGCTTGGAGCCGCCGTTTCAACGCACTGGGCGAACGGCGGAAAGGGCGCGATCGAACTCGCGGAAATGACCGTTGCCGCCGCCGAGGAGCCGAGCGAGTTCAGATTCCTGTACTATCTTGACCAGCCGATCGCCAAAAAGATCGAGACGATCGCGACCAAGATCTACGGCGCAAAAGACGTCAGTTTTTCGCCGCAGGCCGCGAGCCAGATCAAGTCCTACGAAGAAAACGGCTT
Organism: Pyrinomonadaceae bacterium; assembly: GCA_041752475.1. Taxonomy (GTDB): domain Bacteria; phylum Acidobacteriota; class Blastocatellia; order Pyrinomonadales; family Pyrinomonadaceae; genus JAFDVJ01. Next base: position 229,093 of record JBGSWK010000013.1, on the reverse strand, counting down.
CGGCAAGCTTCCGATCTGTATGGCGAAAACCCATCTCAGTTTGAGCCACGACGCGACGCTCAAGGGCGCGCCGAGCGGGTTCACGTTCCCCGTCCGTGAGGTCCGGGCGAGCGTCGGCGCCGGATTCATCTATCCGATCTGCGGCGATATGCGGACGATGCCGGCATTGCCCGAGCATCCGGCGGCGGAACGGATCGACATCGACGAGCACGGCAATGTGGTCGGGCTTTTTTAGGTAGACGGTAGACGGTAGACGGTAGACGGTAGACAGTAGACGGTAGACGGTAGACCGCAGATTTTCGATCGAATCTATTAGAGACAAGCTTCAATACTCTACTGTCTACCGTCTACCGTTTACTGACCAAAGTATGCTCGTCGACGAAACATCCTATCGTGAAAAGGTCTACGAGATCGTCCGCGCGATTCCGGCGGGGCGCGTGATGACGTACGGCCAGATCGCGGCGATTCTTGGTGAAGGCTACACGGCTCGGACGGTTGGTTACGTGATGCACTCGGCATCGACTGAAAACGTTCCGTGGCAGCGCGTCATAAATTCCGCCGGCGTCTGTTCGACCGCGAAATTCACCGTTCCATTCGACCTCCAGCAGAAACTCCTCGAACAGGAAGGCGTCAAATTCAACGAAAAGGCAAGATGCCGGCTCGAGGATTATGTCTGGTCGCCGGAAGGTCCGGAGGACGACGATCAAATCAGCCTTTTCGATTAGTTGCGAAGATGTTTTGTCTTCCGGAATAGCTTATAACTGATAGTTGATAGGTATGCATCGTAAAAACTATCAGCTTGCAGCTATCAGCTATTCCGAATCAGGTACGTACGCGAAAAAATATTTTCGATCCCACAATTCAGTTCGGCGTAAATAACAGATCAGTTACACTGTGGGACGTTGCTTAGTCCTTGCCCGTTGGGTCCGACGACTGGTTTTTCGCACAGATGGGGCTGAAGCTTGGAAGGGCCGTGTCGAACCCGCTCAATCCTAAGGCAAACGGTGTGGTCTGACAAAGTTTACCCGTTCCGCGATCGGTCCAGGTTCGCCGTCCGACCGCATAACTCTCTGAAATTGCAAAACTTGCAGATTGTGAGATGGTGAGTCATTTCGAATTCTTCCTTCGCTTTCGGGAAGTTCTCTTCGACGTCGCGGCAGTATCCGTACATCTGCTCGGTCTCTTCGCGGATCGTGTCGGTGAAGTCCTCTAGATCGTATTCATTGCCGACGAAATCACGTTCGTGATAGTCAGGAAGCAGATACGCGATCCAGGGGTGGATCTTCGGATAGTCGTGTCCGAATTGGAAATGCGCCCAGGCGACATAGCCGCGCATTTGTCGACTGTGCTTGTCGTGGCGTTCGTTCGGCGCCTGTTTCGGTTTCTTGCCGGTCTTCCAGTCGATGATCACCAGTTCGTCGCCGACGGGAAACATAAAATCGACCTTGCAATACGCTTTGAGATTGTCGATTCGACATTCGCCGTATCCGTCAGGATCGACGAGCCATTCGCCGCTTCGTTCGCGGGCGTCCGAGCGCAGCCAACGGAAGCGTTCGCTTTCGAGAAGATTCTGCGAAGCCTTGAGCACCGGCGTCAGGATATCGCCCTCGACATCGATCTGTGCGGTCTCGCGGTAATAGATCTCGCTGAAATTCTTTGAGTCGCTGATTTCCTTCGTTGTCCGGCGGACGTATTCGAGGAAGCGTTCCTGATCGATCGGGTCGGCGGTTTTTTTGACGCGGTCAAGCAGCGTCTTGATGACCTTGTGAGTGACGTTCCCAATCTCGAGCGGAACTGACGTCAAATTCTTGAGCGCGTTGATCTTGAGCAAATCGACCTCGAGATCGTGTTTGGCATAATACGTGTACCAATACTGACGCCGGCAGGCCGAAAACGTGTCGAACCTGCTGACCGACCAACCAAGAATCGGGGTGTATTCAAACTTGCGGAGCATCTCGATGAGTATAAAAGACAAAATTGAGGAAGCAAAGCAATTTGTTTGATCCGCCGATGGGATTATAATTCTAGCGACAATTAACAATCAACAATTAACCAACTGTGAACCATCTTTACGAATCAATCCATTTTCAATCCCGCGGCCGCGCGACGACGAGCGCGTCGAAACCCGAAGTTATCGACAAACTCCGGGCGATCGTCGGCGCGGACAATGTTCTTGTCGATCCTGACAAGGTCGAACCCTACGGCGCCGATGCGGTGAAAGAGAAGTTTCCCCCGGAAGCTGTAGTTTTTCCCGAATCGACGGCGGAAATGGTCGCGATCATCAAACTCGCCAACGAATATCGGTTTCCGGTGACCGCGCGCGGCGGGGGCGTCGGGTACACTGGCGGCGCCGTCCCGATCGACGGCGGGATCGTCGTCGGCACCGACCGTATGAACAAGATCCTCGAGATCAAGCCGGATGATCTTTACGTTGTCTGCCAGCCCGGGATCACGACACTGGCATTGCAGCAGGAAGTCGAAAAACACGGCGTTTTCTTTCCGCCCGATCCGGCGAGCTACAAGGACAGTTACATCGGCGGCAATATCGCCGAGAACGCCGGCGGAATGCGGACTCCTAAATACGGCAATACAAAGCGTTATGTCCTCGGACTCGAAGTCGTGACGGCTACCGGCGAGGTAATCCGCACGGGCGGAAAAACGGAAAAGAACGTCGTCGGGTTCGATCTCACGGGACTGATGTGCGGTTCGGAAGGAATGCTCGGGATCATCACCGAAGCGACGCTCAAATTGCTGCCGATGACCGAAACCACATCGACAGTGCGCGCGTCGTTCAAAACGATGGAGGCCGCGTGCCGGGTTTTGACGAAGTTTACGCCCGAGGGAATTTTGCCGATGGCGATGGAGGTCATCGATAAATACTGCATCGAGGCGATCGAGCAGAATTATGCCTTCGGATTATCGAAAGACGCGGCGGCGATCCTGCTCGTCGCGGTCGACGGATCGGCAGCCGAAGTTGAAAAGAACGCCGCGCGAATCGAGCAGATATTGTCCGAGAACGGCGGTTTCGACGTCCTCCGCGCCAAGTCGAAGGAAGACGAGGACAAACTCTGGGACGTGCGCCGCGCGATCAGCCCAAGTTTGATGAAATTCGGCACGCTGAAGATAAACGAAGACGTCGTCGTGCCGCGGTCGAAAGTTCCGGAACTCGTCGCGCGGATCGAAGAGATCGGAAAGCGCCACAATACCTTCGTCGCCAATTTCGGACACGCCGGCGACGGCAATATCCACGTCAACTTCGTCCTCGACCGCGAAAACCCGGACGAGATCGCCCGCGCCCGCGAATGCGTCAAAGAGACTTTCCAGCTGTCGGTCGATCTCGGCGGCACGATCAGCGGCGAACACGGCATCGGCTACGTCAAGGCGCCGTACCTCGACTACGCCGTCAACGGACCGACGCTTGAAATTATGAAAGCGATCAAAAAGGTCTTCGACCCGAACGGGATCTTGAATCCGGGGAAGATGTTTGTTTGAAGAAAAACGACAACGTCCCTGAAACCCGTGGTAAAATTTACCCAATTATGGAAAACATCACGATCAATATCTCAAAAAAAGAACTGTCGGAAGTAATTTCAGCATACAAAACGCTCCAAGCCTTTCTCGAACGATTTGTTTCACCCAATGAACTCTACCGTTCGGAATTCTTGAACGGTTTGGATGAAGCTCAGGCTGATGTTCGCGAAAACCGTCTTGTCGAGGTGAAGAGTTTTGGCGACTTCATCCAGTAGCCGGGCAATCAAGCACGAATCGGTTCGGTCGCGATGTTCGGAAATTGCCAAGAGAAGTTCAAGAAGAAGCACTTCGCATTTCGTTGAAACTGGCAGAGGATGTTCTTGACGCGAGTTTGAACGTAAAACAAATGGTCGGCCTACGCGGAATCTGGCGAGTGGTCGTCATTCGTGATTATCGGATAGTCTTTTCTTTCGATCAAGACTCTGTTTTTCTCTTACGCATTGGACATCGTCGGGCGATCTACCGAAACTTGGAATTCTAAAGTGACATTATGCTTTTCGAAAAGCTGGGCTTGGACTTCGAGTTTCGGGAAATTGATCTGATATCGAATCACGGAACTATTTGTTTCAAGATTCTAACCAAAGTCTCTTCATAACGCCAAAACAAACTCAGGGAGTTTCGTTGCGAAAGCGAGTGAGAATATTCGAGAGAAATCGCAGGTGATTTAATGGTGATTCGGCGTCGAATTCGGCTTCTTAGCCACCTATTTGGAGCAGTTAAGGTAATGTCGATCATAACCCTTTGGCTGCTGTTTTTGAGTAGTGCGTCGGCCCAGCACCGGAAACTCACCGTCGTCCTTTTGCGTCATGCGGAAAAAGATGCTTCGGTGACCGCGGACAAGGTAAATCCCGTTCTGACCGCGGAGGGGAAATTGCGGGCCGAGAAATTGGTGAGGGTCGTCAGGAAGTTCAAATTCGACGCGATCTATTCTTCCGATTTTATCCGCACACGCGATACGGTCGCGCCCCTCGCGGCAAAGCGCCGGTTGACGGTCCAGATCTATAACCATAAGGACCTGAAGCAGATGTTCGAACTGATAATGAGCGGCAAGGTCAAACGATTGCTCATCGTCGGGCACAATTCAACGACGCCGGCGCTCGTTAATCTGCTTCTTGGGCAAGACAGATTCAAACCGCTGCTCGAAACCGAGTACGACAAGCTCTTTGTCGTCAAGATCCGCAAATACAAACGCAAGCCGAGAAGGGTTGAGGAGAAGATGGTCCTATTTTAGATTTGGGAATTCGGATTTCGGATTTCGGATTTTGGGAGTCGAAGATCAAAATTTAAGAATCATTACTCAAAAATCGCAAATCGCAAATCGCAAATCCTCACGCCTCGAGGCTCTTCTCTTCGTTGTGCGTCATAAAATAGATCGCGACGAACAATGTCACGGCCAGGATTCCGGCCGCCGTCCAGAAGTTGCGCTTGAGCGAAGCGGTATCAACCTGATTCACGGCATTGCTGAGCAGGTAACCCGTAAGCATCGGCGAGATCGCGCGGGCGAGGCTCGCCGCGGACTGCATCACGCCGAGCGCCTTTCCCTGTTCGTGCTCGTGCGCGACCTTCGACGCGAGCGCGGTCAGCGACGGCGACGACAAACCGTTTCCGATCGCGAATCCGGCGGCGCCGATCAGCAGTCCTACGAGCCCGAACGATTGGGCCGAGACGTACGGGACCGCCAAAAAACTGATCATCAAAATGAAAACACCGGCGATCACCAATCGCGTCAGCCCGAACCGTTTCGACAATTTATCGAGCAAATAACCCTGCATGATCACCGCCAGCAATCCGACATACGCGAGCACGTAGCCGGTGTGTTCGGCGTCGTATCCGAAACTGAATCCGGTGTAGAGCGGAAATGCGGTGTTCATCATCGAAAAGGCCATCACCAGCAGAAAATACTGCAGCGTCAGCGAAGCGAAACGCGAATCGCGAACCGACTCAAACAACACGGCAAGCCGGCCTTTTCGCTCGCGCACCGGAGCGCCGGGTTTCAGCGATTCCGGAAGGATGAAGTAGAGAAGTCCCGCGTTGAGGAAACTCAATCCGCCGGCGACAAAAAACGGGAGCGCATGTCCCCATTTGCTCAGAATTCCCGCAAGCGCCGGACCCATAATGAACCCGAGCCCGAAAGCCATCCCGAATAATCCCATCCCTTTGGCGCGATTTTCGCGGGTCGTGACATCGGCGATATATGCTTGGGCGGTCGATAGATTCGCCCCCGTGATTCCGCCAAGCAAACGGCCGGCGAACATCATTACAAGCGATCCGGCGAAGCCGATCATCAAATAGCCGATGCCCGAACCGATGATCGAAAAGAAAAGAACCGGTCGACGTCCCGTCCGGTCCGACAAACTTCCGAGAATCGGCGCGAAGAAAAACTGCATCCACGAATAGACCGAGACCAGCATCCCGATCTCAAACGGCGTCGCGTTAAAATCCTGCGCGAAAAACGGCAGAAGCGGGATGACCATACCGAATCCAAGCAGATCGAGAAAGATCGTCAGGAAGATGATCATCAGCGGTTTGGTGAAAAACTTTTCTTCGGCGGATTCCGTATGCATCAGGACCAAAGTTTAGCAAATTATCCTAACGTAGTAGAATATCGGGAAATGAAAACCGTTTCGGAGAATAAATTGTTTCAAATGAAGAAATCGAACAGCATCAAGGTTTTTGGGTTGCTTGTGATTACGCTCTTCTTTTCTATGTACCAGGAATCCCCGGCGCAGCGCAAAAAGCCGAAAACCAAAACGCAGGAAGTTGAAGTGAAACCGGTTCCGCCCGTGATCGATTTCACGATCGGGATGTCGAAACCGTGGACGCATCGGCTCGAGGTTGAAATGCGGGTCAGTTGGCCGCAGATGCCGGCGACGGCCGAGATCGTGATGCCTGTCTGGACGCCGGGAAGTTATCTGGTCCGCGAGTACGCGCGCCATGTCGAGGATTTTTCGGCGGCGAAGGCGGACGGTTCGCCGCTCGGATGGAAGAAATCGAGCAAGAACACGTGGGCGGTCGAAACCGGCGGCGCGAAAGAGATCGTCCTGCGGTACAACGTTTATGCCAACGAACTGACGGTTCGCACGAGCGAACTGAATGCCGATCACGCGTTCATTTCGCCGCCGGCGCTCTTGATGCATCCGAAGGGCCAGATCGGTGCGGCGTCGACGGTCAAGGTCGTGCCGTACGGTGATTGGAAGGTTGCAACCGGTTTGCCGAAGGCGGAAGGTCAAACGAACGTTTTCAAGGCCGAGAACTTTGACATCCTGTACGATTCTCCGTTCGAGATCGGCAATTTCACCGAACTGAACTTCACCGTTCAAGGCAAACCGCACCGGTACGTGATCGAGGGCGAGGGCAACTACAACCCGCAAAAGATCATTCGCGACACGACGAAGGTGATCGAGGCGGCGTACGCGATCTTCGGGGAACTTCCGTACTCGGACTACACGTTCATCCTCAACCTGCGCGGCGGCGGCGGGCTCGAGCATCTTAATTCGACGGCTCTGCAATGGAACCGCAACGGGTTTTCCGGCGGCCGTCACAACGATTTTATCGGTCTCGTCGCCCACGAGTTCTTCCATCTCTGGAACGTCAAACGCATCCGGCCCGACGCGCTCGGACCGTTTGATTATTCAAGCGAGAATTACACGCGTTCGCTGTGGGTCGCGGAAGGCGGAACCAGTTACTACGAAGGCGTGCTGATGCGGCGCGCCGGGCTTATCTCGGACAAGGAGTTTTTGGCGTCGAAGGCGACGATCATCCAGCAGCTTCAGGACCGTCCGGGCCGTTTTGAAACCAGTCTCGAAGAGGCGAGTTTTGACGCGTGGATCAAGTATTACCGGCCCGACGAGAATGCGATCAACAATCAGATCTCATATTACGACAAGGGCGACCTCGTTAATTTTCTGCTCGATGTCGAGATCCGCACGGCATCGAAGGGCGCAAAATCGCTCGACGATGTGCTGCGGCATCTCTACAACGAGTTCTACAAGAAGAGCCGAAACTACACGCCCGAGGATTATCAGAAAGCGGCCGAAATGATGGCCGGAACATCGCTCGACGGGTTTTTCTCGAAGTACGTGCGCGGTCGCGAAGAGATCGACTTCGACGGCATCCTCGGCGGCGTTGGATTGCGCCTGAACGAGGGACGCAGCAAGGACACGGCATATCTCGGCGCCAATCTTCGCGAAGCGAACGGCAACCTGACCGTTGCCAATGTTCCCGAAGGATCGCCGGCGTTCGAACAAGGGCTGAACGCCAATGACCAGATCGTTGCGATTGACGGTCAGCGCGCGAGCCAGCGATTTCTTGAAAGCTATTTGAACGACAAAAAGCCCGGTGACAAGATCAAACTGACGGTCTTCCGTTTCGACCAACTCCGTGAATTGGAGATCACTCTCGGCGGGCGCGGCCGTTCGAACTACTCGATCGTCAAGGTCGAAGATCCGACCGAAGAGCAGCAGCGGTTATACAGGGAATATCTGGCCGCCGAATTGAAGTAGAAAAGTATGCGGACGAAATTGATCGTTTTGGCTGCTCTCGCCGCGATTTCGGGGGCCTGCCAATCAAACATTTTCAAACAGTCGAACGTCACTCCGGCAGCGTTGCGCGAAGTGCCGTCCGTCCGGCTCGGATTTCGTTACGAGGGGGATGTTCCGGCGCCGGCGACGGCGAATCAGAATGTTCAGGCCGACGAATTGAATCCGGCGGTGCGCGCGGATTTTGACGGCAATCGCGCGTCGGACCTGTTGGCGAAAACGATCGTTTCGCCGGACAAGAAACGGGTTCTGGTCGCGTATAGCCGCGAAGGAGACATCCGCGACACGTTTCGTCTCGATATGTATGCGGCCGACGGGAAGTTCATCCGGCGAGTTTCGCCGGACATAATGGCGGTCGATTTTTTGGACAGTATCGTTTGGTCGCCCGACTCGGCAAATGTCGCGTTCGTCGCGATCACGCGTTCCGGAGGTTCGATTCTTTCGACATCGTCGCCGGCGGCGAATTCCAACAGTTCGGTGCCATCCGTCGATTCCAACACGAATACGAACGCGGCGCTTCCCGAGGCGACACCTCCGATCGAGCCGACAACTCCGACGCCGGTTCCGCCGCCAAACGTTTTGACGTTTCGGACCGAACAGATCTACATTTGCTCTGCGGAAGGGACCGACGTCAAGCCGCTGACACAGACCGAGAATCTGATCTATTACTATTTCGTTTGGTCGCCTGACAGTTCGATGCTTGCGGCGCTGGCGACGCGTCTGGACGAATGGCGCTATCTGATGGCGGTGGCGAATCAGTCGGGCGAAAAGTTCGTGCCGCTCGGCCGTCCGCGAATCATCGAAAAGAACGGCCGCGAACGTCCGCTCGACGACGGCACGACGAAAGTTCATCCGGTCTGGTCGCCTGATTCGGCAAAGGTCGCAGTCGCGTTCGACAATCCGGCGCAGATTCGCGTTTACGATGCGGTCGGGAACGCTCCGACGCAGGCCGCGATACTCCTCCGCAACCCGCTGTTGATCTCGTCCCAGGCTTACGACCGGGCCAAAGACAGCCAGGCCGATCCGAATTCCAATGTCGCGCCGGTCGTTGATCCGAACGCGGCGCAAGATATTACTACCTTGCCGGACGAGAAAACGCTGATCTCGTTTCAGCCAATAATTTCGCTGGACTGGTCGCTCGACAACAATCTTTACTTTCAGACGGGCTACGTCCGCGAATATGTCAATTCGTCGGAAGACAGGTTCAGCAGCCTGCGCTGGCACAGGCTTGTGCTGAGCGTTCAGGGAAGCAAATGAGAATCGATTTTGGATTTTAGATTTTAGATTTTGGATTTTGGATTGGGGGGGATTCCAGGGGATTCCAAGTTATTCAATCGAATCTCTGGAATCCTTGGAATTTCGGGAATTGATGGAATGCTCCTTGTCCCGACAACTATTATGAATTATTCGAAAATTTCGGAAATATACGACGCGAACGATCGGATTCGCTTGAAACTTAACGCAGCGGTCGGTGATTTGAGCGACCAGCAGGCCGCGGCGCGTGAGAACGGCGAAGGCTGGAGCGTCACCGAGATCGTCGAACATCTGGCGATCGTCGCGGACGGGATGACGCGGATATGCGCGAAACTGCTTGCCGCGGGTGCCGAAAAGGGAGCTGGCTCCGACGGCGGAGCGACGATCTCCGACGAGTTTATGGCAAAGGTTACCGCTTGGGGTGCCAATCGTGTCGAGGCCCCGGAGCGCGTTCATCCGAGCGGGACGCAGTCGATCGCCGAATCGTTCAAGAAGATGGACGAGACGCGCGCCCGTCTTGACGAATTGCGAAACGCCTTCGAGACGGTCGAGTGTTTGGAGTTCACCTTTCCGCATCCGGCCTTCGGCGATATGACTGCACACGAATGGCTCGCGCTCCTCGGCGGCCACGAAACCCGGCACATCGCCCAGATCGGACGAATACTTGCGGGATAGCAGGGTCTAAGTTCAAGATTCAAGATTCAAGATTCAAGATTCAAAATGTTTAGGGTTCAAGCGGCTCGGGAGGATCTTACGGCGTCGCGCGCTGGGAATCCGAGAGCGTCTTCAGCTTGCGTAGCATGCGAAAGGACGATAGCACCATGCGAAGCGACAGCGGAGCGTGGTGTGTGTCACAAAAAAGACCCCAAGCGTGTGAAACACGCGTAACAATTCCGTAGACATCAGTTACGCGCGTTTCACACGCTCATTTACTTCGTCGTCGTTCATTCACCACGTTCCGCTGACGCTTCAAGTGGTGCAAACGACCTTGCGCGTGCTCCGCGCGCTGAAGAATTGATTCTTCGCGATTACCAAAGTTCTGACGAAATGTTAAGACAATACGTGCGATTCATTCGATTCGACTTTTGACAAGGCTCCGACGCGAACGCAGATCATGGTAGCGTATTCAAGGTTCAAGGTTGAGGACTTAAGGTTCGGGCCCATACCGAGAATCCAAAATCCCCAATCACCAATCCAAAATGAAAAGGTCCCGGCCGCGAGAAGGGAAGCGGCCGGGATCTTGCATTGCCTCCGTTGATCCGGTCGTTTGCGCCGACCGGCGGAAGCTATGGTTTTCAGTTTCGGGCGAGTCGTCAACGGCTCGCCCGTTTTTGATTAGCGGGCAGTCGGGATGTCTCCCGAGAGTCCGAACTGGCGGAATTCGTACGTGTTGTCAACGCTCCTCCAGATGTACCACGTTCCGGTCGAAGGTCTGAAGACCGCGATGTCCGTCTTGCCGTCGCCATCGTAGTTTCCGGCGACCGGGATGTCCTCGCTGATGCCGAACTGGCGGATGTCGTAACTTCCGTTGCCCGAGTTCCAGATGAACCAGACTCCAGTCGACGGTCGGTAAACCGCGATGTCGTCGCGACCGTCTCCGTCAAAGTCGCCGCGGACAGGCTTGTCGCCCGGCGCTCCGAAGTGAAGGATCGTGATGCCGCCGTTCGAACTGCGGACCGAGTACCAGTCGCCGGTCGAAGGTCTGAACACCGTGATGTCGGCCTTGCCGTCGCCGTCCACGTCGTGCGACATCGGGATGTCCTCGGCGATGCCGAACTGACGGATCGTGTAGCCCGAGTTGTTGCTGTTGCGGACATACCAGGTTCCGGTTTCGGGTCTGAAGACCGCGAGATCGTTCAGTCCGTCGCCGTCGAAGTCGCCGCGGACCGGTTTGTCCGTCGCGAACCCGAATTGCGTGGCCGTGAATCCGCCGTCTGCGCTGCGGTTGATCTCCCAAACGCCGAGCCCGTTGACGTTGCGGAATACCGCGCGGTCGGTTTTGCCGTCACCGTCGTAGTCGGCCGACATTGGAATGTCCGTAGCGCTGCCGAAGTTTGCTGCCGTAAAGCCGGCCCCGTTCTGTGCGTACCACGTTCCGGTCGACGGGCGGAAGAGCGAAAGGTCGTTGCTGCCGTCGCCGTCGAAGTCCGAATTGTGCGAGTCGCTCAGAATCCTGCCGCCGATCTCACCGGTCGGGTTGTTCGCGCTGCCAATAACGGCTTCCCACGAACCCATCCTAAGAAGACCGACCTGCTGCGGCGTGACGTTAATCGTCAGTGCCGGGAAGCGCCCTTCGCCCTCGGGACTCGCAACAACGCCGAGGTCCGCGACCGTGGTTGTCGTTCCGGCAACCGTAACTTGCACGATCGCCGATGTCTGCGCGCTCGTAAAGCGGTTGAACTCGCCGGTGATCGTCGCCTGAGATTCGTCGCCGCTGAGCAGGACCTTGATCTCGCCGATGGCGTTGGTCGTAACGGGCGGAGTCAAACCGGCGCCATTCAGGTGGCCTTCAAAGTAGCGTCCCTGGGGCGTTCCGGTCGGGGTCGGCGTCGGTCCGCCGGACATGGCGAACGTGCCGGAAAGAACGGTCGTGCCGCCGTTGGACATCGTGATCGTCGAACCCGGAGTCACCACCGGAACCGTGTCGCCGCGATCCGAGCGCAGGCGGAGACGACCTTCACCGCCCGATTCGAGGACGAGATTGCCGACGGAGTTGCCGTTGATCGCAACTGCAAGCGACGTTCCGGCCGAAAGGTTGACCTGATAAACGCGGGCTTCGATCTCAGTGCGGCTGCTGTGAATTTCATAGGCTGCGTATCCGCGCGGCAGAACGCCGTTGACGGTCGCGCCGCTGAGGATCGCATAGATCTCGCTCTCACCCGGCGAAGGTGAAGGACTCGGTGAACCGGTGGGCGAAGGACTCGCGGTCGGCGAACCGGTCGGACTCACGGTCGGCGTCGGGGTTCCGCCCGTGCCGCCGCCGAAAACGCCCGAAAGAATTGTTGTTTCGCCGTTCTTGACGTCGACCGTCATTCCGTTCGAAACAACCGGAACGGTTTGCCCGTCCTGCGTACGAAGTTTGAGTCTCGCCCGAAGATCGGCGCCGACAGTTGCCTGGCCGATCGCATTCCCGTTCAGGAAAGAAGTCAGGACCGCCCCGACGGCGTTGACGTCCTGCGATTCAACTTCGAGCTCGCGCTCGCCGGTGTCGTACACCGTGTAGGTCGCCAATCCGTGGGGATTGATCGAGCCGCTCGGCGACGCGAGGTTTGCGGTCAATGTCAGGACCGGAACTCCGCCGACGCTTGCCGCGACCCGGTTATTGATCACGTAAGGCGCGGCGACCCAAGCGAAGATCGCGATCGCTACCAAACTAACTTTCCACATCTGCCCATTTTTGTTTGCTTTTTTCATTTCTTATTTTCCTTCCTGTTTATTTCCTAAACGGGGGTTATCAAAGGGACAGTGCGGGTCGGGCGGGAGAAAAGACATCGATCGAAAAAAAATAAGCCCAAATTGCTCAATAGCGAAATTTTGCCCGCGAATCTCCGCGAATCCGCGCGAATGGAAATCTGGTACAAAGCGGTGCGAAGGAAGCGGGGTTTTGTAATTGGGCCAACGGGCCAAAGTATTCAAACGCGGCTTGCCCGTGCGGGTTCGGATAGAATCTTATTTGCGCGGATTCGCGGAAATTCGCGGGCGATCTTTCCATTGCGCAATCCGGGATAAAAAATGCGGCCGCCCTTTCGGACAGCCGCGCCAGGATGGCAGTGATGAATCGTTATTTGAGGAGAAACTGCTCGAATCCCGTGTTCGCGTTCGCCGCCGGGATCGGGCATTCCTGCGGCGGTGTAAGCGTTACGGCGCACAGCGCGTCGACGCGCCGGAGCCGGATCTCGCCCCACGGCGGTCGATTCGCGAACCGGATGTCGACCGAAGTTTCCTTGACGTGATTGAGCAGGTCGTGCGGCGTCGCGAACGTCGTCGGGTATCTGGCTTTGACCAGCGCGGTTATCCCCGCAACGACCGGCGCCGCCATCGAGGTTCCCGACCACATTGCGTAACGTCCGCCCGGAATCGGACCGATGATCTCCTCGCCCGGCGCGCTGACGTCGATCCACGAGCGGTCGTACGAGCTGAACGACGCCAGTTCGTCATAGCGTGTCGAGGCCGCGACCGAGAGCATTCCGTCGGCAACTTCCGCCGCCGGGTAGACCTTGACCGTGTTTCCGCCGTTGCCGGAGGCGACCGAAACCGCAAGACGGCTCGTCGCGATCTCGGGAAAGGTCGTCCCGTCCACTGTCGAGCCGACATCCAGACAATCGAGAAGGTTCTTCAAAAGCCGGACGTTCTGCGGGTAACCGATACTCATATTCGCCACGTCCGCGCCGTTGTTTGCGGCCCAGATCAATGCCGCGGTAATGCGCCACAATTCGCCTTCACCGTTCTCGTCGAGGATTCGGAGCGGCATTATCTTGACGTCGGGCGCGGTCAGGGCGATGATCCCTGCAACGTGCGTTCCGTGGCCGAACGATGGATTCTGGTATACCGCGCCCTCTTCGCTCGGATCGTCGTCGCCGTCGACGAAGTCGTGCATTTTCTTAGGCGACACGAGCCGCCCGGTAAACGCCGGATGGCTCAGATCGATCCCGGTATCGAGCACGGCGACGATGATCGGTTCGCCGTTATCAACCCGCGTGCCGCGCGTTCCGGCCGCCTCGAACGCCTGGTTCAATCTGATTCGGTCCGGGAACCACTGGCGGCCGTAGCCTTTGGCGCTGCCGCCGATCGACCACGAGCGCCCGATCGACCAACTGCGTCCCTGCGTCCAATTGAGTCCGATCCGTTCAGCCTGTGAAAGCTTGCGGTTAACCTCGGCAAAGACGATTCGCGTGTCACCCGTCATTGAACCGACGATCTGTTCAGGCGTCTGCGCCGACGTGATCTGCAAAAGATAGATCGGCGGCGCGGCAACGACCTCGACCGGGATCGAATTGAGGCCGTACTGCGAAGCGACCGCCGGCAAATCGGCCGCGTTCGTAAGTTGGACAATAACTTGATTCGGAACCCGATCCTGCGCGAAAACGCCCCCGACCAGAAGCGCGACGGCGATCGCCGCCGTGATCAGCGCGGAATGTCCTTTAGTATGAATGCCTGTCATTAGTGCTCCCCTCTGAAAGATATTGCTTTTCATCCGGTTTCACAGTGTTCTACATTCTATCAAAAAGACGGCGTCTGAGAAATTATCTTCCGATCGCGATGAACGGCGACCAAAAGTAAGGGTGGGTATTTTCATCGATGAACCGCAGCTGAGCCAGTCGGAGCGACGCCGCGACGCCGTTGCCGCGGAGGAAATTCTCGTAGAACGAGGTCATCAAGCCGGCGGCCGCGGAATCGTTGACGGTCCACAGGCTCAAAACCAGATTTTGCGCGCCGGCCGATAGAAAACCGCGCGCGAGTCCGAGGATCTCCTCGCCCGCCGAGATCGTGTTGAGCCCCGTCTCGCAAGCGCTCAACGTCACGACCGAGGCCCGCAGGCGCCGCGCGCAAAGATCGCGGACGGTAACGAATCCGTCGGCGAGTGAAAGGCTCGAAAACATCGGGTTATCGGGCCTGAATTGTCCGTGACAGGCGAGATGAAGAATGTCGAAGCCCGGGGACTTTTCGGCGAACGCGCCGAACCCGGCGGCGCTTCCGGTGAGCGATTCCGAATTGGCGAGTATCCCGGAGAGAATTCCGATCTCCTTTTCGACGAGCGGGATGCTTTCGTCTGCAAATCCGACGAGCAGCGCGTTCTTCGGCCGTGGGAATGGTTTAGAGTTCAAATGCTCCCAAACCGCCGCACCCGGCGCATAGACGACCTCGCGGTCTTCGATCAGATAGCGCTCACGACGGAGAGCGTGGAAGGGAACATAGTGGACCGGACCGACCGGAACGACGATCAGGTTTCGCGCGCCGACCGCGGTTTCGAGCGGGGCAAAAAGGAGATCGAACAACTTCGACAGGTAGTTGTCGGCGCGTGATTTCAACTGCGGAACGAACGCCGCCAGATGGGCGGTCCCGTAGCGCAGCGCGCCGAATTGGAATTGAAGGCCTTCGAGCAACGCCAGAACTTCGTCGCGGGTCGTCAGATCTGGAAAGTACTCAAGGCCGTCATTCTTCAAAACGAATGCCGAGATGATGTTGTCGAACTCGACGAATTCGATCAACGCGCGATCCGGACCGACCGAGGCCTGAAGCCGACGCAGGTCGAAGTCCGCCGGGCCCTTGGAAGTGCGGCCGGTGCCGGTGCTTCCGATCTGCCGCGCAACGTTGGCGATCGACCTTTCCCGGCGCCTGATCTCTCTTTGAATTTCCGCGAGGGAATCGGCCTCGGCACGATTCAAACGGCTGTAGAACCAGTTGAGTTCCTCGCGAAGCCCGGCAAGCGTTTCGCTCAATTTCGAATCTCCGGCGACGCCGTTTTCGCCGTCCGCGTTCAATGCGTCAACCAGTGTTCGGGCCCGGGCTTTTTCAATCATCCGGAACGCGTTCGGAAGATCGTTTTCGGCGATATGGATCTTGGCGAGGCTTTGATACGGCGCGAGCTTATCGGCCAGAAACGCCATTTGAAACTCCTCGGCCGGGAGCGGCGCGCGGAGCGACTCGATCAACCGCACAGCGCGCCGGTATCTTCCCTTGGCGAGTTTTGGATCCGATTTGACGACCGCGTCGCCGAGCGATTTGAGACAGGCGATCGCGAGATTCGACTGCTCGTTCCTGAGCGCCTCATCGAGGGTTTCGCCGAGCACGCGTTCCGCCCGGGGAACGTCGCCCAACAGGCGCAGAGTCTCGCCGCGGAGCCAGGCGGCAAACAGTTTCAGGCGACCATTTTCGCCCCGTTTGAGAAGGCGCTCAGCGTCGCGTATCAGTTTCAGCGCCTGCCGGAGATCGTTGCGGCCGATCTCAAGTTCGGCTTCGGTCAACTTCGCGCCCGCCGCGCCGGTCGGATCTTTTTCGGCGGAAAAAAGGGCCGCCGCCTTGCCGAGTTCGTTCTCGGCTTTGCGGTATTCGTTGCGGTGCAGTGCGGCTTTTCCGAAATTCGCGCGCGCGCGCGCCTCTTCGCCCCGCAGTTTCAGACGCTTCAAGGTTTCGGCGACCCGTTCATAGATCGCCGCGGCCTCGTCGATGAGGTTCAGTTCAAGATATGTGTCGGCGATCTCGAGTTCGGCGATCGCCGTTTGATGGGGCATCCCAAGCGTTTCGTACTTTTGACGCGAGAATTCGAGCAGCCGCAGAGCATCGTCGAACCTTCCGCGAAACAGCGCCAAGCGTCCCATACTCGCTTCGATCTCGGCCTCGGTGACGCGCATCCCTTCGGACCGGGCGTTTGCGAGCGCGCTCGCGTAAAACTCTTCGGCGCGATGAAAATCGTTAAGTTCGGCGTAGGTATTGGCGAGGCTGTTGTCGGCCATCGTCAGTTCGGCAAGGTCGCCGATCTTCGCGAAACGGGCGCGCGCGGAAAGGTAGTACCGTTCCGCGTCCGACTCGCGACCGTAGCGCGCGACGATGTTGCCGAGATTCTTCTCGACCTTTCCGGCCGAAACCTCGTCGTCGAAAAGTTCGAACGTTCTGAGCGCGGATTTGCCGGTCTTAACCGCCTCGGCGTAGCGGCCGAGCAGGGCAAGCGGGATCATCGTGGCGACCAAAGTGTTGGCGCCGTCGAGTTTCATTTCGAGCCCCAGAAAAGCATCGTGAGCCCGGCCGAGTTCGTTGGCGGCGTCCGCGAGTTTTCCGGAGGTGAGCGCGGCGATTCCGGCGACCCAATGCGCCAGCGCGCCGATCTCGCGATCCGAATATGTGCCGGCGAGAGTCTTCAGCGCGAGCGCCGTCCGTCTCGCGACCGTCGGTTCGGTGGTCCAGGACTCGAAGCAGATCGCTTTCAACTCGCGGGCGACCAAGATCGCGGATTCGGCTGCGAGACCGCGGACGATCCGTTTCCGGTCACGCTCCCTTGGCGCGGCGGCAAGAAGTTCGGCGATGCAACGATTTTCCGGCATTGGAAGCAATTGTAACTTAGCTCAGTTTTGTCGGCGAATGATGATGTCCGGCGCTGCTGCAGACAGCACGAATTTCTCAATTGCCACGAGCTTCTCAATTGCCACTAGCTTCAGCTAGTGGGCAGGCAGTCGAGAAACTCCCCGGCTTCAGCCGGTCCTGCGCCCGGATTCGGCTAAAGCCGGGGTCATTTGCAGGCTTGTCCACTAGCTGAAGCTAGTGGCAATTGAAAAGGCAAAGACAATGCCGCGTGCTTCTTCTTTTTGTTTTGACGTTGCCTTCGTCTTCATAACTGCCCCTGTCTTAATAATTGCCGCCAGCTTCAATTGCCACTGTCTTCATGATTGCCGCTAGCTTCAATTGCCACTAGCTTCAGCTAGTGGACAGGCAGTCGAGAAATTCCCCGGCTTCAGCCGGACCCGCGCCCGGATTCGGCTAAAGCCGGGATCATTTGCAGCCTTGTCCACTAGCTGAAGCTAGTGGCAATTGTGAAGACAGAAAAGCAAGCCGCATGGTCTCGCGGAAACTGTAACGCTCAACCGAGCGCTACCGCAGTGGACTAAAATCGACTAAAAGCAAAAGGGCCGTTTCCGGCCCTTTTGCTCGTTGATGTTTCTCCTACCCCCGAAGAAGAAACATTAACCGACCTTGATCTCTTCGATGATCACTTCGCGCGTCTCGCCGGTCAGCGTCATCCGGTAGGTTCCGTTCGCGACGGCGTCAAGCTTGAACTCGGACAACTCGTTTGTCGTCGTCGTGTAAGAACGGTTGACGCCTTCGAACGTGACCGACGCATTTTCGAATCCGGCCCCGAGCACTTGGGCCGTGATCGCCGAACGGGTCTTGGCGGCCGCGATCCGGAGATCGATCGAGTTGTCGCCCGCGCTGAACAGCATCTGGCGGACGGCCGAAGCCGACGCCGAGCGTTCCCCGAATGCCGCCTTGTCCGGCGCGAGATCCAACTGAAGGACCGCGATTATTTTCTGTACGATCGACCGTCGCGGTTCGGCAACGCGGCTGCGGAAGATGTTCTTTGCCCACTTGACCGAGTCTGCCGGCGCATCGGCGGAATCATCGGTCTCCATCAGATATACGATCTTGTCGATCAGATTTTCGTTGTTCATTAAGCTTTTCAGTTTCATTGCTCAATTGCCCTCTCACTGCGACAGTGCCGGCAACCGGGCGAAAAAGACAGGAACTGGAAAAAGTTTTTCAGTGAGCGGGGGGCAGTGGACAGTGGACAATGGACAGTGGAGACAGTGGAGACAGTGGACAATGGACAATGGACAATGGACAGTGAGTTGTGTTGCGCTGACCCACTGACCACTGACCACTGACCACTGACCACTGACCACTGTCCATTGTCCACTGTCCATTGTCCACTGTCCATTGTCCATTGTCCATTGTTCCCCGCTCACCTCCCAAGGATCTTCGCTAACTTCTGAAGGCAGCGCGAGCGCATCGGGCTGATGCTCGTTTCGCCGACGCCGATCGCGTTCGCTACCTCGACATAGCTCGCGGCCGTGTCGCGCAGATAGATCATCGAAAGAATCGTCCGGCATCGCTCCTCTAGTTTCTTGAGCGCCGTCCGGATCAGATGCTGCTGCTCGACCGCGACAAGCATCTCGTCGGCAAGCGGCGACGAATCCGTTAGACTCTCCATCTCGAATTCCATCTCTTCCTCTGTCTGCGAAGAAAAAAGTCCCTTTTCTCCGCGCACGACGCCCCAGGTCTTGAATTTCGCGGTCGTCACCATCCACGAACGAATTCGTTCGGGCTGCTCGATGTCGTCGATCTTTTCAAACAGGGTCATAAACACCTCCTGAAAGATGTCCGATGCCTGTTCTTCGCTGAGGCCGGCGCGGCGCGGGATGGTGATGATCAAGCGCTGATAGCGATCGACAAGCTCGTTCCAGGCGGTTTCGTCGCCGCCGCGGCAGGCGCGGACGAGTTCGGCGTCGTCGCGCTCAAGCGCGGTCGCGGGGAATTGACTTGTCGTTTCGGTTTTCACGTGCAAAAAGAAAGAAGCAGCAGACGGATAGACGCCGCCTGCTGCTTACTATAAATGCCCTTATCGGATCAAAAATTCAAGTTCGATGCAAAAAAGGTCTAGTTTTTTGTCGTCGGAACATCGCCGCCGATCCCGAAATACTTCGTATCGTAAGCTCCGTCCAAACTGCGCCAGATGTACCAGACGCCGGACGACGGACGGAAGACCGCGATATCGGTCACGCCGTCGCCGTCATAGTTTCCGGCGACCGGGACGTCTTCGCTCAGACCGAATCTCCGGATGTCGAAGGTTCCGTCCGAACTGCGCCAAGCGTACCAAACTCCGGTTGACGGACGATAGACAGCAAGGTCGTCGGCGCCGTCGCCATCGAAGTCACCCGCGATCGGAATGTCGCCGGCGGTTCCGAACTGCGATGCCTGCGTGTCGTTCTTGCCGCTGCGCGTCCAATACCAGGTGCCGTTCGACGGACGAAACACCGTGAAATCGGTTTTGCCGTCGCCGTCCATATCGGACGCGACCGGAACGTCGCCGGCGAGTCCGAAGCGGACGATCGAGTAGCCCGAGCCGTTGCTGTTTTCGACATACCACGTGCCGTTAGACGGGCGGAAGACCGCGAGATCGCTGTCGCCGTCGCCGTCATAATCGCCGCGCGCCGGAATATCGCCGGCGAGTCCGAATTGACGGCTCGTCAAACCGCCGTCGGAACTGCGCCTGATCGTCCAGTTGCCATTGTTGAAGACGGCATAGTCCGTATTGCCGTCGCCGTCGAAGTCGCCCGAAACCGGAATGTCGGCCGGGCCGCCCAGACGATTCTCGGTGTAACCCGAACCCTCGCTGACGTACCACGTGCCGCTGGACGGACGGTAAACCGCGATGTCTTCCATCTCACCGCCGAGGAAATTGCTCGGACGCGTCCGGCTCCGGATCTGTCCGCGAATCTCGCCGTCGGAGTTATTTACTGAACCGATCTGGACGTAGAACAGTCCATGGCGAAGCTGCATCACCTGTTCGGCGGTGACGTCGAACGTCGCAACCGGGATTCTGCCCATCGTGCCGCCGACAGTGCCGAGATCGAAGACCATCGGACCGGTTTCGCCGACCATCGCGGGGCCGTAGATACCGGCGGTCGTCTGGTCGCTCGAAAGTCCGTAAAAACCGCAAAAGACACGAATCTGTGTTTGCTCTTCGTTGAGCACGACGCGAATCAGACCGCGCGCGTCGGTGGTCACCGGCGGCACAACCTGTGAACCCGTGATCCGGCCGCCGAAAAGTCGATTCGGTCGCGGACTCGGTGACGGCGGAGGCGTCCGCGTCGGGCTGGGCGACGGAGCGATCACTCTGAAGACTCCGACGAGGATCGTCGTGTCGCCAAGCTTTATGGTCGCCGTATCACCGGCGACGACGGTCGGAACGGTTCCGCCGTTATTGGTATCGAGCCGCAACACGCCCTCGCCGACGTTGTTCAGCGTGATCGTTCCGACGTTCGTTTCATTGATCAAAACGTCGAGCACGGATCCGGCCGGTCGCCGGATCTGGCTGACGAAGACCGCGAGCCGTTTGGACGTTCCGAATTCGGCATACTGGGCCAGGCCGCGCGGCATGATACCGGTTGCGGTCGGTCCGTTGAGCGCCGCGAAATACGCCGCGTCGGGCGTCGGCCGCGGACTCAAAGTCGGCGACGGAGTCGGCGGCGGAGCGAACATTCCGGCGAGGATCACGGCCGTCCCGTTCCTGACCGACATCGGTGTTCCGGCGTTGACCATCGGGACCGGATCGCCTGAGAAAGTACTAAGGCGGAGCAGTCCGGCATGCAATTCATTGACGCGGATTCGGCCGACCTGCGCGCCATCGACAAAAACTCCGAGCATTGTTCCGACCGGCAGGTTGACCGCGCCAACCTCGGTCTCAAAGACCCGGACACCATTCGGATCGACGAAATATCTGCCGACCCCGCGTGGGCCGGGAGTCGTGGTCGTTGCCGTCGGGCCGGCAAGTTGTGCGACCAGATCGGGACCGGTCGAAGGGGTTTGGGCGTCGCTTTGGCCGCTGAAATAGAACGGCGCGACCGAAGCGAGACAAAATGCGAAAACGACAAAAATCGTCCTCCAAATCCGAAATTCGGGAAGAACTTTTCGCTTCATAGGTTTTCTCCGTTAATTAATAAGAATTCGAAAAATCAGATGCACTTTCTAAGACGCTCGCACAAAGCAGAAAGTCTAATAAAATTGTCTACGAATTCTTTAGCAAAATTAATTCGAGATTGCGGAATTGTGTTTCCCGGGAAACACGCCAAAAACGCATTCTTCATCCTCTTTTTCGCGTGTTCAGCGTGTTTCGCGGGAAATTCCTTCCAATGAGTGATCTGGGCTGATACAAAACCGCCGACAACGCGGGGTTGGCGGCGGTTATTTTCATACGATATTCGAAACTTCACATTGATGGATTACGACACCTATTTCCCGAGCGTCGCGCGGAGTTCGCTGAGAAGGTCCGCGGGCGTCCAATCGTTGCCCGAATAGATCTTGGTGACCTTGCCTTCGGGCGAGATAACGGCGGTTCGGAGCGAGTGATTGAACTGCGTCTTGTCGTTGGCATCGACCTCGTACCGCAAACCGAAAAAGTCGGCGAGCGGCTTAACTTCTTTGTCCGTTCCGACCGCCAGTTGCCAGATACTGAAATCCGGCTTCGCATCTTTGCCGAGGTAGCCCTGACCGTATGAACGCAGTTTCGCCGGTGTGTCGCGCTCGGGGTCGAACGAGACGCTGACGAGCGCCATCTGGTCCTTGAATTCAGAATCCTTGATCTGGTGCGCCGCGTCCGAAAAGTTGGTCGACATTCGGATACAGTAATCCGGCAGCGGGCATTGCGCGTAGATGAACGTGATCGCCCACGCCTTGCCGCGAAAGTCCTTTGCCGAGATCTTTTTGCCGTCCTGATTTGTCAGCGAAAAATCGACCACTTCCTTGCCGACGGAAGCGAAACGGTCGTCCACGGGGACCGGTTTGTCCGGATTCGGCGCAGAGATGATCCCGATGTTCTCAAGCCAGTACGGATCGGGCGCGGTCTCGTTGACGACGAGTTCGGCGCGAATCTCGGCACCCGGTTTGAGGTCGTCCCAGACCCAGTCGGCGTGGATCGGAAAGTCCATCGTCATCGCCTTCATATAGCCTTTGATCTCGTCGTGTTCGATGGTCGCCTTTTTCTTCGCCGGATCGACCGATACGACCTTGCCCGTCAGCTTATATCGCTGCCCGCCCGCAGGGTCCACGGGGGCCGGTTTTTGACACGCCGTCAGAAAGATCACTACCGAAAAAAACAAAAGAATGTTGCGCATAACAACATTCTGCCTAATTCGAAACGCTTATTCAAACGAGTTTTTGTTACGGCTCGTAGAACTCGGTGCCGTCGAACGAAATGTAAAACTCGCGGCCGTCCGCCGCCGACCTGACGCGCGCCAGATTTCCGCTGAAGCGGGTTGCTTCGAGATAGCGGAAGGGAATGACCAGCGTGCCGTATTTGTTGATGTAGCCGAATCTCCCGTTAAGCGGCACGGCCGCGAGTCCTTCCGAAAACCGCGACGATTCGCATTCGTAGATAAACGGGATCTTTTGGGCGCCGGTCTGGTCGACAAATCCGGATCGGCCGTCGACGGTGACCATCGCGACGCCCTCCGCAAACTGATCGGCACGAGAGTAGTTTGCGGCGAGAACCTCGCGACCGCTGGAATCGATAAAGAATGCCCGGCCGTCTTTTCGCACGGGAGCCTTGCCGGCCGCGAAATTCCCCGCATCATCAAAATACGCAGCAATCACTTCGTCGCCCCGTTTGTTTACATAACCAAACTTCGAGCCGACCCGGACGGCGGCGAAACCGCCGGAGAATTCACGCGCGTCGTCGTAACCGAAGGGAACTACGGTCGCGGAGTCTTTGTTGATAAATCCCCATTTTCCCTGAAATTTTACCGCGGCGAGCGATTCGGAAAAGTTTCGTGCGTCCTCGAATGTCGGCGGCACGACCTCTTTGCCCCACTGATCGATGTAGCCGAACCGAGTTTCCGTCAACGGCGTCACGACCCGACCTACCTTTGCGAGTTTTTCGGAAAAATCGGAGGCGTCGTCATAATCGAGCGCGATCACCTCGCGGCCTTTCGGATCCAGGAACCCGAATTTTCCGCGAAAGACGCCGTTCCCGTCGAACGCGCCGCGGCCGACGAGCGCCCGATTTTCGACGAACGGACGGGCGAGGTCATAGGTCGGTTCGACGACGAGGCGTTTTTCCCAATTCGCGAAGCCGAATTTGTCGCCGACGCGATAGGGTACGGGTTGCGGGCGATTCATCAAATACACGCCGGCGGCCGCCCCGAGTCCGACGACGACGATCATCATTATCAGAAACTTGAGCGGAATCAGCCGTCCGAAGTTCTTTTCGGGCAGTTTGGGGACAAACTGCGACTGGTTGAAGAACGAATGTTTCGGTTTTCGCTCCGGCAGATCGTCGGGCGAGAAATCGGGCTCGTCTTCAAACGTGCCGGTTGCCGGAAGCTGCGTCAGGAACTCTTGAAGATCTTCGCGTAGTTCTGTAACAGACTGATAGCGCTCGGCGGGAGACTTTTCCAGTGTCTTAAGAACGATGTTCCGGAGTTTTCGCGGGATCGACTTCGGCATCGGAAGCGGTTTGTCGTTTCTCACCGCACGGCAGATCTCATCGACCTCGTCACCCGGAAAAGGCATCTCGCCGGTAAGCATCTCGTACAGCACGACGCCGAGCGACCAGATGTCGGTCTGACGGTCGCGCTTGCGGCTGAAAGCTTCGGGCGCCATATAGTACGGCGTCCCGCTGACCTGCATACTGACAGCGTTTCCGAGTACGACGCGCGACATCCCGAAATCGGTCAGCCGCGGCGTTTCGCCCTGAAGCAGGACGTTTGCCGGCTTGATGTCGCGGTGCACGATTCGCCGCGAGTGCAAAAATTCGAGTCCCTGCGCGATTCCCAGCACCATCTCAAGCGCTTGTCTGACAGGCAGTTTTCCGACCGTTCCGAGAAGTTCGTCGAGCGTGCCGTCGGATGCGTATTCGCTGACGATAACGACCTGGCCGTCGAACTCGTCGGCCTCGATGATCGGGAGGACGTTCGGATGTCCGCTCGCCTGTTCCCACAGGATCGCCTCCTGCCGGATCGCGTCGAAGTCGATCTGGTCGGTGTTCGGAAGTTTGACGGCGACTTTGGTCGTCACGAATTTGGCATGGCGCATCGCGAGCCAAACCTCGCCGTAAGCGCCTTTGCCTAACTGTTTGACCAACGTATATTTGCCGAATTGCTGACCTGGGAAGAACATTGGGGACCCTGAATATCCGGTTTCGACCGCAACGGAAGGATCGTCGAAAAAACGGACACTAGAATTATAACTTGGCGCAGGTTCCGCGGTAAACACTTAATTTGGCGCGGGTGATCTCGCCTAATGCTCTATTTTACTTAGAGTTAACCTGGTTTATGGGGCGCAGTCCGGAATCATAGAGAAACTGGTAAACACGGAAATTCGCCATTACCTTGCAGGCGTAGTCCTTTGATTGGGAAAAAACGATCTCGGGCAAATATCGATCCGGCATTTGAGAACGCGATCGCAACAGCCAACGCTGAACGTTGTCCTCGCCGCCGTTGTAGGCGGCCGCGACGGCAGTGTGCTGGTCCGGAAACTGTTTGTAGATGTTCGCCAGATAGTGTGATCCGAAGAGAATCGCGGTTCGGGGTTCGTATAGTTCGTCCTGACGGAAACCGTCGCGCCCGAGTTCCTTGGCGATCTGGTTTGAAGTGGTCGAAATGAACTGCATCAGTCCGCGGGCCGCCGCGACCGACTTGACGTCGGCCCGATATCTGGACTCCTGGCGCATAATCGAGAGCACGAAACGCGGATCGACGCCGCGCGGCGCCGCTGAGCTCAGCAGCGATTCGGCATACGGCGCCGGATAGAGCAGTTCCGCTTGCAGGCGGGGAATCATCTCGATTTGGTAATCCCCCGGAAGCTTGCGCCAAAACGGCTCGATGAAACCCACCGCGCGGTTGGCGATGTCTCCGCGTTTATAAAGCACCGCGAGCGTGAACTTAAGGTCGTTGTTCGACTCGGCATTCGATGTGTTCAGGCCGCGTTCAAGTTCCGGCGTCCCCTCGTCGTAAAGCCCAAGGAAGAGCAGTTCGTCGGCGACGGTTCCGGTATTCTTCTCGCCCGATTTCAGCGTTTCGCGGCGGCCGGGTTCAAGCAGTTTGAAACTCGGGACTTGTCGATACGCGTCGATGAGCTCGTAGGTCTTCCGAACCGTCGCGAGCAGCTTTTCGTCGTTCGTCATTCGGAAGAGTGACTGCGCGGACCGGCGGACTGAATCCACGTTCGACGCATCGATCGCCTGTTCTGCGATCGGGCGGAGAACGGCGATTCTCGCGTCGGTCGATGCTTTCGCTTTCGGGTCGGCGGCGAGTGCGCGGAGACGCTCGGTCGCTCGCCAGCCGTAATACTCGCCGCGCCCGTCCGGTATCGAAAGATAAACGCCGACGGCATCGGCGTATTGCTGCAGGTTTTCCAAAATGAGGCCTTTGAGGAAAGTTATTTCGGTCGTATTGGTGCCGCCGGGAACGCGCGTTCCGCCGAGATCGCTGAAGGCGAGGAGCTTGTCGGCGTCGGTCAGCGCGTTTTGCCAGTCATCCGCGGCGATCCGTAGCCGCAGCTGCGTGAAGAGTGCGACCGCCTCGGGCAGTTTCCCGCGAAAGACTTCCTGGGTCTTCGCGGTCCACTCGAGCGCGGCCTTCTCGTCGCCGGCGTCGCGGAGAACGTCGACGATGTTCAGATAGCCGCGATCGAGCCGCTCGTCGTCCGGATACTTGTCGATAAACGACCGGTAACGTGCGACCGCCGACGTCGGATCGCCGAGCCTGGCGAGGGCCAACGCCGACTGGTTCAGCGCGTCCTTCGCGACGGGATGCTCGGGAAACTTCTCGAGAACCCGCTCGAACCAGACAAGCGCCTCGCTGAAGTTCCGGATTTGCGCGTAGCCGCGGCCGATCTGATACATCGCGTCCGGCACGTTTCCGCTTTCCGGGAAGCGCTCGATGATCGCGCGGTAATGCAGACGCGCGTCGGCAAAGTCACGATTGAACTGGTAGATCAAGGCTCGCTGCAAATGAAGATGATCGGCGAGTTCGGGTGCCTTTTTTCCAAAATCGGGACCGGCGTCGAGCCGGTCGAGACCGACCGCGCCGGCAAGGGCGAAATCATCGGGCTGAGCCGGATTCGGCAAATTATTGACGAGCTTCAGAAAGACATCGCGCGCCTCGTTCAATTTGCCGCTCCGAAGATACGCCTCGCCGAGCAGAACAAGGTTTTCCCGGGCGCGCAGGTCGGTTTTCAAGTTCGGAGCGCCTCCGCCTCCGACGATTGCGAGCTGTCGGATCGCCGATTCGTAGTTTTCACTTTCGAAGAAACTCCGCGCAAGACCGATCGACGCCGCCGCGGCCGGCAGGCTTTCGGGCGCGACGGTCAACAGTTCCTGCAAGTACGTCCTTTCAAGCAGCAGATTTCCGCTCGCTCTGGCGATTCGCGAGAGGTGCCACAACGCATACGGCTTGAGCACAGACCTGCGCGCGACGACCGATTGAAACATTGCGGCTGCCGCCGACATGTCGTCGCGCCGTTCTTGAAGGCGCCCGAGCAGATAGTCGTAATTATTGAGTTCGAACAGTTTGCGGTCGGTTTGGCGGAGAGTTGCGAGTTCAGTGACGGCGGTTTGGAAGTCGCCGCGTTCCGACGCCAGTCTTACACGCGCGGCCGGGTCCTGAGAAAAGACGGCGACCGAGAACGCTGAAGCCAGCAAGACGCAGATTGTCAGAGTTCTTTTCATTCGAGCGTTAGCGGCGCGTAACCGCGCGTCAGATTGTCCGTGTTGTTGCGGACCGAGATAACCACGGTATCGAGCAGCCGCGGGTTCTTCCAAAGTCGCCGGAAGGTCAGGCTGACGACCGCCGATTGGTTCGGCGCGAGCGAAGCGGTCTGCGAGGGGCTCGCGGCGCCGAGCCACCGTCGCTGCTCGATGAAAACAGTGAAACTCGCGGGCGACGTTCCGCGGTTCGTAACGGTCACGGGAATAGTCGTATTTACGCCGACCGGCGCGACGACGGTTATCGCTGCGGGCGAAAGTTCGATGCCCGAGCGTGTTTGCGCGATGACGAGAGGTGAGTTCAGTTCGCCGCCCCAGACCTGTTTCCAGTGCGTTTCGTCGCTTTTCAAGTAAAGGTTGAAAAACGAAGTTAGCAGACGACGCGTTTCGGTGAGCTGCTCGGTGCGCGTGATCGTTCCCGAATCGCAGCCGAATCCGTTCGAGTCGATGAATCCGCAATGCCAGCCGCCCTGTATGACGGGCAAAAGCTTCGGTGCCGGACCGGCGTTGAACATCAACTGGCCGTTCGAGGCGACCGGCACGATCGTGTCGGAGCTTCCCGAAATGAGCGACGCCGGAACCGCAACGGACGGCATCGCATTTACCGCCGAAGGATTGGTTTCCGCCGCCGCGAGATTTGCCAAAGCCTTGATCCGCGAATCCTGCGCCGTTGCCAATATGCTCGCGCCGCCGCCCATTGAATGCCCGGAAGCGCCGAATTTCGACGTCAAAACCTGATTGAAAAGAACCGAGGAAGAGTTCAAGTTTTCCTGTTCGAGAAACGTCAGCGACTGGCGTAGGTCGTTCGCAAAATTCTGATGACTCGGAAAAAGTCCGCCCTCCGAATCCGATGCGATCACGAAGTAGCCGTGCGTCGCCAAATGCTCGAGAGTTGACTGGTAGTTCGAAACGGCCTGAAGAAAACCGTGGCCAAACGTGATTCCCGGATACGGTCCGCCAGCCGGATCAAAGGTCGTATTTTGACCGCTCGTCGTCGCCGGATAATAGAGTCTGGCTGTGAAAGTCGTGTTGTTCGGTCGCGTTACCGTAACGCTTCGCCATCCGGCCTTGAACCGTCCGCTCGACCCGAGCGGATTGGACTGCGCGAAGGCGCCGGCGGCGAAGATGGCGATGACGATCAGAGCCCGTAATTTCATCAAGAATACTCTAACGCTTCCGCGCCGAAGTACAAAGACAAACCGGGACTCCGCTTGACATAGAAAATCGTCCTCACTATCCTTATTGAAAATGACATTCACTTTACATTGCGTTTGAGTGTAGAGTCTGAATGTTGATCGAACAATTGAAATCAAAACGACGGGACGTCAACTTTCGTCGAGAACCGCGGCAGTCGACGAGCCGGCACAGGACTTTCTTCATTGGACCGAACGACCGTCGCCCCGTATCGCTAAGCCAAAAAACATATGAACAGCAAATCTTATTTTTGCCAATTAATCGCCTCGGTTTTTCTCGCTATGTCGCTGGCTGCAGCCGCCGGCGCGCAAGACGGGATCCGGATTTCCGGACGCGTCGTCGATCAACGTGCCGCGGTGATCGAGGGTGCCAGGATTCTGGTCGAACGCCGTGAAATCAGTTTTCAAAGAAACCTTGTAACGGACAAAGAGGGCGCGTTTCAAATGCCCGCCGTTGCGCCCGGCAGATATCTTCTGACCATTTCGGCAGAAGGTTTTGCGGATCAAACCTTGGAGGCCGATGGAGCATCGACGATCGAGATCGTTCTCGGTCCCGCGCGCGTCGCCGGGGAGGTGTCGGTGAGATCGAGCTATCTCGCCGGAACCGAGGAAGCGCTCGAACGGACGCCCGGCTCGATCCAGACGATCGACAAGCGTGAACTGGAACGCTCGCGGGTGTTTGATTTCTCGGAAGCGCTCCGGAAGATTCCGGGCATCTACGCCCGGGACGAGGAAGGTTTCGGACTCCGGCCGAACATCGCCATACGCGGAACCAACCCGACCCGTTCGACCAAGATCCTGCTGCTCGAAGACGGAATCCCGCTCGCGTACGCTCCATACGGCGACAACTCGTCGTACTATCATCCGCCGGTCGAGCGGTTTGAGTCGATCGAGGTGCAAAAAGGCTCGGGGCAGATCGAGTTCGGTCCTGTAACCGTTGCCGGCCTGGTCAACTACATCACACCGAATCCTCCTGAAAAGACGAGTTTCTCGCTGAAATTGACGGGCGGGAATCGTGACTTCCTGAGCGGCAACGTGCAGTTCGGCGGGACCTATGGGCGGACCGGATTCATTGTCAATCTCAACCGTAAACAAGGTGCCGGCGCGCGGGAAAATATCAGAAGCGGAATCACGGATGTCAGCACGAAGATCGTCCGTACGCTCAACGGTCGGAACGTTCTGACGGGGAAGTTCTCTGTGTTTTCGGAAAATTCGCAGGTCACTTATTCCGGATTGACGGAAGCCGAGTATCTGGCGAATCCGCGCCGAAATCCGTTCCTCAATGACCGCTTCACGCCGCGTCGAATCGGCTTCTCGCTCCAGCATGTCGCGGTTTTGACGTCGCGCATCGATCTCACGACAACTTTTTACGGCAGCGTTTTTTCGCGGGATTGGTGGCGGCAGTCCTCAAACTCGTCGCAGCGTCCTAACCGGCTCAATGTCGATCCTGACTGCCTATCGATGGCCGACTTATACACGACGTGTGGAAACGAGGGTCGCGTGCGCGATTTCCGGAATTGGGGCATCGAGCCGAAACTGAACGCCAGATTCGGCGGCGGACTTTTCCGTGACGAACTGCACATCGGATTCAGGTTCACGCGCGAAAATCAGGACCGCATCCAGAAGAACGGCGACCTGCCGACCTCGCGCGACGGTTTTGTCGTCGAAGACAACAACCGTCGGAATCAGGCGGTGTCCGGTTTCATTCAGAATCGATTCATCTTCAGTAACTTTGCCGTGACGGCCGGTGTCCGCGTTGAACGGATCGAGTTTCAAAGGTTGAACCGGCTAAATGGTGCGACCGGCAGAACGGCGATCACCGAATTGATTCCGGGAGTAGGGCTTACGTACAACCTGTTTGGAAATACGACGGTCTTCGCCGGAATTCACCGTGGCTTCGCCCCGCCGCGAACCGAAGACATCATTTCGAACAGCGGCGGGGTCGTCGAGATCGATTCCGAACGGAGTTGGAACTACGAAGCCGGATTTCGTTCCCGGCCCTTCACCGGTGTGAGCTTGGAAGCGACGTTTTTCCGGATCGATTATGAAAATCAGATCGTTCCGGCCAGCATTGCCGGCGGTGTCGGCGCGGCATTTACCAATGGCGGCCGGACGCTTCACCAAGGCGTTGAGGTTTCAGGTCGGGTCGACAGTTCGAATTTTTTCAAGACCGACTTCAATTTCTACGTTCAAACGGCTCTGACTTACCTGTCGAACGCTGAGTTCCGCGGGCGCCGTTTCAGTTCGGTCAGCGGCTTTGCCGGGGCTTCCGTTGGTGGAAACAGGCTTCCATACGCGCCGCGGACGACGCTGAACACAATGGTCGGTTACGCCTATAAAAACTTTGACGGCTTTATCGAAAACAACTTTATCGGGCGTCAATTCGCCGACGATCTGAACACCGTCGATCCGATCGCGAACGGGCAGCGCGGTGCGTTGCAGGCTCAGACGTACTGGAATGCCACGGCGAATTATCGTGTTGAGAAGCTCAAATGCGTTCTTTTCGTGACGCTCAAGAATGTTTTTGACAGGACTTTAATCGTCGATCGGACGCGCGGTTTGCTGCCCTCCGGGCCGCGGCTCGTGCAGACCGGAGTCAAGTTCAGTTTTTGAACGGGCCTACGGGATCGGGACGATGCTCGGACGGACACGGACCGCGGCAAGCGGAATATCGTCGGCCGTACCGTAATCGAACGATTCCGACCCGCCGGAGTTGGTTTGAAGTATGAACCAGCGCCCTGCGCGGTAAACGGCGGCATCGGTTCGTCCGTCGCCGTCGTAATCGGCCGGAACCGGAGTGTCGGACCCGAGTCCGAACTGAAAGCTGGTTACGATGCCCGAGACGACGTCCTCAACGATCCAGAAGCCGTTACGGAAAACCGCGTAATCCGCGCGGCCGTCGCCGGTGTAATCGGCCGGGATCAGCCGGTCGTATCCGGCCTGACCGAGGACGGTCGAGCGCCAGGTTTGATCCGAGCTTTGCAGGACGTACCAACGGTTTTCGGTCGAGCGGAAGACCGCGAAATCGGTTCGATGGTCGCCGTCGTAATCCGCCTGCACGGGAATGTCGCCGAGTTTGCCCCAATTGAAGATCAGCGCGTATTCGGGGTTGAAGCCGTCAGACGATTTCAGCACATACCAAACGCCGGTCGAGGGCCGCCAGACCGCGAAATCGTCCAGTCCGTCGCCGTCATAATCGCCGGGCACCGGCTCGTCCGAGATCCAGCCGTTCGGTATGAACATCCTCGTTCCCCAGGTCACGGTTTGCATCTGGCCGTCGCGGCTCCGGAGAACGTACCAAACTCCCGACTGCGGACGCCAGACCGCGATGTCCGTCAGTCCATCGCCGTCGTAGTCGGCAGGTACAAGGCGATCGTTTGAGAGTCCCCAACCGTTTTGGCTCGAAGCTCCCGTTTCAGAAGAGAGGGTGTACCAACCGCCTTCCGACGGACGAAACACGCCAAAATCCGCGCGCCGGTCATGATCGAAGAACGGCTGTCCGTAGGAGGCCGCAGCGCCGAGCAGCGAAACCGCGAAAAGGAGGATTGTCTTATGAATACAAGTCGGCATAATCTGACTGTGCCAAGTGCTGAGCGACGAAAGTGTCTATTATTGCTTTCATTCGGGACGGCACGATCCGGCGTCTTTTGCTCAATAGGTTCTAGATTCAAAGCAATCAAACGGCCAATCGCTTCGCGTTTCCGCAAACGCTTGATCCGATTCGCTTTTGAGTGTGCCTTTCGGTTCACAAAGCAGCCGAAATGACTTAAAATCAGAGAACGATGTCAGTCAGAATACTAAGCGGCAAGGAGTTTGCCGAAGCAATCAAAAAAGAGGTCGCGGAAGACGTTGAGCGACTGCCGTTCCGCCCGACTCTAGCGGTCGTCCGTGTCGGAGAAGACCCGGCGTCGGCGGTCTATGTCGGAAGCAAGGTGAAAACGGCGGAGGAGCTTGGAATCGTCTCGGAACACCGTCATTTGCCGGCCGAAACCTCGCAGGCGGAGTTGCTCGCCATCGTCGATGAACTCAACGCGCGGCGCGAGGTCGACGGGATTCTCGTCCAGCTCCCGCTTCCTTCGCAGATCGACGAACGCGAGGTCCTCGAACGGATCGACCCGGAAAAGGATGTCGACGGCTTTCATCCGGCGAACGTCGGGAAGCTCTGGCAGGGACAAGAATCGCTCGTACCGTGCACGCCCGCGGGTGTGATCGAGATCCTGAAGCGTTCCGGGATCAAGATCGCCGGCGAGAACGCGGTCGTCATCGGCCGCAGCAACATCGTCGGCAAACCGATGGCGGCGCTGCTGATAAAAGAGAGCGCGACGGTGACGATCTGTCATTCGAAGACGAAGGACCTCGCCGCGGTTGCGTCGCAGGCCGACATCCTCGTCGCCGCGATCGGCCGCGCCGGCTTCGTCCGCGCCGAACATATCAAGCCCGGCGCGACGGTCATCGATGTCGGGATCAACAGCCTCGCCAGCGAATCGCTGGCTCGCGAACTGTTTGGCGAAGATGAATTGGAAAAACGTTTGAACACGATCGCCAAACGAGGATTTACACTCGTCGGCGACGTTTGTCCGAAGGACGCGAAGGCGAAGGCGGGAAGTTTCACGCCGGTCCCGGGCGGGGTCGGATTGCTGACCGTCGCGATGCTGATGAAGAACACGGTCGATGCGGCCAAGGTCCGTCGCGGCGTCTAACGCCGCGCGAGACTTTGTTCGTAAAGTTCGATCCAGGCTGCCGGGGTCAGTTTCGCGGCAAGTTCACCGATCAGATCGTAAGGAATGCTCTCGATCTTCTTGAGTCGGATGCAGCACTTTCCCATATCGAGTTTGCCCGCAACGCGATTTGCATACTCGGTCTGAAACCACTGCAAGAGCTTCGGATCGCAAACGACGCCCATGTGATAGACCGCGATAAAGTTCTTCTGCGATGCCAAGCTGAGCAGCCCGAGCGGGACGTTTTTACCGACATGGTATCCTTTCGGGTACGTTGACAGCGGAACGGCGTAGGTGAGCATTCCATAGCCCATTGTCTCGACGAATCCTTCGGGCAGGTTCCTGCGGATCGTGTCGCGCAGCCTGGTGATCGGTTCACGGCGGTCGGGCGGAAGCGATTCGATGTATTCTTCCGGCGTTTTGGCGTCAGATGTCATAGGTGTTTTTCGCGAATCATAACAAAAATGAAATTTGAAGACTATCAAAACGAAGCGAAACAGACGGCGCTTTATCCGCGCCGGCTGAACAATCTCGAATATCCGACGCTAGGCCTCGCCGGCGAGGCGGGCGAGGTCGCGAACATCGTCAAGAAGATCCAGCGCGATTTCGGCGGCGAGATCACGGACGAGATTCGCGGCAAGCTCAAGGACGAACTCGGCGACGTGCTCTGGTACATCTCGGCGTGCGCCGACGAGCTAGGCCTGACGCTTGCCGAGATCGCCGAATACAATGTCGAGAAACTGGCGAAAAGGCATAATCGCAAGTGAGCGGCTCGATGGTCAGGGGTTTGCCCGGGAAACAAGTGGAAAAACGCTAAAGGTTACCAAGTTTAGGGACGTTTTCGTGTATTTCGTTTGTTTCGCGGAAGAGAATTTCTCTAACACGTGATCCGGGCAAGCGAAGATATCAAAAGATGCTGAAAGTGGGCTTAACAGGTTCGATCGCCGTTGGAAAATCATACGTTTGCGAGGTTCTCAGCGAACTTGGAGCGCATGTTCTTGACGCCGACCGAACGGCGCGCGACGTGGTCAAGCCGGGAACCAAAGGACTCCGGGCGATAGTTGACGAATTCGGGCCGGAAATCGTGACGGGGACCGGTGAACTGGATCGTCCGAAAATGGCGTCGATCGTTTTCGCCGACGAATCCAAACGGCAGCTTTTGAACTCGATCGTCCACCCGCTCGTGATCGAGGCGCAAAACGAATGGATCGCCGCCCGCGAGGCCGAGGATCCTGACGGCATCGCGGTGATCGACGCCGCGTTGATGATCGAGTCCGGCGGATACCGCCGATTCGACAAAGTGATTGTCGTTTGGTGCGATTCGGGCGTACAATTGGACAGACTCAAAAATCGAGACGGTTTCGACGACGCGGAAGCACTTCGGCGCATCAAATCACAGATGCCGCAAGAAGAAAAAAAGCGGTTCGCGGACTATCTTATCGATACCTCCGACGGCTTTGAAACGACGCGTCAGCGGACGATAGACGTTTTTGACGAGTTGCGTCGCCTGTAAGTCAGGCGGTTCGCGTTTTACGGTTTGCATTGGAAATGATCAGGAAACGGTTCGACAAATTGGCGATCTTCAAGACGCTCTCTAAGTGCGTTCCGCTGATGCTCGCCCTGCTCTTCGCGTCGTGCAGCGAATTTGAGCAGCCGCGGACAGAGCCGTTCTACTCGCAGACCGCGCCGCCGCAGAAGCGCGAATTCCGCTGGAGCAACGGCAAGATGCCGAAGTCGTTCGATCCGGCGTACGCCTCGGCTCCTCCCGAAACCGACATCATCCGCGCCGTTTTCGACGGCCTCACCGAAGCCGATCCGAAGTCTCTGGAGCCTATGCCGTCGATAGCTTCGAAGTGGGAAGCTTCGGAAGACTTCAAGACGTGGACGTTCCATTTGCGGAAAGATGCCGAATGGTCGAACGGGGAACGCATCACGGCGAAGGATTTTGTGCGGTCGTGGAAACGCATTGCCGAACTTGGCAAGGCGATTCCGGAACGCCGGCTCTTTGACAACATCGTCGGGATGAAGTTGCCTGAGATTCCCGGCACCGATTCGCAAGAACTCGACAACGAACTGATATCTCCCGTGGCGGAGCTGCCGACATCCGGTTTTTCAAAGAACACGAATTCCAAGACCGAACCGGAGCGGGCCGGCGACCCGACGCCGACGGCCGAAAAGAAATCGAAAGAGCGCGAGATTGGCGTCGTCGCCGTCGATCCGCAGAGGTTGGTTGTTTCGCTGGTACGTTCCGACCGGGACTTTCCGGCACTCGTCTCGCTTCCGGTCTTTCGGCCGATATACGGCGACGGAAAGGATGTTGAGCCGGGAAAACTAAACACCGGCGTGGTTACCAGCGGCTCTTTCCGCATCTCGTCGGTCGGTCCCGAAGGCGTTACACTCGATCGCTCGGAGAATCACCCCGACCGCGACCGCGTCGAACTCGATCGCGTCAGGTTTGTTCCGATGGAGACCGCCGAAAAGGCGCTCGAGGCGTATCGGCTCGGCGAGATCGACGCCGTGACGAACGCTCATTTCGAGCCGTTGGCGCTGAAACTTCTCAAGCCCTTCGACGATTTCAGGCAAACGACGCACGGCGCATTGAACTTCTACGAATTCAACCGCGAGAAGCCGCCGTTCAGCGACCGGCGCGTCCGCGAAGCGCTGACGATCTCGATCGACCGCGACCGGATCACCGCCGGCGAGATGGAAGGTTCGACGCGGTCGGCGCTTTCGTACATTCCGTTCGGTGCCGGCGAAACGGAAAAATTCGAGGAAAGTACCGAGCGCGCGAAAAAGCTCCTCGAAGAGGCCGGTTTTCCGAATGGTACCGAATTTCCGACGTTGCGCCTCGTGGTCAATCGAAATGACGTGCAGCAGCGCATCGCGCGACTCGTCGCAAAGATGTGGGAGCAGGAGCTGAACGTCAGGACCGAGATCGTTGTCGTCGAGTCGGCCGAGATCGAGAGGATTCGGGGAATCCGCGAGTTCGATCTCATACGGCGCGGCGTCGTCCTGCCTTCGTCTGACGAACTCGCATCACTTCTGGCGATCTTCGCGCCGCCCAAAAAACCCGAAGCCGTGATCGATCCCAACGCGAGCCCGTCGCCCGTTCCGAGCGCTTCTCCGACGGTGCCCGCCGCGTCGCCGGAAGCCGTGGAAAACGCGGAGGGCGAGGAGTCGGAACTGGTTTTGCGTCATCTTGACGCGATCGAGAACATTCCGGCGATACCCCTTTATTTCCCGACTTCATACTCGCTCATCAAGCCGTACGTCCTCGGTTTCGAACTGAATGTGCTCGACGCGCCGTCGCTCAGAGACGTGAGGATCGATACCGGCTGGCAACCCAAAACACCGAAGAAAGAATCGTAAAGTTCGTCGGCGGATGTCGAAATGCCCGAACCGCAGGTTCTTGCCTGCAAAACCCGTAACGTGGTAACTTTAGGCAGTTGCGACACTTGTCCTGTTCTCTCCAACGTTAGCAATTCAACAAAAGAGTCCGAGATTTTTTTCATACAGAGGAGTTTCCGCGAGATGACTCGAATCAGTTTTATGAAGTTCTGCACCGTTGTGATGGCAGCGGCATTGATCATTTCAGGTTGTTCAAGTTCGGAACCCAGCCGCTATTTCGGCAGTATGAAGATGCCGAAAGACAACGTCCTGCGCTATATCTCGGGTTCCGAACCGGCCTCGCTCGACCCGCAGATCTCAACCGGCCAACCCGAGGCGAGAATCTACGGCGCGCTTTACGAAGGACTGGTCGATTATCATCCGAAGACTCTCCAGCCGATCCCGTCGCTGGCGGAACGATGGGAAAGCTCGCCGAAAGTCGACGAGTTTATTTTCCATCTACGGAAGAACGGCAAATTCAGTGACGGCAAGCCGATCACGGCACAAGACTTCGTTTACAGCTTCCGCCGGGGATTTGATCCCGAGGTTCTGTCTCAGTCGGTCCAACTCGGGTATTTCATCAAATATGCCGAGGCGTACAACGGCCACGAGATGTTTGTCGAGCGGAACGGGAAATTCGTCACCGAAAACGATGTTGCCGATGAACCCGCGGCTGCGGCCGAACGCCAGCCGTTCGGTCCGGAAACCGAGTTTCACACGTATCTTCATTCGCCTTCCAGATTGACCGTTTCCGACGACCCGCTGAAACGCGCGCAAGCGGTCGAGAGCACGCCGAAACTAAAGGAGCTGCTCAAATTCCAAGCGGCGGATTTGAATAATCCGGCCGGACTTGCGGCCAAGATCAAGGACGGACAGGACGCGCTTTCAAAGTTTCTCGCCGCGAACCTTTCGCCGGAAGCGCTCGCTTGCGCTGCGGAATGTTCGGATGCGGGCAAACAGGCGCTCGCCGACGGCTTGAACAAATCGGCGGATGCGGGTTCATTGTTCGCGCAGGACTGGTTCGCTTCGCTGACTTTGCCGGAAGCGGCCCAGAAACTCGCCGATCAGATCGCGGCGGAAAACAAGAAACGCGCCGACGGCAACGCCAAGATCGACGAAGAGATCGCGGAATTGACCGATGCGGCAAAGATCGCCGAGAAAGAGAAGACGAAGAAGAAGCCGATCGGCAAACTCGCATACGCCAACCGATTCGTTCTTGAAAATATGTTCCCGGAAGAGATCGCCGCGGCGTCATTTATTCCGGTCGAGGCGAAGGACATCGGAGTCGAGGCGATCGACGATTACACGCTGCGGATCACTCTGCGCCAGTCGGCGCCGTTCTTTGTCGGTCTCCTGACACACCAGTTCTTCCGCGTCGTCCCCGAGCAGACCATCGAAAAATACGGCAAGAACTGGACGCGTCCCGAGAATATCGTTACCAGCGGCCAGTTCAGGGTCAAGGAGTATCATCCGTACGATCGGCTGATCGTCGAGCGCGACCCGAATTACTGGGACAAGGAAAACGTCCATCTCGACGGCATCGAGTTTTACATGATCGAGGAACAGGCGACGCAGCTGAATTTGTACAAAGCCGGCGAGGTTGACGCGATCCTCAATCATTCGGTTCCGGCGGCGTGGATCGAAGAGATCTCGCAGTACAAGGACGAGTATATGAACCTGCCGGAGAACGCCACCTCCTATTACAGTTTCAACGTCCGCAAGCCTCCGTTCGACAACTCGAAACTCAGGCAGGCGTTCTCGCTCGCGATCGATCGCGTCTCGCTTTCGAAGTTCCGCAAGATCACCAAGCCGCTATATTTCTATACGCCGACGGGGATCTTCCCCGATTACGACAAGGCGATGGCGAAAGTCGGTGAGGAGATCCGCAAGCAAAAGGGCATTTCGCCTGAAGACTGGGAGAAGCTCCAGAAACAGTTCGACCCGGCGCGCGCCAGGAAACTGATCACCGAGGCAGGATTTCCGGTGATCGAGAACGGCGGCAAATTCGAGTGTCCGAGTTTTCCGACCGACAAGATCTCGCTGACATTCAACACCACCGAATCGAACCGGCAGATCGCCGAATTCATCCAGGCGCAGTGGGCGCAGAATTTGGGGATCACCGTCCCGCTCAAGAATCAGGAGTTCAAGACGTTTCTCGCCGACCGCAATGCGATGCGTTACGAAGGTCTCGCGCAGAGCTTGTGGTCCGGCGACTATATGGATCCGTACACGTTCCTCGGCCTCCATTACGGTGTGGTCAACGACGGCGGCGCGGGATTCCACGATCCGAAATACGACAAGATGCTCGACGACGCCAATTCCGAACTCGATCCGCAAAAGCGCTACGAACTGCTCGCCCGCTGCGAGTATTATCTGCGGGATCAACTGCCGTCGATACCGCTCACGATCAACGCGACGAATTGGGTGAAAAAGCCTTGGGTCAAAGGACTCTATCCCAATCCGGGAACGCTGTTTACGTGGAAATTCGTTTATCTCGAGCGCGATCCGGCGAAATGGGACACGGACGTCAACGAAATTATGGAGCGCTCCGATCCGCAGGTTGAAGAGCAGCTCAAGAAACTCGAGGAATCGCTCGTAAAATAAAGACTATGCTAAGTTTCATCATTCGACGCCTGTTGCTGATCGTCCCGATGGCGCTGATCGTGATCACGCTGACGTGGGGTCTGATCAGGATCGCGCCCGGAAGCTTTTACTCGGCGGAAAAGAAACTTCCGGCGGCGGTCGAGGCGAATATCAAGAAGAAATACGGTCTCGATAAGCCCTGGTATCAACAGTACGGGATGATGATGTGGAACGTCGTCCGCGGCGATTTCGGCGATTCGCTCAAGTACGAGGGACAGTCCGTCAACGAGATCATCAGGCGGCACTTTCCGTATTCCGCGACGATGGGATTTCTGGCGTATCTGGTTGCCCTGGCGGTCGGGCTTACGGCCGGGATCATCGCCTCGCTGAAACAAAATTCGGCGTTCGACTACGGTTCGATGTCGCTCGCGATGCTCGGACTTTCGATCCCGAATTTCGTGCTCGGCCCGATTCTTGTGCTCATATTTTCGTTGTGGCTTTTCTGGCTCCCGCCGGCCCGTTGGAGCGCCGCCGGGCTCGTCTTGCCGGTGATCACGCTGTCGGCGATCTACGCCGCGTACATCGCGCGTCTGACTCGCGCCGGAATGCTCGAAGTGATGCGGTCGGACTATATTCGAACGGCCCGCGCAAAAGGACTCGACGAAAAGACGGTCCTGCTGCGACACGCGATCCGCGGCGGACTGATTCCCGTTATTTCGTTTACCGGACCGGCGCTGGCGGGACTTCTTGCCGGAACCGTCGTCGTCGAGCGCGTTTTTGCGATCCCGGGACTCGGAAACATTTTTATTCAGGCGGTGTTGAACCGCGACGAACCGCTCATTCTCGGCATCGTCGCCTTCCTGTCGATCCTGATCATGGTCTTCAATCTTTTGGTGGATATCTCTTACGGGTTCCTCGATCCGCGGATCCGCTACGAATAAACGAATATGACGCAAAATCCTGAGATCGTAAAAGGAGCATCACTCTGGGCCGACGCCTGGAAACGCCTGCTGAAAAACAAGCTGGCGGTTTTCGGACTGATCGTGATGACGGTGATGGCGGTCGCCGTGATCTTCGGTCCGTGGATCATCGAGCGCGCGACGGGTTACACTTTCGACTTTATTCCGCCGGAATCTGCGCTGACGAAATCGTTTCCGCCGTCTTTGAGT
Source organism: Pyrinomonadaceae bacterium (assembly GCA_041752475.1). Lineage (GTDB taxonomy): Bacteria > Acidobacteriota > Blastocatellia > Pyrinomonadales > Pyrinomonadaceae > JAFDVJ01. Next base: position 188,749 of record JBGSWK010000013.1, on the reverse strand, counting down.
CACCCGATGGGGACCGACGACGCGGGCCGCGACATTCTCGCGCGGGTCCTGCAGGGCGGGCGGATCTCGCTGATGGTCGGCATTATCTCGACGCTGGTTTCGCTCGTGATCGGAGTTTCGTACGGCGCGATCGCCGGATATCTCGGCGGATTCATCGACAACCTGATGATGCGTTTCGTCGACATATTGTTCTCGATTCCGTACATCCTCATCGTCATTGTTTTATTGGCGGTATTCGGCAAGGAGAACACGCCGGACTGGATTCGCGCGATCTCGGCGTTTTTCGGCGGCGAGAACAACCAGGGCTTGAGCCAGATATTTCTGCTTTTCTTCGCCCTCGGATGCGTCTCGTGGCTGACGATGGCGCGGGTCGTCCGCGGTCAGATCCTGAGCCTCAAAAATCAGGAGTTCGTGCTCGCGGCGCGGGCGACGGGCGTTTCGACCCCGGCGATCATTTTCCGGCATTTGGTACCGAACGCGCTCGGGCCGGTGATCGTTTACGCGACGCTGACGATCCCGAGCGTGATGCTGACCGAGGCGTTCCTGTCGTTTCTCGGGATCGGCGTCCAGCCGCCGTTCGCGTCGTGGGGAAGTCTCTCGGCGGAAGGCATCAAGAGCATCGGCATCTATCCCTGGCAGATGATCTTCCCGGGCGTGACGATGGCGCTGACGCTCTTTTCGCTCAACTTTTTGGGAGACGGCCTGCGCGACGCACTCGATCCGCAGACACGTAAGTTTTAGCTGAATTCGCCCCCGAAACTGGAGGAGAAAATGAAACAAAAGTTGCTCAATTTAATGATCGTCTGCGCGCTGACTTGTGCCGGGTCAGCCGCTGTTTCGGCGCAGACGGTAAAGAACAAAAAACAGGAAACCGCGAAGCTCAAAGTTGCGAAGGAAGGCGTCGGGATCGACGGAATACTCGTCGGCAGATCGACCTCAAAGGACGTCATCAAGAAACTCGGCAAGCCGACCAAGGTCGTCAAACATAAGAAATACTCGGCGCAGATGGTTTACCCCGGCGGAATTTCTTTTTACTACTGCCAGGCGGACCGCAAAAGCACGATCTTCGATATCGAGATGCGCTCGCCGTATCAGGTGAAAACCGGAAAGGGGATCACGCTGAGCAAGAGCACTCTTGAGGAGGTTTACAAGATCTACGGAAAGTCCAACGACGGACTCGAGTACCGCGGTGTCAGCTTTTTCTACGCGAAATACAAGGGCAAGAAAGTAGTGACGGTCATCGACATCGTCGAGAACGGCGGGATCCGGCAATGCTCGGAAGCAAAATAGTTTCTTCGTGTCGCTTCGTGTACTTCGTGGTTTGGTTTTGGCAACGACCCAAAGCAACGCGAAACGCAAAGCAATCCAAAATCAATGAGCGAAACCAACGGCACAATATTATCGGTTGACGGGCTGAAGACGTACTTTCAGACCGAGGACGGCCTCGTCAAAGCGGTGGACGGCATCTCGTTCGACCTCAGAAAAGGCGAAACGCTCGGCATCGTCGGCGAATCGGGCAGCGGCAAGTCGGTGACGAATCTCTCGGTGATGCGTCTCATTCCCGAACCTCCGGGCAAGATCGTCGGCGGCAGGATCGCGTTCAACGGGATCGATGTCCTCGGGCTTTCGATCGACGAGGTCCGCAAGATCCGCGGCAAACGCATCGCGATGATCTTTCAGGACCCGATGACGTCGCTCAATCCGTTCCTGCGGATCTCGACACAGCTGATGGAAGTCACGCGGCTCCATCTCGGCCACACCAAACAGCAGGCTTACGATCACGCGATCAAGATGCTCAAGGTCGTCGGGATTCCGGACGCGGAAAGCCGCGTCGACGGCTATCCGCACGAGTTTTCCGGCGGGATGCGGCAACGCGTGATGATCGCGATGGCGCTCAGCTGCGATCCCGAGCTGCTCATTGCCGACGAACCGACGACCGCGCTCGACGTCACGATCCAGGCACAGATCCTCGAACTGATCAAGGATCTGAAGAAACGGATGGGAACGAGCGTCATTCTCATCACGCACGACCTCGGCGTCGTTGCCGGAATGACGGACAACATCATCGTGATGTACGCCGGAAAGGTCTTTGAACAGGCGCCGACGGCCGAACTTTTCGCGACGCCGGCCAATCCGTACACGAAAGGGCTGCTCAAAAGCGTCCCGGATCCGGCGCACGAACAGGGAAAGGAACTTTACCAGATTCCCGGACTGCCGCCCGACGTCGCGCATTTGCCGCCGGGATGCCCGTTTGCGGAACGGTGCGAACGGGCAAAGGACGTCTGCCGAACCGAATTTCCGCCGTTTGTCCAGATCAATCCGAGGCATCATTCGCTGTGTCATTTTGCCGCGGAAGTTTACCGGGAATCTGTTGACGAAAGGGCCGGGAAGCGATGATACGATACACCTTTACGATCGGTTTGGCCGTCACCGCGATCCTTTTCGCGGCGTGCTCGTCCGGTTCCGATTCGAAGAATGCGGTTCCGCCGGTGAATGTCGCGCCGGTGAATGCGAACACCGGTACAACGCCGGACGCGAACTCGCCGGAAAGCGAAAAGGCGAAGGAAGATGTCGTCTCTTCGACCCGCAAACTCAAGGATCTCAAATTCTGGTCGGCGAAGACCGAGATCGAAAATATGCCGGCGCTGAGCGGCGAGATCAAATATGTCGCGCCGGACCGGTTCTACTTCAAACAGGGAACCAACGAGGCGATCGTTGTCGGCGATCAGACCTACACTAAGGAAGACGGCAAATGGCAAAAGTCAGACTTCGATATGAGCGGCCTGAAGAAGATCCAGGATAACGCGCTCACGGAAGAGGACGTGAAGAAGATCCAGAACGTGGCGGTCATCGGGACCGAAACTCTTAACGGGCGCAAGACGACGGTCTACGGTCACCGATCGGGCGGCGGCGCGGCCGACTCGGCGACGAAAATGTGGATTGACGAAGAGACGAAACTTGTTCTCAAGACCGTCGTCGAAAACCGCGCCGGCGCTCAGACGCAGCGTGTCACGACAACTTACGATTTCGACACACCGGTAAAGATCGAAACTCCAAGAATCGGTTCATAGTTTTCGGATTAGAAATATGGCAAAAGCATTCAAATGTCCAACCTGCGCGGCTTCGCTGGAATACGACGGGAAAAAGTCGCAGAAATGCAAATTCTGCGGAACCACGGTGATCCTGACCGCGGATGGAGTCCCGGCCGGCGATGCCGGAAAGAAGATACAGGTCCGCGATTACGACGCCTCGACCAAAAGACTCGAATCGTCGGACGACGCACTTATTTCGATCCGCAATCTGCAGGTCTTTTTCAAAGGTTCGGGCGGCGGACTGTTTTCGGGTAAGAGCCGATCGGTCGTCCGGGCGGTCGACGGCGTTTCGCTCGATATCAACCGCGGCGAAACGCTCGGTCTCGTTGGCGAGTCGGGCTGCGGAAAATCGACGCTCGGCAAGGCAATACTGCGCTTGACCGAACCGACGAGCGGACAGGTAATGTACAACGGCAAAGACCTCGCGCATCTTTCCACCGGCGCGATGCGCGACCAGCGGCGCAAACTTCAGATGATCTTTCAGGATCCGTATGCGAGCCTCAATCCGCGGATGACCGTCGGCGCGATCATCGGTGAACCGATAAGGACGTTCAAGCTGGAGAGGCGCAATTCGATAGAGAAGCGGGTCCAGGATCTGATGGAGACCGTCGGTCTTTCGCGCCGTTTCGTCAAACGATATCCGCACGAGTTCTCGGGCGGCCAGCGGCAGCGTATCGGGATCGCGCGCGCGCTGGCGGTCGATCCGGAATTCATCGTCGCCGACGAACCGATCTCGGCGCTCGACGTATCGATCCAGGCTCAGATAATGAACCTGATGGAACGGCTTCAGGCCGAAAAGAATCTAACGTATCTGTTCATTTCGCACGATTTGCGGGCCGTCCGCCATCTTTCCGACCGCGTCGCGGTGATGTATCTCGGCAAGATCGTCGAACTCGCCGACGGCGCCGATATTTACAAGCAGTCGCTCCATCCGTACTCGAAAGCGCTGATCTCCGCCGTTCCGGTTCCCGACCCCGAGATCGAAGCCAAGCGCGAGCGGATCATTCTCAAGGGCGACGTCCCGAGCCCGATCAACCCGCCCCCGGGCTGCCATTTTCACACACGCTGCCAGTATGCAGTACCCGAATGCAAGACGCGGATCCCCGAACTCGTCGAGATCAAACCGCGCCACTACGTCGCCTGTCTGCGGGTGACTCCCGAAAAGCCATACGTCGACGAATAGGTTGTCGAATGATGACGACGTCCAACCACAACTGACTATGGCGCCTCAAACAGTACCGGCCGCGGTTGAGCCTGTGTCAAAATGCATCGTTGCCGCTTATTCTCTTTGTCTGTTCATAATTGCCACCAGCTTCATAATTGCCACTGTCTTCATAATTGCCAATGGCTTCATAATTGCCGCTGTCTTCATAATTGCCACTAGCTTCAGCTAGTGGTCCGGCAGTCGAGAAATCCCCCGGCTTCAGCCGGACCCGCGCCCTGATTCGGCTAAAGCCGGAATCATTTGCAGCCTTGTCCACTAGCTGAAGCTAGTGGCAATTATGAAGAATGAAAACAAAGCCGCGATCACGAGTTTTAACACAGCCTCTGAAGCTAGCGGTCCGGCTGAAGCGGGGGGATTTCTCGAATGCCGGACCACTGAAGCTAGTGGCAATTGTGAAGAATGAAAACAAAGCCGTGATCAGTTGGCACTGACCTGAGCACATCAGACTTTTCCTGAAACCCGTTATCGATTAATCCTATTTAGACAGTATGCCGAAGCTCGATTGAGCGCCGGGACGCGTGTCCGTATTATGGATTTGCGTACTCCGGAAACTGAACCAATGACGGAAGTGACTCAAGCTGAACTCGCGAAGATCGCCGAAGACAATGCCCTCGCAGTGGTTGTCGTCGACGAGAATTCGGATATTGTCTTGTCGGTGAACAACAACTCGATCTGCGAGGTGTTGTCGGCGTCCGATGAATTCGCTTCGTCGTGCGCCGAATTCTGCGGCCGAGCGCATCAGTTTGCCGGCGAGGACCGCGGTTCGTATCGATGCTTCGCGGGACTCGACTGCATCGCTGTCCGACTCAAAACCGAAAAAACGCTGGTCGCCATCGTCGGCCGCGCTTTCACGTCGGCCGAAAACTACCGGCGCGCGACCGAGCGCGCGGTTTCCGGCGACTGGAACAAATTTCCCCCGACCAAAGTATTCGGCAACGTCCTGCTGACGAGTTCAGAACGGAATATCCGCGACGCGACGACCAAGATCGGCGCGTTTCCGGTCGAATCGCCGAAAACGCAGGTACCGGAAATCGCAGAAACTGTCGCCGAGAGCGCCGTCGCCGTGGAAACGGCGGATACGCCGCTACTTGAAATTCCAAGCGAACGCGCCACAAACGCGGGGTCGGCCGTCGTGACAAATGACGCTGAAGCCCAATCCATGCCGATACCGAAGCCTGCCGGCGAAGCTCCGCTTTCGGAACAGACCGATCAGAAGTCAACGATCGATCAGATGCTCCGCGAGTTTCAGGAGAAACCGGCCGGGATCGTCGCGGTCAGCGGACCGCCGAGTCCCGAATCGGAAGAACTCGCGGCGTGGCGATCGTTTTTCGGATCGCTCGCGAGCCTGAAATATCACGACGCCTGCGTCTCGATCCTCGAATTTCTGCAGCGGCGTTACGGACTTGCATCGCTCGGTTGGCTTGAACTTCGTGAACGAGGTTTCGAAGTCACGTCCGCGACCGGCAAGCTCGAAAACCAGCATTTCCGTGTCACCTTCGATCCCCGCGACCGACGCTTGTTTCAGGCGATCGAGAGTGCGACGCCGCTCAGGCTGCGCGAGCGGACGATCACCGGCGAAGACACCGAACGCCGATCAGTCGCCCTTTATCCGATCGCCGTCGGCGACGAAGTTCAGAACGCGCTGGTCGTCGCGGACGCGGTCGAGGACGAATACCTGACGGGGCACCTTTCAAGGTTCTGCCATTCGGTCGCATCCGAGATCGAGGTCCTTCGGCTGCGGGAAGAGGTTCGCCGGCGAAGTTGGCTGGCAAAGGCAGTCGATCGTTTCAATTCAAGCCTGAAAGATCTTGACGCCGAAGATTTTTGGTCGAAATTCATACAGATCTCGGCCGAGCTGATGAACTCCGAGCGGAGTTCGCTGCTGTTGCTCGACGAGCGGACGGATAAGCTATCGATCCGGGCCGCGCTCGGATCGACCGCGGAACTGATCGCCGAGAGCGCCGAAGGGCTCGGGGAGCGCGTTGCGCGCGGAGTTTTGACCGAAGGCAAACCGGTCGTCGTCGGCGATGTCACGAAGATCGGACTCGGCCCCGCTCCCGATGACTGGCGCTACAAGACCGGGTCGTTCATCTGTTATCCGTTCGTTATCGGAGACCGCCGCGTCGGCGTTTTGAACGTCGCCGACAAAGCCGACGGAACCGCTTACACACAGGTCGATCTCGACGTTCTCGAAGCCATCGCGCCGCAGGTCGCGGTCGTGCTTGATCGCGCGGCGCTCAGAAGCAAGGCCGGCGAATTCGAACAGTTGTCCGTGACCGACCCGCTGACGGGGTTGCTGAACCGCCGGTATCTCGAAGAACGACTCGCGGAAGAGATCAAGCGGTCGAACCGTTACGGGTATCCAATGAGCTTCCTGATGATCGACGTCGACGACTTCGGCAAGTTTAACAAGGACTTCGGGGTGCTTGTCGGCGATAATGTGTTGCGCGAGGCGGTCAAGGCGATGAAGGGAACCTTGCGCGGCGCGGACATTGCGGCGCGCTACGGCGGCGAAGAATTTTGCGTTCTGTTGCCTCAAACAACGCTCGCCGAGGCGAGGACGATCGCTGAACGTATCCGGCATAGCGTAGAGAGAATTGAATTCCCGCAGCGCCCGATCACGATCAGCATCGGTATTTCGGCGTACGGTAACGGCGTCGCAACCGCCGAGGAGATCATCAGCGCTGCCGACGAGGCGATGCGTGAGGCGAAGGCTGCCGGAAAGAACAACGTCAAGGTGCACGATTCGGCTGAGTTTGGCGGCAATTAATGGAAGAAGAAGTTCAAAACAGAATTATCGCGACGGTGGCGGCGGACGATTTTGTCGGGCGCGAGGCGGAACTGAAGGGTCTGCTGACGCACGCCCACCGATCTGGCGGTCTTCACGGAGTCCGGTTGATCGCGGCGCCGGGGCTCGGCGTTTCAGAATTACTGCGGCAGGTTTTCGACGGGTTGTTTGCCGATCAGAACGGTCCGATACCGTTCTACTTCCGGTTCAAGCAATCCGAAAACGCGGCCGACGCCTCGCTAAGGTTTCTGCAGGAATTTATCCTTCAAACCGTCGCGTTCCGGCGTCAGCGCGGCGACCTTTTGAATTTCGGCGGCGACATCTGCGAGATCTCGCAGATCGCGGTTCCGGGAGATACGCATTGGATCGATCGGCTTCTCGAAACGTGCCGACTTGAAAGCCGGCTGAACAACGAGCGTGCATTCATTCGGACAGCTCTCGGTGCTCCGTTGCGCGCGTACGCAAACGGCGCGCGGTCGTTTGTGATGCTCGACGACCAGCACGCGGCCGATCCTGATCTGCTTTCCGAACTGGTCGCGGTTTTCGCGCGGTTTGAGATGCCGTTCGTCTTTGCCTCGAGACGACGGTTCGATTTCGATGCGATCGCGCTTGAGACAACCGAACTCGGGCCGCTGAAGTTTGCCGATGCCGGAGACCTTGCGGAGCGTCTGGCCGGTAAACTGCAGGTCGCGATAACTGATCAGGCACGGGATCTGATTGCGATCCAGTCGGGTGGAAATCCCGCGTTCATCTCCAATTTGGTCCAGTCGGCGTCGGAACAGGATGTTGAACTGAACAGTTTTGCGCGCGTTCAGAAGGTCTATACGGACGAGGTCTTCGGCGGTCGAACGGCAAGATTTTTCGGTGCTTTGCTGGGACAGGTTTCACGAGATGCGAAAATTCAGAAACAGGTCGTCGGCGCGCTATTCGATATCTACCGGCCTGACACCGGTGCGATCCACGCGGAAGACTGGCGGAAACCGTTCGATCTCGACGCGGAGTCTTATTATCGTTTGCTAGACGCTCTTAACATCAACGAATTCATCAGTTTAACATCTAACCTGATCGAACCGGCGCGCGAGAATCTGCCGCTCCGCGACTATCTGGAGGGACGTTACCGCCTCGAAACCGCGAAACAGAACCGTGCCCTGACGATCGGCGAGTCGCTCGCCGGATTCGTCAAGCGCGCGCCGGTGACGATGGCCGCCTTCTACCGCGAGAACTCTGCGCTTGGACTGCGAGAATTGCTTGCTGCCTTCGATCATCAGGAAATTCCGCGCTCGCTGTTCGATTACGGCGCGTTCCGCGACGATCTCAAGGGGCTGCCTGACGCCGAGATCATCGAAACCGCGCGTCGCGAAACGGATCGAGTGACTTTGCCGCAGATCGTTTACGCGGCACACACCGTTGCGGTTTACCCGTCGATCTCGCAGGTTATCGAGCGCAACCGTTCGGCGGTCGCGCTCGGCTTCAGCGAGTCGAGCTACCGCGACGGCGACGAGATCGTCTGGATCGCGGCGGAGATCGATTCGAAGCTAGAAGCCTCGCGTGATCTGACGGAATTCTGGTGCGATCGCCTGGAAATGGTCGCGCTCGTCTGCAATTTTCAGAATTACAAGCTTTGGCTCGTCGCGCCCGAAGGATTTTCGGCGGAAGCGCGCGAAGTTCTCGACGAGCGCGGCGCGCTCGGGTCGAGCCGAAAACAGGTCGATCTGCTCATCGGATTTCTTGGCGCCCCGGTCGGTGCCGCGCGCAAGTCGAACGAGTATGAGATGGTCGTTCCGATGGGTGAAGACACGGAGATCATCGCCGCGCAAACCATCGAAGAGATCGCGCGACGCCATCATTTTGCGCCGAAAGCCATAAATCAGATAAAGACGGCGCTGGTCGAAGCCTGTATCAATGCTGCCGAACATTCGCACAGCCCGGACCGCAAGATATATCAAAAGTTCGTGGTCGGGGACGACCGCATCACGATCACGGTTTCGAACCGCGGTCTGCGTCTCAAGGACAAGCAGACTCGTGAGATCAATCCGTCCGAGGGCCGCCGCGGCTGGGGCCTCAAACTGATGCGCTCGCTGATGGACGAGGTCAAGATCGAACAGACCGACGACGGTACGCGGATCTCGATGGTCAAGAAACTCATGTGACTACTTCGAGATTCAGTTTTCCCAGGCCGAAATTCAATTAGGATTCATTTTTCCTTGCGGATACCGCAAAAGGACTATATTGTCCTATTTAATCGTAATTGGGACCTTATTGCGTTCTGTTTTGACGTTTTTGGCTATGCAGGAACACCGAGGCGCACCAATCGGACTCGCAAGAGAAGAGTTTTACTGGCATAATGTCCTAAAAATGTAAACAGGACACTAAGATGTCCTGTTTACGGCCATAGGTCACCTATGCGGGAACCGAAGAAAACTGCTGAACTCGCAAACATAATTCTCCGACTGCTTAACGATGAGCCGACGGTCAGCATCCGTTCGATCGCAGGGGCCGCGGGTCTATCCAAGAGCAATGACACTGAACGCAAAGCGATTCGACGAGCCCTGATTTCGTTAGAAGAGAGGCAGTTGATTGTCCCGAAAGGCTCTGGACGCTCACGGGTCTACATATTATCTGCGCAAGAACTTCCGGCGGAAAACGAGTCGGTTGTGGTCGAAACACGAGAATATAACGCTTTCAGCGGAATTGAGCTTTCTCCGAACTCTCAGGTTTTACTAGGTTATGTTTCTCAGGACATAAAGAAGCGAGAGCCTGTCGGATATAATCAGGACTTTATCCGCTCCTACGAGCCAAATAAAACCTTCTATCTGACTGATGATCAACGCGCTCAGTTACTGTCGGTCGGACGAGTCGAAGAAATCGAACGTCCGGCAGGTACATTTGCCCGAAATATATTGGATCGACTGTTGATCGACTTGTCCTGGAATTCAAGCCGCCTTGAGGGAAATACATATTCCCTACTTGAGACAAAACGGTTGATCGAATTCGGCGAGATAGCTACGGGAAAGGACGCATCCGAAGCCCAAATGATTCTGAATCACAAGGCAGCTATCGAATTCCTCGTTGAGTCTGCTGCCGAGGAGTCCATCACATCGCTCGAGATTTGCAGTATTCATGCACTTCTATCCGAAAATCTATTGGGGGACCCAACAGCATCGGGACGATTACGATCGCTGTTGGTCGGTATCGGAGGATCAACATACCTTCCCCTAGGAAACCCTCCGGTCATACGGGAATGCTTCGATCTCATAATAAAGAAAATCAACGCAATAACTGATCCATTCGAGCAGTCAATTTTTTCCATTGTGCATCTATCTTACCTGCAGGCATTTGAGGACGTGAACAAAAGGACTGCGCGACTTGTGGCAAACATTCCATTGATAAAGAAAAACCTAAGACCACTATCTTTTACCGACGTTGGACAGAACGCCTATGTGAGCGCAATGTTAGGGGTTTACGAAAAGAACGATGTAAGCCTGATTCGCGATCTCTACATCTGGGCCTACAATAGGTCTTCTCAGCGGTACACCCCGGTTCAGAGGTCGATGGGTGAGCCCAATCTGCTGAGGCTTAAGTATCGCGAACTCATTCGGGAAATCGTCCGGTCGATAATTCTCGATAGAGTGACAGCAGATGAAGTTGTACAAAAAATCCGCGACCTAATCGAAAAGCAAAACCTTCCGGAAACTGACAGTAGTGCACTATTCAATCTGGTCGAAACTGAGATCATTAGTCTGCATGACGGAAATGCTGCTCGATTCAAAGTTCGTCCGAGTGAGTTTCGTGCGTGGAAAGAACTACAGTAATCGGTTGGCGTAAATTCACCGCAAACATCCAGGCTTAGCTAACAGAGCGATGGCTTCTTCCATAACGCGATGGGTGGGTCTGACGAACAAGGTAAATTCTTTCGAGCAGAAAGCGTCTGTGATAATTCGTGAACACTGAGTCTGTTGCGAGAGTACAGACCAAAAAAAAGGCTGATCGCAACTTTGCGCACAAGCCCAAATTACAAATCCAAAATCGTTTGACTTTTCCGACCTAAAGTTCTACTTTAACTTTCAGTTTCAAATTAGACTCGACCAAGCTTGCAAAACGTGGAAACAAATACAATTACCGTCAGTTCGACGGGTGAAACGGCGACCGTTCTCGCGGGCGACTATCTGAACAAGATCAGCGGCGAAACGATCGAGCGCGAGTGTCGTCGTAAACTTGAAGCGGGCGCGCGGCGGCTGATCGTCAATTTTGCGGAGACCGAGATCGTCAACAGCATCGGCGTTTCGATCCTTCTCGGCGTCATCGACGCAGCCCAGGACGCCGGCGCCGAAGTCGTATTCTCAGAGGTCAGGGAAGAGACACAGGAACTGTTTGAGATGCTCGGCCTGACGAACCATGTTCAGATGGCGTGAGCGGTGAGCAGTGAGCAGTAAGCAGTGAGCGGTGAGCAGTGAGCAGTGAGAACCTGTGATTATCCACGCGGGTTTTGTCCTGAGATCACTGTAATCTGATAGCTGTGAGCAAGGGCAGATCTTTTTCGAACTCGTTTACGGCATACTGCTCACTGCTTACGGCATACTGCTCACTGCTAACCGCTTACTTTTTGAAATGGAAAATTCACAGAAACTCATACATACCTTCGGCGCGCTAGCGGAACTCGGCAGCGAGGTCGCGCAGAAGCAGAATTTTCAAGAAATGATGCGCACCTCGCTGCATCTGTTGCTGGGAAGCCTGGCGATCATGCGCGGCGGCATCGCGCGCTATTCGCGTTTCGGCCACGAACTGAATATGTTGGTCGTGCGCGGCTTCGGTGAGGAATTTCCGCTCAGTCTTTCGCTCTGCCACGAGGACGAACGCCAGTTTCTGGTCAACGGACTCTACCCGATCGAGGTTTCACAGGCAAAGGTTTTGCCGTATTTCCAGATCTACGACCGGAGTTTCGAAAAGAAGCGAATCGAGCTTCTTGTTCCGCTCGTCATCCGCGACGAGATCGTCGGCGTCATCCTGCTCGGCGAGAAGGCAAACGGCGAACCGTATTCGAATTACGACAAGGACATCATCTGCGCGATGGCGCGGCACGTCGGCGTGGGCATCGCGCAACGCAATCTGATGGCCGAACTGGAACGTCGCGCGGATGAGAACCGTCGGCTTTACGACGATCTCAAAACGACGTACGCCGATACCGTAAAAGCGTTCGCGACGGCGATCGACTGCAAGGACAAATATACCGAAGGCCATTCCGTGCGTGTCGGAAAATACTCCGAAGCCATCGCCTTCGAACTCGGCTGGGATGAGCCCGAAGTCGAGGGGGCGGCGGTTGCCGGATATCTCCACGATGTCGGCAAACTCACCGTCGAACGCAACATCATCAACGCCCCGTACCGCATCAACGCCAAGGAATCGGCGGAACTTTCGAAACATCCGTCGGTCGGATACGAGATCCTGCTGCCGATCCATCATCCGTACGCCGATGTCCCGCTCGCCGCAAAGTATCATCACGAACGCCTCGACGGCCGCGGATACCCGGACGGCCTGATCGACCGCGACATCCCATACATCGCGAAGATCGTCAACCTCGCAGATTCGTTCGATGCAATGACCACGGACCGCCCTTACAAACGGCGCCGTCCGGCCAATGAGGTCGTCGACGATCTTGCGCGCAACAGCGGCCGGCAGTTCGCTCCGGAGCTGGTTTCGGCGTTTATGCGCGGGATGTTGAAGGAGTTGACGGGCGATTCGCGCGACAAGAGGTTTCGCCGGCTGCTCGGACGCGACTATATGGAAACCGAAGGACTTGCCCAGCTGCTCGGCGATGCCTTGAACCGTATCTCGCCGACGTCGGCGGCGACGGCAGTTGCGTGATCAATCGGCCAAAAGCCAGATCGCTGCCTCATCAACCGAATCGAAGACCCTTGACCGCAGTCCCCGGTTGTTCGCAACGATCTCCCCGAAATGATTAAGGCTCTGATGCTCTTTTTGTCGGTCGACGAATGCGACCTTCAGCGTCGGCGGGATCATCTTCGGCAGTTCCTTCGTAAATTCAAACATTTCAGTTGCCGAAACGTTTTCCTCGATGTTTTCGTGGATCAACAGTTTTGATTTCCCAAGACGCGCGCATTCCGCCGTCACTTCCGACCAATACTGCCGGCTGATCGCCGGGCTATCGTTCTCGCCTTCGACGTACGCGTAAAGATATTCGGGAAATTCCGTATACACGATGTAATAGCTCTTTTGAGACATTCTTTCAACCCCCTTGCACGATCGAATTCAGATGATCCGCGAACCGAAAGTCACCGCATTCATGAAGCGGTCAGTTTGCGTCAAACCCGGATTTAGTTTCAGAGAATTCCTTCCGCGCTAAACACGCGATCACGAAACACAGAACATTGTGCCGAAAAACAACACTTTTCGCGTTTTTCGCGTGTTTGGCGGGCAAAAACACTCCTATCGGAAAAGACGCGAAAACTGCACGTTCCGTCACGGATAATACCCGCTCGGAACCGGAACGTCTCCGCCGAGGCCGAATTGCCTGATCAACAGACCCGACGATGTTTGCTGTATGTACCAGACGCCGTCGCGATAAACTGCGAAATCTGTCCGACTGTCCCCATCGTAATCCGCCGGAACAGGGATGTCTGTTGAGAGCCCGAATTTGAATATCGTGACGCCGCCCGAACTGCGCCGCACGTACCAATTCTGGTCCGATGACCGGTAAACCGCGAAATCGTCCCGCCCGTCGCCGTCGTAATCCGCGGGGACGGGCTTGTCTCCCGATGCCCCGAAACGAACAAAGTTAACCGAGCCGTAATTGGTATTCGACGGCGAGAGAAACCAACCGTCGATGCTGTATGTCGCGAAATCGCCTTTGCCGTCGCCGTCAAAATCTCCGGCCACCGGGACGCCGAACGCGATATTCGAATAGATCAAAGCCTCGTTCGTCGCGCTTTTCCGGACATAGTAGGTGTGGTTCGACGGCCGGTAGACCGCAATGTCGTCCAAACCGTCGCCGTCGTAGTCGCCGATCACCGGAACGTCGCCGGGCAAGCCCCACGAAACGCCGGAGTATGTCGCGGCGCCACTGTTCAGGATGTAGAAATCCGGAAGGCCGGGATCGGCGACCGGTCGAAACACCGCGATGTCCGTCCGTCCGTCGCCGTTGAAATCGCCCGGGGCGATGCGATCCCCCGCCAAACCCCAATTGAATGCCGTGAAGCCCTCGGTCGAACGGTTTTCATACCAGATTCCGTCGGTCGGCCTGAAAACGCTCAGGTCCGCCCGCCCGTCACCGTCGAAATCCGCGCGCGTTCCGGGCAAGCAGATGCGACAAACGACACAAACATAGGTTTCGAACTTTAATTTCCAGCCATCGAGTGCGCCGGCGTCACTGTTCGCATCGTCAACGATATAAAGCGTCCAAGTCCCGTTTAGATTCGAGGAGCTGGACGAAAAGGTCGAGGCGAACGTGGCCGCGCCGGTCGGCGGCGGACTGTTGTAAGGCCCGACAGGCGCGGGCGCCGGAAAAGTGTCGCCGGCGCCTATGTCGGCCGGTTTGTAGCTCCCGTTCGACCACGTCGTCGTCGAAAGCGCGGTCGATGCAAAGTCGTTCAGGCTGAATGTAACATTGCTGACGGGTGCGTTCCCGCCGGTGTCGGAGACCGGAATGAACTTTTGTCCGGAAGGCCCGACGAGGAGCATATCAAGATCCGAAGCGAACGTATGCGATATACCCGTCAATTCGAGCGTGATGCGGTTCTCGGTTCCCGTCAGGCCGGAAACGTCGATCGTCGTCCCGTACGGCGTCGTCGGCCCGACGTCGTTGATCGTGACCGGCGTCGTGCTCGCAAAAGTCGCCGAGCTTTGCGGCGCTCCGGTGAAGATCGAACGCGTTTGCATCGACTGGCCGGCGTTGCTTGAGACATTAAACGAGATCACGTAATTACCGCCGCAAGGCGCGTTGCTCGGGATCGTCGCGGCAAAATTCCTGACGACCGTCTGACCATCCGGTATGTCGCCGTAGAATGCCGAGGCAATCAGATCCGGCGCGAGCAGATTGACTCCCGTCAGTGTCACGCCGCTGCTGTTTACCAACGGAACCGTAAACGTTACGCGTTCGCCGGGTTCGATGAATCCGTTGTTGTTTCCGATGGCGTCGCTGACGCCGAATCCGGGGCCGATCTGGGCGTTCGCGATGATGTCGAACGCTTCGGTTACGACCGCGTTGTTGTTGCCCGTTCCGGCGTTCTGGATGCTCGCCGACGCGCCCATTCCGCGAGCCGCGAAACCTCGGCGGACGATGATCACATCACCCGGATTCGAAGCCGCCGCGGCGGCGATGATGGCGTCGCGCTCCTGAAGCAAGGTCGGATTCAGCGGCGCCAATTTCATTCCGTCGGTGACGTACTGCAGCGCGCGCCGGTTGCCTTCAGCGGCGCCATGCTCGTCCATCAAAAAGCCTCGAACTTCCCACAACACCGAAGCCCACACTTCGCCGATGTTGTGCACCTGATCGCAGGTCGTCACGCCCAACGGTCCGCGCGGATAAGCGCTGTTCGGGTTGGTTGCCGTGGTGCCGATAAGCGTATTGCAATCGGCGTTGAGGTATCGAAATGTCAGCGGATTGTGCGGCAGTCCGTTCGGGCCGACGCATTGCCGGCGCGCCGTCGGGAATCTCCGGATGCCGTAATAGTAGTTGGCCTCGAAACCGGCGATGACCTGCTCGGAGATATAACCGCCGACGGTGTAGGTTCCGCACGGATCGTCCGCCGGTTCCGACAACAGCGCGAGCGCGTAGAAATCCGACCAGCCCTCACCCATTCCGCGCGCCATATTCGAACCGAGCCCGGTAGCATTGCCGTGCAATCGATTGGAAAGGCCGTGGGTCAGTTCGTGAACCACGACCTGCGAATCGAGCGCGCCGTCGCGGTCCGGCGTCGGTCCGGTCCAGATGTAAGATTGCGCCCGCGGTCGTCCGCCGTCCGCCGGCGTCGAGAAGTTCGCGCCGTTGGTGCCGATGCCCTCCTGGATCTCGACTGCCAGCGAGTCGTTGCCAATCCCGCCGCGACCGAAGTTGTCGGTTTGGAAGTTGCGCGCCTGCTCGGTAAAGCCGAGCCGGTACAATTCATCGTGCCAGCGGTTTGCGGTATAAAAGACGTGCGTGATCGAGCCCTGTTGATAGGGCGACGGCGGATAGGTCTGGGGAACCGGAAAAGGATTGTCTCCCGGCGGCGGAATTCCCGGCGGCGGATTGTATGCGTAAACAAAGTTGCGATTCGGACTGCCGAAGGCCCAACCGTTCGGGTCGATGCCCTGCGTCGAGTCGCGGTCGATGCCCGCTTCCGCATTGTTGCCGATCGTCCGGTTCTCACCGTCGGGAATCCATCCGAGATTGTTGAAACCGTACGGCGGCTCGTTGCCGATCAAATTGAACGTCTGACGCGCGACCGCCGGAGGTTGCGGGCAGTTTAGCGGCGAGGTGCAGCCGGGTGTGAACGGCGACGGACTGTCGGCCGTTTGCATCAAACTGGTCGTATTTCCGTAGACCTCGTATGTCGACGGCTGAGTTTGATCTTCGGTCAAAGACTTGAGCCAAAGGAGTTTACCGGTTTGAGCGTCGGTCAGGACGTAGTATTCCCGACCATCTTTCACGAGTCGTGTACGCCACGCCGGCCGGGCGATGCCGTATTCAATCGGAAAATAGAAGGGTTCAGGCGCAGCGCCCGCGACGTTTTTGGCCCCGGTCAGCCGTTCCGCAACCGAAAGCGCCGTTTCGCCGTTGCCGAAATCAGTCGACAGGGCATCGCCGGACAGTCCCGGGGCGAGATTGTTGACGATTCGGAAGATTTCGTTCCGCCGGGTGAATCCGGCCGCGAGTTCGCCCTGAAATACGGGAATTCCATTGATCGTCTGCCCAAGATTGACGAAGGACAGGTTTCCGTCCGGATTTGTGTAATCGGCAATCTCATCCAATCCTTTAGGCGGCGTCGCTTGAAGGCCGAACAGTGCAACGTTCTCGTTGAGGAAATTCCTTAAGATAACCGTTCGCTTAGCTTTCGACGGTTCGGTCAACAATGCGTCCGTACGCAACGGCCCGGCGCTGATAATTTCCGGAACCGCCAGTTGGCCGAGAACCAGATCGGTTCGAGGCATCGTGATGCGAAATTCTTCCGCGGCCCTCACCGACTGCTTTATCCGCGAATCGATTTCACGTCGGTCGCGCTCTTCAACCAATTTCGTTCGGAGGCTCTGGGCCGCCCGGTCGTCGGTGCGGATATCGAAAAAAGACAATTCCGCCTCGTTGCTTTGAGCAGCTGACCTTGACCGGTTTGCAAAATCGCCGATAAAGAAAATGACGGCGAATATCGATATTGCAACGACGAAAATTCCCGTCAATGGTTTCGGAATGGAATTCATGTGAGCCTCCGCTGGGATTTTCCAATTTTCAGAACCTTATTATGCACGAAACCACGTCCCGTGTATTTCTATTTTTCGCGGTTACCTTGTATTCTGTTCGCCGGAAACTATACATCGGAGTATCGAAAACGCAGGAGAACGTCATATATGGGCACAAAACTTGGAACGTCGATCAACGGGGTGATTTTGACGTATTCCGGTGCAAGCGACTGTGAAGTCAGCGAGAAGATGCTCGGCGTGATGACGGCGATCATCAAGCCCGGCATTCTTGACAGTTCCGGATCGGTCATCTACACGCTTTCCAGCGTGCATATTTCCTCGACAAGTGAGCCGTACAAAGAACATAAGGAGGGCGGGCCGCACCGCTCGGGGAATGCCGTCGATATCTCGGCTATAAACAACAAACCGATCACGTCGTTCTATCAGTTAGATGAAGAAGTGCAGACGATCTGCGACGCGATACAGGTTGCGGCCAGCGAAGATAACCGGGTATGGGAGAACTTCGGACCCTTGGGGTGCTTTAAGACCTATGGCGAAAACCGCATATTGTTGAGCGGTGAAAGAAACCAAGGTGTAATCTCGATGCATCGGACCCACCTGCATTTTTCGGTCAAGGGTTAGGAGTTCAACTTGCCGGCCTCCAGGAGTTGGACGAATTTCTTCGCCGCGAGCGACAGGTTTCGGTCGCTTCGATAGATAACTCCTACGGGGCGAACCCATTCCTTTTCGGTGAAATTGACAATATGCAGCTGGCCATTCTTCTCCTCGTCCGCAACCGACGGGAGCGGGACGATCGCGAGTCCGAATCCGACCTCAACGGCGCGTTTTATGGTCTCAATGTTGTCGAATTCGGCTACCTTGCGAACCTCGACGTTTTTCTTGCGAAGAATACGATCTATCGCCTTTCGGGTCGGAATATCGCGTTCGAATAACACAAAATCGCGACCCTTGAGGTCCTTTGCCTCGATCACGGTCCTGTCTCCGAACTCGTGATCGACCGGACAGATAAGAACGAGCCGGTCCGATTGCATCGGAACTATCGTCAGCCCGCGGCGCGGTTCCGGGAACGCGACGACGCCGAGTTCGACAAGCCCGTTAAGAACATCACGGACCACGCGCGTCGTTCTGGAATACTCGAGGTCGATCTTCACCGACGGAAATTTCGTCATAAACTCCCGCACCCGCGGCGGAAATTCGTGGAGGCCGATACTGTAGATCGTTGCCACCTTGACCGTGCCCCCGATCGTTCCGACGAGGCTCCGCATACTCTCGTTGAGCTGGTCGTACGAGTCGAGGACGAGTTTCGATTCGCGGTAGAACACTTCGCCGGCGGAGGTGAGCTTCACTTCGCGCCGGCCGCGAACGCGCTCGAGCAGCCGACGCTCGAATCTCTCTTCGAGCGAACGAATCTGTTGGCTGACGGCCGATTGCGTGATGAAATTGCGCTCGGCGGCGAGCGAAAAGCTCTGCAGGTCGACGAGATCGCAAAAAACTTTAAGAGTTTCGATGTGCATAATCCGGTCAGTTGACTATTCGTTGTCACGCAAGTCGCAGATCTTGGGGCCGCCTGAAGGCGGAACTCCAAACGCGGGATGGGCGACGACTCTATTAGATTCCCTGAACAACTTCAGCAAAAAAATTCATTTTATCTTATCAGATTTGCTAATTATAATAAAAGTTTCGCCGAGGCAGTGGGAGCATTTGCCGGGATTCGTTAGTTTGATTAAAAACGGTCGCGCAAATATAATGTTTTCACCGCAGTAACTTTACATAAATAAGGGATATCGAAATGAAATTCAGCAATAATTTTCTCTTGAGAAAATTACATCAATTGACCGGCATCGTTCCGCTCGGGCTTTTTTTCGGCGTTCATATGTTCACGAACGCGAAAGCGATGAACGGGGAAAAGATCTTCAATGACGCGGTCGCGGACATTCACCATCTTCCGTTCCTTCTTTTCATCGAGGTTTTCGGGATTTTCTTGCCCCTGCTGTTTCATTCGGTTTACGGGATCTTCATTTCGGTCGAGGCGAAGGTAAATGTTTCGAATTACGGCTACGGGCGCAACTGGCTCTACGTGTTTCAGCGCGCCACCGGCATCTTTCTTTTCTTTTTCATAATGTTCCATCTGCTGCACCTGCGCTTCGGACTGTTCGGCGGGCTCGATCTGACGCGGGTCGCGGTCGCCGGCAACGCCGATCAAGCGTTTGCGATCGTGTCGATGGACTTCAGTTCGGTCGGCATCCTGATCTTCTACATCCTCGGCGTCGGCGCGACTGCGTGGCACCTCGGCTACGGGATCTTCCTTTTCGCCGTCGACTGGGGCATCGTGATCGGTGAGAAAGCGCAGAAAACCTTGCTCTACGGCTGCGCGGCGATCGCTTTCGGGCTGTTCGCCGTCGGCACAAACGCGGCACTTTCATTCGTTCGGCCTTGCGGGCTGATGCCGCAGTTCTTGTGCGAGGGCGACAAATCGGCGACGTCGCGGCCGTCCGGCACGAAGAAATTTTGAGCGGTCCAAAATCCAAAATCCAAAATCCAAAATCGAAAATACTGATATGGCTTCAAACGGGTTAAAAATTGCAATTGTCGGCGGCGGGCTCGCCGGACTTGCGGCGGCGATGAAGATCGCCGAAGCGGGACACGATGTGGATATGATCTCGGTCGTTCCCGTCAAACGTTCGCATTCGGTCTGCGCGCAGGGCGGGATCAACGGTGCGGTAAACACGAAGGGCGAGGGCGATTCGCCGTTCAAGCATTTCGACGACACGGTGTACGGCGGCGACTTTCTCGCCAATCAACCGCCCGTGCAGCGAATGTGCGAGATGGCGCCGCAGATCATCAATTTGTTTGACCGGATGGGCGTGCCGTTCTCGCGGACGCAGGAAGGGTTGATCGATTTCCGGCGTTTCGGCGGAACGCTCCATCATCGCACCGCGTTTGCCGGCGCTTCGACCGGACAGCAGCTGCTTTACGCGCTCGACGAACAGGTCCGCAAATACGAGTCGGCGGGGAAGGTTAACAAGTATGAGGGTTGGGAAATGCTCTCGCTCGTTCTCGACGATCATCAGGTTTGCCGCGGGGTGATTGCGATGAATCTGCAAACGCTTGAATTAAAAGAGTTTGCAGCCGATGCGGTGATCATGGCGACGGGCGGGCCGGGACTGATCTTCGGAAAATCGACGAACTCGATGACCTGCACCGGCAGCGCGGTCTCGGCCGCCTACCAGCAGGGCGCGAAATACGCCAACGGCGAGTTCATCCAGGTTCATCCGACTTCGATTCCGGGCGAGGACAAGCTGCGCCTGATGTCGGAATCGGCGCGCGGCGAGGGAGGGCGCGTCTGGGTTCCGAGGAATCAGGGCGATGCGCGCAATCCGAAGGACATCCCGACGGCTGAGCGCTGGTATTTTCTCGAAGAAAAGTATCCGGCATACGGCAATCTGGTGCCGCGCGACATCGCGACGCGCGAGATCTTCCAGGTCTGTCTCGACGGTTTCGGCGTCGGCGGAGAGAATCAGGTCTTCCTTGATCTGACGCATATCCCGGCCGAGACTTTGACGCGCAAACTCGGTGCGATCCTTGAAATTTACGAGATGTTCGTCGGCGACGACCCGCGCTACGTTCCGATGCGCATTTTCCCGGGCGTCCACTATTCGATGGGCGGTCTCTGGGTCGATTTCGACCAAAGAACGAACATCCCGGGACTCTTTGCCGCCGGCGAGTGCGATTATTCGATCCACGGTGCGAACCGCCTTGGCGCAAATTCGCTCGTCTCCTGCGTTTACGGCGGTTTCGTGGCGGCTCCGTCGGCGATCGAATATGCTATGAACGTCGAACGCGGCTCGACCGAGTCGAACGGCATTCACGCCGCGGAACTCAAGCGCCAGCAGGAGATCAACGACCAGATCATCCGAAACGAGGGCTCGGAAAACCAGTACAAGCTCCACGACGAGCTCGGCAAATGGATGACCGACAACGTCACCGTTGTCCGTTACAACGACAAGCTGAAGGCGACCGACGACAAGATCGTTGAACTGCTCGACCGTTTCAAGAATATCTCGATCAACGATTCGAATCTATGGGCGACCCAGGCCGTTCCGCACGCGCGCCAGCTGTTCAACATGCTCCAGCTCGCGCGCGTCATCACGCTCGGCGCGCTCAACCGCGACGAATCGCGCGGCGCGCATTACAAGCCGGATTTCCCGGACCGCAACGACGAAAAGTTTCTCAAGACGACGATCGCGGAATTTTCGAATGAGGCTCCTGTTCTGAGCTACGAATCGGTCGATGTCGGTCTGATCGAACCGCGCAAGCGCGATTACTCGAAGGGGAAAGCGAAAGAAGCTTGATCTTATGGCTTTGAAAGCAAGAACGAGAAAGATCTATTCGCCGGAAGAGTATCTGGCGTTGGATGACAAGGCAGAGCATCGGAGCGAATTCGACGCGGGGATTGTCACGGCGATGGCCGGAAGCTCGGTCAATCATGCTCGGATAGTCGTTAATATCGATCGAGCGGTTGCCGGAAAGTTGCCGAAGAAATGCGAATCACTGACAACCGATGTCCGCGTTCACGTCGAGAATTATCGGAAGTTCTATTACCCCGACGTGCTTGTGATCTGCGGAGCCGCCGAATTCTATGAGAGCCGCAACGATACGATTACGAATCCGATCCTGATCATTGAGGTTCTCTCGGCGAAAACGGAAGCGAAGGATCGCGGCGAGAAAATGCTCGCGTACCGAAGTCTCGATTCACTGCGAGAATATGTTCTGATCTCGCAAGCGAGTCCGATCGTCGAGCAGTACACCAAAAACGCCGACGGAAGTTGGATTCACAAGGCGACGATCGGTTTCAAGAGCATCGTAAAGTTCGAGTCCGTTGAGGTCGAACTGAGTTTGAAAGACATTTATCAGCGAATCGATTTTAGTGAAAATAATTTATGAGCCAAACGAACGGACATCACGAAAAGAAACGGCTGACGAATCCGCCGCAGACGATCGAATTTAAGATTCAGAGACGCGAAAAGCTCGACTCGGAATCGCACTGGGAAGTGTTCGAGATTCCGTACCGGCGCAATCTGAACGTCATATCGGCGTTGATGGACATCCGCAAGAACCCCGTCACGAAAGACGGCAAGCGGACGACGCCGCCGGTCTGGGATATGAGTTGTCTCGAACAGGTATGCGGGATCTGCACGATGGTCATCGACGGCCGCGCGCGTCAGTCGTGTTCGGCGCTCGTCGACGATCTCCTGCTCGCGAGCGGCTCGAACACGATCACGCTCGAGCCGATGTCGAAGTTCCCGAACGTCCGTGACCTGAAGGTCGACCGTTCGCGGATGTTCGATCACTTAAAGCAGGTCCACGCCTGGGTCGAACTCGACGGTTCGCACGATCTCGGGCCGGGACAGCACGTCTCGAACGAGGTCGCCCAGGAACGCTACGCCTACTCGCGCTGTATGACGTGCGGCTGCTGTCTCGAAGCCTGTCCGCAGTACTTCGACGACAACTATATCGGACCCCAGGCGATCGCACAGGCGCGTTTGTTCAATATGCATCCGACGGGCAAGATCACGATCGACGAACGTCTCGAGGGGGTGATGGGTGAAGACGGCATCACGAACTGCGGCAACGCGCAAAACTGCGTGCAAGTCTGCCCGATGAGCGTTCCGCTGACCAAAGCGATCTACGAAACCAACCGCGACATCACTGTCAACGCGCTTTTCGGTTGGCTGAAAAAGTGAAAAAGGGGAAAGTTCAACGTCCCCTGACGGTTTTTTCGGAATACCGCGTGCCGGTTGAAGACCCGGCACTTCGGGATATGCCTCCCCACGAAGCACTGGGGCTTGACGAAGATTAACCCGGATTCCGCAGGGCTGTTGCAACAGTTTCCCGATGTTCAAAGCCCGGTCTTTTGTTGCAACAAAGAGAAAAACGTATGCATTTTGGCTTGATTCCAATGCGAAATCCGGGCTTAACCCAAATTGCGCGATAGAATCCAACCAATCACCGACGGGTAATTATTTGAATCGAAGTTCAACGCTGTGCGCATTTGCGCCTTTGCGGGAACACATCTGTAAATGCAAGCGCCGGTTTTCCCGCAAAGGCGCAAAGTTCGGCTTTAAGTATTGGGAGATCATTTCGAAAGGTCTCAAATCGCCCGATTGCGGAATCTGGGCTTAACGCGAATAATTGGAGAATCAAGTGAAAATTGTGAAACGAATATCAGTCTTGTTTTTGATCGGACTTCTTTGTCTGCCGACGTTCGTCATCGCGCAGCAGTCCAATCAACCGCGGTTCAAGAATCCGAAGCTTTCGATAGACGAACGCGTCAGCGATCTTCTGCAGCGGATGACGTTGGAAGAAAAAGTCGGTCAGCTGAATCAACTGAGCGGCGGCGTCCTGACCGGACCCGCAGCCGCGGGCGACCCTGGTCAAAAGGCCAAGCTGGACCTCGTAAGACAAGGCAAGATGGGTTCGTTTCTCAACGTTCTCGGAGCGAAGGAAACCCGCAACGTTCAAAAGATCGCCGTCGAGGAATCGAGGCTCGGAATCCCGCTTTTGTTTGCGTTTGATGTGATTCACGGCTACAAAACGGTGTTCCCGATTCCGTTGGCCGAATCAACCAGCTGGAATCCCGCGGGGGCCGAACTTGCCGCCTCGATCGCGGCCAAGGAAGCCGCTTCGGCCGGACTTCACTGGACGTTCGCCCCGATGATGGATGTCACCCGTGAACCTCGCTGGGGGCGTGTGATGGAAGGATCGGGCGAAGATCCCTACATCGGCGCCCAGTTTTCGGCTGCCAGGGTTCGCGGTTTTCAGGGCACCGAATGGAACAATGAACGCATCATGGCGTGCATCAAGCATTTTGCGGCGTACGGCGCACCCGAAGGCGGCCGCGAATACAACACCGTGGATATGTCGCGGTACGCGTTATGGAATTACTATCTGCCGCCTTACAAAGCGGCGGTCGAAGCAGGTTCGGCGACGGTGATGAACGCATTCAATATCGTCGACGGGGTTCCTGCGAGCGGAAACTATTACTTGAACACAACGGTTCTGAGGGATAAATGGGGTTTTGAGGGATTCATTGTCTCCGATTGGGCGTCTTTCGGCGAAATGATATCTCACGGGTACGCTGCCGATGATGCCGATGCCGCAGAGAAAGCGTTGATGGCCGGGTCCGATATGGATATGGAATCCCGTGTGATGCAGAAAGCGATGGCGAATCTGGTGCGGGAAGGAAAAGTCCCGATAAAGACGCTCGATAATGCCGTCGGAAAAATCCTTCACTGGAAGTTCAAACTCGGTCTGTTTGAGGACCCGTATAAATACTCGAATGAAGCCCGCGAGGCGGCGACCCTCCTGACTGCTGAACATCGCAGATTGGCACGTCAGGCGGCCGGCGAATCGATGATCCTGCTAAAGAACGACGGTGAAATACTGCCGTTGTCGAAGTCTGTCAAAAACGTGCTCGTTGCCGGTTATTTGGCCGAGTCGCAGGAAGATGTTCTCGATTTTTGGAAGGGCGCCGGCGAAAGCAAAGACGCCGTCACAATTCTGGAAGGGGTCAAGAAGAAACTTCCGGGAGCAACGGTCAATTACGCTAAAGGGTACAATTCCACGGTTTATGACGAAAGTTACTATGCGTTCAACAACATCAAGCCGGGTGACGAGAATAGACTTTCGTCGGCAGATCTGCTCAAGGATCTAACGGCGAAAGCCGCCTCGGCGGACGTTATCATCGCCACGATCGGACTGACCGGAAGAGTGGCGGGCGAGGCGCGCAGTTTGGCCGACATCAATCCGGATCCAGAACAGATGGCGATGTTGAAAGCCTTGAAAGCGACCGGCAAGCCTATGGTAGTGGTCGTTCAGGCCGGCCGGCCGATGGTCCTGACGGACGTCGACAAAAACTACCCGGCGATCTTGAATGCCTGGATCGGCGGAACGGAGCACGGAAACGCGGTTGCGGATATTTTGTTCGGCGACACCAACCCATCGGCCAAAACGACGATCTCGTTCCCGTACGCGTTGGGTCAGATACCCGTTTATTACAACCACTACAATACCGGTCGGCCTCATATCGACGGGAAAGAAGGCAGCGATAATTTTTGGGTTTCGCGATATCGGGGAATTCCGAACGAACCGCTTTATCCGTTTGGCTACGGACTGAGTTATTCGACGTTCAAATACAGCGGAATGACCTTGTCCGAAAAGTCGATAAACCAGAACCAAAACGTCAAGGTCTCGGTGACGGTAACGAACACCGGCAAAAGGCCCGGACAGGAGGTCGTGCAGCTGTATATCCGCGATTTGGTCGCGTCCCGTGTCCGGCCTGTGAAAGAACTCAAAGATTTCAAAAAGGTCGAGATCGGCGTCGGCGAAAGCAAGGTCGTTACGTTTGACCTTCCTGCGGTAAAGCTCGGGTTTTACGACGAAGACGGAAATTGGCTCCTTGAAAAGGGTGCTTTTAAGATCTTTGTCGGTCCGAATTCGAGGGACTTGACCGAAGCCGACCTGGTCTTGAATTAACCCCAATTACGCATTGGCGGAAACTTCCCGCGAGGAAATGAAGGATTTTTGCAACTATGTGAACTCTGTGCCTATGTGGTCAAGATTGTGACCACATAGGATCATAGGGAACATAGGAAATGCAGGACTTTGACCTCAGAATATGTGAACTCTGTGCCTATGTGGTCAAGATTGTGACCACATAGGATCATAGGGATCATAGGAAATGCAGGAGTTTGGCCGGTAGCTATGTGAAACTCTGTGCCTATGCGGTCAAGATTGTGACCACATAGGATCATAGGGAACATAGGAAATGCAGGAGTTTGGCCGGTAACTATGTGAACTCTATGCCTATGTGGTCCATTCCGCCCTGGACTTTTTGACCACGTAGGATCGTTTTGGTCGATGCGTCCCCGCGGTTCTACTGCAGCGTCGAAACGATCGAGACATCCTTGAACTTCGAGTCGGGAATATCGGTCACGTTGTTTTCATTGAGGAAGTAGATGACCTGTTCGAGCGGCATCGGCTTGGCGAAGAAGTAGCCTTGCGCGCCGTCGCAGTTCAATCTTCGCAGTTCCGCCAACTGGACCGCGCTTTCGACGCCTTCGGCGATGATCTTCAGGTTCAGGCTCTTGGCAAGCATTACGATCGTTTCGACGATCTCAGTATTTTGGCCTTCCACCACGATCGGACTGATAAACGATCGATCGATCTTGAGCGTAGATACCGGCAGCTTACTGAGATAATTGAGATTGGAGTAGCCCGTTCCGAAGTCGTCGATGTGCGTGTCGATCCCGAGATCTCGAAGATCATTCAGCATCTCGATCGCCTTTTCGGGGAACTCAAAAAAGACCGACTCGGTAATCTCGAACTTCAGCCGTGTCGCGGGGAATCCGGTTTCGTCCAGGACCGACTTGATTCTCGCCACCAGATTCGAATTCGCAAACTGTTTGCACGACAAATTCACGCTCAGCGTCAACGGCGAAGCGCTCGGCGATGATTCGCGGAGCGTCTGCATCTCATTGCACGCGATTCGGAGGATATGCATTCCAAGCGCGTCGATGAATCCGATCTCTTCGGCCAACCCAATGAATTTCGAAGGACATATCGTACCGAGTTCGGCGTGCGTCCACCGGGCGAGGGCCTCGAACCCTTCGATTGTGTTCGACTGCAGCGAATAGATCGGCTGGTAATGGACCGAAAATTCATTGCGATCGATCGCGCGCCGAAGATCCGTTTCGATCTGCAGCGTTTCTTTCGCGGCTTCGTACATCTCAGCGTCGAAAACCTCATGGCGCGCTTTGCCGGCGCGCTTGGCGTGATACATCGCCGTGTCGGCGTCGCGCATCATTTCCTCGGGCGAGCTGTGGCTATCCGTTCGATTCAGAATTCCGATACTTGCCGAACTGAACACATCGCGCCCGTCGAGACAGAAGGGAATTTGAAACTTTTCCTGTACCCGTTCGGCGATCCTGACCACCTCTCTTTCGTCGTAGCGTCCTTCGACCAAAATCGTAAATTCGTCGCCGCCGAGACGGGCAACGAGATCGGTCGGTCGGAGGCAATCGCGCAGGCGTTCGGAAATGCCGATCAACAACTGATCACCGAAGAGATGTCCGAGACTATCGTTGATCACCTTGAATCTGTCGAGATCGATAAATAAAACACTGACCCGGTGCTCCGAATTCTGTCCTGCCCGGGCGATCGCGGATTCCAGACGCGACATAAAAAGTGACCGATTCGGGAGTCCGGTCAGACTGTCGTGCGTCGCTTCGTATTGAAGTTGATCTTCAGCCAGTTTTTTGTCGGTGATATCCTTAATCTGAAATACGAGATTCATATGATCGCGGACCGCATCGCGGACGGTTGAGGCGCTCCAAGACGTCCAAACCGTCTTGCCGTCCTTCGACAGATATCGCTGTTCGAGTTGGCACGTCGGTGACTTTTCCGCCAGCAATTCGTGGATCTTGATGAGCGTGTTTCCAAGGTCCTCGACAAATATCATCGACTGAAAATCGGTCGCCAGAAATTCCTCCTCCGAGTATCCGAGAATCTTGCACAAGGCCTTGTTTACTTTGAGCCAGTTCCCGTTTGGCGAAACGAGCGCGATGCCGATCGGAGCGTAATTGAAAGCGCTGCGAAAACGCTCTTCCGACTCGGCGAGCGCCGTCGCCTGATGTTCCATTATCTCGGCGTGGTCGCGCGCCTGTTCGGCCTGCGTCAGCGACATCTCGACGTTCTTGAGATACATCCGATAAGCGAGATAAAGAAATAGAATGATTGGAATGGCCGCGATTAGCGCCGAAAAACCGATATAGTCAATCGTAATGATGAGCAGACCGGCGGAGAAAGAGCCGACGAAATATGTTATGAATACCCAGGCGTATTGGGTCTTCCAGGTTTCCCACCAACCTTTTTGGCTTTTCAGTGCTCCGTAGATTGAGGATACCGTGGTATTCGCCAGGAACTGAACGATTGCAATGATCGAGAACGTGGTAATGAAATCGTTCGGAGTATGACCGTGGAGTTCCGCGTCAGTATTGATGCCGGCGGCGTTTAGTGCCGTCCAGACCAGCATCGTTGATATCGCCATCGTCGCGGTGTTGAAGAAGACGGTTATCTTCTTGTTGCAAAAACGCCAGGCTGAACAAAAGGCCTCGACGGCGGCCAGGATCGTTGCGGCCTCGCCTCCGTAGAGCGCGAGGGCGATAAAGATGAACGTGTCTGAAACTGAGATGTGGGACTTGAATTTCGGGATCTGAATCGTGATCCGGGAACCGAATCCGACGGTGCAAACTGCCAGAAACAAGAACTTCAGATCGATGACCTCGGTCGGAAGCCAGAAAATTGCCAGCCCCAAACAAACAAAGCCCGCCGCGATTACGGCGTACATATATTGTTTTGTCAGTTCTTGAGTTCTCATTGATCCCGAAGTTCGCTGGATGAGCGAGCTCAAAGCGAGCGGAATAACGGTTTAGAAAAGAACGGTGCGTCGTGATTGTGGGAATCTAACGAGAAAAAAAAGGTATGGACGGCTTTTGACGGCCAAGAGTCATTATCCGCGATAAGCTCTCTGTTGTCCATACCTTTTTTCCTAAGTGCTTCAAACGAACATTGTTACGCAACAATCTTTGGATTTGAAGCCGGCCTTGGTGAAGGCCTTGTGCGCGCTTGTGAATTCCGTGTTGCTGAGCATACACAGGTATTTCACTTCTTCCAGAAGCGTCCGGCTAAGCTGCGAGAGGCAGTCCGAGCCGATGCCTTTACCGCGATATTCCGGGTTGACGTAAACACCTTCGAGGTATTTCACATCTTCGGTTTCGGCGACGATCTGGGTCTGGAAGACCAGCTTTTCGTTGTCGAACACGACCCAAACGCGGTTCTGGTTGATTCGCCGTAAGACTCTGCTGAGAAAGCCTTCACGGTCTTTTTCCAAGGGGTTGACTCCGCTTTCGATGAATGCGATCTCGGCGTGAGCTTCGGCAACCGGAAGCAGGTCAGCTTCGGTAGCGAGTCTCAGTGCTTCGACCGGTTCACGGACGATCACGGGGTATTTGATTTCAAAGAGCCGTTCTTCACAAACCAGACGCGGTTCGTGTTTGTCTCCCGAATAGTATTGCCAAAAGTCCTCGATTGAAGTTCCGTCCGACATCATCATCTTGATGGTGGTTTCGGATTCACGGGCTTTCAATGCGAGCGCCATCAAGGCGTCGTCGGAGCGGCATTCGACCAATGTCGTGTGTCCGATCAGGGCAACTCCTTCGAGTTGGCCGGCGGCATTCCGGTAGGAATAGAACTTGCCGCGGTTGTTCGGACTTTCAAGACCGTTATCGTAGATGAAGCTCGTCATAACGACTGTGTGGACAGGTCGTTGTTTCAGAAACTCCAGCACTTCGGTGCGGTCTGACTCGGTCAAATTGCTGACCCGGCTAAAATTGGCAACTGCATTCGCGAAAACATAATCGAGCGAGTTAACTCTCTGGTTGTCGGCGATGGTGGTGGCTAGTTGCAATTTCATGGTGGTTTCTCCTACTTAGTCTCCTAATTATTAGTTATCACCATGAAGTACACTGTCACTGACAATGACGCCGTCGCTGACGAGCACGCCGTCACTTACGAGCACGCCATCACTTACCAACACGCCGTCTCCGAACAACACACCGTCGCTGACGAGCACGCCGTCGCTGACGAGCACACCGTCGCTGACGAGCACGCCGTCGCTGACGAGCACGCCGTCACTGACGAGCACGCCGAACCCGGTGTAGAACGTGCCGTCACCGATCGTGCCGCCGTTGCTGACGACCGCCTTCGGATAAATGACGATGTTGTTGCCGGGCGAGAAGCTGCCGTTAAGGACATACTGGAACGACGCGTTGTGCGTCACGCCCTGCTCGAACCAGGAGCCGTTCTTGTAAACGTTCTGGAATTTCGAGGCCAGATCGGTGCCCTTGAGGTATGCGTGATTCGTCAAGATTCCCTGCGACCAACTGAAGGTCTGACCGTTCAGCGAACTCGTCGCCGTCGGGAAAGTTGTGCCGGTCGGAAGAAGGCTCGCGCCGTGCGACAGGCCCGTGTTGAAGTTGACGTCTGCGCGGTACGCCTTTGCCAGCCTCACCGCACCCTCAAGATTCAGCTGACCGGCGCCCTGTTCGAGCGTGTTGTAACCGGCAAGCGGCTGCGCCGTATACTGAAGCATCATCTTCACCATATTCGGCGTCAGGTTGGGGTTGACCTGGAAGAGAAGCGCGGCGGCTCCGGCGACGACCGGGGTCGACATCGACGTTCCGCTCATCCGCATCATACTGTCGTTCGGGTCGGCCGTGTTATCGAGTCCGTCCGTCAGGGTCGGGTTGTGTGTCACGAGCCACGCGGTCGACTTCGCGCGGGCCGACACGATCTTGTTGCCCGGAGCAACCATATCCGGCTTCATCGCGTGGTCAAAAATGCGTGTTCCGTTGGGTCTTGTGTAGAAACTACGGGTTGGGCCGTTCGAGCTGAAGGTCGCCATCAGGTCGTCACTGCGGACGTCCGTGTCTTTTGTATTGACGGCACCGACGGTCAGGACCGACGGATCGTTGCCCGGCGAATGGATGTGGCCGTAGAGTTTCTGACCGGTCGTGAAGTTCTTGCCTTCGTTGCCGGCGGCAGCGACGACGAGAACACCCAATGCATTGAGCTCCTGGACCTTCCGGCAGACAGGATCGTTCGTGTACGTGTCGATCGCGACTCCGCCGAGGCTCAGGTTGACGACCTTGATGTTATAGGTCTGACGGTTGACTTTTAGCCATTCGAGAGCGTTCAGAAGCCACGAAGCCTGTCCGCGTCCCTGACCGTCGAGCACTTTCAAATTCACGATGTTCGCATTCGGTGCAACACCGCGATAAGCACCGCCGTTGCTGCTGGAATTTCCGGCGGCAATGCCGGCGACGTGCGTTCCGTGACCGTAGTTGTCATCGACACCGGTTTCCGTCGGAACAAAGCTCTGGCTGTAAACGATGCGGCTCGAGTTGCCGTTGTTTTTGAAATCCTTGTGATCCGGATTAAGTCCCGAATCGAGAACCGCGATTCCGACTCCCGTGCCGTCAAGCGTATAAGCTGCGCGGCTACCCGACGCGGCCTGCGAACGCATAAGTGCGGTTCCGGTCGTGTTCTCAAGGTGGCCCATTTTGACCGTTTGGCGGTCCGGCGAAATGAAGTTCGCCATACGGCTCTGCGAAAGTTCGTTGACCAGCGCCAGCGGCATATTGACAACGAGCGTGTTGCTGTCGCCGATGCGGTCTGTCAGGCGGGCGCGGCCGCTCGAAAGCAGCGCGCGGAGCGACGGGTTGTCGGCATCCTTGGCCTGGACGATGACGTCAACGCGGCGTTTGCCGGTCGGGTCGTTCGCCATCATATCGCGAAGATCGGACGAGACGTTGTCGCCGCGGAATCCGTCGGTGTTGAAGCCGAGCGTCGAGTCCGAGTCGGAGCCGTTCGTGTTCGACTGGCCGATCTCGATCGTCTCAAACAGGGCTGCGACTTCGGCGACCGGTTCGATCGACGCGGTGTACGCATCGGTCGAACTGCCGCCGATGACCCGGATCTTACCGTTCAAAAGTGTTTCGGCAAGTTTGCCGCTGAGCTGCGAGTTGCCGACGAAGTTCGTCAGTTCATCGATGAAAAGCACGGTTCCGTCGTTCGCTTCCGCGATCGTGTTGATCAATGTGTCAAACTTTTCGGCCGCGCCCGCTTTATCCGCGAACAATGCATCGAGCTCGAGTTTAAGAACCTTGACGTTGTTCAACGACTCCGGAACCTCTCCCTTGGCAATGCGCGATGCAAGCGCGTCAACGATAAGCGACTGGTCTTTACCAACCGAATCGAGAATGACCGGTTGGCGAAGTCCGCGCGACTCAAGCGACTTGATGAGTCGGCCGACCTCCTTGTCAAAATTTCCGCTGACTTCGAGCTTATTCGCCGAGGCGAGCCGCGTCAGATCGGTTACGTACGAATCGATCACGGACTGCTTTACCGTGACGCGCTCGTTGGATTGCGCAAAGACCGAGACGACGAACGCCTGCGTTGTCATAAGCGACAACAACAGCATCATCGCCAGGGTCTTTGGCAATAAACTGCGGTTTTTTAGAATTTCTATCATCTTGCAATCTCCAAAAGGGGGTTGTGATTCGACACAAATGTCGTTGCGAAGAATAAAGCAATGACCGTGCCAATCGCGTACAGTGTTGAATAATAAGTAGTTACGGCGATTTTGGCAGTTCCGAAATGAGTCGTTCAGTCAGTCTGACCGACTCAACTCGTTCACATTGAATGAAATAGCCGGCGAATGGGATAAGAACAGCCGCTGCGTTGGTCTGCGGTTTTACTCTAACCGCAAAAAGCTGACAAACTGCTGATTTTTTGCTATAAAGTTTTCAAATGCTCAAACTCAACTCACTCAAAAAGGAAACTCACTATGCTCTTTCAAACTCAATCGGCGGCGGTCTATGGGATCGACGCGCTTATCGTTGACATCGAAGTCAATCTCTCCGTACCGAAAGGTGAAAATGATCCGACCCCGTCCGTACTCATCGTCGGACTTCCAGACACCGCGATCCGCGAATCGCGTGAACGCATCCGGGCGGCGATCGTCAACAGTTCGTTCTTTTTTCCGTACCACAAGATGACGGTGAATCTGGCGCCGGCGGATGTCCGCAAGGTCGGCGCGAGTTTCGACCTGCCGATCGCGCTGGCAATTCTCGGGGCAAACGGCGACCTCGGCAAGGGAATGGCGTTGGCCGACACGCTGAGCATCGGCGAACTTTCGCTCGACGGCCGGATCCGTCCGGTCCGCGGCGCGCTCTCGATCGCCCTGCGTGGCCGGGAAACAGGGCTCAAAAATCTGATTCTGCCGGAGGAAAATGCTCCTGAAGCAGCGGTTGTCGGCGGTGTTAATGTCTTTCCGGCCCGGGATCTTCGAAACGCCGTCGAGATCGCGCGCGGAATTGAAAGCGGGAAGCCGTCGCCGGTGGAACCGCTTAAACCCGACATCAGGCAGCTGACGAACGGTGCCGGCCGGTACCGGGTCGATTTTTCGGAGGTTCGCGGTCAGACGTCGGCGAAGCGCGCGCTTGAGGTCGCGAGCGCCGGCGGTCACAACATTCTGATGATCGGTTCGCCCGGTTCAGGAAAGACGATGCTCGCAAAACGTCTGCCGACGATCCTTCCTCCGCTTGAATTCGAGGAAGCGCTCGAGATCACCAAGATCCATTCGGTCGTCGGCCTCACCGGCAAGTCGGGTTTGATCACCGACCGGCCGTTCAAGAACCCGCATCACACCGTCTCGCAGGCGGGACTTATCGGCGGCGGCTCGATCCCGCGCCCGGGCGAGGTGAGTCTTGCCCATCTCGGCGTTCTGTTTCTCGACGAACTTCCGGAATTTGAAAGGACGGTTCTCGAAGTACTTCGCCAGCCGATGGAGGACAAACAGGTCACTATCTCGCGGGCATCGTCGAGTTTGACGTTTCCGTCGAACTTTATGCTCGTCGCGTCGATGAACCCGTGTCCGTGCGGTTATTTCGGATCGAGCCGCGAATGCAAATGCTCGCCGATCTATATTCAGCGATATGTCGGACGGATCTCGGGCCCGCTGATGGACCGCATCGACATCCACATCGATGTTCCGGCGGTCAACTTCAAGGAACTCCGCGGCAAGGGCGTTCCGGCGGGTGAACCGTCTGAGTCGATCCGTCAACGCGTCATCGCCGCGCGGCGGATTCAACTCGAACGTTTTAGCGGCGAACCGGTCTTTTCGAATTCGGCGATGTCGTCGGCAATGATCCGAACTCATTGCGCGCTCGACAACGAATGCGAAGGGCTCCTCGAGCGCGCGATGCTCAAACAGGGCCTATCGGCCCGCGCCCACGACCGGATTCTCAAGGTCGCGCGAACGATCGCCGATCTCGAAGCGAGCCCGGCGATTAGTCCCGACCATATTTCGGAAGCGATAAATTACCGGTCGCTCGACCGGAATTATTGGACGTGATGAAATGGCGTTGCCACTAGCTTCAGAGCTTGTGTCAAAACTCATGATCGCAGTTTTGTTTTCTGCCTTTTTAATTGCCACCAGCTGTTTTTCTGTCTTCTCAATTGCCACTAGCTTCAGCTAGTGGACAAGGCCCGAAATGATCCCGGCTTTAGCCGAACCCGCGCCATAATTCGGCTAAAGCCGGGATCATTTATTATCGTGGCCCACTAGCTGAAGCTAACGGCAACATGAATACGGAAGGCAAGGCACCGCCCAAGGCGTTTTGACACAGCCTCTGAAGCTAGTGGCAACATCAGACGGAACACTCGAGAACTGATTCTGGATTCTAGATCAGCCCGGCCTGTTCGGCGCGGCGGACGGCCTCGAGCCGGCTGTGGGCTCCGAGTTTTTTGAAGATCCGCTGGATGTGATTGTTGACGGTGGTCCGGCTGATGAAGAGCCCCGCCGCAATGTCGGCGGAAGTTTCGCTGCGTGAAAGTCGCCGCAGGACTTCGGTCTCGCGAATTGAAAGATCCGTAAACTTCGTCGGCGTGCGCTTCGGCGACCGGAGCGACTCAATATGAACCGGCGGAAGATCGGTTTCGCTAACGACAAAATCGCGCATCAGCAGCTCGAACCGCTTTTGCAGGTCGGCCGGGCGGGCGATGTGAACGGTGTGCGGACCAACCGACTTCGATTCCTCGACGATGAGGACCGAGACATTGCACCACTGCGGTCTCTCGCCCGATCTCACCTGAATGTCATAACTCTTGAGCGGCTGACGGTTTTGCGCCATCTGGCGGATCGTGCAGTTTTCGCCGCAAACCCGGCCGCACTCGTCAATGCCGTGAAGCACGTCGCTGCAAGTCTTTCCGACGGCGATATCCTCGCGCACGCCAAACAGTCCCTCCGCCGCGGTATTCCAGGCGGTGATTTGCCCGTTCGGGTCGAGAGCGAAAGCCGCGTCCGCGGTTCCGTCAACAAGCTTTTTGATCTCGCTGAGTTTCATTGGTCAGATTAACCAAAAAAATGATGCGAAATGATTATTGTCCAGCGACCCTCGCAAAGGCAAATATTAATGCGGAGAAAAAAATCCGCATTCGAGGCATTCGCTGATGATCATCTCAAAAGCTACGGGATACGGCATCAGAGCGTTGGCTTATTTGGCAAGCCAGGAAGACTTCAGGCTCTGCGGTCTCAACGAGATCGCCGCGTCGGAGAGTATTCCGCCGGTCTATCTGAGAAAACTTCTCGGTGAGCTTCGAAGGCATCGGATCGTTGAATCGGTCAAGGGCGTTCACGGCGGCTACCTGCTCGCCCGTCAGCCGCAAAACATTACGCTTTGGGATATTTTCACGCTTCTCGACCACGATCCGTATCTCGACGAGTGCCTGTTGTGCGGTTCGCGCGACGAGAATCCGAAATGCTCCTTTTGCGTTGAGTGGAAACGGATCCGCAGCGAACTGATCGATCTGCTGAAAGGAAAAACGATCGCCGACTACGCGCTGGAATCGCGAATGATCTGATCTCGTTCGCCGGTTCCGTTTGGAGAGATTTTTTGGACCTTCGGGTCAAAACTGATTTCGAACTCAGATCAGAAACGAAGCACGCGGTTTCCCCGCGAATCCGTGACACCGAAACAGTAATTTATGACCCTGACCTGGATCGCGATCATCGCCAGCCTTTTGATGGGCGCCGGAGCCGTACTGATCTTCATATTCGCGGCCAAAAGGGACTATTTTCGCGATATTGAAGAGGCGAAATATCAGGTTTTCTGGTCGGACGTCGAAGGACTTGTAAACGAAGCTGAGGAGGATGACAAACAATGAGCGAAAAACACAACGCTCAGGAAGAGTCGAGCGAGCCCATTTCAAGACGAAAAGTCCTGGCATGGCTGACGAGTATGGGCCTTTTCGGATCGGCGATCGTAACGGTTTTCTCGAACCTCGTGTTCATCAAGCCACGCGCGACTTACGGCCAGCCGACCCGATTCGGCATCGGCACGCCCGACGACTATCCGCCGGGAACGCGCATAGCGCTTGGCGACCAAAAGGTCGCGATCATTCGTGAAGGGAATAAAATGGCGGCGATCTCGATCACCTGCACGCACCTCGGCTGCATTGTCGGCGTCGCCGAAACGGGTTTTGCGTGTCCGTGCCACGGGTCGCGGTTCGATCAGGACGGAAACGTCACCGGCGGACCCGCGCCGAAAGCGCTCCCGTGGTTCGAGGTTTCACTTGCGCCGAACGGCGAACTGGAAGTGGATAAAAGCAAGGAAATCACCGCCGGGAAATGGTTTACGGTTTGAGCAGTGGTCGGTGGTCGGTGGTCGGTGGTCAGTGGTCAGTGGTCGGTGGCCAGTGGAGGAAGAGGTGGAAGTGCAAGTGACAGTGGAAGTGGAAGTTGCCGGGTCAGCAGAATCGCGAATCGAACTGACCACCGACCACTGACCACTGACCACCGGCACTGATCACTGACCACCGACCGCCGCCAACTTACTCAAAATTATGAGCGAGAAAAAGAAAAATATCTTCAGTTTTGTGACTGATATGCCGGCCGCGATGTGGTCGTCCGTCTTCAGAAACAACCTGCCGCACACGGATCTGGGGAGATCAAAGACGAGCTTTAACAACTTCTTTCTCCACATCCATCCGGTGAAGGTTCACAAACACACGCTGAAACCCTGGTTCACGATGGGACTCGGGCTGATCAGTCTGTTTTTGTTTTTGATCCTCGTCGTTACCGGCGTGCTGCTGATGTTCTACTACGTTCCGTCGACGACGCAGGCGTACGATCGTATGCTCGATCTTCGCGGCTCCGTCGCGTTCGGCGTCTTCCTCCGGAATATGCACCGCTGGTCGGCGCACGGAATGGTCGCCGCGGTATTTCTTCATATGTGCCGCGTCTTCTTTACCGGCTCCTATAAGAAGCCGCGCGAATTCAACTGGGTCGTCGGCGTGATCCTGTTTTTGCTGACGCTGTTCCTGAGTTTCACCGGATACCTGCTGCCGTGGGATCAACTTGCCTTTTGGGCGATCACGGTCGGCACGGCGATCGCCGGTTATGCCCCGGTTTTCGGTGAACAGATCCGGTTTCTGTTGCTCGGTGACACGACCGTCGGACAGGAAGCGCTGCTCCGTTTCTACGTTCTGCACGTTGCGGTTCTGCCGGTGATCGCGACGACGCTGATCGCGATCCACTTCTGGCGCATCCGCAAGGACGGTGGCCTGTCGCGTCCCGAAACCGCGGATCTCGTTGAATCTGGACCGGTTACGGCGACCGCGGAACCGGCGATGGCGTTCGCCGACGGGATCAACGTGATCGAGAAGAAGCGCTACGGAATTCAGGGACTTGTCCGCGGACCGTTCGCCAAGGTCGGCAACGTTCCGGACAATTCGGTCTTCAGCTATCCGAACCTGCTGCTCGCCGAGTTGTTTGTCTTCATTGTCACCGTCCTCGGCGTCCTGCTCGTCTCCGCGTTCTTCAACGCGCCGCTCGAAGAAGCGGTGAACGTTCTCCATCCCCCGAATCCGGCAAAGGCGCCGTGGTATTTTCTCGGACTTCAGGAAATGGTCAGTTATTCGGCGTTCTGGGGCGGCGTCGGAATTCCGGCGGTTGAGGTTTTGATCCTGCTGCTAGTGCCGTATTTCGATCGCGGAACCGAAGGCGTGGGACGCTGGTTTGCGAAAGAGCGTTTGCTCGCGAACACGCTGTTTATGACATTCGTCGTCGTGAACATCGTCCTGATCATCGTCGGAACGTTTTTCCGTGGCCAGAACTGGGAGTTTGCGTCGCCGTTTTAGGGCGACAAAAGGATTGACGATATGAAAATGCGATTATCACTGGCAATTGCAAGTTTGGCGATCCTCGTGGTACACGGTTTCGTCTTTTACCAGCAGTT
The DNA here is from genome assembly GCA_041752475.1 of Pyrinomonadaceae bacterium. GTDB lineage: Bacteria > Acidobacteriota > Blastocatellia > Pyrinomonadales > Pyrinomonadaceae > JAFDVJ01. The sequence goes on along the minus strand of JBGSWK010000013.1, from coordinate 150,316 downwards.
CTTCCATAAGTGGGAGTCATACCAGACGTCCTATTTCGATCAGGCACGGACGCTCGCGAAAACGGACGCCGAACGCGAGGCGCTCGCGGCGCGGAGTCCGAAGATCGAACAGATCATCGTGACGCAGTTCGGCAGCACGCGCGTCGACCGCTGCACGACGTGCCACATCGGCTCTGACGACCCGCGTTTCAAAGACGCGCCGCACCCGTACAAGGCCCATCCTTATTCCGAAGCGCTTGGCGACAAGGAAGTGGGCGGCAAAATGGAGCGTCGGCACAAGTTCTCGGACATCGGCTGCACCGTTTGCCACGACGGCCAGGGACGCGGGCTGCAGGAATTCTACGCGCACGGCGAGGACGAATTCTGGACCGAGCCGATGCTCGGGTACGTAACCCAGGAAAACTGGAAGCCGGAATATAAAGAAAAGCTGAAGGGAACGGAGTTCATGGAGGCCAACTGCGCGCAGTGCCACACCGAAAAGAACTTCAAATCGACCCCGATGGTCAACAAGGGCCGCGAGCTTTTCACCGCTAAGAACTGCTACGGATGCCATCGCATCGAAGGTATCTCGAACGGCACCCTTGGGCCCGATCTGACTGACGTCGGCAAGAAATGGAACCTCAACTATCTGCACGAATCGGTCGTCGATCCGCGCGCCAACAGCGCGACCTCTTTTATGCCGAAATTCAATCTGACGGACGACGAGGTCAAGGCGCTGGTGATTTTCCTCAAGAGCCGGCGCGGCTTCAATTATGCCGAGACGACGCTTGACCGCTATCGCGCGACGCTCAACAAATCGCAGCCGGCGGTTTCCGATTCGCCCGCGCCGACAACGCCCGTCGTAGCCGATTCGGTCAAACTCGGCGAGCAGTTGGTCAACGAACGCGCCTGCGCCGCATGCCACAAGATCGGTGAAAAAGACGGCGGGATCGCTCCGGATATTTCGTTTGAAGGATTGCTTAAAGACGACCCGTGGATCGTCGCGCATTTCAAGGATCCGCGGTCGCTGGTCCCCGACTCGATAATGCCGACCTTCGGTTTTACCGATGCAGACTACAAGTCGATGTCGGCCTATCTCGGTTCGCTGAACAAACCGCCGGCACTCGGCAACGCGCAGGAGATCTACCAAAATCTCTGCATCCGCTGCCACGGCGACAAAGGCGACGGGCACGGGATGATCGCGACATATCTCGATCCGTACCCGAGAGATTTCACGAACGCCGGGTTTATGAACAGCAAGCCCGAGGATCGATTCGTGAACTCGATCAAGAACGGCGTCGGCGGAACATCGATGCCGGCGTGGGGCAAAGTTCTCAGCGACGACCAGATCAAAGGGGTTCTCGCCTACATCGCCGAGAACTTCACGAAAGAGAAGCGCGGCGAGATCAGGCCGCGAAACGTTCCGGAACAAAATCCCGTGGCGATGTCGATCGATTCCGTCGCCCGCGGCGAGAGTATCTATCTGACGCGCTGTACCGGTTGTCACGGACGAAAAGCCGACGGCAAGGGCGCGAATTCGCTCGACATTCTGCCGCGGCCGCGCAATCTTCTGAATTCGACATTCGTCAACCAATCGACCGACCGGCGATTGTTCGAATCGATTCTCTACGGCGTTCAGGGCACGGCGATGCCGCCGTGGATCGACTACGGTTTGACGAATAACGATGTCGGCGATCTCGTCAATTTCATCAGGAGCCTGAATCAGGGCAAAAAGGACCCGGCGGCGATGAGCCTGCTGGTGAAAGGACATTGACATTTGGGATTTGGGAATCGGGAATTGGGATTTAGAACCGAATTTTGTCTGAAAATTCCAAACCATCCGAAATCAGAAATCAGAATTCCCGAATTTGGAGAGCTTATGCAAAAAGAAGAAACAACTGCCGCTGCCGAGATACCGGTTTCGGAATCGGCGAAAACTACGGAAGCCATTCACGAAGATTTGACCGCGAAGCTTTTCCTGATCAGTTCGGTCACGTATTTCGTGATCGTCGGGGTGGTTGCCCTGATCATCGCGGCGAAGTTCGTGATGCCGACCTTTCTCGGCACGATTCCGCAGCTGACATACGGGCGCCTGCGGCCGCTGCACGTCAACGGAATGCTGTTCGGGTGGCTGCTCGCGTGCGATATGGCGCTGATGTACTACGTCGTCCCGCGGCTCTGCGGAGTCAAGCTTTGGAGCGAGAAACTCGGACTCGCGACCGGAGCGCTCTGGAATCTGATCATTCTCAGCGCGGTCGTTTCTTTCCTGATGGGATGGAACCAAGGCTGGGAATATGCGGAACTTCCGATGCCGCTCGACGTCGGCGTCGTCGTCGCCTGGGTGATGTTCGGCGCGAACATCTTCCTGACGATCGCCAACCGCAAGTACAAGGCGATGTACGTCACGCTGTGGTACGCGATGGGGACTATCGTCTGGACGGCGTTCGTTTATCTGACGGGCAACTTCGCGACGCTGTTCACGACCGGCGTCAATCAGGCGAATCTCAACTGGATGTACGTTCACAACGCCGTCGGACTGATCTTTACGCCGGTCGGCCTCGCCATCGCCTACTACTTTATCCCGAAGGCGTCGAACACACCGCTCTACAGTCACAAGCTCTCGATGATCGGCTTCTGGTCGCTCGCCTTCGTTTATGTCTGGACCGGCGCGCACCATATGCTCCACGGGCCGATCTCCCAATGGCTGCAGACGATCACGGTCGTCTTTTCAGTGATGCTCCTGATTCCGGTCTGGGCCGCCGTCTACAACTTTTTCGCGACGATGAAGGGCCAATGGCATCAACTCCGCGACGACGTTTCGCTGAAATTCCTGATGTCCGGCGTCGTTTTCTATCTGTTGACCTGTTTTCAGGGACCGATGCACAGTCTCCACGTCGTCAACGCGATCGTTTCGAAGACCGACTGGATCCCGGGCCACGCGCATATGGCCGTTCTCGGAGCCTTTTCGTTTTTCGCGATCGCCGGCACCTACTATATGCTGCCGCGAATCTTCAACACGCCGCTTCATTCGATGGCGCTCGCCAACTGGAGTTTCTGGCTCTTGCTGATCGGCGGTCTAGGGTTCTTCGTGACGCTCTGGCTCGGCGGTTTCTGGCAGGGCTGGCAGTGGAACAATCCGGCGATCCCGTTCATCGACACGGTCGTCGCGCTGAAACCGGTCTGGCACGTTCGGCTCGGGTCCGGATTTCTGATGTTCGGCGGAATCGTTGCATTTGCCTACAACGTACTGGCGACGATCATCGGCGCCAAGGGTTCGGGTATCGAAACACAAACCGCGACGGCTTCGGCTTGATGATCGCATTTGGAGGAAATTATGTTGCAAAAAGCTGATTACAACGCCGCATTCTTCGTCGCCGCTGCGCTTGTCCTATTTTTCATCGGCGGGCTTCTGACGACCGTCGTTCCGCCGCTGATCGACACGAGTTGGGCGAAGCCATTCGAAAACAGCGATCCGGCGAACGGTCCGACCGGAAAACTTCGGCAACTTACCGAACAGGAACTCGCCGGCCGCGCGATCTACGTCCGCGAAGGCTGCTGGTATTGCCACACGCAGCAGGTGCGGACGATTCTCGCCGACACCAAGCGCTACGGCTGGCGCGGCGTGGACGCCCCGGTCTCAACGCCGGATGAATTCGTCTATGACAGTCCGCATCTTTTCGGAACGAAACGCACCGGCCCGGACCTGGCTCGCGTCGGCGGCAAATACAACGAACAGTGGCACCGCGCGCATTTCCGCAATCCGGCGGATCTAGTTCCCGGTTCGATAATGCCGCCGTTCCCGTGGATCGCAAACGACGAGAAGGAATTCAAATCGCTCGTCGCGTATATGCAGACGCTCGGCCGCGCGAAGGACTGGCGACCGGATAATGATTATGAAAAGTGAGCGATGAGCGGTAAGCAGTGAGCAGTGAGCGGTGAGCAGTGAGCGGTGAGCAGTGAGCGGTAAGCGGTGAGCAGTAAGCGGTGAGCCGGAAGCAGTCTTTTTGATGTGCCGCTGTTACTTCCAACCGCTCACCACGAACGGCAAACAGTTGACGGCTAACTGCTCACCGCTTACCGCTAACTGCTCACTGCTAACTGCTAACTGCTTACTGCTAACTGCTTACTGACTTATGGACTACACATATCCAAGCGTATATTTCGCATACTTCTTCTTTTTCATCGTGGCGATGCTCGCGCTCTATTTCTTCTTGCGGAGCTATCGCGACGGATATTGGGGCAAGGACAGCGAAGACGTCAAATATCGAATGCTTGAAGAAGACGACGACGGAGGCGAAGATGGACGAAAATAAAGAAAACAATGAACTTAAGGAATACGCTGACGGTTGGATGACCGAACGCAAAGGGACCGACGCGCCGCTTTTCTTGAAGGCCGCGTTCGTCATCATCCCGCTCGGGGCGTTGACCTATTTTATGGTCTATATGAACGGCGAAACGTTCCACTCGGAACGCGGTCCGCTGGTTCAGGCGTTCAACAAAGTGACGGGATCCTCCAACGGATTTATGTATTTCGTCGGCGCGCTGATCCTGATCTACGCGATCATCCTGATCACGTTTGCGTTTAAGAAATTCAAGGAATAGGTTGGGATCGGGGATTGGAAAATTCGGATTTCGGATTTGGGATTTCGGATTTTGTTCCTCAGAAGAATCACCAATCACAAATCACAGATCCGAAATATAAAGGTATGAGCGAAGAAACTCTGAAATTCGAAGTCGCTGACCAGAAAGACGCCGATTACTGGATGAAGATGGTCAAGTGCCAGGACGCGTGTCCGGTTCATACCGATGCGTGCGGGTACGTGACGGCGATTGCCGAAGGCCGCGACCTGGACGCCTACAAGATCGCGCGGGCGACGAATCCGTTCGCTTCGATCTGCGGACGCGTCTGTGGGGCGCCGTGCGAGGCAAACTGCCGCCGCGGTTCGCTCGACACGCCGATCACCATCCGTGCTCTCAAACGCTTCGTCAACGAGAAATACGGCCCCGAAACCGGCGACTTCACCCATTACCGCGACGGCTGCAACACGAAAATGCTCCCTCCTGAAAAAGGCGATGGGGAGCGAATCGCGGTCATCGGCGCGGGTGTCGCCGGACTCACGGTCGCGCACGACCTTGTCCAGCTCGGATATCAGGTCACCGTTTTTGAAGCCTATGACACGCCGGGCGGAATGCTCACCGCCGGCGTGCCGATCTATCGGCTTCCACGCGAGCTTGTCCGAGCCGAAATTGATGCAATTCTTTCTATGGGGGTGGAACTGAAATGCAATCAACGGCTCGGACGGGATTTCACCATCGATGGACTTCGAAAAGAAGGTTACAAGGCGATCTTCCTCGGCATCGGACTTCAAAAGGGCCGCAAGATCCCGATCGGGGGCGCCGACCTGCCGCAGGTGTTCGACGGCCTCGACTTTTTGCGCGCCTTTAATGAGGGCAAACCGATGGAACTCGGACGGCGGATCGTCGTCATCGGCGGCGGAAACGTCGCTTTTGACGTCGCGCGTTCGGCGGTGCGTCCGCTGAAAGTCCCGATGGCCGACGCCGCGTCGGATATGGAACGCACCGAACGGATCGCGTACGACGTCGCACGTTCGGCGCTCCGTTTGAGCGGCGACAAGGAAGTTCACATCGTCTGCCTCGAAAAGCGGAGCGAAATGCCGGCCGACGAGATCGAGATCGATGAGGGCGAGGAAGAGGGAATCAAACTCCACGCCGAGCGCGGACCGCGCCTGATCCTCGACGAAGACGGATATGTAACCGGGCTCCGGACCGTGAAATGCCTTTCGGTATTAGACGAGAACGGGCGGTTCGGTCCGCAATACGACGAGGAATATGTCGAGGACATACCCGCCGACACGATAATGTTCGCGATCGGACAGCAGTCCGATCTCAGTTTTCTTCAGCCCGGAGACGGCGTCGATGTCGAAAACGGTTTGATCAAAGTCGATCCCGATACGTATCAAACCACCGCGCCGGACGTCTTCGCCTGCGGCGACGTCGCCCACGGCCCGCGGCTTTTTATTCACGCCATTGCGTCGGCGCAGATCGCGGCGCGTTCGATGCACGATTATCTGCAGGGCACGCGGACCGACGTCGTCGTGCGCAAAAGTTGGACGTCGGCGAACTACACGATGGTCGAAGGCTGGGACCAGATACGGCGCAAACTGCCGCCGGCGCTCGAGACCGAAAAACGCGCGTCGTCGAACGAGATCGTCGAGATCAATTACAGCGAGCCCGAAGCACGCAAACAGGCGGCGCGCTGCCTGCGATGCAACGTCAACACCGTCTTCGATACGTCGATCTGCATCGCCTGCAACGGCTGCGTCGATGTTTGTCCGGAGAACCTGATCAAACTGGTCGGGCTGAATCAGGTCAGATCGGACCGCGGTCTGATGCAGATCGCGTCCGATTCGCTCGGGATCACCGAGGCGGATCTTGACGGTTATTCGAACGAAGAACTCGCGGAACTCGGCGGAATAATGATCAAGGACGAATCGACGTGCATCCGCTGCGCGATGTGCGCCTCGCGCTGCCCGACGCACGCGATCGAGATGAAGCAGTTCATTTACACCCGCGAATGCGTCACGATTCACGCCCGTAATCCGAAGATACGGTACGGGGGGTGAGCAGTGAGCAGTGAGCAGTGAGCGGTGAGCAGTGAGCGGTGAGCGGTGAGCAGTGAGCAGTGAGCAGTGAGAGCAGTGAGAGTAAGCAGTGAGCAGTGAGCGGTGAGCGGTGAGCAGTGAGCAGTGAGCAGTGAGCAGTAAGCGGTGAGCAGTGAGCAGTACAGTGAGTAGTCAGAAGTGATCACCGACCGCGGACCACTGCTGACCGCTCACTGCTCACCGCTAACTGACCGCCGCTGCGGACTTTTCCGCACTTGTGGATACAGATCACGATGAACGCTTGGGAGTTTTACATAATTTTTGCGCTCGGTTTGGTCAGTAGTCTGCACTGCGTATCGATGTGCGGACCGATCGTGCTCTCGTACAGTTTGCCGCTCGGTTCAAAACCTTTCCGCGAGCAGATTCTCGCTCATCTGTTTTACAACGGCGGGAGAATCCTGACCTATGCGGCGCTCGGGGCGATCGCCGGGCTCGCCGGCGGAACCGTAGGTTTTGTCGGGCAATTGGCGGGGTTCGAGAACGTCGCGGCGATCGTTGCCGGCGTCCTGATGGTCGTCGCCGGTGTCCTGATGCTCGATCTGTTACCGAGCAAGAGGCTTCAGAAATTCAATCCGCTGCTCTACACATCACGCTTTCTTCGTCCGCTCTCAAAGCTCTTTTCTTCCGCCTCTGTTGGCAGCAAATTCTCACTCGGAATGATGCTCGGGTTTCTTCCGTGCGGTCTGATCTATGCCGCGCTGCTGAAATCGCTCGCTACGGGCACAGCGCTTGCAGGTGCAATGACTATGGCGGCATTCGGACTTGGAACCGCAGCATCGCTCCTTGGCATCGGAATCTTCTCTTCGGCTTTCAGCGTCAAACTCAGCCGTTGGGGAAGCAAGCTGGCGGCAGTCAGCGTTCTGGTTCTGGGACTTTTCATCGTTTCGCGGGGCGTGATGCCGATGATGAAAACTCCCGCGCCAAACGAAGAGGTTCCGGCGTGCCATCGCTGATTTGCGCCGCCTGAAGGCGGGACTCCGAACAGGAACTCCGAAGTTTATGTTGGTCGAAACAAAAGCGCCGAAAGTTCGGAAGAAACTTCCGGTCGTTAACAAAGATTTTCAGCTTGAGAAATACAACTGGCACCGGCTTCGCCGGATCATCCATTTCGTTTGCTTCCTCGTTTTCGTTACGCTTCCGTTCTTCAACGTGATGCGGTTCGATATTCCGCGGCAACGCTTCTATATCTTCGGAAACGAACTCAGGATCAACGAATTCGCCATCATCTTCTTCACGATGCTCTTCCTGATGTTTGTCGTCACCGCGATCTCGATGCTTTACGGGCGCGTGTACTGTGGTTATCTCTGCCCGCAGATGATCTTCAGCGAAGCGTCGATAAACCTCGAAGAACGGGTTAAAAGGTTCATCAACAAACACTTTGCAAAACGTTCGCAAAACGTGCGGTTATGGATGAGCCGGATCGCCGTTTATGCGGTTCTCGGGCTCGCCTCGGTCTTTCTCGCTTTCGTGTTCATCTCCTATTTCGTCGAACCGCGCGATCTTTTTGGCCGGCTGATATCGTTCGACCTCGTCACGGCAGGCGGTTTCGCCGGCGCGGTCGTGACGCTCATAACATTTGCGGATTTCGCGTTTCTGCGTCAGCGTTTCTGCACGACGGTTTGTCCCTACGGATATCTTCAGGGAATTCTCGGCGACGATCATACGCTCGTCGTCCAATACCGCGACCCGGAAGAGATCTGCGTCGAATGCAAGAAATGTGTCCGCGTCTGCCATATGGGCATCGACATCCGTAACTCGCCTTACCAGATCGAGTGCATACACTGCGGCGAATGCGTCGATGCCTGCAAGCTGATAATGGGCAAGTTCGGTAAGGACACGCTGATCCACTACGCGTGGGGCGAGAAGGGCGAACTTCTCGGCGACAGGAAGATGAAATGGTACCAGCGGGTCGGTATCCGCGACATCAAGCGCGTGGCGGTTTTCGCGATCATTTTGGTCTACGGCGTAAGCCTCGCGGTCGCGCTGTCGATGCGACACGACGTGCTCGTGCAGATCGCGCCGAATCGCGCGACGCTTTACCGGCTCGGCGACGACGGCCGGGTCTTCAATACATTTCGGATGACGCTCGCGAACCGCGGTACGAAAGACGCGACAGTCAGCCTTTCGATGAATCTAGCGGAAGCCAGATTCGAGCTGGAATCACCGGAATTCACGCTGAAAGCGGGCGAAGAACTGCAGCGCGAATTCGACATTTCGGTTCCGGCAAAAGGACTGCCTCAAGAGGTTAATCACTTCGAGATCAGAAGCACGGCGCAGCCCGACGCGACCGAAGATGTCTTCGAACAGACATTTATTATGCCGTTGGAACAAGAGTGACCGGCCTGTTGCCCGAGTGGCATCGCGGGAGCCGACAACGCGTGATCCAGATCTGACCGTCGGTTTGTCTTTGAAACCGGGTTCAAGAACATTATGAAAGCAAAAATCGTCAACTTCTGGTCCGAGCGCCAGGGCCACATCGTGCAGATCGTGCTCGGTGCGATCTTCATCCTTTTTATCGTCATAATGATCGGTGTTTACATCGTCGCGAAGCGGGCGAACCCGATCCTGCTGGATGAAAAAGGACAGCCCAAGTATTCACAGAGCGGTTCGTCGGGATATTGATCGAATTTTCGGCTGGTTCCGTCTTTTCGCGATGTGCGATTCTCAAACCGTGAAACCGCACGGGATCGTGCCTCGCTTCCAAAGCGATGCTTGCGGGTAATGAAAAACAATGCGATCTGTGCGGCCTCGGCGTCGGCCGGAATCCGTTCGAGCAGAAATTCGACGACGGGCCGAAGGAATTCTGCTGTCTCGGCTGTCTCAACGTTTACACGATCCTTCTTGAGAGCGGCGTGGTCGCGGCAGGGCAGGACCTGCGCGACACCGAGGTCTTCAAAAAGAGTCTCGCGCTCGGTCTGATCTCGAACCGCGAAGACTCCGAACCGCAGTTTGCGATTCCCTCCGATGCGCCGACGAAAGAGACGCTGCTTCACGTCTCCGGAATGTGGTGCTCGGCGTGCTCGTGGCTGATCGAACACAGTCTGCGCCGTGAACGCGGCGTTGTTTCCGCGGATGCGTTCTTTGCCTCGGACATCGTCAAGGTCAGATACTGCCCGCAATATCTGCCCCCGGAACGGATCCGGACGCGAATCGCCCAACTCGGCTACTCGGCGAACGAATTCGATCCGGACGACGAACGCGCGAATGCGGAAAAACGCGATCTGGTGCTTCGTGTCGGCGTCGCGGGTTTCCTCTGGCTCAACATTATGACGCTGAGCGTTCCGCTTTACGTCGGTTACTTTCAGGAGATCTCACCGAGCGTCCGATTCCTGTTCCCATTTATTTTGATGATTCTCGCCGCACCGGTGATCTTCTATTCCGCGCGGCCGATCCTGCATCTTGCCTGGACCGGGCTCCTTAACCGAACGATCCGGATGGAAACGCTTCTCGCAACCGGGATCCTCGCGGCATACATCTACAGTTCCATCCAGGCGTTCCGCGGCGAAACACTCGTCTATTTCGACACGGCGGCGGCGATCGTGACGCTCGTGCTGCTCGGGAAAATGATGGAAAAAGGGGCGAAAGAGCGGACGACGCGCGCGATCTCTATGCTTTACCGGCTGATGCCCAAAAAGGTCCGAATCTTCGCCGACCGGGCTGAACGGTTCGTTTCGATCGACGCGCTCAAAGAGTCTGACGAGTTTATCGTCAAGGCCGGCGAACGGATTCCAGCGGACGGGATCGTCACCGCCGGCGAATCGCACGCCGACGAATCGCTTTTGACAGGAGAGTCGAGTCCGATCTCGAAATCGCCGGGAAACGTCGTCGTGTCGGGAAGTCTGAACGTCGGGAACGTCCTCCGCGTCCGGGCGACGAAGGTCGGTTCGGATACGACTCTGGCGCAGATCATCGGTCTCGTCGAGCGCGCCGTCAGCAGCCGGTCTAATCTCGAACGAACGGTCGACAAGGTCTCGCGGATCTTCGTCCCGAGCGTCATCGCGGTCGCGGTCCTGACGTTTGCGATCTGTTTCGGATTCGGTTTCACAACCGTCGACGAAGCGCTGATGCGCGCGATCACCATCCTCGTCATCGCCTGTCCTTGCGCGCTCGGACTCGCGACGCCGCTTGCCATCACGGCCGCGGTCGGAACCGCTTCGCGAAACGGAATTCTCGTCAGCGACAGCAGCGTGCTCGAAAAGATACGGACGCTCGATACGGTCGTCTTCGACAAGACGGGAACCGTTACCGAGGGCCGCTTCGATATCGTTGACCACATTTTGGCTGCGGACGCCGCCGCCGGATCGTCTCGTTTTTCGAAAGAGTACCTGCCGCTCATCGCCGGAGTCGAACGGTTTTCGGAACATCCGCTCGGCAAGGCCGTCGTCGCGTGTGCGGAGGAAACCGGCGCGAACATCGCCGACGCATCGGACGCCGACGTTCGAAAAGGTTCCGGGATCACAGGAACCGTCGATGGTCGCCGGGTCTTTGTCGGAAACGAGCGGCTTGCCGCGGAATCAGGGGCCAATGTTCCGAGTGTTCTGAAACCGAAAACGGACGCCTGGGAATCCGCGGGCCGGACCGTCGCATATTTTGGTTTCGATGGCGAGATTGCGGGAGCGCTCGCGTTCGGCGACACCATCAGATCGGACGCCGCGGAGATGGTCGCAAAACTGAAAAAACGCGGCGTGCGCTCGGTCATCTTTTCGGGCGATTCCGCGCCGACCACCGCTTTTGTCGCGCGCGAGATCGGAGCCGACGGTTATCGGGCCGGCGCATCTCCCGAGGATAAGGCCGCGGCGATCGAAGAACTGCAGCGCGAGGGACAGAGAGTGGCGATGATTGGAGACGGCATCAACGACGCGCCGGCACTGGCCCAGGCCGACATCGGGATCGCGATGGGTTCCGGAACCGACATCGCGATGAAGGCCGCCGACATCGTCCTGATGGGAAATTCGCTCGGCAAGATGCTCGAGGTCTTCGATCTTTCGGCAAAGACCCGCCGGATCGTGCGCCAAAACCTGTTCTGGGCATTCTTTTACAACGCGCTCGGAATGAGCCTCGCCGTCACCGGCATCCTCAACCCCATCGCCGCCGCCGGCGCGATGTTCCTCTCGAGCCTTTCCGTCATCGGAAATTCGATGCGGCTCAGCCGAACGGGTCCGGCATCGCCTTTCCGGACGGCCGGGCGCCCGCCCTCATTCGGTACGGCGACGCTCAACGAATCGGCGCCGACCGTGTAAGCGCGCCATCTCAGCAAGCCGCTGCTGAAGCGCTGCAAGCTACTTCAGCTGAGAAGCCGTGTTAGCCTTCAACCCAAATTGGGCAAAAGAATCCGGTCAATCACCGACGCGTGATCATTTGAAACGAATTCCCACGCTTTGCGACTTTGCGTCTTTTGCGGGAACACATCCGTAAACGCAAGCGTCGGTAATCCCGCAAACTCGTAAAGTTCGGCTTTAAGCATCGGGAGATCATCTCGAAGATTCTCAAATTGCCCCATCGCGGGATCTGGGAAAAATCTATGCATCCGTTCGCCGGTACGGCTCGATCGACAAAAATGCTATCATCGGTTCTTTGCCGAATCCCTGCAGAATTTAATAGAATCAAGCGAACGATGATAAACGCAAATATGATCGGGTTTGAAAACCTGCCGCAGACGATCCCGCATTTTTGTCTGGAGTCTTTTCGGCTGAATGCCAAACCGGACGCGCTCAGTTTCAAGATCAACGACGTCTGGGAGCATCTTTCGGGCGCGGAAGTGATCGAGAAGATCAAGAACGTCGCCCGCGGGCTCGCCGAATTCGGCGTCAAGGCCGGCGACAAGATCGCGATCATTTCGGAGAATCGGCCAGAGTGGTCGATCGTCGACCTCGCGATCCTCTCGCTGCGCGCAGTCAATGTTCCGATCTATACGACACAAGCCGTAGAACAGATCCGATTCATCCTCGAAGATTCCGGCGCGAAGATGCTGTTTATCTCCGGCAAGAAACTGTGGAAGCACGCCGAACGCGCGGCGCAAAGCGTTGAACGGCTCGAGAAGATCGTATTCTTCGAGGACGATTCGTTCCCGGAAGGCGACAATCGCGCGATGCTTCTGTCTGACATCGAAAAGCGCGGTGCCGAGGCCGAAACGGTCGAATCTCAAAGTTTCGAACGATTCCTCGCCGACATCAGAACCGAAGACCTGGCGACGATCATCTATACGTCGGGCACGACCGGCGAACCGAAAGGCGTGATGCTGACGCACGAGAACTTCGTGTCGAACATCGTTGCGATCTCGAAAGGCTTGCCGATCTCGAAGAACGACCGCTCGCTCGCGGTTCTGCCGCTGTCGCACATCTTCGAACGCACGGTCTTCTACGTCCTTTGCGCGAACGGAGTTTCGGTTCACTACTGCGCCGCGTTCGATCAGTTGGCGGGGAATCTGCAGGAAGTCAAACCGACGATCATGACGGCCGTACCGCGTCTGTTCGAGCAGGTGTATCACAAGATCGTCAAAAAAGGTAAGGCGGCCGGCGGCTGGAAGACCCAACTGTTCGAGTGGGCGCTCGGCGTCGGTCAGGAGTACTGGGCCGCGAAGGACAATCAACGAAGCGTTCCGGCCGTGCTTGCGGCAAAACACGCGTTGGCAAGCAAACTCGTCTTTTCGAAATGGCGCGACGGCGTCGGCGGATCGCTGCGCTTTTTCGTTTCCGGCGGCGCGCCGCTGTCGAAGAAACTCTCATTTGCGTTCTGGGCGGCCGGGATACCGATCCTTCAGGGTTACGGTATGACCGAAGGCTGCGTTACTTGCGCGAATCGTCCGGAAGACAACAAGGTCGGGTCGATCGGAGTGCCGTTCGAAGGGATCGAGATGCGGATCGCCGAAAAGGACGGCGAGGTTCTGATTCGCGGCAAGAACGTGATGCAGGGCTATTACAACAAGCCCGAGGAGACGGCGAAGGTGATCGACGAAGACGGCTGGTATCATACCGGCGATGTCGGTTATCAGGATGAAGACGGCCATTTCTACATCACAGACCGTCTGAAAGACCTGTTCAAACTCTCGAACGGAAAATACGTGGCGCCGCTGCAGGTTGAAAGCCTGCTTAAACAGTCACCGCTGATCGGCCAGCCGGTCGTCGTCGGTTCGGGCCGCAAACAGGTCGGCGCGTTGATCGTCCCGGACTGGGACTCGCTGAAGCAGGTTTTGGTTGAAGAGGGAATCACGACCAACGGCAGCCGTGAGGAACTGTGCGACAATCCGTACGTGGTCAAACGCGTCCAGCAGGAAGCGATCGATTTGACGCGTGAACTGAGCGATTACGAACGCGTCAAGCGAGTCTATCTGCTCCCGCGCGAATTCTCGATCGACAAGGGCGAAATGACGCCGACGCTCAAGATCAAGCGCAGCGTCATCGACGAAAAATACGAAGAAGCGATCGACGAGATCTGCGGCAGCTGAGCCGATTGTCGATTTTGGATTCTCGATTTTGGATTTTGGATTGGAGCGCAAGCGTCCCGCTTGCAGTAAGCGCTCGGCGTGAATCGTACTGGTTACGTGTTTACGCGTGACGCACGTATCACTTTCGATGACGCGTTCGACCTCACTCACCGGCGCTGTTAACAACCTTGCTCCGGAGACTTACTATGCCGACTCGCTGCAAACTCATGAAGAAACTCAACGGACTTTTTCAACTCAATATACCCGGTCTTCACTTCGTATTCAGGCGGATCATGCTGGCGAAAGCGCGTGACCTCGCTGCGGACGGTGAAACCTCGCACCTCGGTTTGATCGAAGAGGAATTTATGAAGCGGATGCGGGCTGCGGAGGAAATCTGAAATGGATGATCCGACGCGGAAACTCATCCGCAACAGCACGACCGAATTCCTCATCTTCACCGCCAACGCGGGCGACGCGAGCATCGAGGCCCGATATGAAGACGAGACGATCTGGCTCTCTCAGAAGCTGATGGCCGGGTTGTTTGGTGTCGACGTCAGGACAGTCAACGAGCATCTCAAGAATATCTATTCGCTGCAAGAACTCTCGCCGGAAGCAACTATCCGGAAATTCCGGATAGTTCAACAAGAGGGTAACCGGCAGGTCGCGCGCGAGGTCGAATTCTACAACCTCGACGCGTTATTTCGGTCGGCTACCGTGTGAACTCGATCCGCGCGACCCAGTTTCGCCAGTGGGCGACCGCCGTTCTGCGCGAATTCGCGATCAAGGGTTACGTCCTCGACAGAAAGAGATTGGAGAACGGAACGTATCTTGGCGAAGACTACTTCGAGCGTCTGCTTGAAGAAATCCGCGAGATTCGTCTTTCCGAGCGAAAGTTCTACCAGAAGATCACCGACATCTACTCGACCAGCGTCGACTACAATCGTGACGCGCCGACGACCAAGACGTTTTTCGCAAAGGTCCAGAACAAACTGCATTACGCGATTCACGGCCAAACGGCCGCCGAGTTGATCAGATCGCGCGCCGACAGCAAGAAGCAAAAGATGGGGTTGACCACATGGGAGCAGGCACCAAGTGGGAGGATCTTGAAAAACGACGTGACGGTCGCGAAGAACTATCTGACGAAAGATGAATTGGCGGCGCTTGGTCGAATCGTCAATGCTTTCCTTGACCTAGCCGAGGACCGCGCTGCGCGGCGCATTCCGATGACGATGGAAGACTGGGCGAAAAGATTGGATCAGTTTCGAAGACTTTCCGATTCGATTAGTGAAACGCGGCACGAAGCTCTCGACGCGGCCAATCTACGACTTTTACAAGCGGTCCGTCGAAAGGATAGATATGTTTGTAAGCTGATTCGGCGAGTTACTGGTGACGCATAATCTCTATGGGCGTTCGTCGAACATGCGTTCGAGCACGTCGCGGCGGCGTTTGCCGAGCAATGCTTCGGCCAGTTCACGGAGCGGCGCCGGGATTTCAGATCCTTCTACCAGTTCGTCGGTTTGCGGATAGTGCGAATAGAGATCGACCTCGGCCGTGCAGAAATCGCAGAAGCGGAGATGGACCGTTAATTTGTCCCGCTCGCGCGCCGGGATCTCGCCCTTTTGGAACGCGAGCAGCTTTTCCGATGTCGGGCAGTTTACGTTTTTGCGAAATACGGTCATCTCTGATCAACCTGAAAAATAGTCTTGGCGCAGTTCACTGATCCGGCACATACGACGCGCTTGACGCCAGCCGGCATTCTCAATTTGCGTTACACAAAAATAAATCTGTAATGCTCGCCTGCTTCCAAAACTAATCGCCAAAAATCGGCAATATTACGCGGGTAAAGCACGATTCGGCGTAATTGGCGCGTCCAAACGCCTATTAATCAACGATTTATCCAAACGGTTAAACAATGAAAAAAAATGCAAAAAAGTATTGCCCAATCCTGGAATTATTGCTAACATCTAAATTGTAGTTGAGCGGCACGGAACAGGGCCGACGCTACCTACCAAATCGACCGCAAAGCTCGGCGGTTGATTTCAAGAATTCTACCCTTCTCAAAAAGCACTTAAATAGTCTGATGACGTCGCGTTTCTCGATCGGGAAGAGTTGCGCGCACGGAGCGGGGCAGGGCATTTCTATCTAAAAACCACAAGAACATTTCAAAACGGACAGTATCTTTATGAGCGCAATCAAAAAGCAGGAACGTCTTCCAAGGACGATTCAGAATCGGCAGATAAAGATCGGAAAATGGACCGAGAGCCTTAAGAACTCGGACGTCAACCAGATCTGGGTCGAACTGCACCGAATCGTTTCTTCGCATCCGCTGGTCAGAGCCTCAAAGAGCGCCGGATTTCTTATCGAAGAAGGCAAGTATAACGCTTATACTGACTTAACCCAGGAATTATTTGTTGCACTACTCGGCAAGGAGCGCTTCCAGCATTATCTCGACACGGAAATGACCGACGCCGAGATCGAAGCCGAGATCAGCCAGATCGAACTCACGAATCTTCTGACCGCCGAACTCCGAAAACGCTATCCCGAAAGCTATCGGCTCGCGCGGCGCATCTCAACCCTGATCCAGTCCAGCAAAACCTTCAAACGTTTCGACAATCTCGGAAATCCCGACCTCCACCGACGCCTCGCCGACCGGACCTACGGACTCTCAGACTGGCCCGACGCGAAAACGCGCCGCAACGTTCAGGAAATGGAGCAG
The DNA here is from genome assembly GCA_041752475.1 of Pyrinomonadaceae bacterium. Taxonomy (GTDB): domain Bacteria; phylum Acidobacteriota; class Blastocatellia; order Pyrinomonadales; family Pyrinomonadaceae; genus JAFDVJ01. The sequence goes on along the minus strand of JBGSWK010000013.1, from coordinate 133,515 downwards.
CGCGTCAAGGTCGTTTCGTTCCATAGCCGCGATACGAGAATGGTCGGATGCACCGGCGACGCGCAGATCGTTATCAGCAACGTTGAGCTGGAAAAACTGATCATACGCGTCCTGAAAGCCTGCGATTCGCCGGTCGATGTCCGTTCGCTGCGTTCATTCGTGATGTCGCGGCTGCCGGTGATGGACATTTATCTCGTGCCGATCGGCGGAAGCGGCAACGACGATGACGATAACCATTTCGAATACGAACACGCCGATACGCGCGAAAATCCGGAGCAGAATTTCCTCCGTCTCGAAGGCGAATCGCTCGCGACCGAGTTCGTTGACGGATTTTTGCAGAACCTCAGCAAAAGCGTTCGCGGGAAAACCAAGCAGTACGACCGGATGATCAACGTTCTCTGGCATTGCTATCTGACGAGCAACGGCGGAACGCAGCTTGAAGTTGCCGAGATGCTCGGCGTTTCCGACTCGCTTGTTTCGGATTATCGCAAGCGCATCGAGTCAAGCCTCCAATCGCTTTCGTTCAACGGCGTAAACGAGGCCCGCCATTTCGAAAAAGCCCTCAAGCAGAAAGTCCGCGACATCATTACTTACGAGCGCGAGAACGTCAGCGTCTGATTCGAGATTTGCTCCGACAGTGTTAAGATGAATCCTGAATTTTGTCAAAAAGCCACAGAGAATCTACCGAGCAGGCGTCCTTTCCCCCAGCTGACTCAAAGACCGATTGATGTCGTCCGAAAAAAACTCCGATTACAGTTCCCTCGCGTCGCTCCGGAAAAAGGGCGAAGCAAACTCACCTGAACAGACCTCGCTGAAACCACTCAACTCGTCCAAACCTCAACTTCACGAACCCGAACACTCAAACAGTCTGATCAATCCTTACAGATCAACACCCGAACAATTTCCGTCTGAGCCGTCCTTCGAATTCTCCAAGGAGAAAGAAGCGGATCAGGCGGAAATTTTCGTTTCGGATGAACCGGGCATCGACGATCTGCCATACGCCGAACAGGTGAAACGCCGCAAGGAGATCAAGGACGCCGAGCGCGACCGCGAACTGCTGAGCGGCGAAACGTGGCTGAAACGAAACGGCCATACGCTGAGCTACGTCGGACTCTACCTTTTTTCGATCCTCGTTCTTTTTCGACCGTTCGAGTTGATCCCGGGGCTTGAATTCCTTGCCGCGACCGCGTTCTATTTCGCGATCGCGACGCTGGCGATCTACATCCCGACCCAATTCGCTACCGAGGGCAATCTGACGACGATGTCGACCGAGGTCAAAGCGGTGCTCGTCCTTGCCGGGATTGCGCTGATCACGATCCCGATCGCGAAGGATCCGGCAATGGCCTGGGAGCATTTCAACGAACCGTTCGTCAAAGCGGTCTTGATGTTCGTCGTGATGGTCAACGTCATACGGACGCGCGGGCGTCTGCTGGGGATGATGTGGCTCTCGCTTTCGATCGGCGTCGTGCTAAGTTATCTCGCGCTCGGAATGTACATGCGGGGCGAAATGACGGTCGAGGGTTATCGCGTCGGCGAGGTCATCGGCGGCATGTTCGAAAACCCGAACGAGATGTCGATGCATCTCATAATGATGCTTCCGATCGCGATCGCGCTCGGCCTCGGGACAAAAAGCAGGATGATGAAAGTCGTTTATTTTGCGACCGGGATCATAATGCTTTCGGCGAACTTCATTACCTTTTCACGCGGCGGATTTCTCGGCCTGATCGGATCGATGGGCGTGATGGCCTGGAAACTCGGACGCAAGAACCGTCTCAACGTGACGATCGTCGGGATTATCGCGACCGGACTAACGTTGCTTCTGGCTCCGGGGAATTTCGGCATCCGCGTACTGTCGATCTTCATTCCGGGACTCGACGCCGTCGGTTCGTCCGATCAGCGCCGCGAACTTCTTGAGCGCTCGATCATCGTCACGCTCCGCAATCCGTGGGGCATCGGGATCGGGAATTTTCCCATCGTCGGGATTCGGAATCTGGTGTCGCACAACGCGTATACGCAAGTCTCCGCCGAACTTGGATTGCTCGGCCTCGCGGCGTACCTGGTTTTTATGATCAGCCCGTACCGCAAATTGGGAGCCATCGAACGGACGCTTTTCGCCAAGGACGACCACGGCTGGTTTTACTATCTTGCGGTCGGTCTTCAGGCGAGCATCGTTGCATATATGATCTCATCGTTTTTCGCGTCGGTCGCGTATAATTGGTTCATCTATTACCTGATCGCCTATGCGGTCGCGTTCCGGCGGGTCTATCGGCTCGAAACCGGCGGATGATTTTCGATTTGCGATTTTGGATTTTGGATTGGGCAACAGATCCAAAATCTAATTTCCAAAATCCAAAATGATAACTTTCTTCACAATAATCTTTTGGTTCTCGGCGGTCGCGCTGGTCTATGTTTACGTCGGCTATCCGCTCCTCGTCTACCTTTTCGCGAAGATCTTTCCGAAGCCGGTCAAACGGGGCGAATTCGAGCCGAAAGTGACGGTTCTGATCACCGCTTACAACGAAGAGAACGCGATCCGCGCGAAGCTGGAAAACACATTGAAGATCGAGTATCCGGTCGGGAAACTCGAGATCCTCGTCGCTTCGGACGGATCGAACGACGCCACGGAAAGAATCGCGGCAGGCTTTCCCGGGGTCCGCGTGTTCCGGCAGGAAGGCCGCAAGGGGAAAACCTTTACGCAAAACCGCGCGGTCGAGCAGGCGACGGGCGAGATCATTCTCTTTTCCGATGCGACGACTGAATACCAGTCGGGCGTTTTGCGGGAACTGCTGCCGAACTTTGCGGACGAGTCGGTCGGCTGTGTGGCCGGTAAACTCGTTTATGTTGATGACTCGAGGTCGAACGTCGGGAAAGGCGCCAGAAGTTATTGGAACTACGAGACGTTCCTGAAGGAATCGGAAAGCCGCGCGTGTTCGCTGATCGGGGCGTCGGGCTGTTTGTACGCGGTCCGTCGATCGGCATATCGCGAAATGTATCCCGAAGCGTGCAGTGATTTTTTGATCTGCACCGTCGTTTACGAGCAGGGGTTGCGTTCAGTTTACGAACCGAACGCCGTTTGTTTTGAGGAAACGAACAAACGCACCGACAAAGAAATGACGATGCGAGTCCGCGTTATCTCCCAGACCTTCAACGATCTTTGGCGGAACCGGTCGATGCTGAATCCGTTCAAGAGCGGTTTTTACGCGATCGAACTGATCTCGCACAAACTTTTGCGTTACGCGGTCCCGGTGTTCCTGGCGGCACTTTTTGCGGCATCGGCTGTGCTCAATCGTTCATCCGCCGTCTTTGAGATGGTGTTTCTCGGCCAGGCAGCATTCTATCTCGTCGCATCGCTCGGATACATGGTCGAACGCGCCGGAGCGAAGATCGGCGTTTTCGCCATACCGCATTATTTTGTCCTCGCAAATCTCGCGTCGGTGCTCGGCTTTTACAAGTTTCTCCGCGGCGAACGCTACGCGACCTGGGAGCCGATCCGAGAGAAAAACGAGGAAGGCGAAAGCGTTTCGTCTTTTAATCAAACCGTATGACGACGAGCGCTTACATAGAGGAAAGACAAGCCGACTGCGTGGAAATAAAGGAGCGCGTCGGCAATGTCCGCATCGGGCGGAAAGTCCTCGCCTCCCCAAAAGTAAGCGTCATTATCCCGGCATACAAGATATCGCCGTTCGTCCGCGAGACTCTCGATTCAGTGTTTTCGCAGACTTTTACGGATTTCGAGGCGATCATCGTCAATGACGGTTCGCCTGACACGGCGGAACTCGAGCGGGAGCTCGAACCGTTTTCCGACCGGATCGTTTATGCCGTCCAGGCAAATCTCGGCGCTTCGCAGGCGCGCAATTCGGCGATCTGCCTCGCCCGCGGCGAATGGCTCGCCTTTCTCGACGGCGACGATATCTGGCTGCCCGATCATCTTCGGTCGCAGATCGAGTTTGCCGAACGCGAAGGCTTCGATATGGTTTACTGCGACGCCGAGTTGTTTGGCGCCAAATTATTCGAAGGCGATACTTTTATGCGGACCTCGCCGTCAATCGGCGAGGTGACGACCGAAAGTCTAATCAGCGCCAACTGCAACGTCATCACCTCCGGAACTCTTCTCAAGAAATCGCGGGCTGAAGAAGTTAACTTTTTCGATATAACTCTCCCGCGGATGCAGGACTTTGATCTATGGTTCCGGGTCGCGCGCAGCGGTGCGAGAATCGGTTATCAAGAGCGGATCCTGATCAGGTATCGGGTCCGCGTCGACAGCATTTCGGGCACCAACGTCGAGCGCTCGCACCGCAATATCCGGGCGCTTGAAGTGATCCGGGACAAGTATGAACTCAGTGCGCGCGAACTCCACGCCTGGGAAGACAAGATGACGGTTTACCGGGCGGAATACGAACTTGAACAGGGAAAGTATTTTCTGGCCGGCGGTCTGTTTGAAAAGGCGCGGCAGCACATCGACGAGGCGAACCGCTATTTCCGCAAACCGAAGCTTACGCTCATAACCGCGCTCCTCAAGATTTCGCCGCGATTGGCCCTTTGGCTGTTCAGGCGATTCCGTTCCGCCGAACACTCGTTCATCTCGACCCACCGGCAGGCTTAGATCGTGGAAGAAAACGCAAACACTCCATCTCTGAAATCGCAGAGCGCCTGGCTGTTGTTCGCCAAGGTGGTTGGTTTTGTGTTCAGCTTCCTGCTCCCGTTTCTCGTCGTTAGGTTCCTGGCGCAGGACAGCGTCGGCGTTTACCGTCAGATATTTCAGGTCATCATCAACGCCAACGCTATCCTGCCGCTCGGCGTGGCGATGAGCGCCTATTACTATCTTTCACGCGAACCCGACCGCCGCGCGTCGGCCGTTTTCAATATTCTGATCTTCAACGCCGTTGTCGGCGGACTTGCTTGCCTTGCGCTGTATTTGTATCCGCAGATGATCGGCGGGTTGTTTCACAGCGATGAGATCACGCGGCTCGCTCCCGTCGTCGGACTGGTGATCAGTTTTTGGATCCTCGGCTCGTTCCTCGAAACAGTCGCGGTCGCCAACCAAGAGCCTCGTTGGGCGACGGTCTTCATTATCCTTGCGCAGTTCACCAAGTCGGCGTTGATGATCGCCGCGGTCATGATCTTCCAGACGGTCGAGTCGATCGTTTACGCCGCCTTGGTTCAGGCGCTGCTGCAGACCGCCGTGTTGTTGGTCTATCTCAACTCGCGGTTTCCGCGGTTTTGGAAAAGTTTCGACCTGTCGTTTCTGCGCGAGCAACTCGCTTACGCGCTGCCGTACGGGATCGCCGGATTGATGTGGACGCTGCAGACAGACGTTCACAACTACTTTGTCGGATACCGTTTCAGCGCCGCCGATTACGCCGTTTACGCCTACGGATGTTTTCAGCTTCCGCTCGTAACGATGCTCTCGGAGTCGGTATCGTCGGTCCTGATCCCCAAAATGAGCCGCCTGCAGGCGCTCGGAGACAAACCCGAAATGATTCGCCTGACGTCGCGGGCGATGCAAAAACTGGCGTTCTTTTTTCTGCCGATCTATGCGTTCCTGATGATCACGGCGCACACTTTTATCGTCACCCTCTTTACGCGAAACTACGAGCGCGCCGTCCCGATCTTTATGATCAATCTGACGCTGTTGCCGCTCTATGTCTGGATCTCGGACCCGATCGTCCGTTCGTTCAAGGAACTCGGCAGGTATTTGCTGATCCTGCGCGTTTTTGTGCTCGTCGCACTCGTTTCGGCGCTTTATTTCGGAATCCGGCATTTTGATCTGACCGGAATGATCTTGATCGTCGTCATCGCCGCGATCTTCGAAAAGGTCGTCTCGACCGTAATGATCATGCGTCGGCTCGGAGTGAAAAGGTCCGACGCCGCCCTGCTCTCGGGCGTCGGAAAAACGGCGTTGTGCACCGCCGCCGCCGCGTTGGCGACTTTTCTTTTTTATTGGCAGTTCGAACCTGTGTTCGCGGGTTTGGGCACGCGTCTCGCGCAGGAAGTTCTCGGATTTGCGAAGATCAGTCTGATCGATCTCGTCTCGGGCACGCTCGTGCTCGGCCTTTCATTTGCGGTCTTCGCGCCGATCTATCTTTTGTCGGCGAACTACGCCGGGATCATTGAGGACGACGAGAAACGGTCTGTCTCGCAGTTTGTTGTAAGATTAAGGCAGGGCGCCGGAAAGTTCTTCGGGCGAACTTCGGAAACCAAAATCTGATATGTGCGGAATCGCGGGCTTCATTTCGAAAGACGGCGGCGTCGGTAAAACCGCGCGCGAGCAGACGCTCGACCGGATGTGCCGCGTCATCACGCACCGCGGACCGGACGAACAGGGAACGATCGTCCGCGACCGCGCGGCGCTCGGAATGCGCCGGCTTTCGATCATCGATCTCAAGTCCGGCCAGCAGCCGATCTTCGATTGTTCGGGAGATCTCGCGATCGTTTTCAACGGTGAGATCTACAATTACCGGAGCCTGAAAAAAGAACTGGAATCGCGCGGGCACAAATTCAAAACAAATTCGGATACCGAGACGATCGTTCACGCCTACGAGGAATTCGGCGCGGACTGCCTCGGGCATCTGCGCGGAATGTTCGCCTTCGCGATCTATGACTTCCGCGACGAAAGCCTCTTTATCGCCCGCGACCGCGTCGGCAAGAAACCGCTCTTTTATTCGTTGAATCAAGACGGCGATCTGGTCTTCGGTTCCGAGCTGAAGTGTCTCCTCGAATTCGGGATCGACCGCGAGATCGACCTTGCGGCGCTCGATTCGTATCTGACCTTCGGCTACGTGCCCGAGGAATTCTGCATCTTCAAGGGCGTCCGAAAGCTTCTGCCGGGACATTTCCTGAAGTTTCGCGACGGACGGGTGACGACCGCGCAGTACTGGGATTTCGATTATTCCGGCGCGGCCGATATCAGGACGGAGCAGGATTACGTCGAAGTTCTCCGCGAGAAACTGCGGGAGGCGGTCAAGATCCGGCTGATCTCCGAAGTTCCGCTCGGTGCGTTTCTTTCGGGCGGCGTCGACTCTTCATCAATCGTTGCGATGATGAGCGAGGCTTCGGGCGCACCCGTGAAGACCTTCTCGATCGGGTTCAACGAAGACACGTTCAACGAACTGAAATTCGCGCGCATCGCGGCGGAGCATTTCAAAACCGAGCACCACGAGTTTGTCGTCACGCCTGATCTGGTCGGGATCGTCGATGAGCTGGTCTGGCATTTTGACGAGCCCTTCGCCGACAGTTCCGCGTTGCCGACGTATATGGTTTCGAAGATGGCCCGCGATTTTGTGACCGTCGTCCTGTCCGGCGACGGCGGCGATGAACTGTTCGCCGGGTACACGCGTTACGCGACCGACAAACGCCGGAGCGGTCTTGGCCGGATCCCGGCGCCGATCCGCCGCGGACTCTTGCGGCCGCTCAGCGAGGCGTTGCCGGCCGGAGCGACGGGCCGCAATTTCATTTACAATTCGAGTCTCGACGCCATCGACCGCTATATCGACAGTGTTTCGCATTTCGGAAAGCTCAAAAAACCGGATCTTTATTCGGCTCAGATGAAGGCGCGCCTTGACGGCGGCCAGGGAGGCGCCGAGGCGCTCTTCCGCGAACTTGCGTTGAGACCCGCGTCGAACCATCCGCTCGACCATCTGCTGTATCTCGACAGCAAGACTTACCTGCCGTCGGACATTTTGACGAAGGTCGACCGGATGAGTATGGCCGTCTCGCTCGAAGCGCGCGTTCCGCTGCTCGACCACGAACTGATCGAGTTAGTCGCGACGATCCCGCCGGAACTGAAGCTGAAGGGACTTGAAACCAAGTACATATTCAAAAAGGCGATGGAAGGGATCGTTCCGCACGAGATTCTCTATCGCGAGAAGCAGGGATTCGGCGTGCCGATCAACGAATGGATCAACGCCGAGCTTAAGGACCGTATCGACGAGGACCTGCGTTCGCGAAGGGCCGCAGGTCGCGGTTATTTTGAGCCGAGATTCGTCGAGCGGCTGCTTGACGAACACCGCCGCGGACGGCGCGATCACTCGCACTCGCTTTGGATATTATGGATGCTTGAGCTATGGCATCGGCGCTACATAGATAACTAAACGAAAAAGGGAATGTCCGGAAATTACGAAGAACACGCGAATGAAGCGTTAAAGAGGTTCGCCGAAAAGGATCCGGCGGCGCGGTACCACCTTGTCAATGCGGTCGAAGGGCGCAGAATCGAAAGGGTTCTCGATCTCGGATGCGGCGCGGGTCAGGAACTATTGCCGTTCCTCGAACGATACGGCGCGCAGTGTGTCGGGATCGATATCGGCGACGAACTCGGCCGGGTCACCGCCGAGACGTTTGGCGGCGAAACGCGCGCGAACTTCGTGCGCTCGTCCGGTGATCGGCTGCCGTTTGCGGCGGAGAGCTTCGACGTTGTTTTGTGCCGCGTTTCTTTGCCGTATATGAACAATCGGGCGACGATCGCCGAAACGGCGCGGGTCTTGAAGCCAAGCGGCGTTCTGTTGTTGAAGACGCATTCGCCGCGGTTCTATTTCGCAATGCTGCGTGAGCGTTTGCCGTCGATGAATCCGAAGATGCTCGCCTATCCGTTGATCTGCCTCGCTGCCGGCGTTTGGCATTCGGTGACGGGCAAACAGCTTGACAAAGGAATTTGGCGCGGCAAGGAGATCTACCAAACCCATGCGTTTCTAAAATCGGAACTGACGAAACGCGGCCTTCGGTTCGACGGGCGGCTGCCGGACGATAATCCGTTGACGCCATCGTACCGAATCGTCAAGGCAACCGGCGACGCCGTCGTTTCGGCATTGGGAATAATTCTTGTCGGAGCGGAATATGTCTCCTGATCTAATACAAAAACTGCGCTGGAATCTGCCGTGGCTAGCGCGCTACCCGTTCGAGCGCGTCGCGAGTTTCGTGCAGCGCACCGCGTTCGAGAAGAAACATATCGTCTTCACGATCGCGAACCATTTTGAACCGGCCTGGAGCGCCGGCGGCTTGCTCAATATCGACGATCAGCGCCGGCGGCTCGACGAGTGGCATCTGATGGCTCGGCGAACGGGCGAGGCTTTGCGCGATGTCGACGGGACAAAGTTTCGGCACACGAACTTTTATCCGGCGGAACAATACGACCGGGCGATTCTCGAGAAAATGGCCGAGATCCAGGGCGAAGGGCTCGGCGAAACCGAAGTTCATCTGCACCACGGCGTCGAAACGCCCGACACTTCGGCGAATCTGCGGCGTGTTCTCACGGAGTTTCGCGATTGTCTCGCCGGCGAACATAAGCTCTTGTCGCGATTCGACGGCGACGGGATCCCGCATTGGGCGTTCGTCCACGGTAATCTCGCGCTCGGCAACTCCTGTGGCGGGCGGTTCTGCGGCGTCGACGACGAAATGGGGATACTCGAAGAAACCGGCTGTTATGCCGATATGACGCTGCCGTCGGCGCCTGACCAATCGCAGGTGGCGATGATCAACAAGATCTACGAATGCGGCCTTCCGCATCACGAGCCCGTACCGCACCGTCACGGCCGGCCGCTTGAAACCGGAGCGGCCTCGCCGCGGTTTCCGCTGATCTTCCAGGGTCCGCTTGTTTTCAACTGGACGCGCCGCATCAAGGGGCTGCCAGTGCCGCGTCTTGACGACGGAGCGCTGGTTGCGAACCAGCCGTCGGATCTCGCACGATTCGAGCGTTGGAAGAATGCCAACGTAACCGTCCGCGGCCGCTCGGACTGGATCTTCGTCAAGCTCTATTGTCATGGTTTTTTTGATCACGATCAGTCGGCGTGCATCGGCGACGACGTCCGTTCGTTCTTTCAAATGATCATCGACAACGGCGAACGGACGGGCGATTACAAGGTCTATTTCGCTTCCGCTCGCGAAGCGACGAATATGGTTCTGGCAGCCGTCGACGGCAAAACGGGTCAGCCGGGAGCATATCGTGACTACCGGCTTCGGTCAATAATGGACGAGGCTGCGGCCGCCGGTAAAAAAGTTTAGAATTTCAAAGGCTTTAGTAGTTTCTATGGAACGAATCGCAGCAATAAATTAGGCCGCTCGCGACGTCCGCGTGCCTCGAAGCAATGGTTAACCCGATCGATACGCTCAAAAAACTGAGGGGAAGAAGCTGGACCGAAATTCGCACCCGAAGCGGTCAGGCTTTTTCCGTCTACTCGGAGCAATTCGGTCTCAGTCCAAAATTGTCGTCCGACCGTGAGTTCACGCAGCTTCTCAACCGAAATGTCTTCGGGAAAGGGAAAATAACTTCCGAGATACTGTTTGAGCGTTTTTTTGAGTCCTCGTCCGAGCGTTTCTTTCCGGCGTTTCGCGACAAGGCGCGAACGGCAGAGATCTTCCGAACACGGTTCCGCGGTGCGCCGGTTGCAAATGTCCTCGAACGGTCGGAGAAGATCATTGACGGAAAATTTGACCTGCTCGGCTATTTGAGTCTTGATTTCGGAATCGCGATCGACTGGCATTTCGAGCCGGTTTCGGGCAAGCATCTGCCGCTCAAACACTGGAAGCAATTCGATGAACTCGACACCGAAGAGTCGGGCGACAAAAAGATCATCTGGGAGATCAACCGTCACCAGCATTTTTTCACGCTCGGAGTTGCCTATCTGCTGACCGGCGAAGAACGTTACGCGGCGACTTTCGCACGGCACATCGAGAGCTGGATGGAACAGAATCCGCCGGGACTCGGAATCAACTGGATGAGCAGCCTCGAAGTCGCGTTCCGCTCAATCTCGTGGATCTGGGCGTTCCACTTTTTCAAGGACTCGCGCAGCCTGACACCCGAGTTGTTCCAAAAGGCGCTGAAATTCCTTTATCATCATGGCCGGCATCTTGAAAAGTATTTGTCGACCTACTACAGCCCGAACACGCATTTGACCGGCGAGGCTCTCGGACTGTTTTATCTTGGAACGCAGTTGGACATCTTCGACCGCGCCGCGAAATGGCGCGAGATCGGCGAGGAGATCCTCGTTTCCGAACTCGACCGGCAGATCTTCGACGACGGCGTTTATTTCGAGCAATCGACCTGGTATCAGCGCTATACCGCCGACTTTTACAGCCATTTTTTGATTCTGCAGGCGCTCAGCGGCGAACTGCGCGACGAAGAAACGCAGACCCGGATCGAAACGAAATGCCAGTCGATGTTCGATTTCCTGCTGTACATCACGAAGCCGGACGGCTCGACCCCGAGCATCGGAGACGACGATGGCGGCCGAAGTCTGCCGCTGGGTGCCGCCGAGACGAACGATTTTCGCGGAAGCCTCGCGACGGCCGCCGTCCTTTTCGACCGCGGCGATTACAAGTTCATTGCTGACGAACTTTCAGAAGAAGCCCTTTGGCTGCTCGGCGAGGAAGGCGCGGATGCTTTCGAAAGTCTGAAAGCGACGCAGCCGCATCAGACATCGCGGGCGTTTCCGCACGGCGGTTACTTTTTGATGCGCGATGGCTGGGCTACGACCGATAACTACCTGTTGATCGACTGCGGCGAAACGGGCTCACTCAGCGGCGGGCATGGGCATTCAGATGCGCTCGCGGTCGAAATCGCGGTCGGCGGAAAATCGCTGCTCGTCGATCCGGGGACGTACACCTACCACGAATCCGCCGAACTCAGGGACCACTTTCGAACGACAGTCGCCCACAACACGCTGATGGTTGACGAGCGGTCACAGTCCGAGCCGGGCGGTAAATTTTCGTGGAAATCGCGTGCGAAGACGACGGTGCATTCGTGGATTGCCGAAGACCGTTTCAACTTTTTCGAGGGCTCGCACGACGGCTACGAGCGTCTTGACGAGTCCGCGACCCACCGCCGTAGCATTCTCTATCTGAAGAACGATTACTGGATAATGCGCGATTTCGTCGAGACGAACGGAACGCACGATTACGCCTTGAATTTTCACTTCAACAAGGAAATGAACCCGGTGATCGAAGGCACTGAAAGCGGCGTGCTCTGCATCGGCGAAACGCCGGCGGATGATGACGGCTGGCGCCTGTTCACGTTCGGCGACAACGGCGGGTGGCAACGGAAAGAGAGCTGGATCTCCGATATCTACGGCAAGCGTATCAACGCACCGCTGTTGAGGTATGTGTCGAACGGCAGCGGTCCGCAGGAGTTCTTCACGTTTTGCCTGCCCGCCGATCAGGGTTACGAAAAGCCCGAGATTTTCGAGACCGCAGTTTCGGGCGGACGCGCCTTTGTCATCAACTATCGCGGTTATTGGGATCTTTTCGTCTACGCCGACGAGAACGAGCAGGTCGTGCGGACGGAGCTTTTCAATACGAATTCCCGCTTCTTCTGGGCGCGGCTCAGCCAGGGCGAGCAGATTCCGGAAGAGTTCGTGATGGTTGGCGGCACGAAGTTTTCGCTCGGGAACCGCGAAGTGATAAATTATCCGACCGAGCTGAAATTTGCCGTCGCCCGTCGGCTCGGCTCGCGCTTGAACGTCCGCACGAGCGAGAACATCTTCAGTGTCTCGCTGCCGCAAAAGTCACCATCGGCATATTTTCCAAAAAAGTTCTAGATGCAGGCGTGGCCACTCCGCCGGTTTGTTCTATTGCCAAGGTCTTCAGACCGTGGCGCAAGCCCTTTCAACACCCCGGGTTTTAGCCCAAACGCTTCACGGGGCTAAAGCCGGAAAACCGGGTGGACTCGCAACCACGGTCTGAAGACCGTGGCAATTCAACTGGGCGACTGAGGGCAATGTAACAGACGTCCGTGGCGCGCTCTCGGCGCGTCCGGCGATTGTGCTAATCTGACATCGTCAGGCGATGAAAAAAAACGTACTGCAATTGACCGGGAGTTTTCATCAAGGCGGTTCTGAACGTCAGGCCGTTCAGCTGGCGCGACTTCTGCACGATGACGCTTCGGTCAGTGTTTTCGTCGCCACGCTGAGCCGCGAAGGGGTGCTGCTCGATGAGGCCGAAGCGCTCGGACTTCCTGAAATTCCCGAATTCAGGCTGACCTCGTTCTACGATCCGAATTTCTTCAGGCAGGTCGCGCGATTCGCGCGTTTTCTGCGTTCCAACCGCATCGACATCATTCACACCCACGATTTCTACACCAATGTTTTCGGGATGGCGGCGGCGCGGCTCGCGGGCGTGAAACTGCGGATCGCGTCAAAGCGCGAAACGGGCGGAATGCGGTCGGATGCCCAGAAACGTATCGAACGGCTTGCCTTCGGGCAGGCGCAGCGCATCGTCGCCAACTCGGACGCCGTCAGGAAATACTTGATCGATAACGGCATATCGCCCGAAAGGCCCGCCGTAATTTACAACGGTCTCGATCTCGAAAGACTAAAGCCGACGACCGAAGACCGCGGCGCGATCCGTGGATCGCTCGGATTGCCGGCGGACGCGAGACTCGTCACGATTGTCGCGAATCTGCGTCATCGCGTCAAAAATCAGCCGATGTTCATCCGCGCCGCGGCGCGCATCGCAAGTGAGGTTCCGGACGCTCATTTCGTGATCGCCGGCGAGGGCGAACTGCTCCAAGAGCTTGAAGACCTGGCGCGCGCGCTTGGCGTTGGCGGACGCGCCCATTTCATCGGTCGCTGCACGCGGGTGCCGGATCTGCTGTCGACAAGTTTCGCGGGTGTTCTGACGAGCTTCAACGAGGGTTTTTCAAATTCTCTACTGGAATATATGGCGGCGGGACTGCCGGTCGTCGCGACGAATGTCGGCGGGGCGGCGGAGGCGATCGATGAAGGCGTGACCGGATTCCTGGTCGAATCCGATGACGACGGGTCGCTTGCCGAACGACTGCTCGGTCTGCTTCGCAATGAAGACGAAGCGAAGCGCCTCGGGTCCGCCGGTCGAAACGCGGCCGAAGCGAGGTTTTCGTGCGAAGCTCAACTCGCCAAAACCCTCGAGATTTACGGCATCGAGCGGTAGGTCAGTTGAAGCTGCGTCTGGGACACAGAAAAAGATGGATCGAGACAGAAAAACACGAGTGCTGATCGTTGCGACGTCGCCCGAGATCATCGGCGGGCAGTCGATCCAGGCTCGTCGTTTGCTCGAAGCCTTCGACGGCGACGAGGCCATCGAACTTGCGTTCCTTCCGAATGATCCGGCGACACCGTTTCGCAGGATCAAATATCTTCGGACGATCCTCGCATCGCTCCGCTTCTGGTTCTCGCTTGTTTTGAAAATCCCGCAATTCGACGTTGTTCACGTGTTTTCGTCGGCGATGACCGGCTACGTCATCGCGACGTTGCCGCCGCTTCTTATTGCGCGGATCTTTGGAGTCAGTTCGGTTCTGAACTACCATAGCGGCGAACTTCGCGAACATATCGAGCACTGGCCGGCGACCGCCCTTCCGTCGATGCGGCGGTTCGACCGGATCGTTGTGCCGTCGCGGTTTTTGGCCGAGATCTTTGCCGAGAACGGACTTGAGGCGGCCGTGATCCCGAACTTCGTCGATACCGAAAGATTTGCATTCCGCGAACGCGAAATGCTGCGGCCGATGTTTCTCTCGAACCGAAACCTCGAGGCGCATTACAACGTGGGTGATTGTTTGCGGGCGTTTCAGTTGATTCAGGATCGCGTTCCCGGCGCGAGTCTGATCGTTGCCGGTTCCGGTTCCGAGGAAGAGAGTTTGAAATCGCTTGCGCTCGAACTCGACCTCAGGAACGTCGAATTCGTCGGGCGGATCGCCCCGGACGAAATGCCTCAAATTCATCTGAAAGCCGATATTTATCTGAATTCGTCGGTGGTCGACAATATGCCGTTGTCGTTTATCGAGGCGTTTTCATCCGGACTTCCGGTCGTGTCGTACGCGACCGGCGGAATCCCGTATATCGTCAAGGACCGTGAGACCGGAATGCTCGCCGAGCAGGGAAATGTCGAGGAATTGGCGGCACGCGCCGTCGAATTGCTCGAAGATCGGGAACTCGCGCGGTCGATCGTCGCGAATGCCCGTGCCGAAGTTTCGAAATACAGTTTTGAGAGCGTCCGCAGCGATTGGGTTAATTTCTACACGTGCCGCGAAGAGGCTTAAGATCACGGTTGTTTCGGCAATAGCCTGAAATCCGCGCCGATATCCGACTTGTTCGTCGCCTTTCCCTTGTAGCGGCTGTTCGCCGCGAGTCCAAAGTCCTTCCCGGCGAGATTCACAAATCCGACAATCGATGCGTCGCGGACGAAGAAATTGCCGTTTGGAAACGATGTGTCGTCCGCTCCGACGCTGCGGTTGTTGATGATGACGTTGTTTCTGAACATCCGCGCGGCTTCCGGGGCCTTGATGTTGGGCAACCCGTGAATCCCGTAGTTGCCGTGACCGACGATGTTGTCACGGAAGAGAAAATTCGCGGGCAGATCACCGTAGAACGATGCAATATTCCCGTTGTTGAAAGCCGTATTGTTGGCGACCAGAATGTTCTCGCCGCCCGCGATCTGGACGAAATAACCGCCGCCCTCGTAACCCGGCGCGCCGATATCGAGAAACAGATTGTTCGCGATCGATAGATTCTTCATCGTCTGGCTCGGATACGTATCGTCTTTGCCGAGAATGTTGATCCCCTCGCCGGTGCCGCGGACGATGTTGTTTTTGATGACGACGTCCTCAACCGTGCTGAACGGCGCCTTTCCGTCCTGATTGCGAACCGTGATCCGAAAAGCCGACCCGAGCCAGTTGTTTTCGAGATAATTGTCGGTAAACTTAAGGCGTTTCGCATTCTTGATCTCGAACAGGCACTTCATCGAGTTCTTCCCGCGCCAGGCTTCAGGTTTGTTGAAATGGTTTCCGCGAACCTCTATGTCCTGCGGAATCAATTCGGCGCTCGCCGGGTCGGATCCGCCGAACATCACGTTCTCCGCCCCGCCCTCGATATAATTGTTGATGATCTTGACGTTCTTCGTTCCGGTCCAGCCGCAGATCGCCTGCGTCTCTTCCTGCGGGTAAGCGAATCCCTCGAAATAACAGTTCTTGATGACCGTGTTTGCGCTGTTGAGTCCGATTCCGCGCCGGGTGACGTTTGCAGAGGTCGAACGGATCAGGCAGCGGTCGAATTCAAGGTCATGCGGTACATCCGCCACGAGATTCGTCGTCGCGCCGAGATAGATCAGGTTGTAAACGTAATCTTTTGCGGACGGGACGAATTCGATTCCGACAAAACGGTAATGATGCGCGCCGTTTTCAGTCGTCACCGCCGATTTCCCGCCGCCGCGCGTCGTGATCTTCGCCATCAAGCGCGATTGTTGCGGCGCGACTCGGGCATCCGCGGTCAGTTGATCCGCCGCCGAACTCTGTATCGTGATGAAGTCCGTCAGGTTCTTTTTCGTGAGGACGATCTCGTTATACGTCGCCCCGGCTTCGAGGATGATGACGTCGCCGCCCGACGCGCGATTGATCGCCGATTGGAGATTGCCGCCGGCAGGGACTTTTATGATCCGTCTGTCGCCGGCAACGATGACTTCAAGTTGTTCGGACCAGAGTCCGCCGAGATAGTAGTTTCCAAACGCCAGAAATCCGGCGGCGGCGGCGAAAACTACGATCGTCAGCGCGGAAACGAGATAGATCTTCTTCCAGCCCGGCTTTGAAATTTCCTTCCGGCGGACGCGTACCTGATTTGTTGACATCACTTCGATCATTTTACAGTTTTTAGCTGATAAACGACTAAAAAGGTCGAGTTACCAATGATTTATGTGGTCTGATCACCCAAATTATTCTCGCCAAAACAATCGAAAACATTGTAAAATAATTCCGGCTTCAGAAAGCCGCGTCGCCCCGCCTGTTTTCCAATAATTACTTTATGTGCGGAATCAACGGAATTGCGTATTCAACGCGATCCGGCAAAATCATCGACCCGAAAACGCTGCGTCGTATGCGCGACGTTGTCACTCATCGCGGACCTGACGACGCGGGCGAGTTTGTCGACGAGCGCGTCGGGCTCGGACACCGGCGGTTGTCGATCGTCGATGTGTCGCACGGCGGCCAGCCGATGTTTAGCGCCGATGGCTCGCTCGTAATTGTTTACAACGGCGAGGTTTACAATCACGGCGACTATCGGGCAGAACTCGAATCGAGGGGATACGTTTACAAGACGCACAGCGACACGGAGACGATCCTTCATCTTTACGAAGAATACGGCGCGGACTGCGTTAATCACCTCCGCGGAATGTTCGCGTTCGCGATCTGGAACCGGCGCGAAAAGACGCTTTTCATCGCCCGTGACCGTTTCGGGGTCAAGCCGCTCTACTATCATCACGACCACGTAGGCAATCTTTTCTTCGGATCCGAGATCAAGACGATCCTCGAAGCGGGTGTCCGGCCCGAAGTCAATTACGACGCCTTGCCCGACCAGTTTGCAAATCACGGCACTTCGCGCGATCAAACTCTCTATAGGAATGTTCGAAGGCTTCTTCCGGGTCATACGCTGACCTGGAACGACGGCGCGCTGTCGGTGAACGAGTATTGGGACCTCAGTTTCGAACCGAAATCAGCGCCGCGCACCGATGCCGAATTCGTCGATGAATGGCGGGAAACGTTCCGCGAGTCGGTCAAACTCCGGTTGATGTCCGACGTGCCGCTCGGAATGTTCTTGTCCGGCGGGATCGATTCATCGGCGATCGCGGCGATGATGTCGACGATGGTCGATGAGCCGATCAAGACGTTCTCGGTCGGATTTCGCGAGCGCGAGGCCAACGAATTCGAATACGCGCGGATTGTCGCCAAGGCGTTCGGAACCGATCATCACGAGATCACGATCACGCCCGAGCAGTTCTTTGCCGAGCTCCCGAATCTCGTTTGGCACGAAGACGAGCCGATCGGATTCATCGCCTCAGTGCCGCTCTATTTCGTTTCGAAACTCGCGCAAGAGCACGTCAAGGTCGTGCTCACGGGCGAGGGAAGCGATGAGATCCTGGCGGGTTATGGGCGCTATGCGAAGGCGCTGCAGTTGCTCGGTCTTGGTGAAAGATACGAGGCGTTGACGCCGTCGTTCGTGCGCGCCGCCGTCCGCTCCGGCGCATCGAAGATCGGCGGAAAACTGACGCGGACCTTTTTGACGCGCGATGCCGATATCGAAAACCTGTTCCTCGACAACTTCGCCGTCTTTGGCCGCGAGATGCAGTCGCGTTTGTTTTCCGCCGAAACAAAGGCGCGGATCGCGGATTCGAATCCTTACGCGGATCAACATCGCTGGCTCGAGAAAACGGATGCCCGCGAAACGCTCGACAAACTTCTGTATGTCGATTCGAAAACGTATCTGCACGAACTGCTGATGAAGCAGGATCAAATGTCGATGGCGGCATCGATCGAGTCGCGCGTGCCGTTCCTCGACCACAAACTCGCGGAACTGACGGCCCGAATGCCGGTCGATATGAAGCTCCGCGGAAAGACCACGAAGTTTCTGCTGAAAGAAGCGATGAACGGGATCTTGCCCGAGTCGATTCTTAACCGGCCGAAGATGGGATTTCCGGTTCCCGTCGGAAACTGGTTCCGCGGACCGTTCAAACATATCGTCGATGAATATGTTCTCGGGGAACGGGCCCAAGCGCGCGGATTTTTCGACGCCGGCTTCGTCGCCGGACTCGTCAAACTCCACAACGCTGGAGAAGATCACGACGAACGCCTCTGGTCGCTCGTAAATTTCGAGATCTGGCAAAGGCGTTTCTTCGATGGGGAAGGCGATGATTAGTGCAGAGTGCAGAGTGCAGAGTGCAGAATGCAGAATGCAGAGTGAAGAATGCAGAGTGCAGAATGCAGAATGCAGAATGCAGAGTGCAGAGTGCAGAGTGCAGAGTGCAGAGTGCAGAATGCAGAGTGCAGAGTGCAGAGTGCAGAATGCAGAGTGAAGAATGCTGCAGAGTGAATTGTAGATTCGCGCCTTCCCGAAACCAAAGCCACTGTGCACTCTGCACTAACAAAATCCCAAATCCCCATGTCTGCAATCATTACCAAAATCAAGAAGACCGGTGTTGAGCTTTACCTCAACTACTTCGGGCACTCGCCGGAGTTTGACAACCGCGATTGGGACGTGAGGCCCGAAGAGTTGCAACGTGTCACCGTGCGTTGGCCGAGCCAATATCAATGGGACGCCGCGTCTGAATGGGTCGAGGTCCTGCTCTATGGATTTCGTCGGCATCTGACTGTCGATCTGGTCGAGGACATCCCGCAGAATCATCGCGGCACGGTGAATTTCGAACTTGTCGTCAACGGCCGCGTTCGACGTGTCGGGATCGGCTATTCGGACTATATGGCAATCGATGATGACTGCGCCGAATCGGTCGACCTGTACTTCAAGATGCAGTTCGCCAAAGCGGGCTACGGTATCGATACGGTCGTCCCGGGCGGTTATGTGCCCGATGGCAAAAGGCTCTACCATCATCTTGGAAATCTTCGTGAACTGCGTCAGCAACGCGAGTTTCGGTTCGACGTTTACGGGCGATTCGGCCTCGCGTATGCGCGCGAGATCCGCGAGAAAGCCTGCCGGCTTTTGAGCGAACAGGATCGCTTTGAGTTCGAAGGCGGTATGAAGATGGTTTACTATCTGGAATTCTTACGGGAAGCGGCGCGTTCAAAGGTGTGCATAGATATGCCCGGCCTCGGAGATTTCTGTTTTCGCCTGATCAACTATCTCGCGGTCGGTACGTGTATCATTGCCTACCCGCACCGGACGACGCTCAACGTGCCGCTTGTCGATCGGAAACACATCGTTTACTGCAAGGAAGATCTTTCGGATCTCGTCGATCTCTGCGACTACTACGTGAATCACGACGAAGAGCGCGAGCGGATCGCCGCGAACGCGCGTCAGTTTTTTGATCTGTATTTGCACAAGGACAATCTCGTGAAATACTATCTCCGGACCTGTCTTGACCGTTTGAAATAAATGCTTACTGCCGCTACCGAAAAACCGCAGCCGAAGAAGCGCGAAGACATTCTGCGTGGTCGGGATATTCTGTGCTTTTCGCACGACTGGACCGGCGATCCTTTATCGAAAACGCACCTGATGCGAGTGCTTTCGCGCGATAACCGGATTCTTTGGATCAATGCCATCGCCAACCGGATGCCGACCGCTTCGAGCAAGGACGTCGCCCGCATCTTCAAGAAACTAAAGAGTTTCACCGAACCTGTAAAAGAAGTCGAACCGAACATTTTTGTCCTCAATCCGCTTGCGGTCCCGACCTACGGATCGGCGGCGGTGCGCGCCTTCAATCAGAAATTCTTGATTTCGCAAGTGCGCAAAGCGATGCGGAAGTTCAAGTTCGTGGATCCGATCAATATGGTGTTCAATCCGGCTGCCGGGCTGCTGGCCGGCAAACTCGGCGAACGGGAGCTGATCTATTATTGCGTCGATGAGTACACCGCGTTCACGGGCGTCGCGGCCGGTCTGCGCGAGATCGAGGAAGATCTTTTTCGCAGGTCGGACCTAGTCATCGTCTCGGCGGAGAAATTATTTGAGTCGAAAAAGGACTACAACCCGAAAACCTTCATCATCCGCCACGGCACCGACTGGAAGCATTTTCGAACGGCGCTCGATCCGGCGACGAAGATACCGGACGAGATCGCGAATCTGCCGCGGCCGGTCATCGGATTTCACGGATTGCTCGCGGATTGGGTCGATTTCGAATTGATCAAAAAGACCGCCGAGCGATTCAGCAGCGGCTCGGTCGTTCTGATCGGCAAGATCACCGTCGATGCCGAGAAAAAGATCAGGATTCTCGATGGTGTCTCAAACATACATTTTCTCGGCCGCAAGCCATACGGCGAACTTCCGGCGTTCTGCAAGGGCTTTGATGTTGCACTTAACCCATTTGCGATCAATGAATTAACCCTTGCTGCGAATCCCCTGAAAGTGCGCGAATACCTGGCCGCCGGCCTGCCGGTCGTATCGACCGACATCCCCGAAGTGCACGTTTTGGAAGATTGCCTGGTCGGCGCCGACCACGAAGATTTTCTCAAGAAGGTCGCGGAAGCCATCGAAAAACCAACGCCTCGTGAAACCGTCAGCGACCGCATCCGGCACGAAAGCTGGGACGCCAAGGTCGATGAACTGAGGGAAGTCTTGAGGATTTGCGATTTGTGATCTGCGATTTGTGATTTTCGATTCCGACCAGTTGACCGCGGCTTGTCGCCCGGATGTGCGAAAAGGCTCGGTCTTTCCGTGACGTGACGACAAACAAGGCGGCTGTGCCGCGAATCGCAGGGAAAGCCCGAGCCTGGGCGGCGAAGAAGCGGATCTTGTGGGAAAAGACGGTGAAGTCAGAACGCCAAATCACAAATCGCAAATCCCGAATCCTGATTCTGATCGTCTCGGTTTTGCTGATCTGGATATTCCTCGCGCCGGTTTTGGAGAAGTGGTTGGTTGTCGGAAAATCGATCGAACGCGCCGACGCGATATTGGTCCTCGCGGGCGGATCCGCGTATCGCGAGCGGACGTTATTGGCAGCGGAGCTCTATCGAGCTGGAGCCGCACCGACGATCTTGTTGACAAACGACGGTGAGCAAAGCGGTTGGGATCAGTCCGAACAACGCAACCCGTTCTTTTTCGAGCGCGCGAAACGCGAATTGACGGCGGCCGGTGTTCCCGGATCAGCGATCGAGGTCCTGCCGGGCATCGTTCGATCGACGCTCGACGAATCGGACGTCGTCAAGAGCTCGGCCGGCGATCGCGGATTGCGGCGGATACTGATCGTCACGAGCCCGCATCACACGCGCCGCGCGTTGCGGCTCTTCGAACGCACGGTTCCCGAAATCGAATTTGGAATCGCGTCACGGCCTGCCGCGGGCGAGTGGTATTGGTGGTTGACCCCGAAAGGCTGGCGCGACGTCGGGATCGAATATGTGAAACTCGGATATTATTGGTTATCTTATTGAGTTTGGGAAGGAAGTTGGGGAAGTTGGGGAAGTTGGGGAAGTCGGGGAAGTCGGGGAAGTCGGGGAAGTTAGGGAAGTTAGGGAAGTTAGGGAAGTTGGGGAAGTTTGGGAAGTTAAGGAGATTGAAGGCCTCTCCTTCCCCAACTTCCTCAACTTCCCCAACTTCCAAAACTAACTCTCATTCATTATGAACGAAATAGCATTGCAGCACGCACACGAGGTTGACTCGGGCGAGCGCTTCGAGTTTGGCAAGAACTGGAGCAACTTCCTCGAAGTCCTCGATGACGAGCGCATCCTGAAAGCGGAACGTTCGCTTTGCGAGATGCTCGAAGTCGAATCGCTCGACGGAAAGACGTTGATCGACATCGGATCCGGCAGCGGGCTGTTTTCGCTTGCCGCGCGGAGGCTCGGCGCGAAAGTTCATTCGTTCGACTATGACTCGGATTCGGTCGCGTGTACGACCGAACTTCGCCGCCGCTATTTTGAAAACGATCCGGACTGGTGCGTTGAACAAGGTTCGGCGCTCGATCTTGAGTATGTCAGGAGCCTGGGAAAATTCGACATCGTCTATTCGTGGGGAGTTTTGCATCACACCGGCTTGATGTGGGAAGCGCTGGCGAACGCCGAAACCGCGGTTGCCGACGGCGGAAAGCTATTCGTCGCAATCTACAACGACACCGGCACGCAGGCCGCCCGGTGGCTCGCGATCAAGAAATTCTACAACCGCACCCCGAAGTACCTTCGGACGCCTCTGACCGTGCTCGTTTACCTTCCTGACGAGATCAAACAGTTTGCGAGGTCGCTTCTGACGTTCAGGCCGATGGAGTATGTCCGAACCTGGACGCAGTACAAGAACGGCCGGGGAATGAACAAGTGGTACGATCTGGTCGATTGGATCGGCGGTTATCCGTATGAGGTCGCGACCGCCGACGAGATTTTCGAATTCTACAAAGCGAAAGGTTATACCCTGACAAAACTAAAGACCGGCGGCGTCGGATTGGGATGCAACGAGTTCGTATTTCTTAAAGTTTAGGAAGTTGGGGAAGTTGGGGAGTCAACTTCCTAAACTTCCCCGACTTCATTCCCCATTTTTTCCAGTAATTCGGCGAAACGCGGATCGTCTCGCAACGGCTGCAGGCAAATGTCGTTCTCGTAGAACGGACGGTTTTCGTTGCCGAGTTTTATTGCCCGGCCGAGCCATTTGAAGGCAAGGTCGTTCTCGCCCAACTGGGCGTAAGCCTCACCGGTCCAGAAGGCCATATCGTGATCTGATTTAGCCAAAGCAAGCGCCGCATCTGTGAGTTGCGCTCGGGCGTCGTCGATCCTTCCTTCAAATGCAAGGAACGCAGCGAGCAACGGCCGGATTCCGTCCATTTCGGGATTTTCCTCGATCACCTTCTCAAGCATCGCTATCCCTTCCGCGCGGCTTCCGCTGTGAAAGAGCGTCGCCGCGTGAAAAATGCGGATCATCGGATGATTCGGCTCGACCTTGCGGCCCTTCTCGATCTCGCGCAGCGCCTCTTCAAACTTCTTCTTGTAAATGAAGATTCTAGCGCGGTTGTATGAGGCGACGACACGCGCTGCCGGATCAAGCCGGGCGAGTTTTTCAAACGCCTTCAGCGACTGCTCATATTCGCCGTCGAGCCGGTGCATCACGCCTTTGACGAAATAAAGCGGCGCTTCGTTCGGAAATTGCTCTTGCAGCACTTTGGTCTCGGCGCGCGCCTTTTTCTTCTCGCCGCGGGCCATATAGATCAAGACCATCAAAACGCGCGCCTCGACGACGTTCGGGTCATAGAAGAACGCCTTGGTGAACGCATTTTCGGCGTGGGTATAGTCTTCGGGTTCGCCGAGGCCCTTGAAGAACCGGTTCGCATAACAAGCGCCGAGCCCTGAATGCGCGAGCGCGAATTGCGGGTCAAGATCGATCGCGTGCTTGAAATTATGAATGGCCGCCTCGCAATCCTCATTCGAAACAGTCCGGAAAATGAAACGGCCGAAATTGTCGCGCCCGCGCAGGTATTCTTCCCACGCCTCGGCATTGTCGGTCGGTCGGCGGCCGAGCTTCTCCTGTTCGTTTTCCGACAGTTCAAGCCGCAAACCGTCAAGAATGCGCTGCGCGATAATATCCTGAAGCGCCAGTATGTCGCCGCCTTGGGCGTCGATCCGATCGCTCCAGAGAATGTCGCCCGAGGCGACGTCGAGCAACTGCGCGGTCACCCGCAGACGCTCTCCGGAGCGCAGAAAGCCCGCGGAAAGAACGGCGTTGACATTAAGGTCCTCGCCGGCTTCGCGCGGGTCGATGTCTTCGCCCTGATATTTCGCGATCACCGAACTCGGCCGTACGATCAGCGATTTGATCTGCGCAAGCTCGGTAATAACGGCGTCGGCCAGCGAAAACTCGTAAAAATTGGAATTCGGGTCGCGGCTCAGATTCTTGAACGGCAGAATGGCGACGCTCTTCTTTTCAGTTCCGGTAGCCGTCAGCGTGATCTCGGGCGCAAACGACGGCGGATTCGAGATCGACGGCGTTTTTCCGCTCGAGGTCTCCGTGGCGGCCTTGCCCGTGATCCAGTTCCAGGCACGCTTGACGACGTTGTTGTCGATATGGCGCGGCGCAAACGTATCGTTCTGCATCGTCGGCACTCCGGAGATCTCGTTAAGGACCGACCGAATGTCGTCGCGCATCGTGGCGATCTTTTGATACCGGTCGCGCGGGTTTTTCGAAAGCGCCCGGTCGATGATCTCCTGAAGTTTTGGCGGCGTCGGTTCGGGCCGCATATCGGCGAGCGGCTTCGGGGTCCCGTGCAGCACCTGATGGCGGACATCGACGACTGTTTTCCCCTGAAACGCCCAAATTCCGGTGAGCATTTCGTAAAGCAAAACGCCGGTCGAAAAAATATCGGCGCGATGATCGGCGCGTTCCCCTTTGGCCTGTTCGGGAGCCGCGTACGTCGCGGTTCCGTAGGGAATTCCGACTTCGGTGATCTCGGACCGGTCCAGTCCTTTGGTATGCTCAGCAGGTTCGTCCTGGATAAGCTTCGCGAGTCCGAAATCGAGGATCTTCGCCTGTCCGTTCGGTGTAACGATGATATTTCCGGCCTTGATGTCGCGATGAATTATGCCGCGCGAATGCGAGAAAGCGAGCGCGTCGCACACCTGAACGGCGATCGACAAGGCGCTTCGGAGTTCGAGCGGCCGGCCGGCGACGAGTTGGCGCACGTTCTTACCCTCGATGTACTGCATCGCGATGTAAAAAACGCCGTCAGCCTGATGAAAATCGTAAATTGTGCAGATGTTCGGATGGTCGAGTTGGGAGCAAAGCTGTGCTTCGCGTTCGAAACGCCTGAAGTTGGCGGTCTTCGCCGTCAGTTCAGGCGGAAGAATCTTCATCACGACCGTTCGGTTGAGCTTGGTGTCGAGGGCTTTGTAAACCGTCCCTTGTCCGCCCGCGCCGATCTTTTCCTTGATTAGATATTGATTGATCTTCGAACCGATCATATTGCCCTGTCGGATGACGGAATGCTCAAGTTTACCCTTGAATCAGATGCCAAGTAAAGTTTGAACCCGATGACTCCCGATAATTGCCCGGAACGATCGCCCCAACTTTGTGAGAAAACTCACAAAGTCATGCTGACTCGCGCCCCGATCATGATTTTGCGGCTATTCGTTTCATTCGACGACCGGCGAACTGCCGGTCAAAAAGGAATGATCGTTCAGCCACGGCGGGGTTCGCCCCAACCTGATTGGATGTGCTCTCCGTCTTCAACGATGCACGGGACCACCAGGTCGCCGCCGGAGAGTTCGAGCATTTCCGTTTGCCGCGCACGGTCGTTCTGCGCATCGTACTCGACGAACGGGATGCCGTTCGCGTCAAAATGGTCGCGCGCTTGCTGACAGTACGGACAGCCGGGTTTGACGTACATTACTACTGACATTTTATCGAGATCCTCCGTCTTAAATCGGCTCGGCCGTTTGCCCGCTCAAAATACGAAATGCATAATCTATACGGACTTGCTGATTTTAGCAAATGCGGCCGAGCAGATGAACCTTGACGATTACAAAGACGTCTTCGAACCGTTCGAGAAACTGATCGAGATCGAGATCTTCGGCGAGAAACGCGGTGTTCCCGAGAACAACTCGCTTCTTCGCTGCTTTCAGTTTCTCTCGATCGAATCGGTTTCGCGCGGCGATCTTTGCTGGAACGGCGACTGCCTCAACTGCCAGGTCTGGCTGGCGCAGGACAGCGGCAAGGAAAAAGGCGTTATTTCCTGCCGCACCAAAGTCGCCGAGGGAATGCGGATCGTCCGGATGACGAAAGAGATCGAGGAACTCCTCAACGACCGCGGCACAGATTCGACCCGAGAAGATGATTCCGAAAGGGAATTTCCGATCCGTTAACGGCCCTTGGGCCGGGTTTTCCTCGAAGCGCATTTCCGTTTGACCGAAAAAAGCTTTAGAGTTCGCTTGGTTATGATCCGGTTAGGGCAAATTACCGAATCGCATCCGTCGTGCAAACGTATCTTGTAATTTGATACGGAGAATTCCATAGAAGGAGATTTTGTCGATATGAAGATAAATACCGCGGGTTCGGGGCATTTGGGACCCGTCAAGAACGGCGATGCTGAATGGCTTGCCTACGACGCAAAACTCGATAAGCAAAAGAAAATGCTCGAAAAGGCGATCGGCATCATTAGTAGCAACGTAAAAGGAAGCAAAGCCTGCAACGAAGAGTTTACAAAGCTTCCGGGAGGCAGATCTTTTGACGCCGTCTTCGACGACGACACCATATGGATCAGCTATTGTCCGCTCAAGACCACGTACGCGTTTACCAATGCCGTCAGCGGAAAGGAGATCACGATCTGCGAACAGGCATTTATGTGGGGATACTGGACAGTGACCGGAACCTTGGTTCACGAAATGGCCCATACGAACGGCGCCGATGCGACGACCCACGCCGCCGAAGGCACGCTGCTCTCGTGCGGACTTTCAAAAGTCCACGATCCGAACATTATCGGGACACGTGAAACCGCCCCGATCTATATCGCGTAGGCAAACGGAAAGCACAAAAGCGACGAACGGAAAAGGGAAGAGTAAGGAGGACAAAACCCAAAGCCTCCTTCTTTTTCCTTCATTCCACCCTGTCTCTCTGCCAATTAATACTTCGGAATGCTGCGGTCGATCTCGTTGGACCAGGCGGTGATGCCGCCGACGAGGTTTTTGAGCCGGCCGGGGTAACCTGACTGCTGCATCGCTTCGATCGCGCGGGCGCTGCGGCCTCCGACCTTGCATTGGATAACGGCTTCACGCGTCGGGTCGAGCTCGTTCATACGGCTCAGTATCTCGCCGAGCGGGATCAGTTTTGCGCCATCGATCCTGGCGTAGGCATATTCATCCGGCTGTCGGACGTCGATCAGTTGGACGTCTTCTCCGGCGTCGATTTTTGCTTTTAGTTCCGCAACGGTTATTTCTTCAATCATACTTATTCGGTCAGATTTCGATTCCTCAATTTTTGAGACTAATAAGTATTAGCGAATTGGGGCCGCATTTTCAAATCCGGACGTCCGCCGGTTCGTCCCCGATTTTGTGCAAGTCGTAACAATCTGAAACTTTTCGGGACGAAAATCGAATAAAATAGCGATACGTAATTATCAATTCCGAAAGAGGTAAATCAATGCATAAACTTTGGAGAAAGGTCTTCATAGCGGCCGCGCTCTTTGCGTTTTCGGCCGCCGTTGTGCCGGCGCAAAAGAAACCGGCCGACGGACTGAGCGTCCCCGTGACGTATTATCGCCTGCCAAACGGACTGCGGGTCGTTCTGTCGCCGGAGAAATCGGCGCCGCTCGTGACCGTCGCGGTCTATTACAATATCGGGTTCCGGATCGAACCGCGCGACCGCACCGGATTCGCGCATTTGTTCGAACATCTGATGTTTCAGGGCTCGAAGAATCTCGGAAAACTCGAGTACATCAAGCTTGTCGAGAGCAACGGCGGCGTCCTCAACGGTTCGACGCGGTTCGATTTTACGAACTACTTCGCCGTCGTGCCGTCGCATAAGCTCGAAACCCTGCTCTGGGCCGAAGCGGACCGCATGCGCGGGCTCGACATCAACGAGGATAATCTCAAGAACCAGCAAGGCGTTGTCAGCAATGAGGTCATCGTCAACGTCCTGAACCAGCCGTACGGGACGTTCCCCTGGATCGACCTGCCGATGGCAGCCTTCCAGAACTGGTACAACTCGCACAACTTCTATGGCGAACTGAAGGACATCGAAGCCGCGACGCTCGGCGACGCGAAGACGTTCTTCGACAAATACTATTCGCCGAAGAACGCCGTGCTGGTGGTCGTCGGCGATTTCGACGAGCCCGCGGCAAAACAGTTCGTCAGCAAGTACTTCGCTAACATTACGTCGGAAACGCCGGACGCTCTGCCCGATATCTCGGAGCCGCGTCAGGAAGCCGAACGCACGGTTTCGCGGACCGACAAGCTCGCCAACAAACCGGCCGTTGCCTTCGGTTATCAAATGCCGAAGCGCGGGACGCCGGAGTATTTCGCGATGGGCCTGATCGATCAGATCATGCTGCAGGGCGAAGACAGCCTTATCTATCAGGAATTCGTCAAAAAGAAGGGCTACACGGCCAACGTCGGCGGCGGCATCAACGCCTACCTGGGCAATATGTTCAACTACAACGGGCCGATGCTCTTCGGGATGGATCTGATCCACGACGACAAGTTCTCGGCCGATGAGATCAAAGCGTCGCTCGACGAAGTCGTCAAGCAATTGCAGACGAAGCCGGTCGCGCAGAAGGACATCGATCGCGCGATCGTCAAGGTCCGTTCGGGGCTCTACGACACGCTGCAGCAATTCGGCGGTTTCGGCCGCGCTGATCTTCTGGCGTCGTTTGCACTTTTCGACGACCGGCCGCAGAACATCAATCAGATCGAAGCGAATTTCCGCAAGGTAACTCCCGCGTTGATCCAGAAAACGGCAAAGGAGTATCTGCGCAGCACGAACCGCACGGTCGTCATCGTCAAGCCGGAAACGAAAGGAGGGAGCGATGAGTAATTTGGGAATTGTGATTTGTGATTTCGGATTGAAAGCAGCTTTGCGGTTATTCGTGTTTGCCGCGGCACTTATGCTCCTGTCGCTTGCGGCGTTTGGCCAGAAAGAGAAGCCGCCGGTCGGGGGGCAGCCAAAGCCGTTCGTTTTTCCGGCGCAGGAGAATTTCACGCTGCCGAACGGTATGAAGGTGACGCTCGTGCAATACGGCTCAGTTCCGAAAGTGGCGATGCAGGCTTACATCTACACGGGAACGAAGGACGACGCCAAGGGCAAAAAGGGAGTTTCGCAAACGACTGCCGATATGCTTAAGGAAGGCACGAAAACACGCACGTCGGGAGACATCGCGCGGACGATGGCGGAAATGGGCGGAAGTCTCAACATCGGCGGCGGGACCGACAGCACGGTGGTCGGCGGGGAAGTCTTGTCGGAATTCGACACGTCGTTTCTGACGCTGATGGCCGACGTCATCCTCAACCCGAATTTCACGGCCGACGATCTCGAGCGGCTGAAGGCGAACAAACTTCGGCAACTCGCGGTCGCCAGCACGCAGGCGCAGAACACGGCGTGGGAAAAGTTCCGTTCGATCGTTTTTGCGGGCCATCCATATGCTCAGGTGAACCCGGCCGAGGACGAGGTCAAGTCATACACGCTCGACGACATCCGCGGTTTCTACAATGCCAACTACGGCGCGGCGCGGACGCATCTTTATGTCGTCGGAAAGTTCAATGCGGCGACGGTTCGAAGCGCGATCGAGAAAGCGTTTTCCGGCTGGAAAGCCGGTTCGAAAGCCGTCCGGAATCCGCCGAAGTACGAAGCCAAGCGTTCGTTCGCCAAGGTCGACCGGCCCGGCGCGCAGCAATCGACGGTCTATCTTGGGATGCCGGCGCCGGATCAGTCGAACCCCGACTACGTTAAATTCGTCGTTATGGACACGATCCTCGGCGGCGCATTCAGCTCGCGCATCACGTCTAACATTCGTGAAGACAAAGGCTACACATATTCGCCGGGCAGCCAGGTTTGGACGCGCTACCGGACCGGATACTGGTTCGAGGCCGCCGACGTCAAGACCGAATCGACCGGAGCTTCGATCAAGGAGATCTTGTTCGAGATCAACCGGATGCGGACCGAACCCGTCACCGACGCCGAACTCCAGGGAATCAAGAACAATATGGTCGGGATCTACGTCCTGCAAAACTCGTCGCGGTTCGGCGTTATCGGCCAGCTCGAGACAATGAACTATCACGAGTTGCCGAAGAGCTTTATCGACGATTACGTCAAGAGCGTTGTGTCCGTCACGGCGGCCGACGTCCAGGCAATGGCGAAGAAATATCTGACCGAGGACAAGATGACGATCGTCGTCGTCGGCGACCTCGCGACCGTCAATGACCAACTGAAGCCGTACGAGTAAGATCAGTGCAGAGCGCCGATGCTTAGTGCAGAGTGCAGAGTGAATGAGATTTATCACTCTGCACTTTGCACTCTGCACTTTGCACTTATCCTAGATCTTGAATCCGCCGCGGGTGAGCATCGTTTCAAAACTCGTTTTATCGACGGCTTTGATGTAGGCGTCTCGCGGTTCGACGAGCCCGTTCTGGACGTGGGCGAAGAGCGCGTCGTTGAGCATTACCATTCCGTGGTTCTTTCCGGTCTGCATCGCCGACGGGATCTGAAAAGTCTTGCCTTCGCGGATCAGATTCGAGATCGCCGGCGTTACGATCAGGACTTCGAGGGCCGCGACGCGCCCGCCGCCTTTCTTGGGAAGCAGCGTCTGCGCGATCACGCCTTTTAGCGACTCCGACAGCATCACGCGGATCTGCTGCTGGCGGTCGGCCGGGAACTGATCGATGATCCGATCGACGGTCGATGCGGCGGTTGTCGTGTGCAGGGTTCCGAAAACAAGGTGACCGGTTTCGGCGGTTTCGATGGCGATCGAGATCGTCTCCAGATCGCGCATCTCGCCGACGAGCAGGATGTCCGGATCTTCGCGCAAAGCGGCGCGCAGGGCGTCCTTGAAGCTGTCGGTATGGTTGTGGACCTCGCGCTGATTGACGAGGCATTTCTGGTTCTCGTGGACGAATTCGATCGGGTCCTCGATGGTGATGATGTGGTCGTCGCGCTGTTTGTTGATGTGATCGACCATCGCGCACAGCGTTGTCGATTTGCCGGAACCGGTCGGGCCGGTGACGACCACGAGGCCTTTCGACAGTTCGCAAAGATTCATTATCGCCGGCGACAGGCCGAGTTGCTGCGCCGTCAGGATCTTTGTCGGGATGATGCGGAAGACGCCGCCCATTCCCTTGCGGTCCATAAAGATATTCGCGCGAAAACGGGCGAGCCCCGGAATTTCGTAGGCAAAATCCGAGTCGTTGCGGACCGAGAATTCTTCCTGATTTTTCGAAGGCATGATCGAGGTCAGGAGTTCACGCGCGGTTTCGGGCGTCAGCGACTGCTCGTTCGACTGCAAAACCTGCATTTTGCCGTCCTTGCGGACCATCGGCGGAACCGAGACGCTCATATGCAGATCCGAAGCGCCGAGTTCGGACATCGCGTGAAACAGCGCGTCCATTCGGGCGCGCGCCTGCGGATTGGCCATCGCCGGCACAAACTCGGCGACTGCGGGTTCAAAAGGCTGCTGGAAGGTCGGTTGCGGCGCGAATTGCTGCTGCGGCTGGTAATTATTGGTCGTTTGGGAGTTGTCGAACTGGTTTGGAACAAACGCCTGCCGCTGCCCGAAGTCCTGCTCCGCCGGTGCGACATACTCTCCGGATTCGAAGTCCTGACGCTTGCCCGGCGGTTCGTAGTTGGAATCGTCGGAGAAACTGGTTTGGAACTCGGGATCGTTTACCGAGACGATCTCTATTTCCGGTTGGCCGTAGGCGTAGGTTCCTGAACCCGGCGCCGCGTTTTCGGCCGTTAATTCCGGCGTGTATTCCGGTGCCGGAAACACGATATTGCTTTCGTAGGCTGCGGAGGCACTCTCGATCTCGTATGTCGGCTGCGGGTCCGGCGTCGAGTAGGTAACCTGAACCTCCGGAGTCGGGGGAAGCGCGGACGGCGTTTCCGCAATGCTCTCCACTGCCTGTGTCGCGAGCGACTCGCCGGCGAGCGGCGTGACCGTGACGATAAATCCGGCGGGCGACTTCTTGACGTTGAAATTGAACTTGCCGAGGTTGTGCGGGTGAACGAACTCAATCTCGCTTTGGTTCGGAAGCTGCATCTTGACGTCGGTCGGGATCAGCGGGAAAACCATCATACTGATCTGGGTCCCGAGCAGCGGAGAATTTCCGACGTCGGAGACCCCGGCTGACGAGACAAGATACGGATTTCGATTCGGTTCGAGTTTCAGCTCGTTGCTGCAGGTTGAAACCAGGCTTTGGAGATATTCGTGCAACTTTTCCATAGGATTGGTCGGTTTTGTTCGTAATATGAGCGGGAAATTGGTATTGAGATTGAAGCGGGCGGCGGGGGATGCCACGAAAAGAATAACATGCATCAACAATGTTTGTCACCAGTTTTCTGTCTGCGACAGGCTCGGGCATACTAACGCTTTGGGTTTTCGCGCCATTGCGTGGAGACCCGGCGTCCGGTGTTCCCGCAAAGGCGCGAAGACGCAAAGTCAGGCGATGCAAGAAAATGACGTACGTTTTTGGCTCGGTTTCAATGCGTAAGTTGGGATAAACCACAAAGGAATACGAAGAGCGTTAAACTCAAATTACACAATAGGAAAATTTTGCCCGCGAATTTCCGCGAATACGCGCGGATTGTAATCTGGTCCAAAGCGCTGCGAAAGAAGCGGGGGTTTTGAAATCGGGCTACGGGCCAAAGTGTTGAAAAGCGGTTTGCCCGCGCGGATTCGCGGAAATTCGCGGGCAATCTCTGTATTGCGCAATCCGGGTTAAATTCTTCTTCATGCGGCTTCGTGCGCTTCGTGGTTTCAACCCGAATCACGCAATGGCGGTCTATTCGGCAGATTGGCGAACGGAGTGCCGAGGAAACCCGGGCTAATTTCTATCCCTTTGCATCGGGCACTTGAAATTGTGTGTCTTGAGAGTTTATTCACGACATAGACACAGAGAACACGGAGATCTATAAGAGCTTTTATCCCGAACTGCGCAATAGCTGTCCATTCCGTGTTTTGCGGGCAAGAAAATCCTCAAGCGAAATCTGGGTTCAATGTCTTCACGGCCAAAAAAAAACCGCGATGCATTAAGCGTCGCGGCCCTTTGTTCAGAATATGCGGTTAGACTATGACGGAATAACCAATTCCTGCCCCGGAAAGATTCTGTCGGGATTGTCGATCTTGTCGCGGTTCGCTTCAAAGATCGCCTGCCACGTGACGCCGTATTTCGCGCCGATCTTGCTGAGGTTGTCGCCGGACTGGACGGTGTACGTGTTCGCCGCGGCTTCCGGAGCCGAGACGTTGAGCACGAGGTCGCCTGCCCGGAAATCCGGATCGATGCGGCCGTACTCGTCCCACAGCGCCTGCTTTGCTTCCGCCGTCGGCGCCGCGCCTTCGATGTGAAGGACGCCGTCGCCTTCGTTGATGTTCATGTCCGCGACCCCAAGGCTCCCGGCCAAATCGATAAGTGATTGATATTTTTCAGCTAATGACATTGTTATATTTCCTCCCTTAAACTATTTGGCTTCGGTCATCTGGTTTTCGAATTTGCCCGGTTTCTGTTCCTGAGCCGCCATCACGCATTCGCCCATTTTGCCCTTCGGAACCGAACCGCGCGCGGTTGCGACGCCGTCTTTGACCTCAACCGTCGCGCCTGTGCAGCCCTTGGCTTTCCACGCATCTTCGATCTTCGTTTTGACCGTCGTGTCGGTACCGCCCGCCATATTTGCAACCGGCGTCGGTGTGCCCTTGTTGGCATTTGCGTTTGCGTTGTTGGCCGCGCCGCCGCCGCAACCGGCGAGAAGCATCGAAGCAAACAAACTGAGAACGATTAAAAATTTCATTTCCTTTATTCCTCCAAAATCTTTCCTTCTAACTTTTTATCAAAGTCTTTCGCCGAAACGAACGAATCAGTCGCGGCAAATTCCCGTTTCCGTAAGTCTTTGACGAACTCGCGGAACCTTCCATTGAACTTGGGGCAGGTGGAAACCAGTTTAACCCATATCCCGTCCAAACTCCATCGAAAAAACCTCTACGGCGATCTGACGCGCGACTTCGTACGAGTTATGTTCCGGCTTCACAATAAAATGCCAGTCCGCGAGACAGTAGATCCTGTTCCGATCGTCAAACAACTTGCGCGCCGCCGTTTTGTCGCGCGCCAACGGTCGAACGCGCCGCGATCCAATGATGTTCAGCCAGCAGCGTTCGAAGCTGGTTTCAAGCCAGATCGAGGTGAAATTTCGTTCCTTTATCATCGAACGGTTCGCGGGTACGGTAAACGCGCCCCCGCCGAGCGCAACGATCTGCGCGCCGGTTTCAAGCACTTTTCGAAGCGTTTCAGACTCGATCCGGCGGAACTCGTCGATGCCGCGCGTGTCGATGATATCCGCGATCGACTTCTCTTCACGAGCTGAAATTTCCGAGTCGAGGTCGAGCTTCTCGCACTTGAGCATCGACGCCAAATGCTTGGCGACCGTCGATTTTCCGACACCCATAAAGCCGGTCAGCACGATGCGAACTTCTTCAGTCATTTCAACTTTTGCAAACGCTCCGCAGCGTGTCAAAGAACTCGGGAAACGAAACTCCGGCGCATTCCGCGCCGTCGATCTCGGTCTCGCCGTCGGCGAAAAGTCCGGCGACCGCGAACGCCATCGCGATCCGGTGATCGTCGAAACTGTCGATCAGCGCACCCTTGAGTTTCGATTTGCGGACGCGGAAACCGTCTTCGAACTCTTCGACGTCGGCGTTCATCCGCCGCAGATTTTCGACGACCGACGCGATCCGGTCCGATTCTTTGACGCGAAGTTCCCCCGCGTCGCGAACCTCGAGTCCGCTTTCGATCTGAGTTCCGAAAACCGCGAGGATCGGGATCTCGTCGATCAGGTTGGCGATGATGTCGCCGTCGATCAGGTTCGAGCGCGCGTCGCCGTCGAGACCGCCGCTGCCGAGAATGCGCAGACTTCCGACCGGCTCGCTCGAAACTTCTGACTCGCCGAAGCGCTCGATCCGCGCACCGAAGCGCTGCAGGACGTCGATCACGGCGGACCGCGTCGGGTTCAGCCCGACGTTTTCGATCAGCAGATCCGAACCCGCGAGGCAGCTCGCCGCGACGAGGAAGAATGCCGCCGACGAAACGTCCGACGGAACACGAAAATCGCGCGCCGTCAGTTTCGATTCGCCCGAGACCGAGACGCGGCCGTCGGCGTCGCACGCGACATCAACGCCGAACCAGCGGAGCATTCTTTCGGTATGGTCGCGAGTCAACGCGATTTGCGATTGGGGATTGGGGATTTGGGATTTGGGGCGCTCGGAGACGGACGTTTTTCCGTTCGCGTAGAGTCCCGCGAGCAGGACGCAGGATTTTACCTGGGCGCTGGCGACCGGCATTGTGTAGTCGGTGGAGTGCAGCGGTCGGGTGCCGTGAACGGTCAGCGGGAGACGGTTGTCGTTCGATTCAAACCGCGCTCCCATTTGCGTCAGCGGATCGATGATACGCTTCATCGGGCGTTTCGACAGACTCGCGTCGCCGGTCAGGGTCGTCGCAAAATCCTGGCCGGCGAGAATCCCGGAAATCAGTCGGACGGTGGTTCCGGAGTTTCCGCAATCGAGCGGTTCCCGCGACGGCTTCAGTCCGAACTTTCCCGAACCGTTGACGGTCACCGTCGATCCGCTGCGCTCGATCTCGACACCGAGCTGACGGAAGCAATCAATTGTCGAGGCGCAATCGGCGCTCGACCCGAAATTCGTGATCACGGTCTCGCCCTCGGCGATCGCCGCGAACATCGCCGCGCGGTGCGAGATCGACTTGTCGCCGGGCAGCGCAATCGAGCCCTGAATTGCTTTTGCAGGTGAGATCTTCATAGCTTCACTCGAAAACTCTTGAACGTCTAACTTAACAAATCGCTTGTCGCGGGTAAATTCGCGCGAACCGTCCGTCCGTTGTAACCTCGCGGCGTTACTTCTTCTCCAGAAGCTGCTGCAGCAGTCTGATCTGTTCCTGCTGCATTTCAACCAGGTTTGCCCATTTCCCCTCGCGGATCTCGTCGAGTTTGTCGTGGAGGTCGCGGATCTCGATCTCGGCCTTCAGATTCACTTCATAATCGTGCGAAGCGTCAAGCCGGTCGCGAGCGGCCTGACGGTTTTGCGACATCATTATTATCGGAGCCTGAACCGCGGCGATCATTGAAAGGAAAAGGTTCAAAAGTATATACGGGTACGGGTCGAAGCCTCGATTGAACAGAAGAATCGAATTGACGATCACCCACGAAATGATCGCGCTGCCAAAGATGACGATGAACGTCCACGAACCGCCGAACGCCGCGACGCGGTCGGCGATCCGCTCACCGAACGTGCGCTCATCATCGAAGGTCTTGGTGACATTTCGGCTGACTTGTTTTCCCTCGATGAACGACTCGATCACGCGCCGTTCGCGCTCGGTCAACTTTGTCCATTCGCGCCGCAAAAACCGCCGCGCCAGTTGTTCCGCTCGTTCGGTCATCTTTCAATCCTCCTGTTTGCCCTGATCCCGTACCCGCCCGGTTCCGCGCGCTCCGCGACGGCTGTCCGATCAGTCAATCATAACCGACCATTACGGCGCGTGAAACGCGTCTTGACATAAACGTTCGGAAAAAGGAAACTTACTCAACAGTTTTTGTAGAATCTGCGAACATTTACCGGCACTCTGTGAGCGAAGTTCAAACGAAATTCTCAATCGCCAGCACCATCGAATCGATCGACGACGCCGTCGTCAGAACGGTCGCTTTCGCGGCGGATTCGGGTTTTCCGGAAGACGCGCTTTTTGGTATCGATATGGCAGTTCGCGAGGCGCTGGCGAACGCCGTCAAGCACGGCAATAAGTTGGACGCCGCGAAATCGGTAGAGATCACGCTGAACGGGTCGCCGAGCGGCATCGAAATTCAGATTCGCGATTTTGGCGAGGGATTTGCGGTCGAAGACGTCCCGGACCCGACAAATCCGGAGAATCTGCTCAAAGCGTCGG
Organism: Pyrinomonadaceae bacterium; assembly: GCA_041752475.1. GTDB lineage: Bacteria > Acidobacteriota > Blastocatellia > Pyrinomonadales > Pyrinomonadaceae > JAFDVJ01. Next base: position 96,518 of record JBGSWK010000013.1, on the reverse strand, counting down.
GGCGCGGAATCTTGTTTATGCACAACTTTGTCGATCAAGTCGAATGGGAGCGGCCGGCCGGCGGCGGGATGCTGGTCCGGATGACAAAAAGGCTTGCGTAGTTTTGTCTTGAACGCGATTATTTGGTAAATTTCAAAAACAATTTGCAATCAAAGGAATTCTAATACGAACAGGAGATAAAAATGGCTGAACTTAACATTTCTGAGCGTCAAGCTGGCGACATCACTATTCTTGATATGGACGGCAAAGTGACCATCGGCGAGGGTAGTGTTGCGCTTCGCACCACGATCCGTCGCCTTCTGGGCGAAGGCAAGAAAAAGATCCTCTTGAACCTCGGGGGAGTCGGCTACGTTGATTCGAGCGGTATCGGGGAACTGGTTTCGAGCTTTACCGCGGTCAACAAAGAGGATGGCAGCCTGAAACTCCTGAACCTGACGCAAAAGATCCAGGATCTGCTCGCGATCACCAAGCTTTTGACCGTTTTCGATGTTTTTGAAAACGAAGGCGAAGCGCTTGCGAGCTACAACTAAGAGCATTTTAGCTTCGGTTTGATAAGGATGAAGGGGGCGCGCCGCGGCGCGTTTTCCTTCGTCCTTTTTTTCGCGGGACATCCATTGATCTCCGCGAGGCATCTTTTAGAATCGATAAAAGACAAGATTCAACGCGGAACAGTATTTTGCTTCCCGGCGCTTTTTGCCTTCGGCTTTTGATCAAAATGAAAAGATTCGCTTTTGTTCTTCTTTTACTGACCTGTGCAGTTCCAACGTTTGCGCAGGGTGATCGGCAGGTTTTTGATCTTTCCCAGTTTGGGGTGAAGATCGAGCCCGACCGTCGCCTGATCGTCGTTTCGCTCGCGCTCGAGGCCGCCGGACTCGAAACGCCGCTGACGGAAAAGGGCGCGGAGTTCCGGAGCAAACTGCGCGCCGATCTAGAGGGCCTGTCGCCGGACCTCAAGGGCCGGATGAAGTTTTTTGTCGATCAGTACAAGAAACGGCACTCGACGGCCGGTTCGGGCGAACTCGTCGCGCCGTTCATCTCGATGTCCTACACGCTCGGTCCGATACCGGATCTGAGCGAACCGGCGCGAGCCACGGATCTTCCGGGCGACCTGCTCGAGGTTCTCGACTTTTCGCCTCTCGTCCGCCAGTTTTACCGGAGCACGATCCGTCGCGGCGATCAGTCTTACGCCGTTTCGCAAAAGGTCGAAGAGTATTACAAGGATTATCAGGCGAGCGGCGACGCAATGCGCGCTTCGACCGGCAAAATGGTCCGCGAACTGCTCGATTATCTCCACACGAAACCGCAGACCTTTTACACAGAAACGATCAAGACCGAAATTCAGAAAGGGAAAAGCAAGACCGCGAAACTGCAGAAGACGGAGTATCGTGACCGCGAACGCCGATTCTTCATCGTTCCGGATCTGCTCGCAATGGATCAAACGATCAACTTTCGAAACATCGGGGACGACTATTTCGCGATCGTGCCGCCGGCGACCGAAATCGATGATTCCGAGGTCCGGCGCGCGTTTCTACAGTTTGTTCTCGATCCGATCATCCTGAAAAACGCGCGTGACGTGCTCACGCAAAAGGACGCAATCAAGGCCCTTCTCGATGAACGCCGGGCGGTTAATCCCGAAATCTCGCCGGACATCGTGCTTGCGGTTTCGCGCTCACTGGTCGCGGCTGTTGACGCCAAAGAGCCGGCGTACCGCCGTTTTCAGGCCGAAACGGCCGAAGCCCGGCGCAACGTCGGAAAAACCCCGGTAAGCGAAACGGTCGATGCGCAGGGCCGCAAGGTCGTTCGCTTGACCGACGAACTCTATCTGATCGACGGCCGCTTCGAAATGCCGCGCGTTGACGACGAGGTCGCTCTCCGACTTTCCGAAGCGTACGAGAACGGCGCGGTACTCGCTTTTTATTTCGCCCAACAACTAAAAGGACTTGAAGAATCGCAGTTCGACATCGCCGGCGCGTTGCGCGATATGATCCTCAAGCTCGACGCGACGAGGGAATTGACGCGGCTGGCGGAGAACGCGGATGCCCGGAAACGCGCGTTGGCGGTCCGCGAAGAGCAGCGCAAAACGGCGCTCGTATTGGTTGAGAATCCGCTGTCCAAGCGCCTGACTGAGATCGAACCGCTGGTCAAGGCCCAGAAGTACAACGAAGCCGAAGCCGAGTTGCGGACGCTGCTCGAAACGAATCCGAACGATATCCGCATTTTCTACAACCTCGGCCGCGTCAAGAGCCTGTCGGCCGCGGTCATCACCGACGTCGAAGAACGCAACGTCAAATTCCTTGAGGCGAAGACCTTTTTCGACAACGTCCTGCGCGCGCGGACCGACAAGACGGATCCGGCGCTCGTTTCGTTGACTTTCGTCGCGCTCGCAAGGCTCTACGAGTATTACGACCAGAACGAATACGCGATCAAGATCTACGACGAGGCGATCAAACTCGGAGATGTCCGCGGCGGAGCATTTCAGGAAGCGGTCGCCGCTCGAACGAGGTTGTTGAAACAGCAGTGATCGTCAGAACCGCAGCAGTATTTGGTCTCGTCGCTGTCCTGTGGCTCGCGCCGGCGTTCGGTCAGCGCCCAAACACGCCTGTTCGTCCGGTCGCCAAAACACCTTTCAATCCAAAGCCTTTGGAGATCTCCGACGCGGACTGGAAGACGCTTGCCGAAGCGCTGCAGTCCGAAGACTGGACGCGCGCAGCGGATCTTGCCGGCAGGGATCTTGTGCTGCTGACGGCCGAGAATGACAAAAAACAGCTCGCGCAGTTGCGGTACCTCAGGCTTTTCGCGCTCGCCGGAAAGATCCTCGGCTCATACGCCGCCGGCAATGCGGCCGAAGCCGAGAAGACCTGGCTTGAACTCGACCGCCTGACCGTTTCATTCATCGGAAAGGATTTTTTGCTGCCGCCGCGTTCCTATGCGGCCGACTGCAGCGGGAAACTCAACTACCTCTGCAAAGTCAGGAACTCGCCCGATGCGCTGCGGGTCACGGCGACTAACCGGGCCGGAACCGGAATCCATTCTTTCGATTACATTTTGTTCGACGCGCCGGTCGGTGAGCTGAACTCGTTTGACGCCAAGATCTTTATCGGCGGCGTGCTGGAAAAGGCCGAGTACAACGACGATCCTTCCAAGCCGTGGGTGATTCGCCTCTTTTTCAAAAAAGGGCAGATCGTCGATACCCAGCCCTGATCCGGTTTATCTGAGATAACAAGAGAACTGCAGGTCAGTACCAACTGCGGTAGCGGTTGGTTGAACGCCGTAACTCAAAAGCAGATATTCCGCACTCGGTTCAGGTCAAATTACGCCTCAGAAAGCACTTCCCGCGAAACACGCGAAAAACGCGAAAAACGCGAAAAACGAAAACAAATTTCGCGTTTTTCGCGGGAACGTATCTCGCTGATCCGGGATTATCGGCGCCGTGATCCGTGCCGGCGGGGAAACCGGACCTCGGTTGTCGCGAGCGCGGCGAGCAGCAGAAAAAAGAAGGCATTCGCCGGGGTTCGCAGCGGAAAGTCGAAAAAGCTGTGGACGAGGATACCGAAGCATCCGGCCAGCGCTCCGACGGCAATGCTCCTCCGATAGGATTCGCTTTCTGATTTGATAAGCCTCAAACCCTTTCTGAACAATAGGAATACAAAGCTCGCGGCGCACGCGAAACCGGCGATTCCGGCGTCTGCGAGAATTTGCAGATAGTCGTTGTGCGCCTGCTCGACACGAAACGTACCGTTCCAGGTATCGTAGTTAGGAAAGGCGGTGGCGAAGGCGTCGAGTCCCGCGCCGAGGATCGGGTAGTCTTTGAAGACCTGAACTGCGACCCACCAAAAATGGAACCGTCCGCTGCTCAAATCCGCTTGGTCGGTTATTCCGACGCCGCGCATCAGCGACGCGTCGCCGCCGAGGAAGACGACCGCCGCGACAAGCAAAACCGCGAACGCGAGACCAAAACCCGCGATCGCGACCTTGCGCGGAACCCTTGGCGATGCCTGGCCGTCCGCATCTTCGGATGAATTGCCTTTGTACCCGAGCGCGGCGACGAAGACCGCGACGGCGAGCATGCTCAAAAGTCCGCCGCGCGAACCGGTCAGGACAACCGCGATCGACATCAATACGATTCCGATGACGAGCAACAGCCGTTTGTCTTTTTGGGTCGCCTTGCCAAGCAAAAGCGCCAACGTCATTCCGATCGACATCTCCATCAGCGCCGCAAAATGGTGTTGGTTGACGAACGACGCAAACGGAATCGCTTGCGGAGTCGGACGCCAGCCGTATATTCCCTGCGGATTCGCCAGCCACTGCAGAATCCCGAAGAACGCCATCAGCGACGCGAAACCGACGAATCCGAATGTCACGCGCTTGATCCGGCGCGAACTGTCGCAAAACACGAACACGGCCGCAAAGAAGACCAATTGAACGATGATCTGGATGACGGCGATTCGCGTCGCGTAGGGATTGATCGACAGCGAGGCGGCGAACGGTATCGGGAGCGAATCGGCGGACGGCGACCGGAGCGGCAGGAGTTGAATTATGCCAATGCCGATGAGCGCCGCGAACGGAACCTGGAGGAGGCTATTAGCGATCCGGATCTCGCCCTTGAACAGGCCGTCGGCGATCCAGATGACGGCGAGGACTCCGGTCGCGAGCGAAATGAATCCGAAAGCCCAGGTTTCCACCGCACCGTAGGCGAGCGTCGCGAAGATCGGGATCGCGCAGATTATGAAGAAGGCGACGCTGTTCAGCCGCGAAGTGCCGGCTTCGACATGATCGCTCGTCTCCGCCGGGTTGCCGGCGCGCGCCGATTCAAGTTCGTGGTGTCCGTTTTCCATCGTAGCGCTCTAGCTTTTCTTCGTTTCGATTTCCGTTATTTTCATCGAGTCAAACCAGACCTTGCCGGTGATCGGACAGATCGGTGACGTGCAAGTTGACCGTTGAAGGCCGATGATGACACCGTCAGTTGCCGTTGGAACCGTAAACAAAACTGAAAATTCCGTCCAGTCCGCCTTTGGATCGATCGCCGATGACTCGCCGACGACTTTTCCGTCAGCCGCTGTTGAAATGCTCCATTTTACGGTCGCGGAGGCCTTCAGATCGGAACGGTAGTAACCTTTCAGCTGATAGGCGCGACCCGGTTCGAGTGCCACGGTCTGCGAAAGTCCGCGGAACGAAGCGCCGTCGGAACTGTTGAACACCAGCACGAGGCTCAAATTGCCGTCGTGTTTCTGCGCGGGGTCAACCGCCACCTGAGGCTCGGAACCGTCTCCGATGCGCCACTCGAATATCGACGGCGATTGGAGCGTGAACGGACCTTCGAAATCTCCGTTGTGAAGCACGCCCGACCGAAACTGTCCGGCCGACATTCCCGCCGCGTCGCGATAACGGTTCGCCGCCAGCATCTCGCGCCGGATCTCGTCTCCGTTCGCCTTCAGATCGACATTCCGGTCTTCTTCGGAAAGCGTGCGCCAAATCTCGACCGACTCGTCAAACCGTTTTTCGCGCGCCAAATAGCTCGCCAGCGACGCCCGCAGGTTTCTTGACCCGCCCGCCAACTCGCGCAATTTGCCGATGTCGCCGCCGAAAACCTGCCACGCGCTGGCGACCGCCGGATTCGCGTACTGCGCGTCCGAATCGCACGCTCGCCTGATTAGTTCGAACGCCTCATCGGTTCGTTCCTGCCGCAGCAGGAAGTTTCCGAGCGTCCACGCCACGCGTGCGTAGTTCGGTGCGAGCTGAAGCGCCCGGCGGAGCGCTTTTTCCGCCCCTGCGGCATCGCCCGCACGGTCGCGCGCCCGGCCGAGCTCAAGCCATAAATTGAAGTCGAACGGCGAGAGCGCAACCGCGGTTTCGAATTCCGTCAGCGACTGCGGAAGGTCTTCCGGGAAAAACGTTTTCTCGAGCAATACGGCAAAGGTCAGGTGAGTTTGCGGATCCGACGGGCCGAGCGCCGCCGCGAATTCGGCGATTTCCTTGTACTGCGAACGCGTTGCGATCGTGTTCGCGAAAAGCCAGCGGGCGGCCGAGAACGCAAAAACGACGGCGACGAGCGCCGCCGCCAGGGCAACGCCGCGCGCCGTCTGACTCTTTAGTTTGAGAATCTTCGTCGGCATAAGTGGAATCCGGACGTTCAATCGAAATCGAGAGGCTCGATGCGGATGATCGCGCGTTTGAGCGAGACGTTCACCTCCGCGCAGATCGCGCGGACCTCCTGGAGCCGCTCGGGCGACAGATTTCGAAACGAAACGAGGATTTCCTGAACATCGTTTGCGCGGCAGATGTCTTGAAGCATACCGTTTCCGCCGTGGACCTTGAGACCGTGAATCACCTTGTCCTTCTTGAGCGGATCGTCGTCAACAAAGCCGACCGGCCGGTATTCCCATTCGGGATTGTTATCCAGCTCGCGTAGGATCATCTCGCCGCCGTCGCCGGCACCGTATATCAGCACGTTGCGCCCGTCCGCCGACGTCGGTCCGGGCAGCAGGTGGCGAAACAGCCTGAACGCCATCCGGCTTCCCGCAAGCGCCAGAAACATCAGCAGTCCGTCCACGACAAACAACGCCCGCGAGAAATTTTCAAAACGGTACAGAAGCAAGACGAAGAGGACGCAAAGTATCGATCCGTAAACATTGCCGCGGAGAAACGTGAAAAAGTCGCGAAGTCCGGTATAACGCCAAAGCCCGCGGTAAACTCCGACGGCGAGAAATGCAAATAGTTTCACCGATACGAGGATCGGCAATGTTTTCACAAAAAGATCCCAGTTTCCGCTGCTTGCGAACGACCCGAAGAGAAGTATGTAGGAGAAGTAATAAGCGAGCGTGATCAGGATCGCATCGAGAAGGATCTCGAAAACCCGCCGTTTGTGAGACAGGTTCAGCAAGAACCCGAAGGCCGCGCCGGTCTGCAGCGCAAGTTCTTCTTCCTGCTCCCGATAAACCTTAACCTTTGCGAGGTAAACTCCCATAATCGTCAGCACGACCGTGAAGACTGCTATCAGCGCCAGGCTTTGGGTGGTTTCAAGTTCCCGCACCGCGATCGCGATCGCGCCGGCAAGTGCCGCAAATCCGTAAAGCATCAGCACCGCCGAGCGTTCCGACAATCCGAGCGCGACCAACCTGTGCGAAGCGTGATCGCGGCCGCCCTGCGATGCCTTGCGCCCCCAAAGCTTTCGAAGAACCGTGACCATCGTCGTGTCGAAGATCGGGACGAACAAGATCAGCGCCGGGACGGCGAGGATCGTCATCACGCCCCGCGAACGTCCGCCCGTTTGATTTACGAGCACCGACGAGGCGAGAAGAAACCCGACGAACATCGAGCCGCAGTCTCCCATAAAGATCGACGCGGGATTGAAGTTAAAGGCGAGAAAACCGACCAATGCGCCAATGAATGCCGCGACCAGAAGAAGTTCGTCAAGCTGGCCGCCCGCGCTGAACCCGAGCGCCAACGAGAAGGCCGCGATCGCCGAAACGCCGGCGGCGAGCCCGTCCATATTGTCGAGCAGATTGATCGCGTTCGTGATGCCGATGATCCATAAAACGGTGATCCAGATATCAAGGATCTCATAGCCCGTCCACGGAAGCCTGAGTCCGAAACCGACGAGGATCGCGGTTCCGATCACCTGACCGAAAAGTTTTTGATACGGCTTGATGTTTAGCAGATCGTCGAGCAGGCCGACTAGAAAAAGCACCGTGCTTGCACCGATAACCACCAGCGAGTCGTTGGTATGCGGAACGAAAACCAGATACACCGCGACCGTCGCCAAAAAGATGGCAACGCCGCCCATCATCGCGGTCGGTTTTTTGTGCCAGCGGTCGGCTTTCGGCTTGGCGACAAATCCATAACGCCGCGCGATCTCGCGGACGGTGAAGGTCAGGCCAAGCGAGAGCGCGAAGCTCAAGGCGCCGATCAGGAAAGGGTAAATGGACTCGTCGAACATCGGTTCCGGAGACTATTAAGGTAAATGGGGCTTTGTTCCTCGACCATTACAAATCAATCAACCGCCAAAATCAAGCAGTTCGATGCTAGCTGCCGGTTAAATCCGAATACATTCGGCGAATGTCCGTGACCAACCGGTCGACAGAGTAGTTCGCCTCGACGAACTGTTTGCCCCGATTTCCGAGTGCGGCCCGGAGGCCGGCGTCGGATGCGAGGAACTGCAATCCCGCCCGAAAGCCGTCCGCATCGCCGGAAGCGACGGTCACGCCGCGGTCGCAAACGACGAAGCCGGGTCGATGTTCCAGTTCCGGTCCCGCAAGGTCGGCGACGCCGCCGACCGCAGTCGAAATGAACGGTTTGCCGTTCGCCATCGCTTCGATCAGCGTCAAGGGCGTGCCTTCGTTGAGCGAGCAGAGCGCGACGATGTCGAGCCCGGCGTAGAATACTTCGCTGTCGTTCAGGTTGCCGAGAAACGTCACGCGCGATTCGATTCCGAGTTCGCGGACGGTTTGTTCGAGCCCGGGGCGAAGGTGGCCGTCGCCGATGACGACGAAACGGAGCGGCAACTCCGCCGGATAAGCGGCAGCGACTTCGAGCAACAGCGGAATATTCTTGATCTCCGTCAGCCGACCGACGAAACCGACAATGATTTCGTCGTCGTCGGCGCCGATCTCTTTTCGCAGAATAGCTCGTTTTTGCCCGGCGCCGGCGAATCGCGAAACGTTGATGCCGAGCGGGATTACGGCAAACTGCCCGGGGCGGCCGACGGCGAACCGCTCGCCGATCTCGACTCGTTGGCGTTCGCTGATGACGACGATCCGGTCGGTCGCGACCCGCGCAAGAATTTTTTCGATAAAAAGGAAGATCCCGGTTTTGAGTCGGCCGTAGTAGCTGTGAAAAACGTGGCCGTGGAACGTATGGACGATCTTCACGTCTTTCCACAAAAGCCAGCGGTACAAAAAACCGGCGACCCGGCCGACGGTTCCGGCTTTTGCGGTGTGCGTGTGGATGATGTCCGGTTTCTCGCGCTGCAGGCGGCGAAAGATCTTCCAGAGCGAGACGACGTCCTTCGGCGAAAGCTCACGGCTCATTTCGGGAATGTAAACCGGTTCGACCGAATTTTCACCGGCGAAGTAGCTCATATCCTCTTCGCCCTCGGGAACGGTTCCGGTCAGCAGAACCGATTGAAACTCGTCGTCTTCAAATGCCCGCGTCAGCCAAATGACGTGGCGCGCAGGTCCGCCGACGTTGAGACGGGCGATGATTCGAACGATCTTCATCGGATAAAGCTCCGGGATTTTCCGACGGCCGGCAACTGTCGTGGTCAGCTCAAGTAATCAAAGTTTGCCAGTCGCGGACTCACACCCGCGGCTTTGCTTGCTGTCCCCATAACTAGCCGTGGCATTGCTTGCTTGTCCTCATAATTGCCCGCGGCATTGCTTTCTGTCTTCTTAATTGCCACTAGCTTCAGCTAGTGGACAAGGCTGCAAATGATCCCGGCTTTAGCCGAATCAGGCCGCGGGTTCGCGGACCCTGGATTCAGAACCCACATTCCCAATTCCCAAATCCCAAATCCCAATTCCCAAATCCCGTTAATCCATTCTAAAGATCGTCTCGGGGTCGTCCTCGTGCCGGATCTCGTCGATCGGTTCCTTTTTGCCCTCGCCCATAAAGAGTTGGTTCGGGCAGTTGATGACGACGCCTTTTTCGGTTCGGCTGACGTTCTTGTAGGCGTGGACGACGCCTTTCGGGACGATGACTGCCGTTGGGTTATCGGCGCCGACGTAAAGCGTCATCAAATGCCTGAAAGTCGCCGATCCCTCGCGGTTGTCCCACATCCGAAGCATAAAATTGCCCGAGCCGATAAAACAAAACAGATCGGCCTGGTCGACGTGTTCGTGCGGTCCGCGTTGGATTCCGGGTTCGGTGACCGAAATATACGCCATCGACGGATGGAATTCCTCGGCGAGTTCGTCGTGACGGAAAAGCTCTGCGAGCCAGCCACGATCATCGACGAATTTGCGCAGCGGATAGACGACGACGTCGTTTATTTTCCCTTTTGTGAAATCTGATCTTTCGCGTTCGGTTTGTGTCATCTGTTTCGTTTTACCTTTGAAAATCAATAAACAAAACTCCCACAAATGGCGAAAATTTGCAAAGCCCGACCGGCGCTCGAATCGTTGATCGGCCCGTGTCGCGGGAACACTTCGAAAAACCGCGACGAACACCATATGACGCGAATTATCGCGAACTCCACCAACAGCTTTTTGTTCGGCCGATAATCTGATAAATTTCAAATAATGTCTTTGGAAACCGACTTTGTCGTTATCGGGAGCGGAGTTGCCGGATTGCGGGCGGCGATCGAACTTGCGGGTTCGGGAGCGCACGTTTCGGTTCTCACCAAAGATCGGACGAACGAGTCGAACACCGAATATGCGCAGGGCGGCGTCGCGGTCGTGCTTTCAGACGATGACAATGCCGAACTGCACGAAGAGGACACGCTCATCGCCGGCGCGGGGCTCTGCGATGAGCAGGCCGTCGAAACGCTTGTTACTGAAGGCACGCGCTATATCAAACAACTGATCGCGTGGGGAACCGAGTTTGACCGCGACGGCGGAAAGCTGGTCTTCACCCAAGAAGCAGCGCATTCGCGTCGGCGGATCCTCCACGCGCACGGCGATTCGACCGGGAAGGAGATCGTCCGCGCCCTTATCGCTCGCGCGAAAGCGGAAAAGTCGATAGTCCTGACCCCTTTCGCCAATACCGAAGAACTTATCATCGCCGACGGACGCTGCGTCGGCGTTCGTTTTCTTGATCCGATCCTGCGCGCGCCGCGCGAGTTGTACGCGCGCGCCGTCGTTCTTTGCACCGGCGGCGCGGGGCAGTTGTTTCAGCATACGACGAATCCGGCCGTCGCGACGGGCGACGGGATGGCGATGGCATATTTCGCCGGGGCCGAAATGGCCGATATGGAGTTCATCCAGTTTCATCCGACCGCGCTCAGTCTCGAGAACGCGCCGCGATTCCTGCTCAGCGAAGCGATGCGCGGCGAGGGCGGGATCTTGCGCAACGCGCAGGGCGAACGGTTTATGGGGAACTACGACGAGCGGCTCGAACTGGCGCCGCGCGACATCGTTTCCCGGTCGATCGTCGCCGAGATGCGGCGGACCGGCACGCGCAACGTCTTTCTTGATATGACCTCGCTCAGCGAGGATTTTCTGCGAGAGCGTTTTCCGAAAATTTACGAGACGTGCAAGGCGTTCGACCTGAATATCGCAAAGGATCTGCTGCCGGTTTCGCCGGCCTCGCATTATTGTATGGGCGGGATTCGAACCGATCTGCACGGGCGCTCGACGATTCCGGGTCTTTACGCAGCCGGCGAAGTGAGCTGCACGGGCGTTCACGGGGCTAATCGTCTGGCGTCGAACTCATTGCTCGAAGGCCTTGTCTTTGGCGCCAGAGCCGGTGCGGCGGCGCGTGACGACTCCGGTGAACTTCCCGAATTCGAAGGAAAGATCAAGGGGCAAGCTGTCGGTCCGGTCAGCGAACAATCGGTCGGCGTTATGACGGCGGTCAAAAAGCGCGTCAAGCGTGTGATGTGGGAACGCGTCGGAATCATTCGCGACCGTGAGTCGCTCGAACGGGCGCTCGCCGAGTTCGGGCAGATCGAAAAGGCGAATCTCTCAACGGCGTCGCGTAATTTCGTGACGCTCGCAAAACTCGTCGCCGAAGCCGCGCTCTGGCGCGAGGAATCGCGCGGCGGGCATTACCGGACCGATTTTCCTAACCGTGAGGCCAAATGGAAGGTTCATTCGGTGCAAAAGCTCGAAGAGCCGATCGGGTCGAGCGAGAAGGTCAGCTTTTGATCGAAAAAGAGGCTGCCTGAAACGTTAAGGATTGAACGTCACTCAACGGTCAGAATTTGGGTCTCCAGCGTGCGGAGCACGCGCAAGCGCGATAGCACCATGCGGAGCGTGGTGTGGGTCGCGATTTCGACACAAAGCGTGTGTAACACGCGCAACTATTGCGTTTGCAAATGTTGCGCGTGTTACACACGCTTCATTTTGTGCGTGCCGCCCACCACGTTCCGCTCTCCGCTTCAACTGGTGTTATCGCCCTTGCACGTGTTACACGCTCTGAACCGACTTTTCAGACAGCTTCTTTTTTCGCCTAAACTCCCGGCATCGCTTTCTTCAGCGGTTTAAGAAGCAAGAACAGCACGACCGCCATCACCAAAGCCATCGAGCCGAGAACGATGAAGAAACTGGACTGATACCAGATACTCCAATAGATTCCGATCATCGTCAGCTTGTTCCCGATCGCCGTCGCCACGAACCAACCGCCCATCAAAAGTCCGCGCATTCGAATCGGTGCGACTTTCGAAACAAGTGAAAGTCCCATCGGCGAAAGCATAAGTTCGCCCAGAGAGATGATCGCGTATGCCAGGATCAGCCAGAATGGAGAAACCTGGAAGACGAAAGACCTTGCCAGGATCTTGTCCCGGTACTTTGTTCCCTCGCCCGGCGCGACCGAGTCGATCGCTTGGATGAGATGTTCTTCGCCGCTTAACTTCACCTTGGTCTTCTCGTCCTCTTTCGGCGCGAACTTTACATCGTTGATGACATTCTTGTTATCCTTATCCTTGGCAGCCATCAACTTGTCCAAAACTTCCTTTGGCACACCGTCGGCGACAAGGCTGGTGACGACGCGTTCGTTGATCCGAAAAGAGCCGGCGGTCAGTTGTTCCGGCGTCGGCTTTTGTCCCTCACCCTGAATTGCGGCGAAATAAAGGACAAAGAATGAAAGACCCGTCAACGTCATCCCGATCGCCATTTTGGTCGGGGTCGCCGGTTCCATCCCGCGCTTGTCCAAGAATCCCCAGAACCAGACGAGCGGGAATGTAAGGACGATGATCCAGAAAGGATTGATCGAATTTGAGATCGTGCCCGTTACGTTCCACGCAGTATTGTCGTCCGCCCAGTAGGTAAGCGTGGAGCCGTTTTGATGGAATACCATCCAGAAAACGATGACGATGATGAAGATCACGATGAGCGCGCTAATGCGTTTCCAGTCGGGAACCGCATCCATAAGCGCTTGGCGAGCATCGTTCGCAACGTTACCCGGCTCGGCGGCTTTCGCAACGTCTGCGCCCTCAACCAAACTTTTGAAATACCACAGTATCGCGACCGAAATGACCATTCCGAACGCCGCGACCGCGAACGCCGCGTGAAAACCGAAATAAGCCTTGACGATCTCCATCACGATCGGCGCGATCCACGCTCCGACGTTGATGCCCATATAGAAGATGTTGTACGCGCGGTCTTTAAGATGGCTCCCTTCCGGATAGAGGTTTCCGACCATCGTCGAAACGTTGGGCTTGAAAAACCCGTTTCCTATCACCAGACAGGTGAGTGCGAGATAAACCGCCCAGATCGCGGGGATCGAAAGGAGGCCGTGTCCGGCCATAAAAAAGAATCCGCCGATCATCACGGCTTTTCGGTATCCGGTGATCTTGTCCGCGATCAGGCCGCCGATTAGGGGGCTCGCATACACGAACATCAAATAATTCGAATAGAGCCCGGTGGCGTCAGATGCCGTCCAGCCGAAGCCTTCGACCGGGTCACGAAGATAAAGCGTGAAAAGCGCGAGCATCGAGTAGAAGCTGAACCGCTCCCACATTTCAGTCGCGAACAGGGCATAAAGACCCTTAGGATGTCCATCGGAATGGGGGACGCCTCCGACGTTTTCGATAGTGCCTGCGTGTGAACTCATCTGATCTCCCTTTTTTGTAATTTGAATTTTGAAAAGAATTGCGCAAAATATAGCAGATTCAAGCTTGAAAACAAAGGTTTCTGAATTTCCAAACTGATCTTTCGAACGAACTGATAAGGAGCAGCATAGATGTTACTGGCAATTCTCGCGGCGTGGTTCGGGTACAAAAAGGCAAATGAAAGCGTGCGCAACGGCGTTCTATGGGCGGCGATCTGCGCCGGGGCGTTTATCGGCACACAAATGGCGGTAGTTTTGCTGGTCGCGGTCTTTCTCGGACTAGGGGCCGCATTTTTCGGCTGGAGCGAGAGCATCTACGAAACCTACTACGCGCTGGTCAACGGTCTTGCGATCGTCGCCAGCATTGCCGTTGTTTGGCTGCTGTTTCGCTTTCTCGACCGAATTCCGGACGAACCGATCGAAGATGTTCCCCCGCCACCGCCTAGGTTTGAGGTTTGAGACCAAGTAGAATGAGTGCCGATATGAATGAATTTGCCGAACTTGGCGCGACGATCGAGGCGCAGTGGCGCGACTCAAACTTTGACGACAATAGATTCCCTCCGATCTGCGTCGAGGCACTGCGTGCGGCGCGAATTCCTGACAAACTGACTGCATACGAAGTCATCGAATGGACTCTCCGGCAGGACGTCCTTCCGGTTCAGCAGGATCTGCGCGGCAGTTTCGGCGATCCGCCAATTACGGTCTATAACGGCTCGCGCTTCTACATCGACGTGTACTTTTGGCTGAACGGCACGACGTCGATCCATCAGCACGGCTTTTGCGGCGCGTTTCAGGTTTTGCTCGGATCGAGCCTTCACTCGCAATATGAATTTGCGCTCCGCCGGGAAATCAACGCCGCTTTCCGGATCGGCGACATTAATTTGGCCCGTTGCGAACTGCTGACCGCCGGGGAAGTTCGGCCGATTGCTCCCGGCGCGGAATATATCCATTCACTTTTTCACCTCGATAACCCGTCGGCGACGATCGTTGTGAGAACGCGGTCGATGCCCGCATACCAGCCACAGTATGACTACCGCAAGCCGTGGTTGGCGGTCGACCCGTTCTTTGAGAACGAACACGTCACAAAGAAGCTCCAGTGCTTGTCGGCGATGCTCCGCGCGGGCTATTCGGAAGCGGAACGATACGTCAGCGAATGGCTTGCGCGCGCCGATTTTCAGACGAGCTACTTGATATTGCTCAACATTCAGGGGCATTTTCAGATGCACACGCTGGAGCAAACGTTCGGTCTTGATTCACGGCGCGCGGCGTTTGACTCGTTTCTCAAGATCGTGCGCGAGCGACACGGCGAAATTGCCGACGTTCTTCCGCGGGTTTTTGAGCATCAATCGAGGATCCGGTCGATCGTTGACCAGCGGAGTTTCGTCAACGATCCCGAACATCGCTTTTTTCTGGCTTTGCTGATGAATGTCGAGGGGCGTTCGCGGATCTTTGAACTGATCCGAAATCGTTTTCCCGATTGCGAACCGATCGAGAAAGTGCTCGATTGGACATTGGACCTCTCAACGATTCGGGTTTTCGGCTCGAACATCCCGAACGCGTTGGGTGTGGCGGAATTTGAACAGTTGGACCTGTTCGTGCTGGAATGTCTTTTGAAAGATATGACGGACGAGGCGATCGCCGCCGAGTTGAGGTCGGAATACGGTCCTGAGGTTATCGCAGTCGTTGAATCGAAACTCCTTCCGACCATCGAAAAGCTGAAGAACGCGCCGGTCTTCGCTCCGTTGCTGGTCAGTTGAACGCCCGTTGGGCAAATCTTGATGAACCAGATCCTGAAAGTACTTCTGGCAGACGACGATCCGGTCTTGCGTCGGCTTTTGCCGGCGCAGATCGAATCGCCCGACCTTGAATTCTCGCTTGCATCGGACGCGAAATCGGTTCTCGCGCGGATGCGGGACACGGAGATCGATGTCGTCCTGCTCGACGTGAATCTGCCGGACGCGTCCGGGATCGAATTGCTTCCGACGATTCGGCGCTCAGAAAATCCGCCCGAGGTGATCATTCTGACCGCCGACACGTCGCTTGAAACGGGAATCGAAGCAATGCGCCGCGGCGCGTACGACTATGTCACCAAGCCCGCCGACCCGAGACAGATCGAGGCCTTGATCCGTAAAGCTTTCGACAAACGGCGGCTGGTGAAAGAGAACGATCGGATCCGTGCCGCGGTCCGGCGTCAGAACGAAGGACTCGCGATCGAACCTATCCATCGGAGTTCGTTGATGAAACTGATCTTCGAACAGGCAGCGACGGTCGCCAAACTCGATACGACGATTCTGATCACCGGAGAATCGGGAACGGGAAAGGACGTGCTCGCGCGCTGGATCCATTCGCGGGGACCGCGCGCCGATCTGCCGCTGATCTCGGTAAACTGCGGCGCGCTTCCGGAGCATTTGTTCGAATCCGAGTTTTTCGGTCACGAGAAGGGATCGTTTACCGGTGCGACATCTGCCAAGACCGGTTTGATCGAAGCGGCCGACGGTTCGACGCTTTTCCTCGACGAGATCGGAGAAATGCCATTGCTGATGCAGGTCAAGCTCCTTCATTTCCTCGAAAACGGAAATTTCCGGCCAGTCGGCGCGACCCGCGACAAACGCTCGGCGGTGCGGGTGATCGCGGCGACAAACAAGGACCTCGCCGCCGAAGTCCGTAACGGCAATTTCAGGACCGACCTTTTCTACAGGCTGAACGTTGTTTCGTTTGAACTTCCGCCGTTGCGCGAGCGCCGGGAAGATCTGCCTGCCCTGGTCGAGTATTTTGTCGAGAAACTGCGCGTTCGCTTCGGCCGTCCGCGCCTATCGTTTTCGGCGGACGCGGTTCGCCAGATCGCGGAATACGATTGGCCGGGCAACATTCGGGAACTTCGGAACACGCTCGAACGCTCCGCGGCGCTCTCGACGGAAGACGAGGTCAGCGTGATCAGCGGACTGCGCGGCTCCGTGGCCGAGCCGGCAACCGAATTATTTGCGAGCAGAAACGCTTTCCCGACGCTCGCCGAATTGGAGAAGCGGCATATTCTCAACGTTCTCGATTCAACCGGCGGGCACCGCGAACGGGCGGCAGTGATTCTCGGCATCACATCGCGAACGCTCTACCGTAAACTCGCAGATTACGAATCGAACTGACATTCTGTCAGTGGATTTCCGTATTTGTCAGACAAAATGTCAGCCCACTTTGGCATCACTTCTTTCGCCTGTTTTCTAACTATAACTAAAATAGAGGTTTACGTGGAACGCTAGCGAAGCGCCAAGTTTGGCACGAGGCTTGTATTAGTAATAAGCGACGAACGGCGTCCTCGACGAAAGATTTTTTTTGGGGGCAGAGAAATTCCAAGTCGCGGACGCCGTTGTTAAAGATCTGAAGGTTTGCGGTTCTCCTTATTTCCGGTTCTTCCGCGGGTGAATGTGCTTCGCGGTTGATCACTGCTCAAGACAAAAATGCGGCGATATGGGGACGGGGGTAGCCCATAGGGTCCGCAGAAGCTCGGCCCCGTCAGGACCCTTCGGGGCTGAGCAACAGTTTTGATGGCGGAACACCAGTTTGTTCCGCTTTTTTTTTGTTTACAATCATAGCTTTGAACCCAAATTGCGCAATTGGGAAATTTTGCCCGCGAATTTCCGCGAATCCGCGCGAATGGAAATCTGGTCCAAAGTGCTGCGAAAGAAGCGCTGTCTTGAAATCGGGCCACGGGCCGAACTCTTGAAAAGCGGTTTGCCCGTGCGGGTTTGGACAGAATCCTATTCGCGCGGATTCGCGGAAATTAGCGGGCAAATCTTTCCATTGCGGAATCGGGGTTCAAATCACCCATCAAACCGGCACCACAGGTCAGTACCAACTGCGGTAGCTGTTGGTTGGACGCAGTCGCTCAGAACTCAAGACTTCTTCAGGAATGCCTGCCGGACGAGACACTGCATGCGAGCTCTCCTCCGCGTTCTTTGCGCACTTGGCGCAAAGAACGCCAGGACACCGGATATTCGAGTGGAACATCCGGAAGACGACTCTTCAGATACTCCCGGATTGGGTTGGGTCCGATCAGGCATCTCCCGCGAAATTCAACCCGAGGATAAATAGAAAAAGGGCTGAAGCGAGATGCTTCAGCCCGAATTTCAGATCCGAAGATCCGAGTTGTTTAGAACGAATAACGCAGACCAAACTGCATACGGCGCGGTTGGCCCTGGATGTCCGTGAAAATACGGCCGAATTCCGACGAGGGTTCCGTAGTTTCCGGATCCTGACCCAGACCAAGAGATCCGCGGGTCACGTTCGTCGTCTGGAAGTACTGCGTATTTGTAACGTTGAAAACTTCCCAACGGAACTGCAGTTTGTGTCCCTCCCACGGCATCTTGAACGTCTTCGAAAGGCCCATATCCATCGACGAGAATCCCGGATCGCGCAATACGTTGCGGTCACCGGTTTCGCCCGGACGGGCATTTCTGAACGACTGGTACGCACCCACCGGATCGGCGAAGATGTTGCCCGTCGAACGAACGGCTCCGCTGCTCACGGGACGGACACGAACACCGTTCGACTGAACGTTCCAGTTCGTCGCCCACTGCGCCCCGTCAAACGGCGTCTGGGTCGGCAAGCCGGTGTTCCACCGGAAAATGCCGGTCATCTGCCAGCCGCCGAGGAAAGCGTCCGCAACCGAGTTCATATTGCTGAAGAACTTGCGGCCTTTTCCAAACGGCATTTCGAAGATGAAGTTGGCGTTGAGAACGTGTCTCACGTCAAAGTCCGAAAGCGAATAGTTGTCATCCGGACGGAGCGGGTTCAGGATAAACGCCGAACCGTATGTTCCCGCCGTCTGCAGACCCGAAGCATTGTCGAACGACTTCGAGAACGTGTAGTTGATGTCGTACGTCAAGGTCGTTCCAAGACGCTGACGGAACGACAGCGAGCCACCGTGGTAGTCCGATTTCGCAACCGTCGAGAACGCCGAGAACGCGGCATACTGCGGATGGAAGAAGTAGTTGCTCCACAATCCGGTGCCGTTCGGGTCGTCGTCGATCAGGAGCTGAACGAACGTCCAGTCAAGAATGTCGAACCAGTCGCGCGCGACCAGAGCGTAGACTTCCTGAGTCGACGTGAAGTTCTCACCCGTGTACGCACCGCCAAGTCCCGGAAAGAGACGTTCGAAGTACGGAATCGGTGCGACGTTTTCGATCGGCGTGTTTGCTGCACGAAGGTCGTGCAGTCTGCCCGCCGCCGTGTACCAGTCCAGACCGGAAACCGAATCGACTAGGTTGTTCAGCGCCAGAACGTCGCGCGTCGCCAGAAGGTTGCGTGCCTTGCGGCCCATATAGGTCGCTTCGACGTACATTCCCTTAGGCAACTGACGACCGTAGGTGAAACTCCAGGTGTAGTGCTGCGGCGAAACGAGCGTCTGATCGAGCGACGATTCGATACGCTGATCTTCGTCGGCCGGGGTCAGAAACCGGTTCGGAGCCGAAATGTTCGGCAGCGTCCGGATGGACTGACCGAAGCCCGTGAACTGCGGTGCCGGATTGGTCGTCACGTTGTAGGTGTTCGCGGCGATCGTGTCCGACGTCGTAAAGCCGAGCGTCGTCAAGCCGTCGAACGTAACGGCGAGCTGCTGCCCGAAGTAGTCGTTCGTGATCGCGAACCCGCCGCGGAACGTTGCTTCATTCTCGCCGCCGAAAAGCGCTTTCAGAACCTTGTTTTTGAAGTTCGGCGACCAAGCAGCGGCGAGACGCGGCTGCCAGTTGTTCCAGTCCATGCTGTAGAAACCCGGAGCCTTATTCTTCGGACCGCCAAGTTCGAACTGGATCAGTTCGTTGTATGCAACGCCCGCCGCAGCACTCGCGGCACGGCGATCAAAGTAGTCGCCCAATCGTTGGTTGGGGACAACCTGGTAACCGTCCTTCTCATATACCGGACGGCTCAGCGCGTAGCGCAGACCCATCGTCAGCGTCAGATTGCGGAAAGGCTTCCAAATATCCTGAACATAAGCGTCGTACTCTTCGGTCGCGAAGTTGCGAACGATCGACGTACCGACCGGCAACGTGTTGCCGTCGAGGTCGTAGTTGAAATTGCCGGTGTACTGCGAGAAACGGCCGATCAGCGCCGATACGGCATTCTGGACGCTCGTCCGCGACGATGTCGGGACGAAATACCCGGCCGTCGAGATCGGACGATCAAGCACGCGACCCGACGATGCATAAAACGACGGATTGGCGGTTGCAAAGTCGTACGCCGAACCCAGACTTTCACGCTTGTTACTGATCAGACGAACGTTTCCGCCGAACTGCCACGTGTGTCTGCCGATGACCCACGTGAAGTCGTCGGTAAAGTTCTGCAACTCGGTAATTCGGCTGAGGCTCGTACTGAACGCCTTCGGCTGATAAACGAAACGGAACGTGATCCCGTTTTCGTCCGAATCGCCACCGCTGGTGAACGCCTGACGCGTCAGACCGTAGCGGAAATTGTTGACCTTGTTGTTGCTCAGCGTCCAGTTGTGGCTAACGCCAAACCCGGTCGGATGGCTCCAGAACTCGGGTGCCGGCGTGTCCGGAAAATACGACGGCTGAATCGACGAATCCTGCTGGTAGTTGGCACGGAACGCGAGCGACTGTTTGTCGCTGATGTTCCAGTCGAGACGCAGGATATGCGTATTGAGATCGACCGGCGCCGGAGCGTTGAAACGGAAACCGCCCGTGTTCAAACCGTCACCGAATCCAGGCGCATTCACCGGATAACGCGAGGCCGCCTGAGCGAACACCGCGATCGCTGCCGGATTCATACCAACGGCGGGGAAGATCCCGTTCAACGTCGCCGTATTGATGGTTACAAGATGGTTCGGAGTCGTGTTCGGGTCTTCGCCCGGGTTGAGTCCGATGAAATTGAGTTCGCCGCGACCGAGGCTCGCCAGCGGTACGGTCCGCACGGACGAAAACGACTGCCGTTCGCGGAAGCCTTCATAAGAATAGAAGAAGAACACCTTGTCCTTGATGATCGGACCACCGATCGCGCCGCCGAAGATGTTGCGCTTCAGGTTCGGACGCTCAACGCCGTCTTTGTTATTAAAGAAGTTGTTCGCCGAGAACGTGTCCGGGCGATGGAATTCAAACAAAACGCCGCGCCACTTGTTCGTACCGCTGCGGGTGATGAGCGAGATCTGCGCGCCGGACGAACGGCCCTGATTGGCGTTCGGGTTCGTCGTCGTGATGCGGAACTCTTCGATCGACTCCGCCGTGATGCGAAGGATCGACGAGAACGCCGCGCCGGTCTGCTGATCGTTGACGTCGATACCGTCAAGCGTAATGTTCGCCTGGTCGCTGCGGCCGCCGGAAACGTAACCTTCTTTGGTCACGCCGGGCTGCAGGCTGAGCAGGTCCGGAATGTTGCGCGAGTCGGTTGGAAGTTGTTGGATCTGCTGCGAAACGAAGTTGTTGCCAACCGTCGCGTCCTGCGTATTGATGACCGATTCGATGTCGCCGCCGGTGACGTCCACGACCGCCGAAACCTCGCCGGGCTCAAGCGCGATGCTTACCGCGAGGGTCGAGTCGACCGATGCCCTAACGTCACGTTTGACCGCCTTCTTGAATTTCGCCGCCTCGACCTCGAGGACATAAGTGCCCGGGACGATCGACGAAAAAGCGTACGCCCCGTCGTTGTTAGTGGTGACGGTTCTGTTAAAACCCGTCGCGGGATTCGTCAACTTAACCGAAGCACCCGGAACGGCCGCGCCGTTCTGGTCGGTGATGACCCCGTTAATAGTGGTCGTTCCCGACTGCGCGCTGGCGCTGACCGCGAGAAATGCAGTCAACAAGAGAGCGCAAAAAGTCGAATATGACCTTCTTAATATGTTGCTCCTAATCATAGTGCCTCCTTGGATTTTGAATATGGACAATGGCTGATGCAAATATGACACTAAGCTCCAAACGCATTTTGCGTTCCACGGAATCACGTGACGCAAAAGTCAACAAATACGACGATAAAGCTGTCGGAATTCCAAAACGGAATGTCAAAAAATTTGAAAGTTTGAACGAAATTCAAATTTTCGGGTAATTTGGATGTCGAATTATAACCGTAAATCATTCATTTAGCCAACATAGAATGGACTTGACGGCCGTTGCGCCCATCCCGGCGGCGGAGCTCACGGTCGGGGATTTCGGGTTCGCAATGTCGCCTATCGCATAAACGCCGCTTCGGTTCGTGCGGCATTCGCGATCGACGATAACATAGCCGGCGGAGTCAGCCTCGACTTGGCCGATCATGAGCGAACTGTTGGGCTCAACGCCGATCCGGACCAGCACCGTATCGGCCGCAAGTTCTGTCGCTTGACCATTTCCCGACCTTACCGAAACCGACTCGACGCGGTCAAAACCATTGATGGACCGAACGATCGTTTCGGTAAGCACCTTGATCTTCGGGTTGGCGCGCACCTGTTCGACGAACTCGTCGCGCGCGGCGAATTCCGGCCTTCGATGTACAACCGTCACCGACGCCGCGTTCTCGGCGAGCATCAGGGCATTCTCAAGCGCCGCGTCGCCGCCGCCGACGATCACGACGCGCTTCCCGTAAACTTTGTCGACATTACGCTTGCCGGAATCGATGATGCCCCGGCCGGCAAACTCATCTTCGCCCGGAACATCCAAACGCCTTCGACGAACTCCCAGCGCAAGTATCAACGCCCGCCCGGAAACGTCATCCCCGGACGACAGACTCACAGTTCGCCGTTCCGCGTTCAGGCCGACGACCTCGGCTCCGAACCTTGCCCTGACGCCCCGCGAATCAAGGTGCGATGCGAAGACATCGCGGAGTCCGCGTCCGTTCTCGGTCTCGAGCCCGAGATAGTTTCTGATCGGATTGTAAGTTTGGAGCAACTGGCCGCCGAGTTCCGCCGAGCGTTCGATGAGAATCGCGCCGAGTCCGAGATCAGCGGCCCACATCGCCGCCGACATTCCCGCCGGACCGCCGCCGAGGATGACGATATCGTAAATTTCCTGCTTTCGCGTTTCTTCCTGCATTTCCGGTGTCCTCTCAAGGAACACATTTTCAAGTCAGTGATGAAAAAAGGTTTGTACCGTTGGAATTCTCGGCAGGGACGAACTTCAGCCCCAAGCCTTCGGCGCGTTTTGGCACTTTCCTTCAACCCGGATTCCGAAATGGAAAGATTGCCCGCGAATTTCCGCGAATCCGCGCGAATAAGATTCTATCCGAACCCGCACGGGCAAACCGCTTTTCAACACTTTGGGCCATCCTGTGGCCCGATTTCAAAACCACGCTTCTTTCGCAGCGCTTTGGACCAGATTTCCATTCGCGCGGATTCGCGGAAATTCGCGGGCAAAACTTCCCTATTGCGCAATTTGGGTTCAATCGTTGAAGCTCCGATTCATATCAAAAAATGACATGGCGCGCGCTTTTAGACTCCGGGTTCAAGTTCAGCGGCCTTTCTCGAAACCACGAAGAGCACGAAGATTCACGAAGTAAAACTGGAATCTCGTCGTGTTCCTTCGGGTCCGCCGTGGTTTGAGTTTCTTAAGCACGTCTTGCGCCCGTTTGCCAATTACTGCGGTATTGTCAATCACAATACCGGCGGGTTGCAAGACGTTCAACTATTTCAGGGTAATCGGAGCCTCGATCAGTTCAGGTTCAAGATCTGTCTCAGGTGTGCAGCTTTCTCCGGTTTGACGCCAGCGACGGGGCACTCGCTCGATCTTGAACGGGTAGATCGTGAGATCCCCATTGGTGTCGATATGCAGCCGCAAAAAGTTCTTGAAGTCCTCGATCTTGAGCGCCGAAAAGGCTTCGTTGTCGTGTCTTCCGAAGATATGCAGCGAAATAAAAAGGTAGAGTCCCATCAGAAACGAGCCGATGAAATACCCGCCGACGCCGCCGACGGCGATGACCGCACCGAACCAGCCGAGGTTCGCCGTCGTCGGATGCGCGGCCCGATAGATCTCAAACTCGGCGACGGTCATCCCCATAACTGACAAAGCAACAAAAAAGGCGGCCCATCCGAGAATGAAAGCCGCGCCCAGATGAGCCAGTGCGTGCAGAAACCCTCCGATCCATTTTTGAAATTTCGAGTTTGAATCGGTAAAGAAGATCAAGCCAAAGATCAAAGCCAAAACGATCAGCAGCGAGATCGGTTCCTCGATCAAACGATCGATCGTCGCGCGAAAAAGAGTCGTCTTATCAAACTCGCCGCGCGATTCGCCGTGTATCAGCAGTGCGAGGAACGGATAGAGAAGTGCCGTCAGAAAACCGAACTTACGGTTTTTCCAGACGAATCCGACGAGATTCACCCAGTCCAGATTCTTGGAAACGTTTGATTCCGGATACTGCGTTTCGAGTATGAAGCCCTGTTCGGCCTCTTTTGCCGAACCCGTTTCCGCCCTAAAGTCGAAGTCGTGGGTCGGATGAAGAAACGCCCCGCCGCCGCCCGCGGTGATCTTCTCGACCCGCTCCCCGTTCGCGGACTCGAATCTGCGGTAATGATGCAGGTCGCCGGCAATGTAGAGACGGATCTTCGGCGGTTTTCCGACGTGCTCCGACGTCAAGATCCGTTCGAGCGCTTCCAACGTTTCTTCCTTTTTCTGAAAGAAATCCGTCATCCCGCCATACTTCATTGCCTTTACCCAAAACGGTTCCGGCACACACAAGATTATCCGGTCATTCTCCTCAAACTTCTCGGCAACCGCCTGAAAGTATTCGAGTTGCCGCACGTCGATATTGTGCGAAAGCTGAAGGTCCACGCCGATCAGCCACCAGTTTTTCGGGAGCTTCAACGCGAAATAGCTCCGCTTCTGCCGGGTAAGCCAGGCGTCCGCAAAACGCCTGCGATTGAAGACGTTCGCGCAGAAGACCTTGTAAAAAGAAACCAGACTGTCGTACCAATCGTGATTGCCCGGAATCGCAAAAACGTGGGGATCGCGGCTCAGATCGAGTACTTCCGACGCGGCGGTGCTTGCCTGCCCGACAGTTCTGAATGCTGTTCGATACGGTTCGGTGAGGCGCTTTTCATAATCTTCGGACGTCGCCGCCGGATAGACCTGATCGCCGCCGAAGATCAAGATCTCGCCGCGAGGCAGGATCTTCCCGTTGACCTCCAAATGTTCTCGCGCAAGGGAATACGCGACTGCATACGTCGGATTCCATCCGTCCCCGACATCGGCGACGTAGTCGATCCAAAGGTCCTCTCTCGGTTCGTCGGTGATGCTGATCCCGGTCTCACCATCGCGTTTCAGTTTAACCGAATAATCAAAGAACGATTCGGACGTCGCCGGAGCATTGACAAGCCGCGGATCGGCATTCTCGCCGATGATGGTCGAGATCGCCGTCTTCTTGGCGGTCCTTAGAAGTTGAATCGGATTGTACCAATCGACCATTCCGGGATATTTTTTCATAATATGCGCCCCCTGCAACTGTATTGAATTCCGCGAACGCGAGAAGGCTGTCGCGCCGCAGAAGGTTCATTGCACTCGTTTCAGTCGGTAATGTCTTTTCCGGCCAATCGCTTTCAGCACTTTCATCGATTTCGTGGGAATCGGGCATCGGATGAGCCCGAAAACGCCTGGCGCACCCGATAGTTTTGATTTCAAAAGATTACCACTCTTTGTCAACCGGCTCGTGCCAATAATTGTCACTTGCCGGCGTTATTATTATTCGCGAAGATTTTCCAGTTTTTTCTTCGACCTCTAATGCGAACTAAAATGGGCACTTACGCGATTCGCCTCAAAAAACGCGCATCTGGCACTGAGATTGCTCTGGAAGCAGGATCGTAACTGCGCTTATGCGTCGTTTCCCCTTTAATTTCCAGATTCCAACTTCAGCTTTAACGCTTTCACTGCCAAACATATGAGACTTGAATTCGAATCAAACGCGTCCGCGTTCCCGCTCGTCGAAAACGATACCGTCACCGAATCCGTGCCGTCCGAAGGCGAACAGCTTCTTCGCGCCGGGGTCAAGGCAGCGCAGGAGGGCCGTCGCTCCGAAGCTAAGGCTTTGCTTATGCGCGTCACCGAGGTCGAACCTGACAATGAGAACGCGTGGCTATGGCTTGCGTCGATCAGCGAGTATCCGGAAGAACTTCTGGTTTTTCTCAATCACGTCCTCCGGGTCAATCCTGAGAACTCGCGGGCGATCGATTGGAAGAAAGCGACCAAATCATTGCTTGCCAAGACGTTGGTTCAACGCGGAGTTGATGCCGCCAGAGAGGATCGCAAGTTCTTTGCGCGTCAATGCTTCGAGCAAGCGGTCGAACAGGACGCCGAAAACGAGCTCGCCTGGCTTTGGCTCGCATCCGTCGCGGATTCCGAAAGCGAAAAGGCCGAAATATTTGAAAAAGTTCTGACGATCAATCCGGCAAACGAGACCGCGCTTGAATCAGTTCGCACTTTCCGTTCGAGCCGCATCAGCGAAGTTCTGAAGGATGCGGTCAACGAAGCGATTGAAGGGAACCATTCAGCCGCTCAGCAAATGCTCGCCGTAGTTCTGGACGAAAACGATTCACTCGAAGAGGCCTGGGTCCTGAAGGCCCATCTTTCGAATTCGTTTGAAGAGCGCGCTGAGAGCTTGCTTAAACTCCGGATCCTCAACCCTGAAAATGAGATGGCCCGCGCCTGCCTTTCTTCGTGGCGCATGCTGGTCGATGCGAATTCGTCGCAGGACGACACCAAGAATTTCGCCCAGGTCGACGAGGAATTCGCGCCCGTCGAGTTGCCAGTGCCGGAAGCACCGACAGATCAGCAATTCGTTGTCCCGGAGGGGTTTGCGGGTCCGGATAGTCCGACTCAGGATCTGAACTCGGTTCCGGGATTTTCGTATCAGCCGTCCGAACATCTCAACGGCGAAACGAAAATGGATCTCGAGGAACCGGCCGCCGAAGTTGAAAACGAGATGGCCGCCGAGATCGAAGCCGAAGAGGATGAAATGCATGCGGCGTTTCTTGAGCTTGGTGACTTTGACGACGCGCCGCAGACTTCGGCCGCCGGGCTTGATTCTGCGTCCGAGGAGAACTTTCAAATGGATCTCGATAACGGCGGATCGAACGAAGTTGCCGATGACGAAGAATGGAAAAACACCTCTCCCGAAGTTTTCTTCGGTTATGTTCAAAAATCCGAAACGGACGCCGAGGCCCAACCCGTCGCGGAACCTGCCGGCGAAGCGGCCCTTGCAACCGACGATACCCAGCAATTTTCGTCTGCCCCCGAAAACTATTATTACCCGCAGCCGGAGGCCGCGTCTGACAACTCACCTGAGCCGGGAGCGTTCGAGTCGGTGTCAATGCCGGAAGAATACGGCGATGACCCGGAAGAGATGAACTTCCAGGATGCGCCGCATAACGAGCGGTTCGCGGCCGTCGAAGAACCGGAGTATTTCGAACAGGAACAGGCGGTTGAGTCCTCTGAACCTGCCCCGCAGCCGACTTACTTCGAACAGGAACAGGCGGTTGAATCCTCCGAACCTGCCCCGCAGGCGACTTACTTCGAACAGGAACAGGCAGTTGAATCTTCCGAACCTGCCCCGCAGGCGACTTACTTCGAACCTGCGCAGCAAGCCGAAGCGTTTGAACCGGCCCCGGAAGCGGCGGTCGAGGCGCCGGCGGTTCCGTCGCCGTTCGCCGAAGTAAAGAACGAACGGGCACTTTGCCCGTTCTGCAGCACCGAGAACGAAAGACAGGCCTTCTCGTGCAGTTCATGCAACGCCGTCCTTAGTTTGTCCGACCTCGACGCCGCTTTTAACGCTGACGAAGGCAACAAGGAACTTCTCGAACTGGCAGTGATGAGTTTCGAACGCGAACACGAGAGCTTTGGACTGGGCGCCGAAAAACTCGCGTCTCTCGGGATCGGTCACATCAATTTGAAGAACTATCGCCAAGGCTATATGTATCTTCTCGAGGCCGTGAAAGCGAATCCGAGCAATGTCGTCCTCGACGCTCAGGTGAATGCCTTTGCAATCCGGCTCGCCGAGTTTGAGAAACAGCAGACGGCCCACGAATCGATGGCGAAGAACCGCAAGATCCTTGTCGTCGACGACAGCCCGACCGTCCGCAAGCTGATTTCTAGCAAACTCGAAAAATGCGGTCACGAGGTCTTCTGCGCGGTCGACGGCGTCGACGCGCTCGAGAAGTTGAACGGTCTGACTCCCGATCTGATCTTGCTCGACATCACAATGCCGAGAATGGATGGTTATCAAGTCTGCAAGCTTATCCGCAGCAATGAATCGATGAAGGACGTTCCGGTCGTAATGATCTCGGGCAAGGACGGTTTCTTTGACAAGGTTCGCGGAAGAATGGCGGGAACGACCGACTACATCACGAAACCGTTTGGCCCCGAAACCCTGATGAAGACAGTTGAAAACTACCTGAGCTAAGAGCCAAATGGAAAATTCGACACTCAGCGGAAACCCGGTAACTGACCTCTCTTCAGTCGCGGATATTGCCCGTCCGTCCGAACGAGCCGGTCCGTTTACGGAAAGCGAAAAATTCGTTGTCTTTCAAATAGAGAACGAATTTTTCGGCGTTCCGGCGGTCGCCGTCAAAGAGGTCGCCCAACCGATTCCGGTTTCACCGTTGCCGACTTCGCCCGCTTGGCTACATGGTCTGGCAAACTTGCGCGGCGAGATCGTCGCGATGGTCAACCTCAAGTACCGCGGATCATCGGCGCACATCTCACAAAAATCGAAGATCGTTGTCTTCAGGCCGCCGGAGTTTGATACACCCGTCGGTTTCATCGCTGACAAGATCTCGGAAATCGTTTCGGTTGCCAAACCGGAGATCACTCCCGACGAAGACCCGAACCTGGTGGGAACGACGACCGTCAACTCAAACAAAGTCCGGCTGTTCAACGTCGAGCGTCTCTTCTCGTCACTCGTCTCCGAATAGCCGTCTGCGGCGTTTACGGCACGATCAAAACTCTCTTTTAAGCTTCGGAGAAAACTTATGGCCCGCTACAATGCCAATTCCCTCTTAAACTCGCTCAAAGGCAAGATCTGGCTGGCGACTAGCGCGATGGCGTTCTTCATCTGCACCTTCGGCCTGATCTCGTATCTCGTCGTATCGTTCGTTATCGACGACACCTTTTATGCGATCTTCGTGCCGTTTCTGATACTGGCGTTCGGCATTATGGTCTTCGGCTGGTGGCTCTCGAACGAGCTGGTGACGCCCATCGAAAAGGTTGGAATGCTCGCGAAAAGCCTTGAGCGCAGCGCCAATGCATCGCTCCCGAAGACAACCGGTTCGCTCGAAACCGACGAGCTTCTCCAGACGCTTCACCGCAACAGCCGGCAGATCCAGAATCTGGTTTCACTAATGGACGAGGTCGCCAACGGAGACACGGACGTGGCTTTGACGCCGCTTCAGGGTAGCGACCGGTTGATCGGTTCGTTCCAGAAACTGCTTGCAAAGGTCTCGGAATCGATCGACGCGAAACAACGGCTTGAACAGCTTCAAACCGCGGTCGCCCACATCACAAACGAGATCTCGGCGGTGCGCCGCGGCGATCTCGGCGTTGAGATCACGGCGGACTTCAAGGAAACCAAAGAGATCTCGGAAACGCTTCGTTTTTTGATCAATAACTTGGTTGAGATCGTCACCCAGATCCGGAACGACTCGGAGCTGTCGCGGACAACCTGTCAGGATATCCGCCAAACGCTCCAGGGACTTATCCATCGAAACGAATCGAAGGTCCTCGACCTCAACGAGTCCGCCGCCGAACTGCGCGGCATTCCGGCCGGTATCGAGAAGATTGCCGAGGACCTTTCTAAGGCTGTTTCCTTCGGCACCGAATCGATCGGCGCGGCGCGGCGCGGAACGAGTTTCACACAGGAGAACCGCAACGGACTCGGCACGCTGCGCAAGCAGCTACAAGAGACCGTCGGCCGCGTCGGGCGCCTGACAGAGCGTTCGCAAGAGATCACGAAGATCGCGAAGACGGTCGAGGACCTCGCGCACCGGACAAATATGATCGCCCTCAACGCGTCGATCCAGGCCGGAGAATCCGCCCACGCTCCGGGATTTTCGGCAGTAACGGAAGAGATCCAGCGCCTTGCGGAAAGGGCGGACAACACGAACCGGCAGATCTCGGCGCTAAACAAGTCGTTCGCGGTTGAGATTTCGGAGGTTGAACGTTCGCTCGCGGCGGCGAATCAAGACATTTCAGAGCTTTCTAGACTCGTTCTTGAAACCGGAAACACAGTCGGTGAGGTCGAGAAGTATCTTTCACAGTTCGTTGGCCTGCAGAAACACATCACCGCCAACTCGCGTGATCAGCGCGCAAGCAGCGAACGGGCTTTCAAGGTCTTTGAAAGTTCGATCGCCGAATCTGAGAAGACAGTCAGCGAACTCAGACAAACCGAGCAGTTGGTCGCAGGTTTTGTGGGCGCGCTGAAAAACATCGAGAACGCCGCGGCGATCTTCAAACTCGCAGATGTTGCCTCGAAACCTCCCGGAGAAATGCCATACCCGATGTTCACCAACGAGGTCGCCGAACCTGAACCGGAACCCGTCGAAGCGCCCTAAGGAGCAAAAATGCAAAAGTCGAATCTCTTGTGGAATCTCATCACACGTTTCTTTTCGTTCTTCGCCGTGTTGTTTCTCCTTCTTGGCGGCGGCCTCGTCGTCGCGTCGCATTTCGGATTCACGCAAAACAAGCTCGCCGGTGTTTTGACGACTGCATTCGCCGTCGTCATGGCCGTCTTTGCATTGCTTGCGCTGAACTATTCGAACCTCAAGATGAACCGCCAGTTGCGGGACGCGGCAGAGATTGCCCATCAGATATCGAACGGTGAACTGTTCGAGGAATTGCCCGAGAATCACAGTGACCTTTTTGACGCTTTGAAGGCGATTTCAGACTATCTGCAGGAGAAGAACTACGTTACCGAGAGAATCGCTTACGGCGATCTTACGGCCGAGATCTCGCCGCGTTCGGATACGGACGCGCTCGGTAACTCGTTCCGAAATATGGTCGCGAAACTTCGTGTTTCCGTTCAAACTCAAGAAGAGCGCGATCTGCTCGAACGATCGATCCGCAAGCTTCTCGACGAAGTCTCGGACGTTGCCGACGGAGATCTGACGGTTCAGGCCGAAGTGTCGACCGAGATGACCGGCGCGATCGCGCAAGCCTTCAACCTGATGACCAAAAACCTGCGCTCGCTGATCAAGCAGGTCAAGGACGTCACTTTCCAGATCTCGACTTCGGCGAACGCGATCAACGACACGACCGAACAACTTGCACGAGGCAGCGAGGCACAGGCTTCGCAGATCTCGCGGACCACGTCCGCGATCTCGCAAATGGCGCTCAGAATTCAGGAGGTTTCCGAGAATGCGACGCTCTCGGCGCAAGTCGCCGCCGATTCGCTCGGCAACGCGCGTTACGGGACGCAAGCCGTGCAAGACAACATCAACGCGATGAATTCGATCCGCAAGCAGGTTCAGGAAACCGCAAAACGGATCAAAAAGCTAGGCGAACGCTCGCAGGAGATCTCGCAGATCGTCGCGCTCATCAACGACCTTTCCGACCGCACGAGTCTGCTCGCGCTCAACGCCAGCCTGCAGGCCGCGGCGGCGGGCGAGGCCGGTCAGGGATTCGCGACGGTGGCCGAAGAAGTTGAACGCCTCGCCGAAAGATCGAATCATTTGACGCACCAGATCAGCGCGCTGACGCAAACGATCCAGTCGGAAACGAAAGACGTCGTTGCATCGATGGAGGAAACGATTCACGAGGTCGTAATCGGCTCGACGCTTGCGGACAAGGCGGGTCAGACGCTGACCGAGATCGAGCAGGTTTCGACGCGGCTCGCCGAACTCATCAATTCGATCTCCGAATCGGCGAAGCGCCAAGCCGAAAGTTCCGATGACATTTCAAAGGCAATGACGAACATCTCAAAGGTCACGGAACTCGTCCAACTGGGTTCGCTGAGGGCGGCGGATTCGGTCAAACTTCTTGTCGAGCTCTCCGACGAACTTCGCGTCTCTATCGCACCGTTCAAGCTTCCTGAGGACAGGCGTCCTCTTCAAGCACCTTCAACGGCAGCCGATACCAGCTCGTTTCTCAATTAACTATTAAAATCGATTCGCCGCCCGATATTCGGCAACGGTCGGCCCGAAATCCAAAATCGCTATGAATTCCGGTCATTTGCAAGCGTTTATCGAAGAGGCGGGGAGTTTTCTCCCGATGATCCGAAATCTGGTCCTCGTCTGCGGCCAGGAACGGAACAACGGCAGCGAGCTCGAAACCGCGCTCCGTTACACCCAGGGCATCAAAGACGCCGCAACGATGACCGGGTTTATCGAGATCGGGCAATTCAGCGAAAAACTGGAATACGAGATCGCCGCCGTCATCGCCGGTCGCGAGCCGATAACCGACGCACAGACGCGTGCGATTCTTGACCGGCTCGCGCAGGTCGAGGCGGTGCTCGCGAAGTTTCAACTCACGACCGATGAGTTTTCCATAAATTTTGACGGTTTTCTCGACGAATCGTTTGAAAATCTGACGCAACATACCGGAAAAGAAGTCGTCGCCGAAGCTTGCCAAACGATCGAAGAACCGGCCCCGGAAGTCGACCTCGAAGGCTTTGAGATCGATGAAGAAATGCTCGAAGTTTTTGCGATGGAGGCCGAGGACCTGCTGCGTGACATCCAGACCAACGTGCAGATCCTTAAATCGAACCCAAACGAACGCAACGCCCTGCTTGAGATTCGGCGCAACGCGCATACGTTGAAGGGCTCTGCGGGAATCGTCGGACTCAAGCCTCTGTCCGATCTGGCCCACCGCGTGGAAGATCTTCTTGATTACATTGCGGATAACGAGATCGACGGGAACAAAAAGATCTTCGAACTTCTGACGACCTCAACCGATTGCCTCGGCGCGCTTTCAGCCGGCGAGAACTCGCCGCAGCTTTCGCAGCGGATATCGGGGCTCTATCAGAGCTTCGATCGCACGCTGAAATCACTCAAACTGGAAGACGAATGGGAAGAATCGGTAACCGACGAACCAAAGGCCACCGCCCCCCAACCGGTGCCCGTTGTTGCAGAGCCAGAGGAAGCGGCCGCTCCGGGACCTGAGGTCGCGCCGAAATCGGTCATCCGCGTCTCGCTCGAAAAGCTCGACGAACTCGTCCGCCTGGTTGGCGACCTCGTCCTCAGCCGTTCCGTCTTCGAACAGCGGCTCGCCGAACTCGAACGGCAGGCCGGTGAATTGCGACATAGCACCGAACGGTTGAAACGTTCGACCGGCAAGCTTGAAACGGATTTCGAAGCTTCGATGCTCGGAGGCAACGGATCGGGTTTCCCGCAGGCGCGCAGTTCGTCACGATCGCAGCATTTCGACTCGCTCGAGTTTGACCGCTATACCGAGTTTCACCAGACGACGCGCGAACTGCTCGAAACGACCGGCGACACGGTTTCGATAAACTCCGAACTCGATAACGTCCGCGGCAATCTCGAACTGCTTTTCGACGTCCAGGGCCGTCTGATCGAAGAACTCCAGGACCGGCTTTTGCGGCTTCGGATGGTTCGTTTTGATACCCTCGCGGCACGTCTGCACCGGACTCTCCGCGTCACGTGCGAGCAGGAAGCGAAGCAGGCGGAGCTCGTTATCGAGGGCGAAAACACCGAAGTCGACACACAGATCCTCGACGGGCTCGTCGAACCGTTGCTGCATCTGCTCCGCAACGCGGTCGCACACGGCATCGAATCGCCGGATACCCGCCGCATGCTCGGCAAGCCGGAAAAGGGCAAGGTCACGTTGCGGATCCACTCGGAAGGAACTCACGTGATCCTGACCGTGAAAGACGACGGCCGCGGAATCTCGGCATCGGCTTTGAAAGAAAAGGCTCTTGCCGCGGGCACGATCTCGGCAGAGGAGGCCGCCGCAATGAACGACAAAGAAGCGTACGGGCTTTGTTTCCTGCCGGGGCTAACGACTGCCGACAGCGTCCGCCAGACGGCCGGTCGCGGAGTTGGAATGAACATCATCCGGACGAATGTCGTTCGGCGGCAGGGCACGATCCGCATCGACTCCGAACTCCAACAAGGTACGGAGATCACGATCCGCCTACCGATGGCGCTCGCCGTCACACGCGGATTGCTGGTCAAGATCGCCGGTCAGGTTTTCGCATTGCCGCTGAAACTCGTCAAAAAGTTAACTGAGATCGCGGACGAGGATCTTAAGTATGTTTACTTGCAGAATTCCGCGTCGATCGACGGTGTTGAATACCCGGCGGTCCACTTGAATTCGCTTCTCGGAAAACCGCACGGCGAATCGCGACGGGAAAACGCGCCGGTATTGTTGGTCGATACGCTCGAAACGGCGTCGGCGCTGCTCGTCGACGAGGTTGTCCGTGCGGAAGAGATCGTCATAAAACCGCTCGGCTCGCCCCTCCAGAATTTTCCGCACCTGCTCGGCGTGACGATACTCGGCGACGGCAGCGTCGTGCCGGTGCTCGACCTGATCTATCTTCTAAAGCACCAGGTCGAGGCGCCGCGACCGCAATTTCTTGTCAAATCCGAGGGCAAATCGGCGGATCTCAGCTCTCAGACGGACCAAATCCCGGCGCCGGAATTCACGAATCCGGAAATGCTCCGGGTGATGATCGTTGACGACAGTCCGAGCGTCCGGCATATTATGACGAAGCTGGTCAAAAACGCCGGCTGGGAACCCGTCATCGCGAAGGACGGACTCGAGGCGCTTGACCTGATGCATTCGGCGACCGACCTTCCCGACGTCGTGCTGACCGACGTCGAAATGCC
Source organism: Pyrinomonadaceae bacterium (assembly GCA_041752475.1). Lineage (GTDB taxonomy): Bacteria > Acidobacteriota > Blastocatellia > Pyrinomonadales > Pyrinomonadaceae > JAFDVJ01. Next base: position 62,083 of record JBGSWK010000013.1, on the reverse strand, counting down.
GCGGATGAACGGTTACGATCTGCTTTCATCGATCAAGGGCGACGAAATGCTCAAAGACATTCCGGTCGTGATGATCACCTCGCGAGCGAGCGAAAAGCACGAACAGCGAGCGATCGAACTCGGCGTTTCATCCTATTTGACGAAACCGTTCGATGACGCGTTTTTGGTTGAGGAAATCAGAAGTTTGGTGTCTGGATGAACTTATAGACGATCTTTCCGGTGAGTTTTACGGGCTTGCCGTTGGCCAATGGAGGCGTAAAGGTCGAGCGGTACGCCGCGAGCTCGGATTCTCTGACGTTGAAAAGATTCGTGTTCTTCACGGCGCACGCGCTGATCACTATTCCAGTCTCACCGATAAGAACTTTGACTTCGACAAAGTTGTTCGTCCGAATCACCGGCGCGGCACGCGATGTCCGTGGTTGACCGAGACTGATTGCCTTCGAATTGAGGATTCCCGCATCCTCGGGCAGCCGAAACTTATCAGAGCGAACTGCCGACCCGAAGCGCTCCTTGATTTGTCCGAATTCTTTTTCGCGATCGCCCTTGATGTGCGCACATTCGCATCGGTGATACGCTAGATCAAAATACCTAACCATCGCGAGATCATCCTTTGACGCCAATTCAAGAGCTCTGATGTACAATTCGCCGGCGCCCTTGAACTCCATGTTTTCAAAGCGAGCATTCGCCAGCGCCATTAACGCTGACAGATTTCTTGGTGAGTCCTTTCCATTAGCGCGTTCGCGCCAGTTCAACGCATTACGGAACAAGTCTTCAGCGTCAGCGTTTTTTTTTCGGTCGTTTAAGAAACCCAGAACCTCATACATCTCGGCAAGATTCTGCGCGTCCTCTGAAGAAAGATCGCTCGTGTTTGAGTAGCTTTTGAGCGCGGAGTGAAACGAACGTTCGGCATCATCAAAGTCGCCCAATGCGAAAAAAACGAGCCCGAGATTGCGGCGCGCCTTGGCTGTCTCCAAGTGCCTTTCGCCATAAATCTGCAATGCGACCGCGGCCGCTTTCCGAGCAAAGACCAGGGACTCGGAAAAACGCTTCTCCCGAAAAAGTTTGGTCGCCTCCGTACTCGCTTCTATGAGGTCTTTGGACGTTTGCGCAAAGGTCACGACGAACCCGAGAATCGCTAATAACACAAACGTGGCAAACCTCGCGTGTATCATCTTTTCGGTGGTTTGCTCGGCCGGATCTCGACCTTGCTCGGGAGTGCCCGCGGGTTCATCGCAAGCAGATCCATTACGACATCTGCAATATCGGCCGGCTGCAGTTGCCACGAGTTTTCCTTCGACGGCGTGTCGCCGCCGAAATACGTATTGACCGAACCCGGACAGACATAACTGACCTTGATATCGTCCTGCCGCACCTCCTGCATCAGCGCCTCCGAGAATCCGTTGAGTCCGAATTTCGACGCGTTGTACGCTGCCATCCGCGGATGCGCGTTCTGGCCCGCGAGTGACGAGATGTTTATGATGTATCCGCCGCCGCGTTCGCGGAGCATCGGGATGACGTGATGACAGGCGTAAAAAACACCGAAGAGATTTGTTTCGAGCGTTTGCCTGAACTCTTCGCCCGTAAGTTCCTCGACGGTCTTTCCGAAAACGCCCATCCCGGCGTTGTTGACGAGGATGTCGACGCCGCCGAAAACGCGCTTTGCTTCGTCGAGCATCATCCTGACCTGATCTTCGCTGCGCACGTCGCAGATCTCGCCCTCGACATTGCCCGACGCCGAGAGTTTTTCGAGCGCGCGTTTCAGTTCAGGCTTGTTCCGGGCGCAGATGAACACCCGCGCGCCCTGTTCGAGAAGGCGTTCAGCGATCGCGTATCCGATTCCTTTTGTTGCGCCGGTAACGACTGCTACTTTGTTTTCCATACGTTTATGCCGACGGCTTATTGACCGTCCGTTTCGGGAATTTCATCCGCGGCGATTCACGGCGTTCGAGTTCTCTCCAGACGATCGTGACTGCCCCGTCGGGATCTTTGCGGACGACGCGAAACGCAACCGTGATGTCGATCCGCTTGTCGCCCTCGAGAAGGTCAAACCGCCAACCGCGGAAAGAGCGGAATACATTTCCGCGATAGGCGATGATGCGCATCGCGTACGTCGCGTTTTCGACGGCCTTGGCGATCTTCTTGTATTCAAAGCTACCCGCCTTCACTCCGTTTACCAACTGCATATACTGGTTCTTGGCGACTACGGACATCGGATCGGGCGCGAAACCCGTTAGAAATTCAAGGCCGTCAGTCGCCAGCGAAACCCGGTCAAGCGAAACGTCGTCAAGCTTGGTTATGATTCCCTGCGAGAGAATCCCGTCGCTGACAAAGTGGCCGTTCTTCAATCGTATGTCCGCGAGAACCTCAAGCGTATGCTCGCGTTCGCGGAATGAATAAAAAGAACTCTCGGGGATGGCGTTGCGGCAAACCTCGTCAGCCTTGAGGATGTTCATATTGTCGTAGCATCCGAGGTCAGGAAGCAGACGAACGATTCCGGTCCGCGGCTGTTCGAGCAATTGCAAAAAGTTGGCCCGATCGGCGGCGTCAGGCTGCAGTCTCTTCTTCTGCTCCTTCGTCGGTTTGGTCCGTAACGGCCAAACGCCGGTACGTCTGATCGACGTCAGGCTCGGGCGAGTCCATTGCGCGAAGATCGTTCCGCACGACAAAAGTAGAATCAATACAAGCGCGATACCCCGTGATACCATAACCCCTCCGCCTCATTACATAGTTTTCTTTCCGTCGGTTCGGTCGGGCTTGAGCCTCGGAGCCGTTTTTTGCGAGAGCCGCTTCCATAAAACGACCGCAAAGCCATCCGTTGTCAATCGATCGATCCGCAGCGCAATGATCGAATCATAGCTTTGCGGCAATCCGACCCACTCCGACCGGCTGTAGGAAATGAATCGAAACAAATAGGAATTCTTCGGGCTGATCTTTCGTTTCGACGTGAGCCTCAGGCCGCCGACTTCGATTCCGGCTTTTTCAAGATCATCTCGCTGCTTTGTCGCCGTATCGACCGTCTTGGCGATCTTGAACGATGAAAGCGCGACAACTTCGGGTGACTGCTTGTTGAGCGACCCGATGTCGCGATCGCCGAGATCGAGCAACATACCTTGCCGATAAAGGTCTCGGCCGCCGATCAACGAATCACCCGACATCTGCAACTCCCCGAATTGCTGACCATAATCGCCGACAAAAAATGAAAAGTATGAAACTGCAAAAAGCAAAAAGTTTTCGGTGCATCGCGGATCGCTGACATCAACAACCAGTTTCGTCGCGCAATCGGGGGCGATGTAGATCTTCAGGAGTTTTTCACCGCTTCTGGTGGCCGGCTTATACTGCGCTTTTTCGTCCTTGGTGAACTTTACGCGTCGGTACGCTTCCGCCGAAACCAGGTCTTCCGAACGAAGTCCTCTTAGCGGACGCGATTCTTCATTGTCGTCGGAGTCTTCGGGACTTTTGAGAATGTCGGTTCGGTTGACGAGAGGCCGCGGAGTCGGTGTCGGAGTTTGCGCGAAAACGGAACCGGCCGCCGCCAGTATCATCGTCACAATCGTCAAAACCACCGATCGCGCCACTTCTTAAACTCCTCACTTTCGCCTAAAGCTTAGCTTTCAAAACCTCGTTCACGACCTTGGGGTTGGCCTTGCCCTGGGACGCCTTCATCACTTGTCCGACAAAGAACCCAAGCAGCTTTTCGTTACCGCCCCGATATGCGTTTACCTGATTCTCGTTATTTTGAATGATCTCGTCAACAATTTTTTCGATCGCCGACGCGTCAGAAATCTGTTCGTAACCCTTTTCGAGAATCACTTGCGCCGGCGTCTTGCCGAAGTTGCACATCTCGATCAGTACTTCCTTCGCTTGATTATTGTTGATCGCGCCCGAATCAAGGGTTTTTATGAGCGCCGCGAAGTTCTCGGCGCTGACGTCGGATTCATCCGCGGTCTTGCCCGAATTGTTGAGTTCGCGGACGAATTCCGAAATCACGAAATTCGCGGTCGTCCTCGGATTGCCCGAGAGTCTCGCTGCCGTTTCGTAAAATTCGGCAAGCGATCTGTCGCCGGTGATCTGCGACGCGTCCCCGAACGACAGTCCGAACTCAGAAATAAACCGCGCCCGCATCGCGTCGGGCAACTCCGGCATCTCAGCGCGAACCGATTCGACGAATGCGTGGGAAACGACTAGCGGCTGAAGATCCGGTTCCGGAAAATAGCGATAATCGTGCGCGTCTTCCTTCGAACGCATCACGCGCGTCCGGTTGTTCTTTTCGTCCCAAAGACGCGTTTCCTGCGATACGCCCTCGCCCGATTCGTGCGCCTCGATCTGACGTTCGATCTCGTATTCGATCGCCTTCTGCATAAATCGAACCGAGTTCAGATTCTTGAGCTCGACCTTGTTGCGAAACTTTTCCTCGCCGATCTTCCGGACCGAAACGTTCGCCTCGCAGCGGAGATTTCCCTTTTCCATATCGGCGTCGCTCGCTCCGACCCATTGCAGGACGCGGCGGACGTGGTTGACATAGTCATACGCTTGCCACGACGTGCGAAAATCCGGCCCCGTGACGATCTCGCCGAGCGGCGTGCCGGCGCGGTTGAGATCGATGTACGAGTATTTATCAACTTCCGGCAATCCCTCGTGAACGTTCTTTCCGGCGTCTTCCTCGAGATGCATCCGCTCGATATGGATCGTCATCGGCTGCCAATCGTGCGCGCGGCCCGATTCGTCGCGTTCGGACGTCATAATCGTGAGTTTGCCGTTCGACGAGAACGGTTTGTCGTACTGCGAGATCTGATAACCCTTCGGCAGATCGGGATAGAAGTAGTTCTTGCGCGAAAAAACAGACGTCTGATTGATGTTGAGACCAAGCGAGAGCGCCGCCTTGGCGCCATATTCGACGACTTTCTCGTTCAAAACCGGCAGCGCGCCCGGCAGTCCGAGACAAACCGGACAAGTGTTCGAGTTCGGCTCGTGCCCGAAACTCGTCGCACACCCGCAAAAGATCTTCGTCTCCGTCGCCAACTGCGCGTGGATCTCCATCCCGATAATTGCTTCCCAACCTTCTTTCATAATTGACTTCAATGATAATGCAGTAGACGGCAGACAGTAAACAGGAGGTCGGTGGTCGGTTAGCGGTGAGCAGTGAGCGGTGAGCAGTAAGCAGTGAGCGGTGTGGGTCGTGAGCAGTGAGCAGCGAGCAGCGAGCAGCGAAAGGTACCTTACGCCTATCAATTCTCACGACCCATGGCTCAGCACCCCCGGCGCACCGCTCACTGCTCACTGCTCACTGCTCACGACCCACCGCTCACTGCTTTACTGCTCACTGCTCACGACCCACCGCGCACCGCTCACCGCTCACTGCTCACTGCTCACTGCTCACTGCTCACCGCTCACTGCTCACTGCTCACCGCTCACTGCTCACCGCTCACCGCTCACTGCTCACCGCTCACTGCTCACCGCTCACTGCTCACCGCTCACTGCTCACCGCTCACTGAAAGTGTTATTCTCAAACCATATGTTCAGCGATTTACCGAAGCTAAGAAGAGTTGTAATTACCGGATTCGGGTGCGTGACGCCGATCGGGATCGGGCGCGAGGCGTACTGGACCGGACTTGAAGCCGGAACGAGCGGCGTCAAGCGGATCGAAGGCTTTGACGTTTCCGACTCGGCGGTGAAGATCGCCGCGGAGATCGTCGGTTTCGACTGGGAAGCAGAAATCGAAGTAAAGGACCGGCGCAACGTTTCGCGGTGCGTCCCGCTCGCGGTCGCGGCCGCGCGCGAGGCGGTTGCGGACGCCGGGATCGACACCGCGCAACTCGATCTCGAGGCGCGACGGAATTTTGGAGTCGTCCTCGGCACCGGCGGCGGCGGGCTCGCATTTACGGAAAAACAATATGTTTACTGGCTGACGGGCCAGCAAAACAAGGCGAGCCTCTATTCGATTCCGAGTTCGACGCACGGCGGTCTTTCATCCGAGCTTTCGATGGTCTTCGGACTTCATGGGCCTTCGCACATCGTTTCGACGGGGTGCACCTCATCGACCGACGCCATCTCGTACGCGGCGCAGCACATCGCCTTGGGACGCGCCGATATGATGCTCACCGGCGGTGTCGATGCGCCGCTCGCCCGCGGCATTCTCGAAGGATTCAACCTGATGACGGTGCTCGCGCGAAATTGGAACGACGAACCGGAACGCGCGTCGCGGCCATTCGACAAGAACCGCGAGGGAATCGTTCTCGGTGAAGGATCGTGGATCTATGTCCTCGAAACGCTTGAATCCGCCAATTCGAGAGGCGCGCGGATCTACGGCGAAATTCTCGGATACGGTTCGACCTGCGACGCCTATCATCGCGTACGGCTCGAGGAGAACGGCCTCGAACCGGCGCGTGCGATGACGCTTGCGCTTGCCGACGCCGGCGTCGCGCGGGAGGCGGTCGATTACGTCAACCTTCACGGGACCTCGACCCAGCTCAATGACCGAATCGAAACGCAGGCTCTCAAAAACGCTTTCGGCGATCACGCTTACAGCCTCGCGACAAGCGCGACTAAATCGCAGATCGGCCATCCGCAAGGCGCGTCCGGATCGGCCGGGATCGGCGCCGCGTTGCTCGCGTTGAACAACGGAATCATCGCTCCGACGATCAACCTCGACGAATCCGACCCGGCGTGCGACCTCGATTACACACCAAACGAATCGCGCAAAGCGGAGATCAAAACGGTCCTCTGCAACTGTATCGGCTTCGGCTCGAAAAACTCCGCCCTCGTGATCTCCAACGTCTGACATTCAACCGAACAAATAATTGAGAATTGAGAATTGAAAATTGATATTCGTTTTACCTGGAGATCTTTCGGACTGCGGCAGCGGCAAGACAGACGAAGATCGCCGGAATCCAGAGCCAAACGATCTCACTTAAGATGACGGCTAAACCGCGCTCACTGAAAAAGCCGGAACCGATCGGCGACACCCTGATCGGCCGCCAAGGAAAGAAGAATCTTTCCCCGCTGAACGGCGCGAGCAGCGCGACTCCATGGCCGCCATCGGTCAGCATATCGAGAACAGGATGGGAAATCGCACCGAGTGAGAAAATGATGAACAGCCTGGTGAACGAGGCGTCCGACGGCGACAGTCTCTGATAGCAGGATGCGCCGATTGCGCCGAGAATGATCGCGAAGGCGATCGAATGAGTAAAGCCGCGATGGCCGAGCATGCTGTCGTACGGTATTCCAAGGGCAAACCCGGCGACGTCAAGATCCGGAATAACGGCGCACACCGCAACAACCGCCAGAAGCGAGACGTTCGCGTCTTTTGCGAGTCCCGCCCTCGACGCGAGCGCAGCAACAATCGAATGCGAAAATATTGTCGGCATCTTTTGATTTCGGAATCGGGAGTCACCTTCGTGGTCTCCGCTTCGCAGAGACCGACTTCACAACGGTTTTGAGCGGCGGCGCCGATTCGAACGAATCGCCCATCGCTTTGTGAATCAAAGCGCGGACATTCGTCATTTCAAGATCTTCGGCAGAATGCAGTTTTACGCTGCGGACTTGCTTTCCCGATCCTTCGAGGAGCGAATCCGGATCATCCAGATCTTTCCCCTCGAGAAAAAACAGTCTGATCCAATGCGGGTAAACGGCGATCGAGATCGACGCGGTGCGCGATTTCTCAGTCGGACCGTATGCGAAGACCAGCGCGTTGTAGTTGTCGTAAACAAGCTCGAAGCCGTTTTTGATGATCGAGCGCATCTTCGACCGGCACTCCATCGCCTCCGCCGCGGTCTCCGGAGCGTATTGATCGATGAACGATTGGATCTCGGCGTCGCCCATAACTCAAACCGTTTCGCCGGCCCTGAGCTTTTCGATCCGATGGACCTTTTCGACGAATTTATGCGCCGCCGCGGATTGAAAGAGTTCGAGCGTTTCGGTCTCGTTGTCGGCGACCGGTTCAAGCGCCGTATCTTTGTAATCGAATCGCGCCGGATCCTTCCGGACCTTGCGGTAGATCAGACGCAGGCGTGAATAGAGCGCGATCCAGCGGACCTGTTTCGTCAGCGTTTCGAGAAACGTGCGCGGGTAAAACACCAGCGGATTCTCGAGCGGCATCCCGGAGCGGCGCGTCTTGCGGTGCTTGCGGCGCAGGAAACCGCCCTCGAGCGGGTGGATACGTTCGATGTCGATGCACCCCGTGAACCAGGTGATGAAGAACATCGTCTTGCCCGGACTCGTACCGGTCGCGATCGCGCGGCGAAGGACGGTTTCGATGTGCTCGTCCGTGTAGTAGGTCTTCCAGGCTTTACGGTAAGTTTGTTCCCATTCGGATTTCGACATCCGCGGATGCCCGGTCACGGCGTGATTCAGATCGTATTTGTTAAGATCCTCGTCCATCGCGACGCCGGATTCGAAAAGCCTCTTGTGATCGGCGGACCCCGGAAGCGGCGTCAGATAAAAAAACTCGAGCAGGTCGACGGGAAGTTCCTTCTTGATGATCTCGATATCGCGCAGCACCGATTCTTCGGTATCGTCCGGGAAACCTAAGATGTAGCCGCAGTAGGTGACGATGCCGACCTGTTTCCAGGCGAGAAGCATCGCGCGGTAGTCGGTGATCTTGTTTTGCCGCTTGCTGGCGCTCATCAAACTGTCGGGGTTTATGTTCTCAAGTCCGATAAAGACGCGTTTGACGCCGGCGCGTTTGCACTTTTCGATGAAATTCGGCAGTTTGTGGCAGAGCGTATCGACCTGGATGATGAAGCTGATGTTGAGTTTCTCGTTTTCGCGGAGTTCGATCAAACGGTCGAGGATGATCTCCCAATCCTTGTTGCGCGCGAAGTTGTCGTCCGTGATAAAGAACGAATGCAGTCCCTGGGCGACGTTTGCGCGGACGATCCGTTCGATGTCCGCGGGAGAGCGGCGGCGTGATTTTCGTCCCTGGACGTTGATGATCGTGCAGAAGGAGCAGGTGAACGGACAGCCGCGGCCGGCGTCGAAACTGGTCGTCGCGCCGGCCGTAAGATGCACGCGTTCGGCGGGAAGAAGCGGCGTCGCGACATTCTCGATGTTCGGCAGATCGTCCATAAAGTTGTAGATCTCCGCGAGTTTTCCGTCGGCGGCGTCCTTAAGAACCTGTCCGAGGCGACCTTCCGCCTCACCCGCGAAAACGGAAACGCCGATGTCGACCGCTTTCTGAACATATGGATCGCGCGTCGTCAGCATCGCCATCGTTCCCGAAACGTGAAATCCGCCGACGGCCGTTTTGATCCCTTTTTCGCGAAGCGGACGCGCGATGTCGAGCGCGCGCGGAAACTGGTTCGACTGCACGCCGACGAGCATCACCATTCCGTCGTCCGCGCGCTCGATGAGTTTCGCGATCTTGCTGACGTCGATATGCGTGTTGGTTTCGTCAAAGGCGTGAATCTCGAGTTCGACGTCGGCTCCGAGAATCCGATCTTCGCGGCATTCGAGCGCGAGGCCGTAAAGACATGCGAGCGAGTTCGCCGGAATTGCCGACCGGAACCACTGGATGACGTAGCCGTCCTCGTCATAATGCGACGGTTTTATCAGAACAAGCGTGAATTTGCGTTTTGCGTTTTTCATCGGGCTGTTTCGGATTCGATTCTATAGAACACCACCGACCGTGTCCAATTTCTTTTGAAACGGTCGTCGCGATGGTTCACTCCGGACCAAACAAGATAAGATAAATTCTTCGATGTTCAGGACGCGCAGTCAGAAGTTGGAACGGATCGACACCGGCGACTATACGCCGGCGGAATACGACCGTTTTCTCGAGGATATTCGGCTTGTAAACCGATTTGCCGGAGACAGCCGCGCGCTCCGGCGAACGCTCTTGCGCGAGATCGAAACCGCTGATCTTGCGGATTTCAGCGTTCTCGACATCGGAGCGGGTTCGGGAGAACTGCTGCGGATCGCGGCGACGTTCGCCCGAAAACAATCTCGCCGCGCACGGTTCGCAGGAATCGAACTCAACTCGCGCTCGGCGGCGTCAATCGTCGAAGAATCGACGGCTTTTCCGGAGATCTCGTCCGTGCGGGCGGACGCCCTTTCGCTGCCGTTTGACGACGACTCGTTCGATTATGTTATCTCGTCGCTTTTCACGCATCACCTGACGGACGAGCAGATCGTCGCGGCGCTCAAAGAGATGTCACGCGTCGCGCGTCGCGGTGTTTTTGTCATTGATCTTCACCGGCACCCGTTGGCTTATGCCGCCTACAAGATTTTCTGCGCGGCGTTTCGAATCAGCCGGCTCGTTCGCGAGGACGGATCGCTTTCGATTCTTCGGGGATTCAAGCCCGTCGAACTGAACGGACTGGCGGAACGGGCCGGACTCGGCAAATTCAGGGTGACGCGGTCGCTGCCTTTCAGACTGGTGCTTCGGAGCAAATCATCCGAATAGACTCTCTTCTTCGATCTTCGCCAGGTGCGCCGAAACCGTCGCCACCGCGAGCGGGAAAAGGCTCGGATCGAGATCCGGATAGATGATCCGCGCGATGTCGCCGGCATTTTCGGTGCCGCCCTCGAGCGCCGCGATGACTTGTTTTTCGCGCCCCAGACGATGTGCGATGTAATGCTCGATCCGGCCTTTCGCGTCATAAACCGCGGCGCCGTGAGATCCCGCCAAATATCTCAGGCCGGGCAAGTCTCGCATCCGCCGGAGCGACGCGAGATACTCGCTCATATTCCCTTCGGGCGGCGCGATGACGATCGTTCCCGACCCGACGACGTTGTCGCTGGTCAGCAAAAAACGAAAACCGGCATCGTAGAACGCAAGATGGCCGCGCGCATGTCCGGGCGTGTGGAGAACCTCAAGTTCGAACGCCGCACCGTTCTCGTCCGAAAGTTCGATTCGTTCGCCATCGTCCAAAAACATTTGGAACTGGACCTTTTCCGCAAGGTCGTCCGCGGTAATCCGATGCCCGGCGATAGGAATTGTCAGCCCGTGTGTTTCCAAAAGGTGTGTCTGCAAAACGGTCTCACCGCCAAAATGATCGTTGTGCAGATGCGACACGACGATCGCGCGACAGTTGAATCCGTCCGACACATACCGGTCGACCAGTTCGATTAGCTTCTTCTGTTCTTCGTCAAACGGAGACGCCGCATCGATAACCACGAAGTCGCGTTTGCCGACGATAAAACAATTCGTGTGCGTCGCCGGCGGCAAGGTTTTTGTTCGAAGAGGAAAACACACGAGTCGCGGATTCAGCTCAATAAAATCGATCGTTCCGTCGCAAGCGTCTGACTTTTCGAGCAGTTTCTGCGATCGTTCATTCAACGATGCCTGAAAATTCCCGGGCGACTCGACGGCAAGCTCCTGCAGCGAGATCAAAACAGGCGGCGAGATCAAAACCTCGGATGCTTCCCATTGCTTCAGCGCATCGGCCGCCGTAATGAATTCAATGCTCTCCAATTCTGAGATCGCGGCGTACGGAGTTTGTTTCGGCGGACATTCCGCGATAAAGAACCGCGTCTTGAATCGTACCGGTGAAAACTGGGGCGTCGTCCAAAACCCGGTGTAGAAAAAATCCACTGCGTCTATCCAAAGCCCCCAGGCCTCGAGAATCTCCGCAAATGTGCTTCGGCCGGAGATCAGATCATCGTGAAGCGACGCCCGCTGTCCCTTCGTCAATTTATCGCCGCCGCGCGCGAGCAGCACGCCGACTTCTTCAAAAACCTCGCGCACCGCGCACGCAAGGATCGCAGCCATCTCCGGGTCGTCGCAGCTTTCTACCGCTATCGCAAAATCATCGGCATCGGTTTTCCCGCCGGGAAAGGCGTGGAAACCGCCAAGAAACTTGAGATTCGGATTTCGACGCGCCCACAGTATCTTGTCGTCGCGGACGAGTATGATCGCGGCCGCATCCCTTGGAATTACAGGTTGAAATATCAATTTTCAATTCTCAACTATCAATTATTGGTTCAGTCGGACTCGAACATTCCGAGTTTTGCAAGTTGGTGCAAGCTCTCGCTGACCCAATCACGCAAATTCTTCAACAATTCAGTCTTGCCATCGACCTCGTCCGAAGATCCGATGAATGCGCGAAGTTCCGAAGTCACCTCCGAGGCCGACCGCGTACCGTCGAGCAATTCGAGAAGCCGTCGCGAAACGACGTCTTCGATCCTGACGTCAAGGTTGAGCATCGAGAGAACGTTTTGGGCCTGCGGCAGCTGCCATCTCGCAAGAGCATTCGTTGCCGGCCTTTCCGGCACCACTTGCGATGCGTCGGGCTGAAACAAATGCAGTTCGATCAGTGATGTGCTTCGGCACAGCTGCATAAAGATCGATGCGGCGGTCGAATACTGTTCGCCCCAGTTATCCGTCGTATAACCGCGCGTTTCGATCTCCTTGCGCGCGAGTTCGAGCAGATCGGGGAACGCGACGGCGCGGCCCCAGGCGCGGCCGAGTTCGACCAGCGCCGCCTTCGTCAGCGGATGATCGATCTCGATCCCGACACCCTTCGCGCCGACGAATTTCTCGACCTTCTGCGTAGCAAGTTCCGGATTTGGCGAAACGGGTCGAATCGAAGAAGCGACCTTGAACTCGTTCAACTTTTCCGGCTGCGGCTGACGCTCGAGAGCGACTTCGGACCGGCAGAAAAGCGTCTGCCGGAAGATCCGGCCGCGCAGGAAATCGAGATACTGTTCGCGATCGATGATGTTATCCAGCGATTCGACGAACTCGCGCGCATCCGGCGGCAGGCTTCCGGTTCCCATCGCGTGCAGTTCGGCCTCGGCAAGGAACTGCAAGTCCCGTTTTTGGAGCATTTCCGCGAATTCGTGAAAATAGTAAGCGCGGTTCGAGTCCGAGAGGTCGTCGTGATAAATATCGGCCGCATCGTGTTCGAAATGGCGTTTGAGCTCGGCGTTGAGAATCGGCCGATAGATCTCCCGATCGGTCGTATTCTCGCTGAGGAACGACAGAAAAGTGATCGCCTTGCCGACCTTTTCGAGAGGTTCTTCGGTTCCCCGCGTATGAAATCGGAGCATCGCCTGCACCATTTGGCGGTAATGCGCGCCCGGGAATGCATTGTAGCTCACGTAGCCGACGCCGTTGTCCGAGAGCATTTCGCGGCAGATCTCAAGGACGCGGTCGCGGACGAAATCGGGCACCCACGAGAACAGACCGTGAGCGATGATGTAGTCGAATTTACCGAATTCCCCGACCGTCATTTCGGCGACATCCATCTGCCGGAATTCGGTATTCGACAGTCCGAGTTCCGCCGCTCCGCGATTGGCGTCGTCAATGTGATTTTGCGCGAGATCGACCCCGACGAATTTCGCCGCCGGCAGATGATACGCGTGCGAAATGAGATTGCTGCCGTTGCCGCAACCGAGTTCGAGCACCCGGCACGTTTCGACCGGAACCGGCTGCATCCCGAAGAAAACCGCGAGCGCGGCGAGCCTGTCGGGATGCGTCTGCAAGAAAAACTTGCTCGGGTACGGCATTACATCGTAGGAAAATGTTTCTTTCATATCAATCTTGTTCAGCGAAAATAGATCGGATTCGTCATCGCCAGCATTCGTCCGTCCGTCGAACGAATTTCGAGTCGAACATACGTTGGTTTTTCGGGTTTGAATCCGAACGAGAACTCCTTTTTATCTCCCAAAATCTCGTTTCTGACGACCTTTCCGTCGGAGATCAGAATGCCGCGCGCGTCGGCCGGAAAACCGTCGAACGTGACCCGAAGGTCAATGGGGGCGACTGCGGCCGTATCGCCGATCGATTTGGTCCCGGCGCTGAACGACAGGCTGTGCCGCGGATTCTCGGCGACGAAAACCCGGCCGAGGCGAATGGCGTCGAAAAGTTCCGGTTCGGTCAGCTTCTTGGCGCCGATAAAAACCGACGGATCGCCAAGGTTCAGGTTTGTCGGATACTGACTCGGCTCGTAAGGCGGTTGATGCGAGTCGCTCGAGCCGATGGCCGTTATCCGTTTGCCCTGCTGCAGAAACGAGTCCCAGATCTTGAGCGCGTTTTCGTCGTCCGCGTCCCAAGTCGCGTTCCATATTTCGACCGAATCGAGCGTCTCCCACGTCTTGTCGTATGTCCAACTGCATCCGCCGCATCCCATCGTCGGATGATTGATCGACGCGGCGCCGCCGAACGCGCGGGTTTGGTCGATGATCGAGAGCGCGCTTGCGGTCATCCCGGGAATCAGTCTGAAATCCACCCAACCGCCCGACGGCAGGCCCCAGACGTTTATATGTCCGCCGTAGGTCGTGACCTCTTCGCCGCGAATTATGAGCATTCCGGGGAAGCTCTTGCGCAGAGAATCGATCTCGGCGTGATGCGAGAAGGTGTTGTGCTCGGTCAGCGCAACGAAATCAAGACCGTTCGCGCGGGCCGATTCGAGTGCTCCTTTGACGGTCCAGCTCCCGTCGCCGTGGAACGTGTGCGCGTGAAGATCTCCGCGAAACCACGTCAGACCGGCGTTTCGGAACAACGGAAATTCGGTTGCCGAAAGTACTGGACGGAACGACTTGTTCCTTTCGAATTCCAGCCTCTTTTGCGCCGCCTCATCGATCGCGTTGAAGTTGATCTTGACCTTGAGTTCGACCCCGGCGGCCTTCACCCGCGAACGGCCGACGATGAGGTGCCAACGACCCGCGCGGATCGGTCCCGGCTGATAGCCGTTCGTCGCCTCGCGAAGCGCGATAAAGAAATTGTCACGGACCGATCCGCTCCATCCGCGGAAGCCGCGACGGTCATTGTCCGCGCCCGAAAATCTTTGATCGAAAAGCCCGAAATCGAGTTTGTCGAACGATTTGTCGTACTCGATGGCGACCGAGATCGACCGCGTCCCACGAGGAACGTCGAACGGAACATAGACGTACGGATTCTGACCCGCCTCGGCCGGTGTGATCGTTACCGATCTTTCGATCTGCGCCGCCGCCGTAACGGCAGCGAGCAAAATGAGGGCGAAAACACGTATTTTCATAACTCAATCCGTTAGCGGGTCCAGGCCGCGAGCGCCATTTCCGACACGGCGCGTTCAACCTCCGACGGCACGTTGTGCGGAATCCTCGCCATCGATGCGGCGTTCTTGACCAAATGCTCCAGGCTCAGGGTCTGGAGCGCGAGTCCGAGGTCCATCACCTCGATCGGATTTCCGTCGGCACCGGCCAGATTTACCGGGCGTCCGCCGGCGAGAAGAAATAGTTTCCGGCCGCCGGGAAGCGTAAACGATTCGATATTCTGACGAATCGCCTTAGTGTCCGCAGCCGAATCGCGGAGACCGGCAACGTCGATCTCGAATTCGAAATGGCCGGCGTTGACGAGGATCGCTCCCGATTTGATCTCCCCGAAGTGATGTTTTTCGAGAATTCCCGTCCGTCCGGTAACGGTGATGATCATATCGTTCGACGCGAGCGCCGAATCGAGGTCCCCGACCGTGAATCCTTCGAGATGCGCATCGAGTTGGGTCAGCGGATCGAGCTCGACAACCGTCACGTGAGCGCCGAGATTTCGGAGACAGATCGCAACGCCGCGGCCGCAATACCCGTAACCGATAACCGCGATCCGCAGACCGCCGAGAAGAATGTTGGTGCAGCGCATAATGCCGTCGATCACCGAAAGGCCGACGCCGTAACGGTTCTCGATAATTCGTTTCGCGCGCGAGTCGTTGATGACGATCGTCGGAAAGGCCTGTTCGCCGAGATCTTCGCGGAGACGGTAACCGCCCGATGTAGTTTCTTCGGTCGCGCCGATGATCTTGTTTTTCGCTTCCGCGAACCGTGCATCGCGGTGGATCAGGAAATGAAGATCGGCACCATTATCGGCGATCAGATCGGGTTCGCATTCGAGCACTTTCGCCGCGAAGGAAAGATGATCGTCGAAGGTTTCGTCGCGTCGCGCAAAAACGGTCACCCCGGATTCGGCCAGCGCGGCCGCCACTTCGTCCTGAGTCGTCCCCGGGCTTCCGGTGATGGCGATCGACGCGCCGCCGGCGACAAGCGCCTCGAGCCAAATTCCGGTTTTCGCCTCAACGTGCAGGCAGATTCCGATCTTCAAGCCGTCGAACGGACGCTCGCGCTCGAGACGCGATCTGAGATCGCCGAGGATCGGCATCCGCTCACGAACCCATTCGAGCCGTGCGCGACCGTCCGCCGCCAGCGAGATATCGGTAATGACAAGGTCAGGCATTTTGCTCCAGGTTCAGTATCAGATCGCTGTAGGATTGCGAGACATAATCGGAGTCGTTCAGTCGGAACAGTTCTGCGTACTTTCGGCATTGTTCCCGGAGCGGTTCGGCGCCGATCGTTCCGTCGCGGTCGATCGCCTCGACTTCGACGAATGTCCCGAGTCCGTGGAGCCGGTCAAAGTGAAACTTCACGTTGTCGATAAAGTATATTCGCCGGCGCTTGTCAACGACGACCTTGACGCCCAGCGTCTTCACGAGGATCGCTTTCAAAGCCGGATCGGGCGAGTGCTCGTACAACAGAATCGACGACTCCTTGGCTCCCGCCGTATCGGCACGGTCGTAGTGGATCAGCGAATTCTCGATGTTGCCCTCGCGCAGTTTGAGACGTCCTGTCGGAACGTTGAAATAGGTGTCGATCTGGTGATCTTCTCCGGCGAATCGCGGATCGAGCCTGAGCAGAATGCGCTCCAATTCGTCGACGTTCGCCGCGCGCGCCTTGAATTCAAAGTTTGTGATTGCCATCGGTTGAATTCTGCAATCATATCGCGGGGCGGGGATTATCTCCAATTCGTCAGTCGCCGAAAAGGACCGTCTTGAGCAAGCGCTTTACCGCGTCATAGATGGCCGGGTCCGTTGACGAACGCGGTCCCGCGATGTTGAGAATTCGGCAATCCGATTCGTCAAGCCATCGACCAACGTCCGAAACCGCCGCATCGAACGTCGGCGCGGCAAGATCGACGTGGAATACGGGTCGTCCGTAACGTGTTGCGAGCGTCCGGGTAAGCAGCGAACC
Organism: Pyrinomonadaceae bacterium; assembly: GCA_041752475.1. Taxonomy (GTDB): domain Bacteria; phylum Acidobacteriota; class Blastocatellia; order Pyrinomonadales; family Pyrinomonadaceae; genus JAFDVJ01. The sequence goes on along the minus strand of JBGSWK010000013.1, from coordinate 45,151 downwards.
GCCGGAAAGCGGACCGTGCGAAACGATCAGCGTCACGTCCGAATCGCGAACATTGAGCGCGGTTCGTTCGGCATAGTTTGCGGTCGGCGTCTCGATCATATTGATGTACTTCTCGCCGAGCGGGCCGTCCTCGGTCCGCCGGCCTTTCGGTACGTAGCCGCCCATCTCGAAACCGTTCTCCGCTGCGAAGTCGAGAGCCGCGCGATCTGCACCGGTTTGGCCTCCCGAGACGATCTTTCTGACCTTGGTCATCGGGCAAACATTTCCCGGAGCGTCTCCAGAATTGATTCCTGTGATTGCGGCCCGACGTGACCGATCTTCTTTGTCAGGCGCGTTTGTTCAACCGTCTGGATTTGATCAAGAACCACGGCGCGCTCATTTCCCAGGAATTCAAACGTCACCCGGGTCGGATATTTGCGCGTTATGGTCGATAGCGGCGCGATGATCACCGACGCGAGATGCGCGTTCATCTCGTCGGGCGAGATGATCACGCACGGCCGCGTGTCCTTCGCGTCGGGCGAGTCGTCCATATTCAACAGAAATACGTCAAAGCGCTTTACCATCGCCAGTTCTCCCGCGTCTTGTCGGAAATTTGAACTTCCAGAACCGGATCGTCGTCGTTATTGACGGCCATTTGCTTGAAACTATCATCCCAACCTGCTCGCGGCCGCTTTGAACGCTTGATCAGAAGTCCCAGTTCGACAACCTCGAGGTCGACCTCGCCTCTCAAACCGCTCTGATCGAGCAACAATTTTGGAATTCTGATGCCTTGGGAGTTTCCAATTGCTACGATGTTCGCTTTCATAAGCACAATGTAATTACAATCGACAATTCTGTCAATGTGATTACGATGTGATTACATTTTAGGCTTGACCGGCTCGCGGCATCCGTTCGATCCCTTCAACCTTGTCGGCGACGCCTCGGCGGCAAAGCGGTATTGGATTATTCGGCGCGATTAGGTGACGGGAGATCCGGTCAACTCAACATTGAAGATGGTTCCGCGCGATGCGTTCCCGCAAAGGCACAAAGACGCAAAGGAATTCCGTCGTTGATTCGCCGTCGTTTACAATTCCTTCTTTGCGCCTTTGCGCCTTTGCGGGAACGCATTACTGGATTATTCGGCAAGACCGGACCGCTCGACAAGGTGGGTCAGGAAACTCTTCCCGTAAAAACGCGAAAAGACGCGAAAACGGACAAGATACTTGATTCTTGGCAATCTGTGCCAAAAAAGCTTTCGCGTCTTTTCGCGTGTTTAGCTGGAAAATAATCCTCTTGCGCAGTTCGGGCTCAGCCTTGAAGCTGTTCGATCTTCTCCATCCCGTTCATAAATGGGCGCAAGACTTCGGGAATGACCACACTGCCGTCCGCCTGCTGGTAGTTTTCGAGAACGGCGATCCAGGTCCGGCCGACGGCGAGGCCCGAACCGTTCAGCGTGTGTGCGAACTCCGGCTTTGCCCCGCCCGCCCGGCGAAAACGCAGATTCATACGGCGCGCCTGAAAATCGCCGCAGTTTGAGCAACTGGAAATCTCCCGATATGTATTCTGCGACGGCATCCAGACTTCGATGTCATAGGTCTTGCGCGCGCCGAAACCCATATCGCCCGTCGAAAGCACGACCGTCCGGTACGGCAATCCAAGCAGTTGCAGGATCTTCTCCGCGTCCGCCGTCAACTTCTCGTGTTCGTCTTCGGACTGTTCTGGCATTGTCAGTTTGACCAGTTCGACCTTCTCAAACTGATGCTGACGTATCAAACCGCGCGTGTCGCGGCCGTAGCTTCCCGCCTCGGAACGAAAACAGGGCGTGTACGCGGTGAAATACTTCGGCAGTTCCTTGCCGTCGAGGATTTCGTCGGAATGATAATTCGTCACCGGAACCTCGGCGGTCGGAATGAGATAGAAGTTACGGTCATCGGTCAGCTTGAACAGATCAGCCTCGAACTTCGGCAGCTGTCCCGTCCCGAAAAGCGCGGTCTCATTGACCATAAACGGCGGCAAAGTCTCCGTGTAGCCGTGCTCGCGCGTGTGAACATCGAGCATAAAGTTGACGAGCGCCCTTTCGAGACGCGCGCCGGCGCCGTTAAGGATCGCAAAACGCGATCCGGTTATCTTCACCGCCCGCTCGAGATCGAGAATTCCGAGCGCCTCGCCCAGATCGACGTGATCCTTTGCGTCAAAATCAAAGTCGCGCGGCGTTCCCCAACGCCGTATCTCGACGTTCGCGGTTTCGTCGGCGCCGACCGGCACGTCGTCGGCCGGAATATTCGGCAGATTCGACAACAGCTCATTCATTCGCGCCTCGAAATCCTTGCGCTGCTCGTCGAGTTCCCCCTGGCGGTCCTTAAGCCCGGCGACCTCCGCCTTGCGCGCCTCTGCCTCTTCGCGCTGGCCCGACTGCATCAAAGCGCCGATCTCCTTGCTGGCGGAATTGCGGCGCGCATTGATCCGGTCGGATTCACCGATCACGCGCCGGCGCTCGACGTCCATCTCGGCAAAGTCGTCCAAGAGCGCCGTGGGGAAATTGCGATTGACGAGTGCCGTGCGGACACTATCGATATTCTCTCTGACAAAATTAAGGTCTAACATCTTTGTTGATTGTAAATGGTTAATTGTAAATTGTTAATTGCCGCCGGAATCGCCGGTTGATTTGTTTCGCCGGCGCTTTTCACCTAGAATTCCCCTTTCGGCCCAAGTCCGTGAGCCAACCTTAAGGAGGTCGAAATCCGGGTCTCGAATTTATCAAGAGCAGTATGACAAGAAAAGTTCGCAAAGCAGTATTTCCGGCGGCAGGTCTCGGCACCCGATTCTTGCCCGCGACGAAGGCGTCGCCGAAAGAGATGCTCCCGTTGGTCGATAAGCCCCTGATCCAATATGCGATCGAGGAAGCCGTCGCGTCGGGCATCGAGTCTGTACTGATCGTCACGGGCCGCGAAAAAAGCTCGATCGAGAATCATTTCGATATTTCTTACGAGCTTGAGAGCCTGCTTCAGGAAAAGGGAAAGACCGAGTTTTTCGCTCAGGTCCGTGCCATTTCCGAGATCTGCCGCATCAGCTACACGCGCCAGAAACAGGCGCTCGGTCTCGGTCATGCGATCTATCAGGCAAAGGACTTTTCGGAGAGCGAGCCCTTTGCGGTGCTGCTCGCCGACGACGTTGTCGATGCTGAGAAGCCGGCGCTGAAGCAGATGATGGAAGTGTTTGAAGAGTACAACGCTCCGGTCATCGCGACGATGCAGGTCGCCGGCGAGGCGATCTCGCGATTCGGCGTCATCGACGCCGAGGAGGTCGCGCCGAACGTCTTCAGGATCAATGATATGGTCGAAAAGCCGAAGTTCGAGGACGCGCCTTCGGACCTCGCGATCATCGGCCGCTATATTTTGACGCCCGACGTTTTCGACGCCATTGAACGAACCGAAAAAGGCGCCGGCGGTGAGATCCAGATCACCGACGCGATGCGGCTGATGCTCCGCGAGGGCAAACCGTTCTACGCCGTCAAGCTCGAAGGGACGCGCCACGACGCCGGCGACAAACTCGGCTTTTTGATTGCAACTGTCCAATTTGCGCTGAAGCGCGCGGATCTTGGCGAAGACTTTAGGAAATTCCTGAAATCGCTGGAGCTTTAAGCGAACCGCACCAATCGCCGATGTTTCGGACGCGGGAAAAATGCCTTGCGTTCAAGGCGTTTGAATCGTTACAATTTTCATACATTTGTTTTCCCCGACCGAAGAGCAGAACTTTCAATGAATAAGAAAATTATTGCGGGTTTCGCGGTTGTATTATCGGCCTTGACCATCTCCGTCTCGTCTAATTTTCAGATTGCCGAAGCCGCGCGATGCGCTCAGTCTTCCTTTCAGGCCGAGTTCAAAAACGCGGACTCGGTGTTTGTCGGAAAGGTGACCGGCGACACGACCGAAGGCGACAAACGAATCATTGAATTCACCGTCGAAAAATACTGGAAAGGCTCAAACGCGAAACTAGTCACAATTACTGTCTATGAATCGGCGAGGTTTCAATCGCCGTTTGAGTCGGGAAACAGGTATCTGGTTTATGCGAACAGCGGCGACGACGGATTGACCGTCTCCCGCTGTTCACGGTCGCGGGCGGTAAAATACGCGACTGATGACTTGAAGAAACTCGGCACGGGCAAGGCGCCGCGCCGTTAGATTTGCGGAGCAAGAATAATGAAAAATCTAAAGTTCGGAATAGTTACACTCATTTTGGCGGCGATCTTTGCGGCGAGCGTATTCGCGCAGGGCGTTCCGGCGCCGTTCACGATAAGGGCGCAGCCGTATCTGTCGGGATTGGCGCAGCCGGTTCTGATCCGCAGTTCAAAGGACGGCACAAAACGTATGTTCGTGGTCCAGCAGCGCGGGATCATAAAGGTCATTCAACCCGGTTCGAACGTCGCGACCGACTTTATGAACATCGCCTCGAAAGTCAGTTCGTCCGGCAGCGAACGCGGATTGCTTGGGCTGACCTTTCATCCGCAGTTCGCCTCGAACAGTTTCTTTTTCGTCAATTACACCCGGCTATCAGATGGCGCGACGATCGTCGCGCGATACACGGCCATAAACAACAACACCCAGGGCGATCCGAACAGCGAGTTTGTTCTTTTGACGATCCCGCAGCCGTTTTCAAACCACAATGGCGGGATGATCGAGTTCGGGCCGGACGGAAATCTGTATATCGGAACGGGCGACGGAGGTTCAGGCAACGATCCGGGCGCGCGCGCCCAGAATATCAACGAGTTGCTCGGAAAAATGCTCCGAATATCTCCGAGCACGGCCGCGAACCCGACGCCGCCGGGATACACGAATCCGCCCGATAACCCATACGTCGGCATCGCCGGCGCCGACGAGATATTCGCCATCGGTTTGCGCAATCCGTGGCGGTGGTCTTTCGACCGCAGCGGATCGAACCAGCTTTGGGCGGGAGACGTCGGCCAGGACGCGATCGAGGAAGTCGATATCGTGACGCTTGGCGGAAATTACGGCTGGCGCGTGTACGAGGGAACGCAGTGTACGAACAACGACCCCGGCCTCTGCACGCCGGGAAACTATACGATGCCCGTCTTCCAGTATCCGCAAACCACGACCCGTTGTTCGGTTACCGGCGGCTACGTCTATCGCGGCGGTTTGCGGACGTTTCCGGACGGAACGTACCTAAATGCCGATTATTGCACCGGCGAGATCTTCACCTGGAACGGCAGCCAACACTTTATGCAGCTTGATACGCCGCGTTTGATCTCATCGTTCGGCGAGGACGACGACGGCGAGCTCTACGCTGTCGGGATCGGCAGCACCGTTAACGCCACCGGCACGGTCGAAAAGATCGTCCGCGCGAAAGCTTCGGCCGATTTTGACGGCGACTTCAAAACGGATCTGGCGGTCTTTCGTCCATCAACCGGAGTCTGGTACATCATCAATAGTTCCAACTCTTCGCTCCGCATTCAGCAGTTCGGACTCGATGGCGACATTTCGACACCTGAAGATTTTGACGGTGACAACATCACCGAAATCGGTGTGTTTCGGCCGTCGACCGGCGTTTGGTATCACTATCGAAGCAGCGACAATACGGTCGGCATCACGCAGTTCGGCCTGAGCGGAGATACTCCGGCGCAGGGCGATTTCGACGGCGACGGCAAGGCGGATCTGGCGGTTTTCCGGCCGTCGACGGGAGTCTGGTACGTCCAGCGTTCTTCAAACAGCGCGGTCGATGTTCAGCAGTTCGGGCTCACCGGCGACATTCCGGTAGCCGGCGACTATGACGGCGACGGCAAGTACGATCTCGCCGTATTCAGACCGAGCAACGGCGTGTGGTATCGGTTGAACTCGACAACGGGTTCTTTCGCTCAACTCAATTTCGGCACAAACGGCGACATTCCGTCAATCGGCGACTTTGACGGTGACGGCCGGCTCGACAACGCCGTTTTCCGGCCGAGTACCGGCGTTTGGTATCGACTTCGCAGTTCGGACGGTGCCGTCCAGATCAATCAGTTTGGCGCGAACAACGATGTTCCCGTGGTTGGCGATTACGACGGCGACGGCATCGACGATATTGCGGTCTTCAGACCTTCGACGGGAGTTTGGTACCGAACTCGATCCTCGAACGGTGCGGTCGATATTCAGCAATTCGGCCTCAGCGGAGACGCTCCGGCACCGCAGTTCGACGCGCCGTAAACCGAACGCGTTATCTGCAGGTAATTATCGGGCGCGTGCAATGGTCAATACATAGACCTTGCGCGCGCCGACTTTTTTCAGCACGATTGCGCACATCGAAACGGTCGCGCCGGAGGTGAAGACATCGTCGACGAGCAAGACCGAACGTCCTTCGACAAGCTTCGGGCGAGTCACCGCAAAAGCTCTTTGCACCGTCATCTCGCGTGATCGCCGATCCATCGCCGCACGATGAACCGGCGTGTGGACGGTTCGCGAAAGACTCACACGATCGACCTCGATCCCCGTGTGGCGGGAGATGATCGTCGCCGGAATCTCGGCTTGGTTAAACCCGCGCTCGATCTGTCGCCGCTTCGACAACGGAACGGGAACAACGACCTCGGCATCATAGAACGGCGACCGGTCGAACGCATCGCAAATCAGACCTTTGAGCCGCGAAGCAATGAACGGTTCCGACTTGAGTGACAAAACGGACGCTGAGAGGGCGTTTTCATAGAGCCCGACCGCGCGCGCCGCCTCATAACAATGGTCGTCGCAGCGGTGACAAAAGGCGTCGCCGGACGGCAGTTCCGCCCGAAGGAATTGGGAGCATTTTATACACAGGGTTTCATTGCCGGTGAAGACGGAAGTTTTCCCCCAGCAAGCGTCGCACGCAATGCCGTCGGCGTATTTTTCGGTGATGTTTCCGCAGACGAGACAGGCCTTGGGGAAAGCTATCGCCAGCAGTGGGTCGTAAATCCGGCGCAACATAAAGAAAGTGAGGTGATCAGCCGGTTCAATTGTTTTCGGTCAGGAAGATCCCAGGTTATTCCTCTTCGAGCAATCCCCGTTCGACAAGTTCCTGACAACTCAGACAGTATCGCGCCCACGGAATCGCGTCGAGGCGTTTCGGACTGATTTCCTTATTGCAATTCTGACAGGTTCCGTACTCGTCGTCAGCAAGCCGGGTCAAAGCCTCGTTGATCAGCGACAATTGCCGGCTTTCGTTTTCAGAGACGGCCAACATCACGTTTTTCGAATAGTTTCTGACCGCCAGATCGACCGGATCGGGCGTCTCGGCGTCATCAACTGAAAGGTCGTTGTCCTTGAGTTTATTCAACAGATTATCGCGCTCCACGATAAGCCGTTCCTTGATTTGATCTAGATTAATCTCGGTCATTTTTGATACGGAAAACCCTTAATAATAGTATATGCTCGGTAAAGCTGTTCCAACATCACAACACGCGCCATTTCGTGAGTGAAAGTAAGAAACGACAAGGATAAACTATAATCCGCCCTTTCGACAACCGCCGACGCCAACCCGTCGGCGCCGCCGATAACAAAAGAAACGTCGCGAAGTCCGCGGTTCTGCCATTTCTCAATCTCTTTCGCTAGATCCAGCGAAGTAACCGAGCGTCCCGACACGTCCAAAATGCAGACGAAATGGCTTTGATTCACTTTCTCGAGAATTAGTTTGCCTTCCGCTTCCTTGCCGGAGTCTTTGATCTCGACGATCTCCGTGCGAACGAAATGCGACAGGCGCCCAAGATACTCGTCCTGCAGCGCCCGCCAGTTTGTCTCTTTGGTTTTTCCGACCCAAATGAATCGAAATTTCATACAGTGACCCGTAGTTCCTGCGGTATTTCAACCGGCCGCGCATCTCGCCAAAGCCGCTCAAGATCATAAAACTCGCGGGCGTTCTTTTCGAAGATATGGACTATAAAATCGCCGTAATCCATCAAGATCCACTCGGCGCCGGCATATCCCTCGGTTCGGACCGGCCGCGTCTGAAGCTGTTTTTTGAGCTGTTCCTCGATCTCATCGACGATCGCCTGAGCTTGTCTTTGATTGGCGGCGCTCGCCAGAATAAAGAACTCCGTAAAACTAACAAGTTCGCGCAGGTCGAGCGCGATCATATCAAATGCTTTCTTTTCGGCCGCACAATGAAGCGCGAGTTTGACCACTTCATCGAGCTCCGCAAACGGCGTCGGCGCCGGCGAAATCTCGACAGTCACGGTTTCACGGTGCAGTGTTTTTTCCTGTAATTCTTCCATTACTTATAAAGTTCGTACTTTTCAACATATTTTGCAACCTCGATTGAAACTCCGGTGCGCCAGTCCGCGTCGTTTTCGCGAACCTTCTGACGAATTTCAGTCGCCGAAATATCAACCCACGCGGCGTCGGTGACAAAGATCCGGGATCTCGGACCAGGGGATTTGGGGTCCGGTTTCGAATCCGGATTCCGAAGATCGACTATCCGGCTTCGTATCTCTTCCGTAACGTGACCGAAGGCGATCTCGTAATCCGGACGCGTGACGACGATGATGTCGACGATCGTGAGAACCGTCTCCCACTCGCGCCACGTCGTGATATCCATCCAAGAGTCCGCGCCGATGACAAAGAAGAGGTGCGTATCTGGGAGTTCCTTTTTCAGACGGGTCAGAGTTTCGACGGAATACGGCCGTTCAGGAACATCGAGTTCCATTTTGGAAACGACAAAACGGGGCTGGTCTTTCGTCGCGAGCGCGAGCATCGCATATCGATAGAATGCGGATGTCGGCTTTTTGTCGCGTTTATGCGGCGCGTGGAACGCCGGCACAAAGACAAACTCGTCGAGTTCGAACTGATCGAGCAGCGCGTTCGCGATCGCGAAGTGCCCGTTGTGCGGCGGGTCGAACGATCCTCCAAAAAATGCGATCTTCTTCATAGAATTCACCACTCGCGGTCAATCGTATTTTACACAAAACAAATGGATTTCCGGGAATTGCAGCGACACCGAACGGTATCTTTCGTGAAATTGCGTTTTCTTCGGGCGCATCCGGGACTCGATTGCGTTCATCTTCGATGCCGCGGCGCAGACCGGTTTATCCCAGATTGCGCATTAGCGGTCCACTCGGCGGATCAGCGAACGGCGTGGGGAAACGCGGGCTCAAAATTCACCACATAGACACAGAGAACACATAGATGTTTGAGAGACTTGGTCGCGAATTGCGCAATGGCGGCCTACTCGGCAGATCGTCGCATCCGGCACTTGAAATTGTGTTTCTTGAGAGCTGTCCAATCGGTTTGACGCCGCACGGCGCGCCGAAGAAACACGAACTGTATAAATCCTTTTGTTTCAGTCACTTGAAAATGTGCTTCTTGAGAGAAATTTCTTTCCCGCGAAACACGCAAAATACACGAAAACTGGCCGACAAAATAAAATCTTTAGCGTTTTTCGCATATTTCGCGGGCAAACAACTTTCCAATGCGTAATTCGGGTTTATCGAACGACAAACGAAAAGGGCTGTCTGAAAAGACTTCTCAGCGTGCGTAGCATGCGCAAGGACGATAGAGCACCATGCGTAGCGAAAGCGGAGTGTGGTGTGGTTCGCGATATCCGAACGGAGCGTGTGCAACACGCGTAACATTCTGCAAAAGTGATCTTTACGCGTGTTACACACGCTCTATTCCGGTATTCGGTCCACCACGTTTCGCTTCGCTTCACGTGGTGCTATCGTCCTTGCGCGTGTTACACACGCTGAAGATCCTAAGCTTGATCTCAAAACAATAACGGTCACTGACTTTTGGAACAGCATCTTTTTAATTTGACGACTCTTCTTCAAGCTCCGATAACTTCAGTTCGTCCAGCTTCTTTGCAACCAAAGACACGAGTTCTTTGGTCCCCTGATTCGCAACCGCTGAAATCTCGAGGAACGGCTTTCCGTCGTCGAGCGAACGCTGGCGAAGCCTTTCGAGCCCTTCCGGATCGTCAAGAGCGTCGAGTTTCGTGGCGACGACGATCTGCGGCCTGGACGCCAGATCGGCGTTGTAGTTCGCCAACTCGCGGTTGATGATCTCGTAGTCTGAAACGGGATCCCGCCCTGAGATCGAAGAAACATCGACAAGATGAAGCATCAGTTTCGTTCGCTCAACATGACGCAGGAACCGATCACCGAGTCCCGCGCCTTCCGATGCGCCTTCGATCAGGCCCGGTATGTCGGCGACGACGAAAGTTTTGAAATCACCCAGATCGACGACGCCGAGGTTCGGTTCGAGCGTCGTAAACGGATAATCAGCGATCTTCGGTTTGGCGGCAGATATGACGGAGATGAGAGTAGATTTTCCGGCGTTCGGAAAGCCGACGAGTCCGACGTCGGCGATCAGCTTGAGTTCGAGCTGGAGTTCCTTTTCGTCGCCCGGACGCCCCGTGTAATGAAACTTCGGCGCGCGGCGCGTCGGGGTCGCGAAGTGCGAGTTTCCCCAACCGCCCTTGCCGCCCTTGGCCGAGCAAAAGCGCTGACCGGCCTCCGTAAAGTCGAAAATGAGATCTCCTGACTCGGCATCGTACACCTGCGTCCCGACAGGCACACGAACCACTGCGTCGACGCCGTCTTTCCCGTGGCGGTTCGATCCCTCACCGTGTCTTCCGCGTTCGGCCTTGTGCTCCGGATTGTAGCGCAAATGGAGCAAGGTATTGAGACCCTCGTCGGCTTCGAGCCATACGTCGCCGCCCTTGCCGCCGTCACCGCCCGAAGGGCCGCCTCGCGGAACGAACTTCTCGCGTCGAAACGCCGTAACTCCGTTTCCGCCGTCTCCGGCCTTTACTCTGATCTTCACGCGGTCAATAAACATAAGACTTAATTGTATTTGTTTGAGAGTAGGCGGGCAAACGGGTTTCGGGTTTGAGAACTTCGAAAAATCGACCTGATGTGAAACCAGGTCGCGTTTTCTCCACAGATGAACACAGATTGACGGGATGGAGCGGAATCCCGGTCAATCCAAAATAGAATCAGGGGCGACTCCGATTTCTCGAAATCGCCCCTAATTTTTTGGCAGCTTTCAAATGTACACCCTACTCGCTGCCGGTTTTTGTATACCGAAAACGTTCAACGGAGAATCGATTTCCGGTCAGCACTTCTACTCTGCTTTCACATTTCGTGCCTTCTCTTTCGATCCGGCGTGCCGCTAGGTTTTTGTTGTGGTGGCTTTTCCTCCACCGCCGGTTACGTTCCCGGCAACGAGGCCTGCCGACTTTCGCCTGCAGACGACTTTCGCTCCTCTCCGGTGGTTCCTTGCCGTCGAGCGCCTACCGTTTTTATCCGGTCGACCTGAGAGTGCCTTGCAGCTCTCTCGCGAGCCAAGCCTTTCGGCTTCGATCCAGGGCGTAATAGCAACTAGTTTCCGTTTTCGCTGCTCTCGAATCGGTGCGTCACCGCTCCGCTCGCCTCTCCCTGGGCCGGTCGGAATGCCCGTAAGCAATCCCGACTACGCCTGCAGTCTACACCCGTTTTTTCGGGCGTCAAGTAGAAAGTACTTTAGGTTTCGACCCCTAAATCGCACTTATTTCCGGGCACCTTGTGGATAAGTTTTCCGCAGCCCTGTGGATATCTCTGTGGAAAACGATGTAACGGACATCAACGCTGCACTTACCCCTCAGCAAAGCTTGCGTCACACGGAAAACCGCCTGTGGAAAACCGGGACAGAAGCGCTTTGAAAATAATTTCTTTGTCCAAATATTTCGACGCAAAGCGCAGGTTTTTGCATAAATTTCGACCCAACTAACGTGAAAGTTCCGAGGGAGGCCGAACAACGCGTAGTCCGCCCGTCCTCGAAACAGTCCGACAGCCAAAACCAATTCGGTAAAGTTTCGTATAACGTTGGTAAGTCGTAGGTGAATCGTGTGCCATTTCTTGAAGCGATAAAACTTGCATTTTCGTCCATCCTCGCGCACAAGCTGCGGTCGTTCCTGACTTTACTGGGCGTGATCTTCGGCGTCGCGACGGTGATCGTCGTCGTCTCGCTCGTCGAGGGCTTCAATGCATATGTCGATGAGAAGATCGCCAACATCGGGACGAACGCGTTCAGCGTTCAGAAGTTCTCGATCGACGATTTCTCGAGCGTCGAAGTACTGAACGCAGCGCGGCGGCGCAACCGCGATGTAACCTTTGAGGATCTGTTGGCGCTTCAAAACGCGGGCGGATCGATCCGCGACGCCGGCGGAAAATCCGGAACGATAGCCGATCTCAAGTTTGGCGACAAAACACTCGCGAATGTTCAGGTCAAGGCAACGACGCCAAACGTCGCCGATATCGAGAAGATCGAAGCCGCCGAAGGACGTTACTTTGCGGACCTTGAGGACGAGTCCAGAAAATTCGTCTGCTTTATCGGTTCTGAAACCGCCGAGAAACTGTTCCCGACAGGCAGTGCCGTCGGGCAAACGATCAAGATCGACGGGCGGACCTTCAGAGTTATCGGCGTCGGGAAAGCGCTCGGCTCGGCGTTCGGACAAACGCGCGATGTGTACGCCTCGGTTCCGCTCTCAACCTTCTTGTCGATCTACGGCACGCGCCGGACGATCACCGCGAGCGTTACATCGACAAGTCCGGAGACCTACGACGCGGCGATCGACGAAGCGCGGACGCTGATGCGTGTGCGACGCAAACTCGGGCCCGGCGAAGCGGATAATTTCGGCATCGTCACGCCCGGCGCCATCAACGGTCTGCGCGACAAGATATTTGGGACGATCCAGATCGCCGCGATCGGCGTGACGTCCATCTCGCTGGTTGTCGGCGGGATCGTAATTATGAATATTATGCTGGTGAGCGTCACCGAGCGTACGAAGGAGATCGGAATCCGGAAGAGCATCGGCGCGAAACGATCAGACATCGTGAAACAGTTTCTTGCCGAATCGACGACGCTGGCGCTTATCGGCGGCGCGATCGGCGTCGGCATCGCATACGCGATCGCGAAACTCGTCGCCGTTCTTTTTGGAATCCCGACGTCGCTCCCTTTTTTGTGGGTCACGATCGCCCTCTCCGTGTCGAGCGCGATCGGACTCGCTTCGGGAGTCTTTCCGGCTTGGAAAGCCGCCGGGCTGGATCCGATCGAAGCCTTGCGCGCCGATTGATTTATCCCGAATTGCGCAATAGGGAAATTTTGCCCGCGAATTTCCGCGAATCCGCGCCGATGGAAATCTGGTCCAAAGCGCTGCGAAAGAAGCGGGTTTTTGAAATGGGGCCACTGGCCAAAGTGTTGAAAAGCGGTTTACCGGTGCGGGTTCGAATAGAATCTTATTCGCGCGGATTCGCGGAAGTTCGCGGACGAAAGCTCTATTTCGTAATCCGGGTTTATTGGGAACGATGCGCATATTCAATTCCGATCTTGGTGAAAATTTCCGGATGGCGATCGTCACGTTGTGGCAGAACAAACTGCGCTCGTTTCTGACGATCCTCGGCGTCGTCATCGGTACGATCACGACGATCGTCATCGCCGCTTTCGTATCCGGGATCGACGCCCGCGTCTCGAAAGAGATCGAGGCTTTCGGCTCGAATTCGATCTATGCTTTCAAGTTCGATCCCGGATTCAACATCAATCCGTCGATGGAAGAACGGACGCGCAAGCCTTTGAAAGAAGAAGACGCCGACGCGATTCGCGCCGAATGTTCGAACTGCGAGTTCGTTTCGCCGTTTATGTCGCCGGTGGATTTCACCGTCGGGCCGTTCGCCGAACGCGTCAATATCCGCAACAAAGAGATCGAGATGACGAACGCGGCGGTGATGGGCGCTCACGCTGATTATTTCAAGATGGGAGTTTCGCATCTCGCGGAAGGCCGTTACTTTACGGCCGATGAAGAAGCCCGCCGCGGGCGCGTCGCCGTTATCGGCATCGACGTCGCCAACACGCTTTTTCCGTTCACGAACGCCCTCGATCAGGACATCCAGATCGAAGGTCGAAACTATCGCGTGATCGGCGTCTTGCAGGAAAGGGAGCTTTTTCTGGTCGGCGCCGACGATCCGAACAACGAGAACAAGACCGTTTACATACCATTCAAGACGATCAAACAGCTCTTCCCGGCGAACGAGGACTGTTTTATCATCGCGACAGCCAAACCCGGAAAAATGAAGGAAGCGCTCGATGAGATGCGGTCGATCCTGCGGCGAACTCGCAAGGTGCCGGCCGATAAGCCGGACAATTTCGGCGTTCAGACATCCGATCAGATCATCGAACAGTTCGGCGCGATCACCGGCGGAATCTTCGCCCTGATGGTCGCGATCTCGAGCGTCGGACTTCTGATCGGCGGAATCGGCGTGATGAACATTATGCTGGTTTCGGTGACGGAACGGACGAAGGAGATCGGGATTCGAAAGGCCGTCGGCGCCCGGCGCGTTGATATCGTCGCCCAGTTTCTGATCGAGGCCGCGACGCTCACGGGACTCGGCGGCATTCTCGGCATCGCCCTCGGCGTCGGGCTGTCGCTGCTGATCCGAATGATCATTCCGACCTATATTCCCTTATGGGCGCCGATCGTCGGATTCGTTGTCTCGGTGGGACTCGGGATAATCTTCGGACTCTGGCCTGCGTGGAAGGCCGCCCGTCTCGACCCGATCGAGGCGCTGAGATACGAATGAGGGGATTTCGGAATGGTGATTTAGGATTTGGGATTTGTAATTGCGGATTTTGCCGACGAACTGCCGCCCATTATTCACGGACGTTTCGATCGGTCAATTATCTCTTTTCGTATCGATTCAAAATCCATATCGATTGACCGATCAACTGCGTCGGCACCCTCGTCCGATACGATCTTAAGGGTCATCAGTTCCTCCCTGATTGAGGCCGCCGCTTTCAGGCCGACGGGTCTTTGATGCCCGCCCCTTCCGGCATCGAGTCGATCGGCTGCGAGACTAAATTGGGGGGCTGCACGAAGTATCATTCGGATGAATCACTTGTCCGTCTGCGAGTTCTTGCCCACATGTCTGAACGCAAAAGATAGAACTCGAAGCAGATCAAGCCTATGCACATCAGCAGCAATCCAATATCGGCGATCGCTTCCGAACGAATTGCAAGCGAATTCCGAACCATTTCGGATGGCATTCGTTCCGAAGCGAGTATGGCTATGCGACATTGCAAAATCGCCATCACCAAAACCATTATTCGCAGAATCCCAACCAGCGCCGCAGAACTTACGTATTTCAGAATCAGATACACGATCAGAAACATCGTGATAAGGAAATAGGTCGCGGCGCTATATTCCCCAGGTATCGGATTCGCAGCGGAACTAGCCCCGGACCCGGCATATGGAATTGGACATGCAAGAAATGCCGAGTGAACACCTTCAAACAAGCCCCAATTGAAGACGGCAATCAGAGCGGCAATAACGGCTAATCGAATGGAGTAAATTTTGAATTTGGCCGTCATACTTTTAGGCGTCATTCGCCGGGGAAATTTCCGATCGCGTCATTGGTTTGGATCTTCAAACAAAAAACTAGAGGCCGAGTCGATTGCTCAACTCGGCCTCTAATTTGTACCTTAAGCTCCTGCCGAAGCTTCTTCTTAAGGTTGGCAACTTTCAAATGTACACCCTACTCGCTGCCGGTTTTTGTATACCGAAAACGTTCAACGGAGAACCTGTTTCCGGTCAGCACTTCTACTCTGCTTTCACATTTCGTGCCTTCTCTTTCGATCCGGCGTGCCGCTAGGTTTTTTTTGTGGTGGCTTTCCTCCACCGCCGGTTACGTTCCCGGCAACGAGGCCTGCCGACTTTCGCCTGCAGACGACTTTCGCTCCTCTCCGGTGGTTCCTTGCCGTCGAGCGCCTTCCGTTTTTATCCGGATGGCCTGAGATCGCCTTGCGGCTATCTCGCGAGCCAAGCCTTTCGGCTTCGATCCAAGGCGTAATAGCAACTAGTTTCCGTTTTCGCTGCTCTCGAACGGTGCGTCACCGCTCCGCTCGCCTCTCCCTGGGCCGGTCAGAATGCCCGTAAGCAATCCCGACTACACTTGCAGTCTACACCCGTTTTTTCGGGCGTCAAGTAGAAAGTACTTTAGGTTTCGACCCCTAAATCGCACTTATATCCGGGTACCTTGTGGATAAGTTTTCCGCAGCCCTGTGGATATCTCTGTGGAAAACGATGTAACGAATTTCAGCTCTGGATTTAACGTTCTCCGCGTCTTCCCGAAGGCCCATTCAGGCCTGTGGAAATCGATATTGGGCATGCTGAAAAATATTTTCTTGAAATGTGAAAAATAGATGAATTATCGTCTGAGTAGAGGATTTTTCGGTCCGAAATCCGCAAAGTCTCCCGATTCTCCGCGTTGTCCAAACGAAATCGAAGACGCTGCGGGTAAGACAATGACGGTGCAGCTGCATGGAAAGTTATCGGCCGGCTTACTGATCGAATTCAGACAACAAGACCGCGTCACGGAAACGCTGACCGCGAGAAAGTGCGAGTTGTGTCCCGCTGCGTGACCAGGCGAAGTTGAATATGCGTTCGTTCGGCAGCACCAGAATCGGTTTTGGTTCGGTTTCGTCGAACCCGAGACGCATTATCTTTGCGCCGTCGTCCGAGTCGGCGATAAACTCGATCGCCCGGCTGTCCGGCGAGATTCTGATATAGAGTGCGGTTCGCGAGATCTGCAGCGGTTTCACGACCGAGCGGTTTTCAATCGACATCAAAATCACTTCGGTCTTGTTCTGACCGTCGCCGCCCGAAGATTCGCGCCAGTTCGGACACGCCAGGTACTTTCCGTCCGGTGAGATCACCAGGAAAAAACCGCACTGAACATCTTTGTCTTCAAGAAATACTTCTTCTTGCCGGTCGGCCAGGTTGCGCCGCAGGATCTTCACTTCGTCTTTGTTGCGATAGATGTAATAAAGCCAATTGCCATCGGGCGAGACTTGCGGCGAACCGCGGGAACCGTCGCTGTTATCGGTGATGTCGGTCAGGTTTCCGCCAAATGCGTCGATCCTTGAGATGTTGGCGAACCGATTGCGGTTAATGCTGTAATAGATGAATCGTCCGTCGGACGACGGCCGATTCGGGCGAAATGCTTTTTCGTTTGTGATCTGCCGCTTGCCGCTTCCCTCAGTGTCGACCAGCCAAAAGTTTTCGATGGTATCCGGCTCGACCTGTGCGGAAAAGAGCACGTTGGATTCGTCGGTCCAAAGGAGCGAGGTCTTGCCGAAGTTATTCGTATTCCCCTTCGTTAACTCCGTTTGCACTTCGAGATCGGAGTTCTTCGAGACAAAAACGTTCGCGTTCTCGGTGGATCGCAGTGTCAGTATCTTCCTGCCGTCACGCGACACGATTGAATTTTCGTAGGAACTCAATCCGTTTGTGATCTGCTGAACATCGCCATTCGGATAATAGACTTTCCAAAGATGAAAATAACGATCGTTGTCCGTCGCTGAAACGACAAAACTCTCGCCGTCGGGAAACCAGAACGCGTGTCGAAAACGCCGCAGCTTCTGCAACCCGAACTCTTCCTGTTTGCCGGTACTCAAATCCACGACGATCAGTTGATTGAGGAAATTGCTGCTGTTTTCGTTAATGTGAATCAGTTTCTTGCCATCCGGCGACCAGGCCGGGGCGCATTCCGTGCAAAAACTCCCGAGCGAACTGATCGCGAGGAGTTCGCGCGTCGCTTTTGTCTCAATATCACGGACCAACAATTTCGGACGCGTGTCGGGCAGCAGAACATCATAGTAAGCGACGGACCTTTCGTCGGGAGAGACGCTGAAACGGCCGTAACTGCCTTCAACGATGAGTTTCGTGTCGCCGCCGAACCGCGAGACCCTCAATATCTTCGATCGAGCCATCAGGTTATCGTTGTCACAAAAATACAAGAAGTTCCCATCGGCCGAAAACTGCAGGGCACTAAAGGACTTAACGCCCGGTATCTCGAGCGGTATCTCTTTATCGGAGACGGTATCTTTGAGATACACCCGTTTCTTTTTGACAAAGGCAAGGAAGTTGCCGTCCGGCGAAAGCGCGGCACTGGTCAGATCACCCGAATTCGTAAGTTGCGTGAACTTCACACGGTCGATCGGTTTTCTAAACATTGCGGAAATCGCAGGAGTGAAAAACCGATAACCGACGAAGCTTGTCGTGACCAGCAGAACAAACACAATCGCCAAAAACGCACCGACTCGTTTCCAGTTTCGCCTTCTACGGTCCGCATCCGAATGATCGTCCGAACCGGTCCCGATCGTTGACGGGATGATATCCGGTTTCGCGTCTTCCGAAACCGCGACGATCGGAGCCGTCATCCGATACCCGAGGCGCGTTTTGTTTTCGATCAGCGACCGTCCGTCCGGATCTTTGCCGAGAAGCTTGCGAAGCGTGTAGATGTTCTGAGTCAAAACGCCGTCCTCGACGAACGTGTCGGCCCAGACCGTTTGAATGATCTCTTCCTTGGAAACGAATTCACCGTTCCTTTCGAGAAGCAGGGTGAGCAGACCGCAAGCCTTCGGCGAGAGCAGAAAAAGCTCGTCATGCCGCCAAAGTTTCCCTCCGGCAGGTTCAAAACGAAACTCCGCAAATTCGTATAAGTTGTTGCGAGTCTTACTCATAACCGCTTTGAAAATTTCTTTGATAATTATTTTGAGCGAATCTTTGAAGACAATCCGCGCAAACCTCGCGTACCTTTTCAGTCACCCGGTACAAGTCGAAACGAAAGAGATTTCGCTAGATTCTACAATAAAAACAGCAAAGGAGCGAAGAAAATGAAGAAAGCAAATCTGACCGTCATCGCGGGATTTCTCGTGTCGATGTTCATAACGCAGGCGGCACCGGTCGAAGCAAGCGAAACCGTTGCACCGGCCGCGACGCCGAGCCCGAGACGACGACTGCCAAAGATGATTCAGTCACCAAAGACTATCCAGTCTCCGGTGACGACCCGAACGCCGGGAGCGTTGGTTAACAATGAAAATATCGAAGATTATCCCGTAGGGAGGACGAACCGCCGCGCTCCGAAGCGGAAATCGGGTTAAACGGACGCATTCAAAAACGCGGCAGGTTTAGAATCCGAAAACGCCGCCGTTTCGCCAACTCAGTCGCCGAGCCCTTCGGCCCAAAAGCCGAACAATCGAAAATCCGGCGCGGCAAAACAAACGCGCCGCAAAAGCAAAAACTAACTGATAGGGCACATACGGGCGGCGACCATTCAGCGTCAGCCGGAATCTTGGAACGCTTATGAAGAATACGATTCTATTGCTCTGTATTGGTATTTTTGTCTGCCTGAACACATTCTCGCAGACGCGTCAGGATCTGGTTGACGATGGATTCACCTGGTTTGAGGCCTATTCAACAACCGAGTTAACGGGCAACAATATCCCGACGGCAACCGGCTGGACCTTGAAATACTGGGTGCGCGTTATCGGCAACTATCCGAACGGAAGCGGTTTGAATTTTGTCGTTTCAAAAGCGGGCAAGCAGGTCTTTTCGACTCGTTGCCAGGCTTTCGTTTATCGCAAAACCGCAAATGATATTGACGAGAGTTTTATGCGGACGGCGGAATGCTGGCTCGGAAAATCGGCCACCAAAGAAACCGGGAATTTCGATGTGCAGGTGTATGCGGTAAACGGCGACACGAAGCAAGAAAAACTCGTCCGCACATACAAGATCGATGTCCGCTCAGTCAGCCGCGTTCAAACCGGACAAGGCGCTGGTTTTGAACCGCCCCGTTACTTTATCAATCGGCACAACGAAGCGCCGGTGGCGTTCATCTTTTTGCGTCCCAGCGGTTACATTCCGTATTTTGATGTTTCCGATCGCCCCGACAGAAGTGGCGCAAATCTGGTCGAACTCTATTTCAGCCTTTCACCGAGCAAAGTTGGCAAAGTACCGCCGTACGGCGAAATGCGCTGTTCGGTCAACGGGAAACCGCTTTCGATGCCCGGACCGATGCCCTTCGCGACGCAGGTGACATCGACCGTTCCGCGTTTTTATCAGGAGATTCATCAAGATCGTCTCGTCGCGAAATACAAAGCCGGGCTGCCCTACGAAGAGGAGGTCCGCTTTCAGCTCGTCAGAATGCCGCTCCCTCTGACGTGGGGATCGGCACGCGCCGAAAACCGGCTCGCGCTCGAAGATTTCAGGGGAAACTGGGAATGCGCGATCGGATCAGACGGCCAGATCTGGCGAACGCTGCGGTGGAAGGTCGGGGCGAACGGAATGCCTGACCTGTACGCCGAACAGCGCGGCAACATAAATTTGGGCTACAACACGTTCCTCGTCGATACGGAATTCCCTTCGGGCGGAAGCGTTTTGGACGCGAGATTGAACGGAGCTTCGGAATCGCTCTTTTATGGCCAACCGTGGACGTCGACCGAAGGAAAAACGATGGCAAATCGCGTTCCGAGAAAAGGAAATCCGTTTCCGGTGCCGTCAAATCTGATCAAGTAGTGATCGGCGATTCAGGATGACGTCCTCCGCTGATTTAGCGATGAATTGCGAATGATTCTGTGATCGGGGCGTCGACAAACGCTTTCTTGTTGACGTATCGCTTCGCTTAACGCTCATTTTTGGAGTTGCAAAGGCAAAGGCGGCCCTGCAATGAAGCGTGCGGGATCTAAAGTACTTAAACACAATTAAAACCTAAGGGGGGAAACAAATGATTATTTATGCCGGAATTGACGGAACATCAACCGAAGAAGAAACCTACGAAGCTACTTATAAGTACAGTTTCATAAATCGCCTGTTTCGGAGAGAGCTCGTTCAGTTTCTTGATACTTGGTATTTGCGCGGACCTTACTTAAGCGGTTTTGACACCAGCGAACGTGCCGAAGCTTGCTACGATTGGGTGAAAGAACAATGGACGTCGGGCGCGGCAAAAGCCATTTTTCTGGGCGGACACAGCCGCGGCGGTGCGGCGGTCATCGAAGTTGCCAAATGGCTGAAGGAACGCGATAACCTCCCGGTTGAATGCTTGATCTTATTCGACGCGGTGGACAGAACAAACACGCTTGGCGGTGTTTTTCGAAATACGCCGATTGCTTCAAACGTCAAAAAGGTAATTCATGCCCGCCGCGATATTATGCGAACGCATTCAAGAATGTCATTTGGCAATTGCGGCACAACTTACGAGAGCTCCCAAACCCCTCTTTTCCAACAATACTTTTTTGCCACACACAGCGGAGTCGGCGGCGTGCCTTGGAAAAAAGCGGTTGATCCGGTGGGCGGCGTGCTTCCGCTTCCGACTATTTGGGAACCCGGCGAAACAATGCCGACGAATGTCACGGTCACTCAAGATGCCGCGGGTTCGACGCAGGTTTGGGGTTGGGCGAAAAGTCATATTGCCTTCGCGTTTGAACAATGCAAGCTGCGTTTGGAACAGGAAAAACCAAACCAAAAACCGGATTTCCAGATCCCGAATCAGCAGCCCGTTGGTTCGCTTCCGCCAACTCAGGGCGGAAAACAACGAATTCACATTGTTCAACCGGGCGAATGGCTTTCAAAGATCGCTCTTAAGTATTACGGGGATGCGATGAAATACCCAATTATTCATAAAGCGAATCTGAAAATTATCGGTCCGAATCCGGACATCATCAGACCCGGGCAAGAGTTGATAATTCCTTAGGAAATAGATCGCGGATAAGAGTTCAAATCATCGTTCTTTTGCCGGTCATTACTAACAACCAGTTCAATATGAAAATCCTGAAATTGATGACTATCGCATCAATCCTATTCTTGTTCGGATGCAGCTCGCCGAAACCTTACGAGATCAAAGACGTTTGCGCTCAGCCGGAAGGCACGGGCGTTATTGTTCAAGGTTATCTTTCCCTGCCGAAAACGATTGATACGATCCAGCTGACAAAAGGTGGAAGCATCACGGCGGTCGGTTATCAGATCTATTTGATGACCAAATCGGACGCCAGCGGCGATGCCGTGAAAGTTACGATCTGGACAAGCGACAAAGGCGAACCGAATAAGATCAAACCTCTGCCGCGTGGTTACGATTGGAAAGATCTGATCGTTTATGACAACGACGGAAAGGAAATTCCGGCGGGAAAAGTTATCAACCTTACAGGCGAAACAACCCCTGACGAGAAAACGGGTTGCGGCGTGGCCGTTACGAAAATCGAACTGCCGTGATCTTTGCAGAAACGGGCACGAGGTAAGTGTGCAGAAACCCGCACGAAGCTTGCAGAAACACGCACGAAGTAAGTGTGCAGAAACGTCGGAGAACTAGCGATGAAAAACTTAGTATTTATCTGTTTGATCTTTATCTTTTGCCCGGTGGCATTGGCTCTGCCGGGTGATTTGGATACGACTTTCGGCGTTTCGGGCGGATACCTTATTTCGGATTTTGCCGGAGCACAGATCGATGAGAGACATGGAGATTCGGCGATTCAGGCGGATGGGAAGATCGTCGTCGTCGGAAAGCGATTTCAGGGAGTTACGGGATTCGATGAGTACCTCGTCGCGCGATTCAACCCCGACGGGACGCTCGACAATACCTTCAGCGGCGACGGGTTTTTCACGCTGTTTGATAATTCTCAATTTGAATCGGCAAATGCGGTGGCGATTCAGCCGGACGGCAAGATCGTTGTGGTCGGCGGCGAAGGCGGTACGGCAACCGAAGCATTTGTCTTTCGTTTGAATACGGACGGAACGCTTGACACGACATTCAGCGGCGACGGCATCCAGGTTATCGTCAACTCGGGAAACGGTTTGGCGGTTGTGATTCAACCTTCCGACAGCAAGATCGTGATCGGCACGAGTTCGATCGGAAATAATCTTCCGACTGTCAATCAAACGGTCATAATCCGCCTCAATACCGACGGTTCGCTCGACTCGACCTTTGACGGCGACGGCCGAGCGTTCGTGAATCCGCGTATTTACTTGCCGAACGGTTTGGCACTGCAAACGGACGAAAAAATCATACTCGCCGGACAACATTCACCTTCGACGGTTCACGATGTCGCGGTCGTTCGTTTATCGACGAACGGCGCACTTGATAATTCATTTGACGGAGACGGCGTTGTCCGCACGACAATTCCTACCGGTTCCGGCGAAGCGCGATGCGTTACGGTTCAAAGCGACGGCAAAATCGTCATCGGCGGCGGCGCGGAATTAACCATCGGCTATGATCCGCTCCTGATCCGATACAGTTCCGATGGAACACTGGACGCGGGGTTTGACGGCGATGGAATCAAAAACATCCAATTGGTCGCCAACAATGAGAGTTATTATATTAACGACATCGTTCAGCAGACAGACGGAAAGATCGTCGGCATCAGCGATCGAAGCGGGACTTTTTCATTTTCCATTCCCGACGATTTCTTTCTCGTTCGCGTCGATACGGACGGTTCGATTGATAATTCGTTTGACGCGAACGGCGTGGTCAAATCGCCCTGGTGCGAGAACGGAACGGACCTCAGCTTGCAGACCGACGGGAAGATCGTTGCTCTCGGTTCGCTTGACCGTTCCGACAGTACGACATCTGTTCATGGAATTTGCGTTCAACGCTACAACACCGACGGTTCGTTTGACACAAGCTTGAATCTTGCATCGCCCAACGGCAAAGCGATTCTCTCAATGTACGGCTTTACGAGCGTCGAGGCGATAGCGGGATTGCCGACCGGTAAGATCATGGTCGCGGGCTGGGGCGAAGGCACTCTGGCGGGAATCAATGTCGCCAAACTGATTCGGCTCAACGCCAATGGAACGCTGGACACTACGTTTATGAACGAAGGCGTTTACGAGCGTTCAAACTCGACAACTTCGACCTATTTTTACGATCTTCACGTGATGAACGACGGAAGTTTTTTTGTCGCCGGAGACTTTGCCATAAACGGCGCGATGCTCGTCAAATTCACTTCCGCCGGGGTTCCGGATACGACGTTTAGCGGCGACGGTCTTGCGTTCACGGCCAATGCCGCAAGATTCCACGCGGTCACAGTTCAACCGGACGGCAAAGTTATCGGTTGCGGATCAAGCGGATCGGCAACCCGAAACGGAAGAATTGCCCGTTTTTCGGCGACCGGAGTTTTTGAAGCCTTTGCCGCCAATACTCTGGGCGCGTCCGGCAACAATAGTGAAATTTTCGAGTGCGGACTTCAGACTGACGGGAAGATCGTTGTTGCAGGCTACGGTTTTGATGGCGTAAGCGACAGCGTCCGCGTCAGCCGTCATCTTTCGACGCTTTCAGTTGACACGACTTTCGGGACGAGCGGAGTTGTCACGACTGATATGTCCACAACGCTCGACGACCGCGCGACCGATATGGTTGTTCAAACGAATGACCGGATCGTTGTCAGTTCGACGGGCATCGGAACAAACGGCGACCGGGATTTCGCGGTCATCCGATATGAACCGAACGGCGCATTGGACCTGAATTTCACGGAGAATTTCGGGAATAACGGGATTTCCCTGATCCCGTTCGGACTGACGGATCCGAATGACGAAGCCAACGCGCTCCTGCTTGAGCCGCCCGGAACGATTGTCGTCGGCGGGCTCAGTACCAATGCCGCCGGCAACAGATTCGCCGTCGCCAAGCTCAATCCGAACGGAAATTTACGTTCGGGCTTTGCGACCTTCGGCCGGCTCATTTCGGCATTTCCGAATAACGACGCACGAATCAACGCGCTCGCTTTTCAGTTTGACGGAAAGATCCTCGCGGGCGGGCGGACGTGGAACGGATCGGACTACGATTTCGCGATCGCGCGCTACGAGAACGAGCTGGCGCCGACGGCGGCGAGCGTTACGGTATCGGGCAGGGTTTTGACGGCCTCGGGCAACGGGATTCGAAACGTTCTCGTATCGATCACTGATTCGGACGGAAATACGTCGACGACCGTGACCGGGTCTTTCGGATATTACCGTTTCAACGAGATACCCGCGGGCGGGACCCACGTCGTTTCAGTAAATTCGAAGCGCTTTGCGTTCAGTCAGCCGGTCCGGGTCATCGTCGCAAAGGATGAAGTTACGGACCTGGATTTTATCGCCGATGAATGAACGCTTAATCGACGGCCGTTCGAAATCCTCGATATGCCGCTGCAATCTACCGATGCGTTCTTGCGAATATCGGCGAGATTTGATCCCGAATTACGCGGTTGCCGTCCACTCGGCAGATAGGGGAACGGCGTGCCGATGAAGCGCGGACTAAATTAAATCCCTTTGCATCAGGCACTTGAGTATTGTGTTTCTTGAGAGGTAGGGTTTGCCCGCGAATCTCGCGAAAAACGCTAAAGGGAATCTATTTTCCGGAACATTTTCGGGTATTTCGCGCGTTTCGCGGGAGACAAAATTCTCTATTGCGTGATCTGGGTTGAAATCACTTTTGAGGCTTCGTTTGATAGTAATTTGAGCACAACTTGAAGACATTCGCGCAAAATGGGCTTAAATTGACAGTCCGGTATGATGTAGCCGGGACACGACGTGGAGACACGAAAACAGGAGGATAAGAAGGATGAAACAATGCTGTTCGGAAAAGATCGTTGAAATGCAAGGAGACGTTCAGGCGGGAAAATGGTTGAAATTGTTGTTGGCGGCAAGTCCTTTTATTCTGGTCGTACCGAATCTCGATCCGACGACCGATATCAACGGCGCGCGCGATTTCGTCATCGAGGAGATAATCAAGGTGACCGTCGAGAAAGCGAAATCGACGGTCAACAAGACCGTTTCGCTGCCGGATTTCGCCGACGCGTGTCAGGCGGCGGATTGCTTTGCCGTAAACTCGCTCGCGCAAAAAGCCTGGAAGCACGCGGTGTCGCACCCGGTGAGTTCGCCCGAATTTCAGATCTGGACCCGGATGGGCGGCGCTTACACTGATGCCGTCGCGGGCCGGGTCTGCACGCCGCCCGCGAGCGGCTGGCTGCCCTGGAACTGGTAAGCGCTTCAGTTACGGGACGGATTCGCTCAATCAACATCGTCAGGACGGACAGCGTTTGAGGGTGCTTTGCCATTTAATCCGGATTCCGCATCGGGAATTTTGCCCGCGAATTTCCGCGAATCCGCGCGAATAGGATTGTATTCGAACAAGCACGAGCAAACCGCTCTTCAACACTTTGGCCGTCCGGTGGCCCAATTTCAAAAACCCGCTTCTTTCGCGGCGCTTTGGTCCAGATTTCCATTCGCGCGGATTCGCGAAGATTCGCGGGCAAAATTTCCCTATTGCGCAATTCGGGTTTAACTCGCATAGACGACGAACTTTTGCGGGTCACAGTCCGTCGTCGAGACCTGCTTTAATCGCCACTAATCGAAGCAGGTTTCGGCGATCGTGATTCTTTTGCCGCTATTCTTCGCGCCGTAAGTGGCTCCGTGCCAGAGAAGCAGCGAATCGGTTTCGGCGACGAACTCCGCTTTCGATGTACCGGGAAACCGCTCCCTCCATTCCGGGCAGGCCTGTTTGCGAACAACTCCGCGAATGAAGGACCGGAACCCGAACAAGTTGAAGTAAACCGACGGATTGCGCGCCTCGTTGAGATGGTTCGAAAGAAACGGACGGAGCAGAGAGTCCCGCACGTCGATGTTCTCGTTGAATTGCCAACGGCCGTCGCGAATGACGAGGATCGGCGGCCGTCTTTCGGTCCCGAGCAGCACTTCGTGCGTCAGGTTTTCGTAAAAACGCATGCCGGCGAAATTAGCCGCCAGGTCCGCGTTCGAGTAAACGCCGCCGACAAGAGTGCCGTAGTATGTGTCCTCGCTGAAGACGCCTCCCTTAAATGCCTTCCGCTCGGCCTGCCGTTCGGTCAGGCCTTTGGCGCGACTCTTTTGAAAAGACCTGTAATAGCCGTATCCCTGCTGAAAGAAATGAGCGATCTTGTCGGTGCCGAATTCAAATCCGTAGAGCCTGACCGTCGCGCTGATGGTCAGATAATCGAACGGCGCGGTACGGAAGATCGAGTCGGCGTAGGATGTTTTGAACCGGGCAGGTTGAACCCGGAACCTGTGTTTCTCCATCCACGAACCGGAGTTCGTGAACGGCGGAACGCCGCCGCCGAGGAGTTTGAAGACCTCGCGGATCATCGTGTCCTCGGAACGCAGGTCGGCGAGCCTCTGGCGCTCCGTTTCGTCCGAACCGCAGCCTCCCCGTTCGGATTGGTCTTCGAGGCACGCCAGGCGAACGGCGATTTGGTTGTTCACTCTGTCGATGGCCCGGCGGACGTTCTGTTCGGTGTATTCGGCGACCTCGTCACCGATGTCCGCGAGCGGCACCGGCGGCAGGTTGTACTGATCGGTCTCGAACGCGAACGCCAGCGTTGACCGGAGAATCAGGAAGACCGCTAACACCCGACTAAATCGCTTCATAGCAGAGAGATTGCGGCAAAAGCGGGGAAAAGACAATTGCGATGAGTCCGTAAATCGTTGCCGGCGCGCGTCTGGGCCCGCCAACGCGCTTGTAAACCGCTGCCCGACCGGCTATCACCGACGAGCGGTCGTTTGGATCTAAGTCCCAAGCTTTGCGGCTTTGCTGGAATCCGAGCAACCTCAAGCCCACGCCGGTTTTCCCGCAAAGGCGCAAAGGCGCAAAGTTCGGATTTAGGCCGAATTACGCAACAGAAAGATCTTCCCGCTAAACACGCGAAAAGCGCGAAAAGCGCGAAAATAGATTTTTGGCAGACGGTAACATTTTTGGCAGACCGTAACAAGGGATCGGAACCATCTCGATCTGTCTCTGATCTATTTTCCCGTCGATCAACCTAAATCGATGATGATAAGAGCCTTAGCCTCAATAGTTTGAACCAGCGATTTGCCGGGCGCGGATGCTGGGCGTTCGTTATATGTGATGGCAAATTATCAAAACTCCAGCATCAAACAATTGGCCGTTTTCGCGTCTTTTCGCGTATTTCGCGGGCAAAACTCTCTCTCGGTGAATTTGCGATGAATCGTCAAAAGGAAGTGGCGCATTTATCTCGGATTACGCAAAGGAAAGTTCGCCCGCGAATTTGCGCGAATCCGCGCGAATAAAATTCTATCCGAACCCGCACTAACGCTCCCGTTTTCAACACTTTGGCCGTCCGGCGGCCCAATTTCAAAAACCCGCTTCTTACGCGGCGCTTTGGTCCGGATTTCCATTCGCGCGGATTCGCGAAGATTCGCGGGCAAACTTTCCTTTGGGTTTATCTGAGGAAGCAAGAATGCCGATACGCAGAAAACGGTAACAACCTCGGAACCGCCTCGACGATCGGCGTCTGATGTCGCGAATCGGTCAACAGACAACAAAACGCCGGCTCCGCAAATGGCGAAGCCGGCGTTCATTTTTCGTTTGTATTCGGTTACGCGGCCTTCGGCGCCAACTCGGGCGCTCCATCGCCATAAACGCTGATGAACTTGCCCTTGCGGCCTTTGTTCTCGAACTTGACGAATCCCTCGATCAGCGAGAACAGCGTGTCGTCCTTGCCGCGGCCGACGTTCTTGCCCGGTTTCCATTTCGTGCCGCGCTGACGCGCCAAAATATTCCCGCCGAGAACATGCTCGCCGCCGAACTTCTTGAGTCCAAGCCGTTGTGCCGCCGAATCGCGGCCGTTGCGTGATGATCCTACACCTTTCTTATGAGCCATAACTCTATTTGGGATTTCGGATTTGGGATTTCGGATTTGAATCGATCAAAAATCCGAATTCAGAATTCACCAATCCGAATTCCGTTCTCCTCCTAAAACTTTTCGATCGTGATCTCGGTGAAACCTTGACGGTGACCCTGTTTGCGCTTGTACTGTTTGCGGCGCTTTTTCTTGAAAACAATGACCTTGTCGGCTTTGCCGTGAGCAACGACCGTCGCCTTGACCGTCGCGCCGCCGCCGAGTTTGGCGTCTTTGCCTTCGCCGACCAAAAGCGCTTCGAGCTCGACTTTCTTGCCAGCTTCGGCCTCGATCGTCGGGACGCGCAGGGTCTGACCGGTTGTCACCGGAAACTGCTTTCCGCCTGTTCTGATAATTGCGTAACTCATCGTGTGATTGCTCCCTCGGAATTGGCGAGAATTTGTTCGCCAGTCGAAAATATCAGATTATAGGTCAGTCACGTCGATTGGTCAACCAATGGAGTCAAAAAGCGGCAATTTAATCGTCCGGGCTGGCGTCATCGTTTGACTCCGAGAGCACCGCGGTCGCTTTGCCGCCGGGTGAATAGAAACTATAATCAGCGCGGGAAGAAATCGCAAAGAATTCCTGAATCAATTGTTAGCCGCAAGTTTCCAGATCCAGTATAAGGAGATTCCATTCATGTTCCGAAGATCCGCCTCCATCGTCATAATCATCGTTTCCTGCGCGTTTTTCGCTCTTCCGCTGTTCGCCCAGAAGGTGCCGGCCGAAGCCTATCAGAGCATTAAATGGCGTATGATCGGGCCGTTTCGGGGCGGCCGAACGGTCGGCGCTGCGGGGATTCCGTCGCAGCCCAACGTCTTCTACATCGGCGTCAACAACGGCGGCGTCTGGAAAACGACCGACGCCGGGCGAACCTGGGTTCCGATCTTCGACGACCAGCCGACCGGTTCGATCGGCGACCTCGCCATCGCGCCTTCGAATCCGAACGTCATCTACGTCGGAAGCGGCGAGGGACTTCAGCGACCGGACCTTGCGACCGGCGACGGGATGTACAGATCGAGCGACGGCGGCAAGACCTGGGCACATCTCGGACTTCGCGAAGGGCAGCAGATCGCGTCGATCGCCGTCGACCCGACCAACGAGAACCGGCTGTTCGTCGCCGTTCTCGGACATCCTTACGGCCCGAATGAAGAGCGCGGCATCTACCGTTCGACCGACGGCGGCGCGACGTTCCAAAGGGTTCTCTACAAAGACGTCGACACCGGAGCGATGCAGGTCGAGTTCGCACCCAACGATTCGAACACCGTCTATGCCGACCTCTGGGCCGGCCGCCAAGGGCCGTGGGAGAACGGCGCGTGGCAGGGACCGGGAAGCGGTCTTTTCAAATCGACCGACGGCGGAAACACCTGGAAACCGCTGACGAAAGGGCTTCCGACGTTTGAACAGGGACTTGGACGAATCGGTTTCGCGATCTCGCGGAGCGATCCAAATCGACTTTACGCGACGGTTGACGCGAATCCGCAGTTTGCCGGAATTTTCGTTTCGCGCGACGCCGGCGAGAGTTGGACCCGCGTCAACGCCGATCCGCGCCTCTGGGGACGCGGCAGCGATTTCGCCGAGCTCAAGGTTCATCCCAAGGATCCCGAAACGATCTTCGTCGCCAACGTCGCGTCCTACAAATCGACCGACGGCGGCAAGACTTTCGCCGGTTTCAAGGGCGCGCCCGGCGGCGACGACTACCACCGCATCTGGATCAACCCCGAGCATCCGGACGTGATGCTCTTCGCGACCGATCAAGGTGCGACGATCACGGTCAACGGCGGCGAAACCTGGTCGAGTTGGTATAACCAGCCGACGGCGCAGTTCTATCACGTCATTACCGACGATCAGTATCCGTACTGGGTTTACGGCGGCCAGCAGGAATCGGGCTCGGC
Organism: Pyrinomonadaceae bacterium; assembly: GCA_041752475.1. GTDB lineage: Bacteria > Acidobacteriota > Blastocatellia > Pyrinomonadales > Pyrinomonadaceae > JAFDVJ01. The sequence goes on along the minus strand of JBGSWK010000013.1, from coordinate 14,820 downwards.
CGGAGTTTCATCGCGCGGCGACACCGGCGCGATCATCGCCCGCGACTGGCGGACCGTCGGCGTCGAAGAATACGGTTATGTCGCTCCCGATCCGCTCGACCCGAACATCATCTACGGCGGCAAACTGACGCGATTCGACAAACGAACCGGACAGGTTCAAAACATCGCGCCCGAGGCGGTTCGAACCGGCAAATATCGTTTTCTGCGAACGGCCCCGGTGATCTTCTCGCCCGTCGATAAGCGATCGCTCTTCTACGCCGGCAACGTCATCTTCAAAACGATGAACGGCGGTCGAAGTTGGGAGATCATCAGTCCGGATCTGACCCGCGAGAAATGGGATGTGCCCGAAAACATAGGAGTTTACCGGACAAAGGAAATGGAAACCATGCCGCGCCGCGGCGTCGTTTACACGGTCGCCCCGTCTTACAAGGACGTCAACACGATCTGGGCGGGAACCGACGACGGCCTGATCCACGTCACCCGCGACGGCGGAAAGAACTGGACGAACGTCACGCCGCCGCAACTCAAATCGTGGGCCAAAGTTTCGCTGATCGACGCGGGCCGGTTTGATGCAAATACCGCGTACGCGGCAGTCAACACATTTCGCCTTGACGATCTGAGACCGCATATTTATCGAACGCACGATGGTGGAAAGACCTGGAAGGAAATCGTCAACGGAATCCCGGACGGCGGGATCGTCAATGCGGTCCGCGAGGACCCCGTCCGCAAAGGCTTGCTGTTCTGCGGCACCGAGCAGGCCGTGTATTTCTCAATCGATGACGGTGAGAACTGGCAGCCACTGAGGCTCAACATGCCGGCGACCTCGATCCGCGACCTCGTCGTTCACCGCGACGACATCGTCGTCGGAACGCACGGACGCTCGTTCTGGATCCTTGACGACATCACTCCGCTTCGGCAGATCAACGCGAATACTTCATCCGGCAATTCGCTTTTCGCGCCGCAGCTTGCGACCCGCGTCCGCCGGAGCGTCCACACCGACACACCGTTCCCGCCCGAAGAGCCGGCCGGCCAGAATCCGCCCGACGGCGCGATCATCAACTATTATCTGAAATCCAAATCAGCCACGCCCGTGACATTTGAGATCTTCGACGCGGCCGGAAAGCTCGTCCGGAAATTCTCGAGCGACGATAAGCCGTTCGACTATGACGAAGGCAAACTCAGATACCCGACTTACTGGATCCGCCCGCATCAGGCGTTGAAGAACGAACCCGGCATGCAGCGATTCGTTTGGGACCTTCGCTATCCGCGGCCGGCCGTCGCCGAGTTTGACCTTCCGATTTCCGCGGTTTTCAATGACACTCCGTTCGAGCCGCTCGGTCCATTCGTTTTGCCGGGCAATTACACAATCAAGCTGACCGTCGACGGCAAGACATTCGCGCAGCCGTTGAAAATTCGGATGGATCCGCGTGTCACGGCGAACGCAGCCGAACTGCAGATGCAGTTCAGCCTTTCGATGCGAGCGTACGAAGGCATCCGCGTGACTCGCGAGCTGATAGACGAGATCTCATCGATGAAAGCGAAGATCAGGGAAAAAGGGCTCGAAAAACGTGTCGATTCACTGCTCAACGGCACCGGACGAAGCGGACCGACGGTATTGACCGAATTCCCGCTGAACCGGCTCCATGGCGCGTTCGCTTCGCTCCTCGATCTGCTTCAGGACGTCGATGCGGCACCGACAACTCAAGCGATGAATGCCGCGCGCGATCTTGACGCGGCTCTTGTCAGGATCGGCAAAGAGTGGGCCGAAATCAAAGCGTTGCTCCAATAGGTTCTCTTCTGCCGGCAACAGTTCATTAGGACCGAATTCGCGTCGCCGCGCCGCGTGTAAGGCGTATTGCAAGCTGTGGTCAAAAGGTCGATAAAATGAATTTATCGCCAGATAGCGCCGGAAGTTGCTGTCACTGTATTTAGTTAACCCAGAGACTGATGCCCGCGTGCATCGTTGTAGAACTGGAAATATGCATCCAAGCCGGTTCTGACCTCCGAAACGCTTCCATAGTCTTTCAGATAGATGTCCACGTATTTGACGGTCCTCCACAGTCTTTCAACGAAAATGTTATCGAGCGCCCGTCCTTGAATAGATCTTCTTGCGGAACGCAATCTGAGCAGTACTCATTGAGTATGGTGATAAAACAACTTTCTTTGTGGAAAAATTCGTCACGGCTGGTCCACTTCGGGTGACAGGGTCAAGTATCTTGACTGGCCGGGCCAGTCGTCGTTTGTTTCGATCGGGATCGATGCGACGAGCCAGAGGACGGATTCAGGTTCGCGAGGCGCGTTTATAAATAAGCATCACTAATTATAACTATCCGCAAAAATAATTTCTGCGAATTTGCTTTTCCCGTGGGTTCCTTTCAACGTTGTATTTGGATTCGAGACTCTCAGAAAGCCGTCTCGCTTTCGAAAACCGGTTTCGTGGGCGGGTTCAACGTTGTGGTTTCACGTTATCGGATCTGATTGATCAGCGATTTTCGGCCAAATTAGGATTACATCATGAATCCCGTCCCGCGCCAGCAAAATTCGTATGGAAAAAGAAATTCTTCGCTCAGGAGAAGAACTTGGTTGGAATAAGGAGAAGTATGAATAGCGATATGACCCACCGTCGGAACTCACGGAAGTTCTTTGCAAAGAGTAATTCTTTCACGAAATTTCTTTGTGCTTTGTTGATCGTTAGCCTGTTTTCGATATCAACACCGGCCGCGCCGCAGTTGATTGTCGGAAAAATCCGCGAATCTTCACAAGATTTCAGATTTGCCTTCTTTTCAAGCCGTCTCGCAATGGGTTTGCCGAACTGGTTGGCTTCGTTTCTTTCGATTTCCGGAAATTCTTCGGTCGCCAGCACGGCGAATCGCATCGAGATTTTTCCGGGATCAGTCACTGTTCAGCAAGGTGAACGGATCACTTTCTCGGCGGTCGGTTTCGATGCCGAAGACGCCCCCATCAGCGCCATCGGCTTTACTTGGCATGCGGCGGATACCGGACGCGGATTGGCGCCGCGACCCCTGAATGACGGCATTTTTGAAGCCAACATTATCGGAACATTTACGATTACCGCGCAGGGCGGTGGTCAACATGCCCAGGTAACAGCGACGGTTCTTCCCTCAGTTGCGGGAAGCCCGACTCAGCCGAATTTTCGCGAACTAGCCCCCATCAGCATTTCCTCCCGGTCTATCCGAAATCCCAAGGACGGTAAACAGGAGAGCTCTGATGAAAAGGAGAAAGACAAAGAACTCCCTGCAAACAGTCAGAATCTTAATCAGGGCGAAGGTATTTGGAATAATGATAATTGGAATTCTTCGGACGATCCCGGCAATCTTCCCGGCAATCCGCCGGGGTCTCCTGCAGACGACGGAGCGGGAAACGGCAATTTTCAACTTTCCGCACCGGTTATTTCGCTTCCCGGACGCGGCATTGATTTGGCTCTGAATTTGAACTACAACTCACGGGTTTGGAATAAAGCGGGCAACGAACTGACCTTTGATATCGACCGTGGTTTTCCCGCGCCGGGTTGGTCGCTCGGTTTCGAAAGATCATGGATATGGGATCGAACGGCGGCAGTATGTTGATTGATGCCGACGGCACGCGGCATGGTTATTCAGGAACGATTTACCCCGGTTCGGGCGGATATTCATCATTCGTCGGTCATACGGCAGACGGGAAATTTATTGATTACAAAAGTTTTCGGGACAGTAACGGAGTTTACGCGGCACAAGGGTATTTCCCGAACGGAACTTACATTTACTACGGCGCAAAGGGCGACAATGCGGTTTATCCGACCTTTATCCGCGACGCACAAGGAAATTACCTGACGGTTACATATCGGAACAATCAAGGTCCGGCCATTCAGACCGTTACCGATACGTTAGGTCGGGTCATCACCTTTGAATATGACTCAAGCAATCGTCTGATCAGCGCGAAAGCTCCACGAATGCAAAATGAGGAGGAGATTTACGGTGGGGGCAAAACCCGTACCTTGTTCAAACTTCACTACAAATCGCTTACTCTCAATTACTCATTTGCTTCGGGCATCACGCCGATGGTCAGAAACAATCCGGTGTCAGTGATTGATGCGATTTATTATCCAGCGACAAATACTGGCTATTGGTTTGATGATTCGGATTCATATTCTTCATACGGAATGCTCACCAAGGTGGTCGAACAACGCGGAATGGGTTGGTCGGCAAGTTCGGAAGCTCAAGGCATTGTTTCGGCAGGGCAAATGTCCAAGAAAGCCGTGTACAATTATCCGCTGTCAACGACAAACGAGACGGGACGCACTAACGGCGCGAATCTTTCGGACGCGCCGACCTACACGACTTTAACGGAAAGTTGGGACGGCAGAGACGTCAACGAAGATGCGGTAACGACATATTCATTCAACAATAACGATTATCATTGGGACGGCACGAGCAATTCTCCGGCGCGTACCACCACCGTTACGCAACCGAATGGGGCAATAAGCAAACAGTATTCGTACCGCACGCCGAATGCCTGGACGGACGGCTTAGTGTTTGCGGATGAAACGATAATTATGAACGGCTCGACTCCGACCGTTGTTTCCTCTTCGTTAGTCAGTTGGCAACAGGGCGAATATGATTCACCGCGTCCGAGTTGGGCGGAAATTACCGATGAAAACGGCAAGAAGGTCAAAACGGCTTATTCCTACACGGGCGGCAGATTCAATCAAATCACCCGCTCGTGCGACTACGGAGACGGCAATGAATTGTTGCGTTGTGCGGTTGCCCAATATGATAATTCTCCCGCCTATATCGGGCAGACAAACACTTTGGGCTATTCGGGTCGGCATATTTACAATCTGATGACTGCTTCAGGCATCGAAAATCCAGACAGCACAAAGGCGTCGTGGACGGTTTATGAATATGATAACTATCAAAATAGCGCCTTGGTTGAAGCACCAGGGGTGATTCAGCATGATGCAACCCACGACCCCTACACGACACAAACGACATGGGTGCAAGGTGATTGCACTCAATGGGAAGAACATCCTTACGGCGGAGTATATTGCGTGGCTTGGGATTATTTTGAGGTTTCGGTTTACGACCCGACAACCGAAAAGCGCGGAAATATCACTAAAACAACCTCATATAGTGATGCCCAAAATCAAACAGGAGCAAATTACGAAGCCCAAAGCTATGACATCACGGGCAATACCCGTACCGCTTCGACCGCTTGTTGTGAGCAAACGAGCATTGAATATACAAGCACAACGCAATTTGCTTATCCGGTTTCACAAACACGGGGTTCGGCGGATCCGAATTCACCGCGCCGATTAATCACCACTTCGACTTTCGATGAAAATTCAGGATTGATCAAGCAGCAAACTGATGCAAACGGGCGGACTTCGACCATGATGTACAATCCGGACACGCTTCGTCCGGTCAAATCAATTTCCTCGACAGGGGCGTATTCGATCTTTGCATACGATGATACGGCGATGACCGTAACGGAAGAAGTTCACGAAGCAAATAACAATCTGGCGGGCAAGTCCGTGAAATTTCTCAACGGCGTCGGCTTAACCAAGAAAGAAGAGTCGCTCGGTGCGAATAATGTTTGGGATATCGTCGAAATGAAATACACCAAATATGCCGAGGAATGGAAACAGACCCTTCCATACAGAGCAGGCGAAACCCCTCAATGGAGCGAAAGAGTTTATGATTCGCAGGGCAGATTGATCAAGGTTATCGAACCGGACGGTAGCGAAACCAAGGCTTTTTACAACGAAACGGCGCGTCCCGATGCGGCATCGACTTTAATCGGCAACACAATGCGCGTCGTCGATGCTTGGGGGCGCGAGCGCTGGGGGCGTTATGACCAGCAAGGCCGATTGGTCGAAGTCGTCGAACCGAATCCGAACGGCAACGGCACGGTTTCAGCAGCGGGCAGTTTGATGACGAAATACACGCACGACACGCTGGGCAGACTCATCAAAACCGAACAGGGCAGTCAACTCCGCGAGTTCAAATATGATGCACTTGGAAGATTGACGCGCCAGAAACTTGCCGAACAAACGGCAACCTTAAATGATGCCGGAGCGTTTGTCGGCGCGGGCGGCACGGGCGCGAAATGGAGCGAAGCGTTTATTTATGACGCTCGTTCAAACCTCATTCAAAGAACCGATGCCCGCGGAGTCAGAACAAATTTCTCATATCAAATCAGCGGGGCGGACGATCCGTTGAATAGTTTGCAGTCGAGAAGTTATGATATTTCGGGACCAACGGAAGCGAATCTGACGATTCACTATGCTCCGACAGTCAGTTTCAGTTACGCGACGGCGGGTGACAAAACGCGAATCAGCCAAATCCGCACTGACGGCTTACTGACGGAGAATTTCACCTACGATGCCGAAAGCCGAATCTCCGACTACACACAGACGGTTGATTATCGGTCAAGTTATCCGATGACGGTCAGCTATCTCTATGATTCGCTCGACCGTGTAACCGATGTGCGGTATCCGGCGCAATACGGTCTTTCGGGCAGTCCGCGAAAGTTGATTCAAAACAGCTTTGATGTCGCCAGCCGTTTGAGTTCGATGAAAGTGAACAGCACGGAAGTCGCTGGCAACATGGTTTATGATGCTTCCGACCGGACAACTTCGATCAAGATCGGCGCGGCGGGAACGAATCAGGTCACCGAAGAGTATTCGTTCGACCAGCAAACCGGACTTCTTACGAATCAAAAAGCGATCAAGAACAACCAGACTTTCCTGGATCTGAGCTACGATTACGGCCGCAACAACAGCGTCGGCAATCTGAGCGGCAAGACGGGGCATCTCACGAAGATCATCAACAATCTTGACAACAACAAGAACCGCGAATACGAGTTTGACGCGCTCGGCAGATTGACAAAGGCGAAAGGCGGCAGCGGCGGAAATCTTTGGACACAAAACTACAGTTACGACCGCTACGGAAACCGCACGAATGTTACGGCGACGGGGGTGGCCGCGGACAATTCACCGATCCCGCTCGACGGCTTGCCGAATCTGACCTACAACACCGCTTCGAACCGCATCACGACAAGCGGATTTGAATACGATTCCGCCGGAAACCAGACCCGCGCCAAAGCCGAGGACGGAACCTGGCTGAAATTTGAATACGACGCGGCGAACCGGATTCTGATAGTCAGGAAAGATGACGGCACCTATCTGCAAGCCTTTCAATACGGCTCTTCGAATCAACGCCTGATGGATCTGGATTATATCTACGGCTATTTGAAGATCCTCGCTCACGGCGGCGCGGTTGAATACACGGAATTCGCGGGAACCGTTCCGACTTGGACGAAGAGTTATCTGTATTTGGGCGAAAGATTGCTCTCGACGGTTACGCCTAACGGAAGCGGCGGGGAATACACCGAATATGCCCATCCGGACAGACTCGGCACAAAAGCGGTCACCAATCAGTCAACAGGAGCGAATTATGAACAATCGACCTTGCCGTTCGGCACGGCTCTTGGCGCGGAGTCAAATATTTCGTTGAGCAAAGCCTTTACGAGTTATGAGCGAAGTGCGAGAACGGGGTTGGATTATGCGGTCAATCGGACTTACGACTCAAAACAAGGCAGATTCACACAAGTTGATCCGATTGGGATGGGCGCTGTTGAATTGAAGAATCCGCAAACCTTGAACCTTTACAACTATTGCGGGAATGATCCAGTAAATTACTCCGACCCCGACGGCTTGTTTTGGGGAGCAATCGGTCGTTTCTTTAAGGGTGTCGGCAGAGTGCTGAGTGCTATTGGCAAAGCCATCGCATCGGTTTTGGCAAACAAGTATGTGCGAATCGCTTTGTTTATTTTAGGCGCGGTTGTCGGTCTCGGATTGGCGCTTGCCGGAGCGATTCAGATCTTTACGCTCGGCTTCTTTCAAATACCGCAGTGGTTGACAATCGCTTCAGGAATTGTCTCGGGAGCCAATATCGCGTCATATGCAGCAACTGCGTTACAACTTGGCGGTTTGCTGTTACAGGGTAGAATTGGGACTCTGATCCGCATTATCGGTCTGATGATCATCGGGAATTTGATAGGTATCGTTGAAGATTCGATAATCAATAGAATCTCGGATGCTTCATCGATCGGAGATTTCTTCGGTAAAGCTTGGCAGGGTTTCAAAGACGGCCTGAATCATATCAAAGAATCCTTCAAGCGAGGTTGGGAGACCTTGATTCCCGTCCTGGGGTTCAACTGCGGTCCGGGTTGGGAGAATCCGAATGAAGCTCCATCTAGTTCATTGGATAAGAATTGTAAAGGACACGATGAGAAAACTAGAAACGACCGGCTAAAAACTGATCCGAAACTCAGATATGAAGCAAAGATAAAATCCGACAGGTGGTTGATACGCAAAGCATTTATTGCTTCGACAAGAATTCATTTATTTGATCTTGCCGTCAGAGGACAACCGGGTTCTGCCGGAGAAATTTATCGCTCTCTGCTTCCAGGGGCGTTCGGGGTTAGAGTTCTGTATTTTCGCTACCGAAAATCGCGCTTGAAGTAGGAGGCAACCAATGAAAGAGCATATCAAAAGTATATTCGTTTGTTGGTTCGCAATAATCCTCTGTTTTTTGCTTTCTTTCGAGATAAGGGGCCAAACACCGTCTAAAAACCCTGATTTTTTCTACAGAGAATCGGATTTTTTATGGTCTGTGAATGTAAACGAGCGGGTTAATGGAACATTTACACCAACCGGAGAATTCGTTTTTATTCACGACGGGTTTGATGAAGATGGCGATCTAAAGGGAAAAATTACTTTTCTGAAAGCGGTAACAGGGGAGGTTGCTTCAACTTTTCTGCCCTGTAATGGAGCAGAATTTGGCACATTTATTTATCGTCGGCAGTGGGCTTCCTTTAATAAAAACGGGGATTTAATAGCCATCAGTTGTTTTAAGAAAGGAGTTGAACTTTGGAATATCAAACTGGGAAAACTTTTGGGTTCGTTTCGTTCTTGGGGGGATGAACCGGGAATTAGTCCTGACGGGACTCGGTTGGTTACAACTAATGTTTTAAGCGATAATCCGCCCGAACTTTGGAATACCGAAAACCAACAGAAAATCGCCTTGCTTACTGGCGAGCAAATGTTCGGGTGGCGTGCGCCGCTTGCCGTAGATTATGGTCCTGACGGCAACTTGCTGGCGATTGCCTATTATACTGAAGTTTATTTATGGGATGCGCGAGACGGCAAGTTAATGGTCAGATTGGAAGACGACGAAACAGGCCCCAACGGAAAACCAAGCAATCAATCGCCGGAATTCCGGATTTACGACCTGGCATTTACTTCGGATGGAAAAACCCTGATCACGGGAACGGCGCGTTCAGTAAAGTTCTGGGATGTAGCAAGCGGAAAACTCAAATTCAAGATCGCGGCCGGCCATAAGCCTGTCATGAATGATTTGGCGATCAGTCCCGATGAAAGTTTGCTGGCAACAGCGGCGAAGGACAAATCCATTAAGTTGTGGGATATGAAAACGGGCAATTTGGTTCGCACTCTTGTCAAACCAAAGGAAACGGCCCAGGAAATCAGTTTCAGTCCTGATGGCAAGAAACTCTTGTATCGCGGGGCATTTGACAGCCAAAGAGCAATCATCTACGACGTCGAAACGGGCAAGATATTGTGGCAGTCGAAACACGGAACAGTCGAAACGGTGTTGAGTCCGCAATGGGATATGGTCCTCGTCAAAGATTTCAAACTGAATGTCATCAAAGCGTACAAAACGAAATTTACCTTTGGCAAGTAGGTCTCGACTGGAAGAGCTGACTGCATGTCGAATCTGACCTGCAAGACCGCTTCAAACCGCATCGCGACAAGCGGATTTGAATACGATTCCGCCGGAAACCAAACCCGCGCGCTTGCGCTTGCAACGCGAGCTCAAGACAAACCAAAAACTTCGTGAGCGTGCCGCTCCGTGGGTCAAAGCTAGGACAAACCTCCCGGCGCATTCGTGCACCCATTCAAATTACAACAGTTGCAATGGCCGCAATTGCTCCTTCGGTTCATTGTGACCGGCTTTGCAGAGGCATATACTTTTATTGGGAGTGTTCGATTCGCGGACGACAATTTCGAAGGCGAATTGCCGAATCAAATTGAATCGAAGCAGTATGTGATGAACGCCCAAAAACCCGCCAGGACGGCGAAGGGTTTCGCAACCAACATCGAACTCGAAGCGATCGAGAATCCGAATTTTAGAAAGGTAGTTTATTCAGCGCAGCACCTGCAGCTGGTTCTGATGTCGCTCAATGCCGGTGAGGAGATCAGCGAAGAGATCCATCAGGACACGGACCAGTTCTTCAGGGTCGAGAGCGGTCTCGCACGGTGCATCGTCAATGACACCGAGCACGAGCTTGGACCGGGCGACGTGCTGATCGTACCGGCCGGCGCGAGGCACAATGTCATCAACGCCGATTCGCAACGCGAACTGAAGCTTTACACTATCTACGCGCCGCCGCACCACAAGGACGGTATCGTCCGTGCGACAAGGGCGGACGCGACCAAATACGAGGCTGAGTTCGACGGCGTTACGACCGAATGACCGGGGAAGAACTTGAGTCGGAAGATTCGGGCAGCCTGCGCGAATAGATATCGGTTTGCGTCCGCACGGCCGAAAGTACAAATTAGCCCGAATCGCGCGTTGAAAAGTTGTTTTGCCCGCGAATCTCCGCGAATCGGCGCCAATGAAGTTTGGGTCCAAAGCGTTGCGAAAGAAGCGGGTTTTTGAAATTGGGCCAAGGGCCAAAGTGTTGAAAAGCGGCTTTCCGGCGCGGGTTCGGAAAAGATCTTGTTCGCGCGGATCCGCGGAAATTCGCGGGCAAGAATCAGTACGGCTTGGGGCGCCCGCCACTGATGCGATCAGGCGTGAGCGCCGATTTGAAGCTCGAGATCGCGCGGTCTGGGGTTCGCCAGGCCTGAGACCCAGAACTCGGCGAACCGGACTTTCTTTCAGATTCAGTTCTTGACGATCCGGGTCGGAAGATTCACTTCGCGCATCAGTTTGTAGATCGGCAGCGCCTTTGCGGATTCAAGAGTCGCGTCGAAGAAGTTCCAGACAACGAGTCCGTCGTCGCTCGTCGGCTCGAGCAAATAAAAGGCGAGGCGTCCGAGCGGCTGCGCGGTGCGAACAACGATCGTCCCGGCAGGGAATTTGACCGTTTCCGTCGCGTAGCTTCCTTTGACCATCATCGCGTTATGCCCCTGAAACGGGCGTTTCGACTTCTCAAAACTCTCGACGGCAAACGCCTCGACTTCGGTTTCAAGATCCGCCGACAGTTCCTCGACCTGGATTCCGTGCTGGCGAAGCTTGTCGACGATCGATTTGTCGGCTTTGATGAAATACGCTTTCGGTGCGGCGACGCTTCGGACGGCTTCGAACATCCCGATGTCTTCCATCCGGAGCGGCTTGTACTTGTCCTCGATCATCGCCGTCATCTCTTTGCCCGATCGCGGATTTTTGATCTTTTCGACCTCGCCGACGAGAATATCGACGGGTTTCGGGAGTGCTTTCGGTTTGAATTCGACACCGAACGAAAGTCCTTTCCCAGCCAGGCCGGCGACGGTCCGGTCGTCCGCGGCTTTCGTCAAAGCCCGGATTCCGACGGCGTTGGCGGCGCTGAACTTAAGTATCTCTTCGACGAACCGCTCGGTGACCTCCACGCGGCGCCGGAAGGTGACGTAACTGTAGGCTTCCGACAGGATCGTCAGGCGATTCCGAAGCCCGCCATAGTTTTGACCGATCCGCGGCTGGTGCGTAAACGCTTCCCAGGTGTTTTTTGCGCCTTCCTTCGGCGTGTTCGAGAATCCCGTGAAATTGCCGTAGTAATAAGAACGAAACTTGAAATTCTTCAGCAGCGAAGCGGCGATCGCGGGCATCATCCGGTTTCGCTGAAAGTCGAGGATCGCCTGATCCGTATTCGGATTGAGCGGTTGTGAGTAGGTCAGGTGATAGCCGTGATACGAGCCGTTCGTCGTGTGGAGATCGACCGTCAGATGCGGATCCCAGCGGTTGAAAACGCCGATCAGCGCCCGCGCCTCGGACGAATCGAGCTTCATATAATCACGGTTCAAGTCGAGCTTCTGGGCGTTTTCGCGAACGCCGACGCCGCCGATCGGACCGTTTTGATTCGTCCGGTTGTCGGTCGAAACTTTCTCGTTGCCGTCGGCGTTGTAAATCGGCGCGATGAGGATCGTCAGTTTCGCAAGCAACGGCTTCAGATCACCGAACAGCAGGCGCCGCGCGATGACCAGCGCCGCCTCTTTGCCCTCGACCTCGCCGGCGTGAATGTTGGCCATCACGAAGACGACCGGCCGTCCGAGGGCGCGCGCCTCGGCGGGAGTCGCCACCGCACGGTCGGAAAGGATCATCAACGGCAGCGCGCGGCCCTCTTCGGAGTCGCCGAAATTTTCAACACGAACCGTCGCGCTTTTGCGTTGAAGTTCGGCAATGAAGCCGGTGACCTCGGCGTAACGGCTCGTTTCCTCGTAATTGGACAATTCCGCCCGTGTCCGCGGAAGGTCGGCGGTTTGGGCCGCCGCCGAAATGGCCAAGGCCGCAGCGGCGACACACGTGATCAGTATTTTCATTGATTGGGCTCTCCGCAAAACAGCTGTTCCTTTTCAAGAAACCAGGTCGTGAGCGAGTACCTGTTTTGGAGGTCCTTGTAAACAACGGCCTTCGCGTACTCGGTCACGAATTTCCGGCCGCGTTTGACGCGGACTTCGAGGCAAACTTCGTAGTTAAGCCCGGCAACGATTTGAATCCGCGCCTTTTCGATCTTCACGAGCGTTACCTTGATTTTCGACTTTTTCGCGCCTTGTTTGACCGCAAAGTTCGACGCGGCGACGACATTGGGATTGGTCGTCGAAGTATCGCCGTAACCGCCCGTGATCTGTCCGTAGCAAACAGTCGCGGCGCCGAATGCGACCGCCAAAATGCCGATTCCAAAAAGTCTTTGAATTGATTTTTTCATTGCGAACATTGTCCTCTCGAGTAACTTTATCGCGTGCGGATTCCCAAGTATAATCAAGGCTATAACTAACCGCAACGAAGAAAATTTTATGTCTGAAGCAACAAACACAATCGCAACGAGGACCGAGACCGATTCGATGGGCGAGATCGCCGTCGAGGCCGACAAATACTGGGGCGCGCAGACCGAGCGCTCGCTTCATCATTTCAACATCGGGTTCGATACGATGCCGCGCGAGATGATCCGCGCGCTGGGGATTCTGAAGAAGGCCGCGGCGCTGACGAATCATGAACTCAAGTCGAATTTGCTGACGAAGGAAAAACTCGATCTGATCGTACGCGCCGCGGACGAGGTCATCGACGGCAAGCTCGACGCGCATTTTCCGCTCCGAGTCTGGCAGACCGGTTCGGGGACGCAGACGAATATGAACGCCAACGAGGTCATCTCGAACCGCGCGATCGAGATCGCCGGCGGCGTGATGGGATCGAAGAAGCCCGTTCATCCGAACGACGACGTCAATATGTCGCAGTCGTCGAACGATACGTTCCCGACGGCGATGTACATTGCCGCTGCCGAGCGTTTGAACGCCCTGATCCCGACGGTTCAGGTCCTGCACGACGCGATCGACGCAAAAGCAAAGGAATTCGCGGATGTCGTGAAGATCGGCCGAACGCATTTGCAGGACGCGACGCCGATCACGGTCGGCCAGGAATTCGGCGGCTGGGCTAGCCTCGTCGAGCGCGACATCGTCCGTCTCCGGCAGGTGCTCGACGGCTTGTTCGACCTCGCGATCGGCGGAACCGCGGTCGGCACCGGACTTAACGCACATCCGGAATTCGCCGACAAAGCGGCGGCGAAGATCGCCGAATTGACGGGTTTGCCGTTCCGTGCGCATCCGAACAAGTTTGCGGCGCTGTCGGCGCACGACGAGGTGGTTTATGCCTCAGGCGCTTTGAAGACGCTCGCCGCAAGCCTGATGAAGATCGCCAACGACGTCCGCTGGCTCGCGTCGGGTCCGCGCTGCGGTATCGGCGAGCTGATAATACCGGAAAACGAACCGGGAAGTTCGATCATGCCGGGCAAGGTCAATCCGACGCAGTCCGAGGCGATCACGATGGTCGCGGCGCAGGTGATGGGCAACGACGCGGCAATCGGATTTGCGGGTTCGCAGGGCAACTTCGAGCTCAACGTCTTCAAGCCGGTGATGATCCACAACTTCCTGCATTCGGTCCGGCTTTTGAACGACGCCTGTCGCGGATTCGTCGAGTTCTGCGTCGCGGGGATCGAACTCAACCGAGAGAAGATCGATCATTATCTGAAGGATTCGCTGATGCTCGTCACCGCGCTGAACCAGCACATCGGTTACGACAACGCCGCGAAGATCGCGAAGAACGCGCACAAGAAAGGAACGTCTCTGAAGGATTCGGCGCTCGAACTGGGATTGCTCACCAGCGAACAATTCGACGAATGGGTCGTGCCGGTCGAGATGACGCACCCCTAGCGATTTGGGAATGGGGATTTCGGATTTCGGATGCTCGCAATCCGAAATCACAAATCGCAATTCCCAAATCCGTTCATCCTCCTATGATCACCTTCATTTCGCCGCTGACGATCTTGTTTGGCGGGCCGAGGGGTTCGATGATCGTGTCGCCGAGGCGGCAGGCGGGCATATTGTTGATAAGAACCGTCGCCGAGCCGTCGATGACCACGCCCGGACCGTGCGGCGGAACGGGTGACGGCGTCACGCAGGCGTGAATGTCGGACATCCCGGCCATTCCGGTGATCGTACTGCTCAGCGAAGCGAGCGCCGCCGCCTTTGCGGCCTGCTCGGCGGCA